>LFRZ01000045.1 GCA_001513025.1 Gammaproteobacteria bacterium DTU037
AGGGCAGATTTACAACAGTAACCGCACGATGCTAATCCAAAGCCTCAAGCGTTTGGGCTGTGCGGTACTGGATATGGGTATTTTGCCCGATGATGCGCAGCTCACGCGTGATCGTTTAGCCAAGCTACAAGGTGTGGATTTACTGATCAGCAGCGGTGGCGTGTCGGTGGGCGAAGCCGATTATCTGGGCCAGGTGATTCGTGAAGAAGGCGAATTGGACTTTTGGAAGTTGGCCTTAAAGCCAGGCAAGCCATTTACCTTAGGCCGTTATCAGGGTGTTCCGGTGATAGGTTTGCCGGGCAATCCCACCTCCAGTTTAGTGACCTTCTTGATCCTTGCGCGCCCGTATATTTTAACCCGCATGGGTGTTGCCGAGCCAATCGCCCAGAGCTTTATGGTGCCGGTCAACTTTGCTATGCCAGTGCCCGGTGTGCGCCGTGAGTTTATCCGTGTGTCTTTGCTCGATGGCCGTGCGGAAAAAATTGATAACCAATGCTCAGGTATTTTACGCAGCGCCACGCAGTCACATGGTTTGCTGGAACTGCCGGAAAATACCACCTGTACGGTAGGTGATTCGTTGCGTTTTTGGCCGTTTTCCAGCCTGCTCAACTAGAGAACTGACATTGATCAAGCAGTGCGGCGCATCATTGTTGCACTGCTTGAATGCTCTCTATTCAAGCCCATTAGAAAGCGTTATAGTTTGTAATATATAACGAACTTAGCGAGCAGGGTGCACAATGCTGAAATCACACTTGAAACATCTATTCGCAATTGCGCTGATTAGCGCTTCAGGCAGTGTCTTGGCGGCAGAAGTGACTGTTTCTGCCGCATCCAGTTTGACCAATGCCTTTAAAGACATTGCGGCAAACTTTGAAGCAGCGCACCCTGAACATAAAGTCCTCCTCAATTTTGCTGGCTCGGGTGAGTTGTTGCAGCAAATTTCCAAAGGCGCACCAGTGGATGTGTTTGCCTCTGCTGATCAAGAGACAATGGATAAAGCTCAAGCGCAAGGCTTACTGACCAATGCCAGCCGCAGAGATTTTGTGCACAATACTTTGGTGGTTATTACACCCGCTAATAGCAGCCTCAAACTCACGCAGTTGAGCGATTTACAGCGTACAGATTTACAGCGCTTGGCAGTGAGTAATCCTGATAGTGTGCCAGTCGGGCGTTACAGTAAGCAGGCGTTGCTGGCTAACAATTTATGGGATGTGCTGGTAGAGAAAATGATCAATACGCAAAACGTGCGCCAGTCTTTAGACTATGTTGCCCGTGATGAAGTGGATGCCGGCTTTGTCTACGCCACCGATGCAGCAATTATGGCTGATAAAGTAAAAGTACAATTTACTGTGCCATTAGACACAGTGGTCAGCTATCCGATTGCGGTGACCAAAGAAGGCAGCGCTAAAGCACTCAGCCAGCAATTTATTGACTACACCTTTAGCGAGGATAGTCAGGCGGTACTGAGTCAGTACGGCTTTAGTCAGCCGTAAGCTGTCGACTATGGACGCCGTTTGGGTTGCGCTTAGCCTGTCACTTAAAGTGGCCGGCTGGGCGACGGCGCTCAATATTGTGCTGGGTATCAGCGTGGGTTACTTTCTTGCCCGCACACGTTTTTTTGGCCGTGATGTCTTAGATACCTTACTGACCTTGCCGATGGTCATGCCTCCGACCGTACTGGGTTATTACTTACTGGTGTTAATGGGCCGGCGCAGCACTTTTGGCGCTTGGCTATATGACAGCTTTGGTATTAATCTGATTTTCACCTGGCAAGGGGCGGTGATTGCCGCCACTGTGGTAGCTTTTCCTTTAGTGTTTAAACCTGCGCGTGCCGCTTTTGAAGCGGTGGATAGTGAACTGGAGCAGGCCGCACGGGTTTTAGGTGTCTCTGAGCTGGCTATTTTCTTCCGCGTGACTTTACCGCTGGCCTGGCGCGGTATTTTGGCGGGTGTTTTGTTGGCCTTTGCTCGTGCGTTAGGTGAGTTTGGTGCCACCTTAATGGTGGCCGGCAGTATTCCCGGAAAAACTCAAACCCTTTCCATTGCTGTGTATGAAGCGGTGCAAGCGGGTAAAGATGACACCGCGAATATGTTAGTGGTGATTACTTCGATTGTCTGCGTGGTGGTGTTATTAACCGCCAGCCGCTTGGCACCGGGGCGTGTGTCTGAGCGGAGTAGATAAGCCTATGTTCTTAGATGTCGATCTAAGTAAAACCATGCGTTCGGGTAAACGTGAGTTTCATCTGCATTTAAACTATGCGTCGAGCAGTGATCGCTTGGTTGTTTTGGGGCCCTCAGGGTCAGGAAAAAGCTTATTATTGCAGATGATTGCCGGCTTACTCAAGCCTGATAGGGGGTATTTAAAGCTGGCTGGGCGCACCTTGTTTGATCATACACAGGGAATTAACTTAACCCCGCAGCAGCGCCAAGTGGCATTTTTGTTTCAAAACTATGCGTTGTTTCCACATCTGAGTGTGCGGCAAAATATTGCCTTCAGTTTGCACCACGGTCTGTTTAATCCACGCCCGAAGATGATCAGTAAGACGGTCGATTACTGGTTGGAAACCTTTGCTTTAGAGCCAGTGCAACATCAAAGGCCGCATGAGTTGTCTGGTGGTCAGCGCCAGCGTACTGCTCTAGCGCGCGCCTTAGTCACTGAACCACGGGCTTTATTGCTGGATGAGCCGTTTTCGGCGCTGGATCCGGACTTGCGTATCCATATGCGCAAAGAGCTGCGTCAACTGCAAGAGCGCCTAGCCGTGCCGCTGATTTTAATTACCCATGACGTAGAAGATGTACAGGTGTTTGCCGAGCAAACCTTATGCCTGAAAGATGGGCAGATGGATCTAGAACGCCAGCAGCTTATTCAAGCCTGCTCCACTCTTAATCCAATAAAAAAGCCAGAACCCGTTACGGATTCTGGCTTTTAAAGTCGCTTAATCAGCTTAACCCCGAACAAGCAGTTGCTGTTACAACACTTGCACTATGGCATCGGTAACGACGTCAATATTGTTTAAGTTCAGTGCAGCAACACAAATACGACCACTGGATACGGCATAAATCGCAAACTCATCACGCAAACGATCCACTTGCTCTTTAGTCAGGCCAGAGTAAGAGAACATACCGCGTTGCTCTGCGACAAAACTAAAGTCACGCTTGGCGCCTTTAGCCGCCAGTTTCTCAACCATAAGCTTGCGCATCAGCAAAATACGCTCGCGCATTTCGCCCAGTTCTTCTTGCCATAAAGCATTCAGTTCTGGCGTATTCAGCACTGTGCCAACCACTGTTGCGCCATGGGTCGGAGGGTTGGAATAATTGGTACGAATCACACGTTTCAGTTGCGACAGTACCCGTCCTGCTTCGTCTTTTGACTCAGCAATAATCGACAGCGCGCCAACACGCTCACCATACAGTGAGAATGATTTAGAGAAGGAGCTGGAGACAAAGAAGGACATACCTGAATCAGCAAATAAGCGCACAGCCTCTGCATCTTCATAAATACCTTCAGCAAAACCTTGATACGCGATATCTAAGAAGGGGATATGATTGCATTCACGCAAGACATTAAGCACCTGTACCCATTGCACAGGGCTTAGATCAACCCCAGTTGGGTTATGGCAGCAGGCATGCAAGACAATGATTGACTGAGTCGGCAACTGACGTAAATCAGCCAACATACCCTCAAGATTAATACCTTGCTTAGCAGAGTCGTAGTAACTGTAATTTTGTACCGCAAAGCCTGCCGACTCAAATAGAGCACGGTGGTTTTCCCAGCTTGGATTACTAATCGCTACAACCGCATCAGGCAATAAGCGCTTAAGATAGTCAGCGCCAATTTTTAACGCACCGGTACCGCCAATGGCTTGACTGGTAATAATACGTCCCGATTGGATAATTGCAGAATCAGCGCCAAATAACAGCTTTTGTACTGCACTGTCGTAGCTTGAAATCCCTTCAATGGGCAGATAACCACGTGGCGCATGCGCTTCGGCACGGGCTTTTTCGGCTAAGGCAACCGCTTTAAGAAGAGGAATACGACCAGCTTCATTGTAATAAACACCAACACCGAGGTTGACTTTGTGTGGACGGGTATCGGCGTTAAAAGCTTCGTTCAGACCCAAGATTGGATCACGTGGCGCCATTTCGACGGCAGAGAACAGGCTCATGTTTAGCGAACTCGATTAAAATGGAATGGAGGCGCTAGCTTAACAGACACCGCGCCGAGACGCAGCGCGATTCGACAGGTATTATAGACTTTGGACGATGATTATTAGCCCATAACTGTCTGTTCTTTACTTTTCGCGGGATTTTTCCCCATGTGTTATTAGAGGTTTGCATGTCGCGCTTTGAGCTCGTCACACAATTTCAGCCCGCCGGTGATCAGCCAGAAGCTATTCGTAAAATGGTTGCAGGTATCGAGTCCGGATTATCCCACCAGACATTGCATGGGGTGACGGGGTCTGGAAAAACCTTCAGCATTGCCAATGTGATTCAACAGGTGCAGCGTCCAGCCATTATTCTGGCGCCCAATAAAACCCTCGCCGCTCAATTATATGGTGAGTTTAAAGAGTTCTTCCCGAATAACGCGGTGGAGTACTTTGTGTCTTATTACGATTATTATCAGCCGGAAGCCTATGTTGCGGCCTCTGATACCTTTATTGAAAAAGATGCATCAATCAATGACCACATTGAGCAGATGCGCTTATCTGCGACCAAGGCTTTGCTCGAGCGGCCTGATGTGATTATTGTTGCCACCGTGTCCTGTATTTATGGTTTAGGCAGTCCAGAAAGTTACTTGAAAATGGTAGTGCATCTGGACCGCGGTGATCATATTAATCAGCGCGATTTGTTATCACGTTTAGCTGACTTGCAGTACACCCGTAACGAAGTGGATTTCTCGCGCGCAACCTTCCGTGTGCGCGGTGATGTGATTGATGTGTATCCGGCTGAGTCTGACTTTGAAGCCATCCGCATTGAACTCTTTGATGATGAAGTGGAAAATATCAGCGCTTTTGACCCCCTTACCGGCAAAGTGTTGGGTAAGCTGCCGCGTTTTACCTTTTATCCGAAGTCTCACTATGTCACGCCGCGCGAAACACTTTTAGAGGCCATTGAGCATATTAAAGTGGAGCTGGATCAGCGCTTAATCTATTTGCGCAACAATGATCAGCTGGTCGAAGCGCAACGTTTAGAGCAGCGCACCCGCTTTGATTTGGAAATGATTTTAGAGCTGGGCTATTGCAACGGCATTGAAAACTACTCGCGCTATTTATCCGGGCGTGAGGCCGGTGCGCCGCCGCCAACTTTGTATGATTACTTGCCAGATAATGCCTTACTGATTATTGATGAGTCGCACGTCTCTGTGCCGCAAATTGGCGCGATGTATAAGGGGGACCGCTCGCGCAAAGAAAACCTAGTCAATTACGGCTTTCGTCTGCCATCGGCTTTAGATAATCGGCCTATGCGTTTTGATGAGTGGGAGGCGGCCAGCCCGCAAACCATTTTCGTCTCCGCCACCCCAGGCGCTTATGAAGCTGAACATGCGGGGCAGGTGGTTGAGCAAGTGGTACGTCCCACCGGCCTAATTGACCCTGAGATTGAAGTGCGTCCTGCTTTAACCCAAGTGGATGATCTGCTCTCACAAATCAGCGCGCGCGTGGCGGTGGATGAGCGCGTGTTAGTCACCACGCTGACCAAGCGTATGTCTGAAGATTTGACTGAATATCTGGCGGATCACAATGTGCGCGCGCGTTACCTGCACTCGGATATTGATACGGTTGAGCGCGTGGAGATTATTCGTGACCTACGTATGGGCGTGTTTGATGTACTGGTCGGGATTAACTTGCTGCGTGAAGGTTTGGATATGCCAGAAGTATCGCTGGTAGCGATTCTCGATGCCGATAAAGAAGGTTTTTTGCGCTCAGAGCGTTCCTTGATTCAAACCATTGGCCGTGCTGCGCGTAACCTCAATGGTAAAGCTATTCTATATGCTGATCGCATGACCGGTTCAATGGAGCGGGCGATTGATGAAACCAACCGCCGCCGAGAAAAACAAATTGCCTTTAACACTAAACATAACATCACCCCCGTAGGCGTGAAAAAGAGTGTTAAAGACATTATGGAAGGCGCGGTGGTACCTGGTGCGCGTAGTAATAAGCGTAAAGCGCAAGCACGCGCGGCCGAGCAAGCGGCTGAATATGATCAGCAATTTCGCACGCCTGGTGATATTGGCAAGCGCATTAAACAGCTGGAAGAGAAAATGTACCAACTGGCGCGCGATCTTGAGTTTGAAGCGGCGGGACAGATGCGCGATGAAATACAACGCTTACGTTTGCGTCTGCTGGATATGTAACATGCAGCTTTTACGGCATGGTGCAGCCGCTGCCTGATCCGTCACTAGAGCAGGGCGCTTAGAATTTGCTAAGATGGCCACTGAAATTTCTATTTTTAAGCTTTGAGTACTCATAATGACCCCTGTCCGTACCCGTATTGCACCTTCCCCAACCGGCGATCCGCACGTTGGCACTGCATATATTGCATTATTTAATATGTGTTTTGCTCGTCAGCACGGTGGTCAGTTTATTCTGCGCATTGAAGACACTGACCAAGTGCGCTCCAGTAGCGAATCAGAGCAGCAAATTTATGATGCGTTGCGCTGGTTAGGTATTGAGTGGGACGAGGGTCCAGACGTAGGCGGTCCTCATGGCCCTTACCGCCAAAGTGAACGTGCGGCTATTTATAAAGAGCACTGTGACCTCTTGGTTGAAAAAGGCCATGCGTTCCCCTGTTTCTGCAGCGCTGAGCGCCTGAATGAGGTGCGCGCACAACAAATGGCTGATAAGCAAACCCCTGCCTACGATGGCCATTGTGCACATTTAGATCCGGCTGAAGCACAACAGCGTGTGGCGGCCGGTGAGTCGCATGTCATTCGAATGAAAGTACCGACCGAAGGCATCTGTGTGGTCAATGATATGTTGCGCGGCACAGTTGAGATCGGCTGGGACCGCATGGATATGCAAGTACTGATGAAGGCCGACGGTTTGCCGACGTACTTTCTTGCTAACGTGGTGGATGACCATTTAATGGGCATTACTCACGTACTGCGTGGCGAAGAGTGGCTGCCGTCAGCACCTAAGCTGATTAAGCTGTATGAGTACTTTGGCTGGGAACAACCGGTACTGTGCTATATGCCATTACTGCGCAACCCCGATAAGAGCAAGCTCTCTAAACGCAAAAACCCAACCTCAATTACCTTTTATGAGCGTATGGGCTACTTGCCACAAGCCATGCTCAACTATTTGGGGCGTATGGGGTGGTCGATGCCGGATGAGCGCGAGAAGTTTTCACTGGACGATATGATTGAGCATTTTGATATCAATCGTGTCTCGTTAGGTGGCCCGATTTTTGATGTGGAAAAACTGTCTTGGTTGAACGGTCAATGGCTGCGTGAGTTAACTGTTGAGCAGTTTGCCGATGCGGCGCGTGAGTGGGCGTTTAACACTGACTACGTGATGCAAATTGCCCCGCATGTGCAAGGTCGCATCGAAACCTTAAGCCAAATTGCCCCGCTGGCCGGTTTCTTCTTTTCTGGTGGTGTACCCATTACGCCAGAATTGTTTGCGCATAAAAAACTCAGTACCGATCAAGTGCGCCAAGCGCTGCAGCTGGTGTTATGGAAACTGGAAGCCTTACGTCAGTGGGAGAAAGACGCAATCACTGCCTGCATCAATGCAACCGGCGACCTGTTGGAGCTTAAGCTGCGCGATATTATGCCGCTGATGTTTGCTGCTATCACTGGGCAGGCCAGTTCAGTCTCAGTACTGGATGCGATGGAAATTCTCGGTCCCGACTTAACCCGTTACCGCTTACGTCAAGCGCTAGAATTACTGGGTGGCGCATCGAAAAAAGAAGTCAAAGCCTGGGAAAAGCTATTAGCTGATAGCTAAGTCATCTGCATAAAAAAGCCGCGCTAACCTTAAGGTCGGCGCGGCAAATACTCTGTGGCTAGGACTAGAGTGTAAACGCTTGACGAATATTCAGACTTTGCGCCGCACCGATGCGTGCCGCTGCAGTCAGTCGTGCGCGAATCGCACGTGGCAAAGGATTAAACCAGCTGATGACCGTGTGGCTGCAGCCTAAGCGCAAGGCTTCACTGGCCAATTCTGGACTGCTTTGTATTCCCCTTGGGCGAAGCACTAAAATACGCTCGCGATTCAAACCTGCATCGCGCAACCACTGTGCGCTCATATACTTGGGTGGCGAGATCAAGGTCAGCCAGCGATCATTGTGATCCTCACTCAGTTCACGCAAAATCGGAGCGATAAGCTGTAAGCACTGCTGTGCGCGACCGGATAAAGAAATTTCGCTGAAAACCGCGTCATCTTGGGCGCAAGTGTCTATTTCAAAATAACGTGGCACCGCTATTAAGGGTGCAGTAGCCACTCCTGTCTGAGTTAAGGGTGGCTCAAATAAGCCAATTTGTTGCTGTTCAAGTGATATTTGGCGATTCATAAAATCTCCTTAGCGACGTATAACGCCGACACTTAAGCCTTCAATAATCAGATTCTGGGTCTTCAAATCAATTTTAATGGGCTCAAAGTCACTGTTTTCCGCTAGCAACCAAACCGTATCACCTTCACGTTTATAGCGTTTCACTGTGACATCATCATCAATACGCGCCACAATAACTTGACCATTGCGTGCTTCTTGGGTGATATGCACCGCGAGTAAGTCGCCATCAAGAATGCCGATATCCTTCATGCTCATGCCGCGCACTTGCAGCAGGTAATCTGCACGCGGTTTAAACACATCAGGATTGACCGGGCAGGTGCTTTCAATATGCTGCTGGGCCAAAATAGGCTCGCCAGCTGCCACGCGGCCAATCACTGGCAACTCGTTATCATTGGCGGACAATTGATTGCTATCGGCTGTTTCGATAATTTTTAAGCCGCGTGAGGCACCAGGAATCATTTCAATGACGCCTTTACGTGCGAGGGCTTTGAGGTGGTCTTCAGCCGCATTAGGTGACCTAAACCCCAGCTCCTTAGCGATCTCAGCGCGTGTCGGAGGGTAACCATTGTCTTCTATGCAGGTTTTAAGAAAGCTTAAAATTTCTGACTGACGTTTCGTTAGCTTAGCCATAATAGGACTCTGTTGTTTTGTACAGTGACTGGTATTATATACAGCCTTTTATAAGATGCAACGTTTTATGAAGAATGGACTGCCTGTAGGCAAAACTGTTTAACAGCTGTATTACTCAATTATTGTTGCGTTTAAGGTCCGAGGGTTGTGATTAGACCTGCGTAGCCTAGCGTAACCCGCTATAATCGGATCATTCTATTCAACTTATTCGATACTCATCTATGTACAACTTATCTCGTCGCTTATTATTCAAACTGTCGCCGGAAACAGCGCACGAATTAACCATCGATTTATTAGGTGCGGCGGGGCGTCTAGGCCTCACTCGCCGTCTAATAAAGCAACCGGCTGCGTTGCCGGTCAAGGTGATGGGCTTAGAGTTTCCAAACCCTGTGGGTTTAGCTGCGGGGCTGGATAAAAATGGTGATGCCATTTTAGGTCTGTCGGGCGTTGGTTTTGGCTTTATTGAAATTGGTACGGTGACACCACGTGCGCAGCCTGGTAATCCAAAGCCACGCTTATTTCGCCTGCCCTCAGCCGAAGGCATCATCAATCGTATGGGCTTTAATAATCAGGGTGTTGAGCATTTGTTGGCACGAGTACAAAATGCTAATTTTCAAGGTGTTTTAGGCATTAATATCGGTAAGAACTTTGATACGCCGGTTGAAAATGCAGCCGATGACTATTTGTACTGCTTGGATAAAGTGTACGGTTGCGCCAGCTATATTACGGTAAATATCAGCTCACCCAACACCCCAGGCCTGCGCTCTTTGCAGTTTGGTGATTCATTACGGAATCTGTTGTACAGCTTGCGCCAGCGCCAAGAGGTTTTAACTGCTTTGCACGGTAAGCGAGTACCTTTAGCCATTAAAATTGCCCCTGATATGAGCGATGAAGAAATTGTTGAAGTGGCGAATATTTTACTTGATACCGGTATGGATGCTGTGATTGCGACCAACACCACAGTATCGCGCCAAGGCGTCGAAGGTATGTTGCATGCTGACGAGGCCGGTGGCTTATCCGGTGCACCGGTGCGCGAACAAAGTACTCATGTGGTTCGCGTACTTGCGGATACTTTAGCCGGGCGTTTACCTATTATTGCTGCGGGTGGTATTACTGAAGGGCGACATGCTGCAGAAAAAATCCAAGCGGGTGCCAGTTTGGTGCAGGTTTATTCAGGCTTTATTTATAAGGGCCCCGAATTAATTAGAGCATCAGTGGACGCTATTGCTGCAGTTGCGCGCAGTCAGACGCAGGGTTGAATAAACAAAATCGTGAGGCCTTGAATTGCGCCTCACGATAGCAAAATCACGCTATGCTAGCCTACGGCGTTGAGTTCATTCAGCCGATGGAGGCCAGCTGCGCCACGGTAACCATCCCAGTTATCGCCACGCCCTTCACGCCAGCCGTTTAACCAAGCTTGGCGAGCAGTTAGTAAATTAAATGGACAGAGTTCGCGCGACTTACCAGTGACACCATGTTGGTAGCCACGTAAAAAAGCACGTTCTAACGGATCACGCTTGAGTCTTCTCATTGGGTATCGCCCTCAGTTATTGACTAGAATGTTGCCGCTGGCTTTAGAGTAAAGCCTTATACTGCACCGTTAAGAAACTCATATGCTCCATGATGAGTTTCAAGCTATGCAAAAAGCGCAAGCTCATGTCATTTCTAACCAATGTGCGCTGCAGATGGAATGATTATTTTGATCTATATACATGTTGTTTTGATAGTAAAGGGCATAAGTGACAATTTGTTTCATAGTTAGAGGCTATAAAGCGCCTCTTTACACAGGCTTATGCGTTCTTTAACGTTTCAAATAGCGCGTTATGTTTTATAACAAGCGCGAGTTAACCGAATAAAACTGATGAAAGGTCACTTTTTTGACCTGAATTAAAATACATTATGTATAGAAAAGTTTTGAATTGAGTACCCACTGGAATATTTATGCCCGCCAATAAAGAAGTAGAACTGTATTTAACCTGTCCAAAGAGTCTCGAAGGGCTGCTGCTTGATGAAGCACAGTCGCTTGGACTCAACGATGCTCGCGAGCATTTATCCGGCGTTTCTGGACGCGCGACCCTGCAAGTTGCTTACAGTCTCTGCCTGTGGTCGCGGCTGGCCAACCGTGTGCTGTTGGTGCTAAAAACCTTTAGCGTGAAAACAGTTGAAGACCTGTATCACGGTATTAATGATTTAGATTGGTCTGAGCATTTGCAGGCCAATGGCACTTTATCTGTTGAGTTTACTGGCCGAGGCTCAGGGATTGATAACACTCATTTTGGCGCGTTAAAAGTTAAAGATGCGATTGTTGATGCGTTACGTGATGCCGATGGCAATCGTCCGTCAGTGGATAAAATCAGCCCCGATGTGCGTGTCCATCTGCACCTTAATCGTGGTGAAGCAACCTTATCTCTCGATTTATCCGGTACCAGTTTGCACCAACGCGGCTATCGCTTGCAGCAGGGCGCAGCGCCGTTAAAAGAAAACCTCGCGGCGGCTATTTTACTGCGCGCCGGCTGGCCGGCATTGGCTAGGCAGGGTGCTGCTTTAGTTGACCCGATGTGCGGTGTCGGTACCTTCTTGATTGAAGGTGCATTGATGGCTGCTGACGTAGCGCCTAACTTACGCCGTGAGCGTTGGGGCTTTAGCAATTGGTTAGGTCATCAGCCAGAGTTGTGGCAGCCGATTTATGAGGAGGCCAAGCAACGTGCCGCCATTGGTTTAGCTAAACCGCCGCTGTGGATTCGCGGTTATGAAGGCGATCCCCGCTTAATGCAGCCAGCGCGTAATAATATCGAGCGGGCAGGCTTATCGGGCTGGGTTAATGTCTATCAAGGCGAGCTCGCCACCTTTGAACCTAAAACCGATCATGGTCAAACCGGCCTAGTGGTCACGAACCCACCCTATGGTGAGCGTCTAGGTGATGAAGCCAGCTTGTTATACCTCTATCAGTATTTAGGTGAGCGTTTACGCAGTGTGTGTTTAGGCTGGGAAGCAGCAGTCTTTACCGGCGCGCCACAACTGGGCAAACGCATGGGTTTGCGCAGCCATAAGCAGTATTCGTTGTTCAATGGTGCGCTACCCTGTCGCTTATTGTTATTCCAAGTACAACCAGAACGTTTTGTTCTATCAGATCGCATCACCAGTCACGCTAAACCAAGCGTACCGACTGATTACGATGAAGCACCACGCTTAACTGGCGAGCCAGAGCGCACCGCCGCGGCACCGGTTGAATCAGCACGCTTAAGCGAAGGAGGGCAGATGTTTGCCAACCGTTTGCAAAAAAACCTTAAGCAGTTGAGCAAGTGGGCACGTAAAGAAAATATAGAATGCTACCGCCTATACGATGCGGATATGCCTGAATATGCCTTGGCGATTGATGTCTATGCAGATTGGTTGCATGTTCAAGAGTACGCTGCACCTAAGACCATCGACCCTGAAAAAGCTAAAGGTCGTTTCTTAGATGCTTTGGCCGCGATTCCTACGGTAATGGATGTGCCGCCAGAGCGCATTGTGATTAAGCGCCGTGAGCGTCAAGCGGGTACCCGTCAGTATGAGCGTCAGGCTGAGCGCGGCCAGTTTATGCATATCGCTGAAGGTGGAGTGAAGTTGCTCGTTAACTTGACTGATTACCTAGATACCGGGGTCTTTCTTGATCACCGCCCCATGCGCATGCGTATTCAAAAGGAAGCTGCTGGCAAGCGCTTCTTAAACCTGTTTTGTTACACCGCGGCGGCCACTGTGCATGCAGCCAAAGGCGGGGCGCGCAGTACCACCAGCGTTGATCTGTCAAAAACCTATTTGGACTGGGCCAAGCGCAATCTAGCGCTCAACGGTTTCTCAGATAAACACAACTTAGTGCATGCTGATGTGATGGTTTGGCTGGAAAATGATCGTGAAGCCTATGATCTGATTTTCCTTGATCCGCCAACCTTCTCGAACTCCAAGCGTATGGATGACGTCTTTGATATTCAGCGTGACCATGTGCTGTTGCTGGATCGTGCTATGGCACGTTTAGCGCCGGGTGGTAGTCTGTATTTCTCCAATAACTTCCGTCGTTTTATTATGGATGAAAGCATTGAAGCGCGTTATCAAGTGACCAATATCACTGCACAAACCTTTGATCCTGACTTTGCGCGTAATAAGAAAATTCACCAAGCGTGGCATATAACGCAACGTACTGATTGATTTGTATCGTCTATTGGATGAGCGACGCGTATGATAAGCCACTTGCAATTTTTGCAATTTAATAACTGAAAGCGACCCACCGGGAGGTGCTTACAATGAATGATAAGACCAAGAAAACAACTGCTGCACCAGCAGGCGACAAACCTAAGAACGATAAAGCCAAGAAAGCGGCGGTTGCGCCCGTTGGCGAAAAACTGCAGAAAGTGCTTGCACGCATGGGCTTTGGCTCACGCCGCGATATTGAGCAATGGATCGCCGATGGTCGTGTTCTAGTCAACTCACGCGTAGCCAAATTAGGTGCACGTGTGGATGCACTGGATGCAATCACTGTGGATGGTCGTCCGCTGAAGAAAGATGCAGAAGACTATTTGCAGCGCCGTGTGCTGATTTACAACAAGCCAGAAGGCGAAGTGTGTACACGTAAAGACCCTGAAGGCCGTCCAACCGTATTTGATCGCTTACCACGTCCACATACGGGTCGCTGGATCAATATCGGTCGCTTGGATATCAACACCACAGGTTTGTTGATGTTTACCACTGATGGAGAGTTAGCCAACCGCTTAATGCACCCGTCCTATCAGATGGACCGTGAGTACGCGGTGCGTGTGCGTGGTGAAGTCACTGATGAGATGATTGAAAACCTTAAACGTGGCGTAATGCTTGAAGATGGTCCAGCCAAGTTTACTGATGTACAGGCTGCACCCGGTGGCGAGGGCTTTAACCGTTGGTTCCATTGCGTCGTGATGGAAGGGCGTAACCGTGAAGTGCGTCGCTTGTGGGAATCACAAGATGTGGTGGTGAGTCGCTTGAAGCGTGTACGTTTCGGACCGGTATTCTTAACCTCAGAGTTAAGCGTCGGACGCTGGCGTGAAATGGGCCAGGCAGAAGTTGATATTCTCAGTAAAGAAGTAGGCCTTGAGCCGATTGCTTTGGCAGAAGTCAGCGAGAAAGCCAAGGATAAACTGGAACGCCAGCAGCGTAAAATCGCTCGGCCTGTGGCGCAAGTGCGTGACAACCGTCGTCCAGAAAAGAAAATCGTCTATAGCACAAGCAAAGATCAGCCGGAAGAGTTCGCTAAAGGCACCAGAAAGCCGCGCCCAAGCAGCACTACCGGTGGCAAGAAGCCCACTGTACGTCGTTTACGTCCAGAGTAATGCCCTTGGTACAGCTCGCGCACTTGGCGCGCGAGTTGTCGCTAATGGCCAGCGCAATGCTAGCCTTTAGCGCTTGATAAAGGCTAGTGAGAAGAGCAGCGCCAAGCGCTCAGCATATGGCGCCCAAGTCCAGTACAGTCGCTGTATTGTGCTTAATTAGCGAGCATCAAATGCCTGACCGGTGACACCTTTACTGTCAGGCCCTATCAGATACAAATACACCGGCATAATTTCAGCAGGCGTTGGGTTATTCAGCGGATTTTCGCCTGGATAGGCATGTGCGCGCATATCCGTACGTGTCGCGCCCGGATTTAAGCTGTTGGCACGAATCGCAGTGTCGTCCAATTCATCCGCCATCACTTGCATCAGGCCCTCGGTGGCGAACTTAGAGACCGCATACGCGCCCCAATACGCACGACCTTTGCGACCTACGCTGCTTGAGGTAAAGATCACTGAGGCATCCTCGGATAAGCGCAGTAAAGGCAGCATCGCGCTGGTCAACATAAACATAGCGTTCACGTTGATCTGCATAACCTTGGCAAAATTCTCACCTGCCAACTGCTCGAGCGGGGTGCGCGGGCCTAAGATAGAAGCATTGTGCAGCAGGCCATCTAGACGTCCGAACTCAGTCTCAATCATCGCTCCCAGCTCGCCGTACGCTTCGCTGCTGGCTTTTTCTAGATCCAGTGGGATCACCACCGGCTCAGGATGGCCTGCTGCAACAATTTCATCGTAAACAGCATTCAGACGCTTCTCCGTCTTACCCAGCAATAAAACCGTTGCGCCATACGCGGCATAGGTGCGTGCGGCTTCTGCACCAATGCCACGTCCAGCACCGGTCACCAGAATGATACGGTCTTTTAATAATTCAGCAGGTGCAGTGTAATCAAACATAACTGATCTCTTTAAAATCAATGGGTTAAGATAATAAACTCATGTTAATTCTATATTAGCGAATGCTCAGCTGCACAGTCCTTAGCAGCTGCAGTATGCGGCTAATAAAGGTTCTAATTCAGCCATGCTTTCAATGACCGCATCAGCGCCCCAGTTGCACGGATTATCGCTCGGTACAATATAGCCATAACGCACGGCAACGGTGTGCATCGCTGCAGCACGACCAGCATCAATATCACGCTGATCATCGCCGACATAAATAACTTGGCGTGGATCAAGCTGTAATTGCTGGCACGCCGCCAGCAACATATCAGGCGCAGGTTTGCTATGGGTCACATGCTCAGGGCAGAGTAGTACCGCGCTGCGCGCTGACAAATTCAAAGCATCCATAATCGGCTGGGCAAAACGCAGCGGTTTATTGGTTGCCACACCCCAGCGGATACCCGCATCGTCTAGGTGCTGCAACAGATCTAAGACGCCAGGAAAGGGTTCAGTGAATTGCGCATGCTGCAACTCATAACGGGCGAGAAAAGTATCGCGCAAGGGCTCTACTGTAGGATCATTCGGCTTTAACGCAAAGGCGTAAGCCACCATGATCTGCGCGCCGCGTGAAACCTGTTGACGAAAACCTATTTCATCGTCGAACGGGGCTAAGCCACGCTCGGTACGCATGCTCTGGACAATGGCGTAAAAGTCTTTGGCCGTATCGAGCAGCGTACCGTCCATATCAAACAACACCGCCTGGATACGCATTAGGCGTCCTTAGTGGTGTGCAGCATATAGTTCACGTCAACATCCGCTTCAAGCTTATAGCGCTTGGTCAGCGGGTTGTAGGTCAAGCCGATAATGTCTTGCACTTGCAGCCCCGCCGCACGACTCCATGCACCCAATTCAGACGGGCGAATAAATTTTTTGAAATCATGGGTGCCGCGAGGCAGTAAGCCCATGATGTATTCAGCGCCAACAATGGCAAACAGATAAGCTTTTGGATTGCGATTAATGGTTGAGAAAAATACCTGACCGCCCGGCTTAACCAAGGTGTAGCAGGCTTGGATAATAGAAGCTGGATCCGGTACATGCTCCAGCATTTCTAAACAGGTGACCACATCAAACTGGCCCGGCATTTCTTCTGCTAAGGCTTCTGCTGTGATCTGGCGGTAGCTGACCTCAACACCGCTTTCCAGCTGATGTAAGCGCGCTACGGCGAGCGGCGCTTCACCCATATCAATACCGGTGACTTGCGCGCCGCGCTGGGCCATCGCCTCACTTAAAATACCACCACCGCAGCCAACATCTAAGACTTTCTTATCAGCCAAGGAGGCACGCTCATTAATCCAGTTGACACGCAATGGATTGATATCATGCAGGGGTTTAAATTCGCTTTCTCGATCCCACCAGCGGTGTGCTAAGGCTTCAAACTTCGCAATTTCAGCATGGTCTACATTGCTCATAACCCAGTCCTATACGATATATGCCGCTATTGAAGCTGCATATAATGCCAGCTTTTAAGCCTGTTTGCTTTAGAGTTCAAACATTGCATTGCTTATTATCTCTATTTAACTTTAAGTTAATATTGCAACCTATTGTTTTTTAGATATTTTTCTAGCCCAATCCTGACTTTTTCGAATGATTTTTTGTTCATCCATACGCAGCAGTTGTCGATCTTTTAACAACTGCTTACCGCCGACCCAGACATGCTCAACACAGTTGCGTGCCGCGGCATAAATTAATTGCGAGACAGGATCGTAAACCGGCTGCACCGACAGATCATTAAAGTTAAACGCAGTAATATCCGCCAATTTCCCCACCTCTAACGAGCCGGTTTGCGCATCAATGCCCATTGCCCGTGCACCATTTAAGGTGGCCATGCGTAAGGCGCGATGAGCATCTATAGCGCTGGCTGATTGTGCCACCGCTTTGGCCAATAAGGCTGCGGTGCGGGTTTCACCCAGTAGATCAAGATTATTGTTGCTGGCCGCACCATCGGTACCAATGGCCACATTGACTCCAGCATTCCATAGCCGCTCAATCGGGCAAAAACCACTGGCCAGTTTTAAGTTCGATTCAGGGCAATGAATGACGCTGCTATTGCTCTGTACCAGTAGGGCAATATCCTCCTCATTAACTTGCGTCATATGCACGGCTTGAAAGCGTGGGCCGAGCAAACCTAAGCGCGCTAAGCGCGCTAAAGGGCGTTCACCATAGGTGTCTAAACTTTGCTGTATTTCCGCGGCGGTTTCATGCACATGCATTTGTACCGGCGCATCCAATTGCGCGGCCAGCATAACGATATTATCTAAGCCTTGGTCGCAAACAGTGTAGGGCGCATGCGGACCAAAGCCGATGGTTAAGCGCGGATGTTGTTTAAAGTCATCAAACAGCTGTAAGCCTTTACGCAGCGCTTCGGCATTGTTACGAGCGCCAGGCACTGGAAAATCCAGCATCGGCACAGTGACTTGCGCGCGGATACCGCTGCTGTGCACCAGTTGCGAGGCAATTTCAGGGAAAAAATACATATCAGAAAAACAGCTGATGCCATTCTTGAGTTGCTCGGCAATCGCCAGTTCAGTGCCATCACGAATAAAGTCTTCGTTAACCCACAGCGCTTCGGCCGGCCAGATATGCTCATTGAGCCAAGTATGCAGTGGCATATCATCGGCCAAGCCACGGAACAAGCTCATCGCCGCATGGCCATGCGCATTAATCAGGCCAGGGGTCAGTAGGGTATTGGGCAGCTCACGAATATCCGCGCAGGGTATTTTTAAAGCTTGCTCGCGCGGTGCAATCAAGGCGATACGATCACCGCGAATACCTAGAGCATAGTTCTTTAAAATCACACCAGCCGGCTCAACGGGCACCAGCCACTCGGGCAATAACAGACAATCTAACGGCGAGTGTGGCATGCGTGGCTTCCTGCTTAAAAAGTGAACCTATGCTGATTTATAGGTAAATACATTGAGTTTCGATTGACGCTGCGACTGCGCAATAAGGCACAGCTTATATACGGTTTTAACTGCAGACTCAGCTATAATTGCTTATTTTTCAAGGGGGTCATGTCAATGATACGTGAACAGATGCTTGCTGCCGAGAAAGTAACAGCGCTGCAATGGCGTGATAATGCACTGTATTTACTCGATCAACGTTTGCTGCCCCAGCACGAGCAGTGGCAGCGTTATACGACGGCAACCGAGGTCGCGTTAGCCATTCGTGAGATGCGTGTACGCGGCGCGCCAGCGATTGGTGTGGCGGCAGCCTTTGCTGTGGTATTGGCCGCGCAGCAATTGACACATCGCCCGCACAGCGAGTGGCAGGCGGTACTGGAGGCGGACTTTGTCGAGCTAGCAGAGTCACGCCCTACCGCAGTTAATTTATTTTGGGCGCTGCAAAAAATGCGCGACTGTTTAGCCAATGCAGTGCAGCAGTCGCAGCCATTAGCTGTGCTAGAAGCGCAAGCGTTGGCCATTTTTAATGCTGACCGTGCAGCCAACTTGCACACTGCAGAGCTGGGCTTGCAGTTGATTCGTGAAGCCAGTAGCGCACCACAACATCTGATGACTCATTGCAATGCCGGTGCGCTGGCCACCGCAGGTTTTGGTACAGCCTTGGGCGTGATCCGCGCCGCCTATCTAGATGGGCTGGTTGAGTGCGTGCATATCAATGAAACGCGTCCATGGCTACAAGGCTCACGCTTAACTGCTTGGGAGCTTGTCGGTGAGGGTATCCCGAGCATGCTCAACGTGGATTCCAGCGCAGCGCATTTAATGGCGAAAAATAAAATCTCTTGGGTCATCGTCGGTGCTGATCGGATTACCGCCAATGGTGATGTGGCCAATAAAATTGGTACTTATCAGCTGGCTGTATTAGCTCACTACCATAAGGTTAAAGTGATGGTGGTTGCGCCCAGTTCTACCATTGATATGCAGCTGAGCAGCGGCGATGAGATCCCTATCGAAGAGCGCGACGGTGCAGAGATTTTGTATCTTGACGGGCAGCGTGTCGCTGCGCAAGTGGACGCTTTTAATCCAGTCTTTGATGTTACGCCTGCAGCTTTGATTGATGTGATTGTGACTGAGCGCGGCGTAGTGCAGCAGCCCAACTCACAAAAAATGCGTGAATTGATGCTACACCGCTGAAAAACGACGCAGATTTTTCAGTTTGAGCGTAAAAATCTGACAAACAGTAAGATTAAACTCACGCAGGTAAATTAGGCTAAGAAAAGCTCTAGCGTAGGTTGAGCGCGCTTGTGTGGCATGTGTTACTATTGGCCGCTTGTATTAGGCATGATGAATTAATAAGGAACCGAGCTTCCATGGGTGATTTGGCCAAAGAAATCCTTCCGATCAGTATCGAAGATGAAATGCGACAGTCGTACCTTGATTATGCGATGAGCGTAATTGTAGGACGAGCGTTGCCAGATGCACGTGACGGCTTAAAGCCTGTGCACCGGCGCGTTTTGTTTGCGATGCGTGAGTTAGGTAATGACTGGAATAAAGCCTATAAGAAATCGGCGCGTGTCGTCGGTGACGTTATCGGTAAATATCACCCGCATGGTGATACTGCAGTTTACGACACCATAGTACGTATGGCGCAGCCGTTCTCTTTACGTTATTTATTAGTGGATGGCCAAGGTAACTTCGGTTCCGTTGATGGTGATAACGCCGCGGCAATGCGTTATACCGAAGTGCGTATGACCAAGTTGGCCCACGAACTGCTGGCCGACTTAGAAAAGGAAACAGTGGATTGGGTGCCCAACTATGACGGCACAGAAATGATCCCTGCCGTCTTACCAACCAAGGTGCCTAACTTACTGATTAACGGTTCCTCTGGTATTGCTGTAGGTATGGCGACCAATATTCCGCCACACAACCTTCGTGAAGTGATCGATGGCTGTTTGGCGATTATTGATAATCCAGAGATCAGCATTGATGAGCTCATGCAGTTTATCCCAGGCCCTGATTTTCCAACCGCCGGTATTATTAATGGTCGAGCAGGCATTATTGAAGCCTATCGCACCGGCCGAGGCCGTATTTATATGCGCGCACGCACCTTTATTGAAGATATCGATAAAGTCGGTGGTCGCCAGCAAATTATTATCAGTGAACTGCCATACCAGCTCAATAAAGCGCGCTTAATTGAAAAGATCGCTGAACTGGTTAAAGAGAAAAAGCTCGAAGGCATCAGCGAGCTGCGTGACGAGTCAGACAAAGACGGTATGCGCGTAGTGATCGAACTGCGTCGCGGTGAAGTGCCTGAAGTGGTGCTCAACAACCTCTATGCACAAACACAAATGCAAAGTGTATTTGGTATCAACGTGGTGGCCTTGGTTGATGGTCGTCCGCGTCTGCTCAACCTCAAAGATATGCTCGAAGTCTTTGTTCGTCACCGCCGTGAAGTGGTGACGCGCCGCACCGTGTTTGAATTACGCAAAGCCCGTGAGCGTGGTCATATTCTTGAAGGTCAAGCAGTTGCCTTATCAAATATTGACCCTGTTATCGCCATGATTAAAGCCTCACCGTCACCGGCTGAAGCTAAAGAACGCTTGATCACAACAGCGTGGGAATCAAGCACTGTGGCGGCCATGGTTGAGCGCTCCGGTGCTGTATCCAGCCGTCCAGAAGACTTGGATGAGCAATATGGGATGCATGAGGGCTTCTACCATCTATCGCCTGAGCAAGCACAAGCCATTCTTGATTTGCGCCTGCACCGCCTGACCGGTCTTGAACATGAGAAGCTGCTGGCCGAGTATCAAGAGATTCTCTTACAGATCAGTGAGTTGTTAAATATTTTGGGCAACGCTGAGCGCTTGCTTGAAGTGATTCGTGAAGAGTTAGAGAAAGTTAAAGCTGACTTCGGCGATGAGCGTCGCACTGAAATCACCGCCTCCCGGGTTGATTTAACCATTGCCGACCTGATCACCGAAGAAGAGCGTGTAGTGACTATTTCACGCTCCGGTTATGCTAAAAGCCAGCCGTTGGATGCTTACCATGCACAACGTCGTGGTGGTCGCGGTAAAGCGGCAACCGGTGTTAAAGATGAAGATATTGTTGAGCACCTGTTAGTTGCGCACAGTCATACCACGCTGCTGCTGTTCTCCAGCAAAGGCAAAGTGTACTGGAAGCGTACCTTTGAGATCCCAGAAGCCTCACGTACTTCCCGCGGCCGTCCAATCATTAACTTATTGCCGCTGGATCCAGGTGAAAATATCACCGCGATGTTACCGGTTGATGAGTACACCGAAGGTTACTTTATCTTTATGGCGACCGCTAACGGCACCGTGAAGAAAACCCCACTAGAGCAGTTTAGCCGCCCAAGAACCTCTGGCCTGATTGCTTTGGCTCTAGATGACGACGATACCCTGATCTCGGCGGCGCTGACCGATGGTACGCACGATGTCATGCTGTTCTCTGATGGCGGCAAAGTGACACGCTTTGCCGAAACCGATGTACGTGCCATGGGTCGTACGGCGCGCGGTGTGCGCGGTATGCGTCTACCAGAAGGGCAAAAGCTTATTTCGATGCTGATCCCTGAAGAAGGCAGCGAAATCCTAACCGCCTCTGAGCGCGGCTTTGGTAAGCGCACGGCCGTCACTGAATTCCCCAACTACCGTCGTGGTGGACAGGGTGTGATCGCAATGGTGTCTAACGAACGCAATGGCAAGCTGATTGGCGCGATCCAAGTACTGGACGGTGAGGAAATCATGTTGATTTCTGACCAAGGTACCTTGGTACGCACCCGTGTTGATGAAGTCTCGTCGCTGTCTAGAAACACTCAAGGGGTTATGTTGATTCGTTTAGCGAAAGATGAAACCCTCGTTGGCCTCGAACGCGTTCAAGAGCCAACAATAAGTGATGACGATGAAGTACTTGAAGATGCTGAGCAAGGCACAGAAGAGACGTCTACTACTGAGACGCCAGTGGATAATCAGGGTGTCGTAAGCGAGGATGAACAAGCGCTTATTGATGAGTCAAACACCCCCGAAGAGTGAGAGAGCCGTGAGTAGAGTTTATAATTTTTGCGCAGGTCCTGCTGCGCTTCCTGAAGCGGTATTGCAACAAGCGCAAGGCGAGCTATTAGACTGGCACGGTAAAGGCTTGTCAGTGATGGAAATGAGTCACCGTGGTGATGAATTTACCTCCATTGCAGCAGAAGCTGAGCAAGACTTGCGTGATCTATTAAACATACCCAACAACTATAAAGTGTTGTTTATGCAGGGTGGGGCAAGCCAACAGTTTGCGCAGATTCCGCTCAACTTCCTAGCCGATGGCGCATGCGCTGATTATATCGATACGGGTATTTGGTCGCGCAAAAGCATTGATGAAGCCCGTCGTTTCGGTAATATCAATGTTGCCGCCAGCGCTAAAGCCTATGACTACTTTGCTATCCCAGGTCAAAACGAATGGCAGTTGAGTAAAGAGGCCGCGTACCTGCACTACGCCAGCAATGAAACCATTGGCGGCCTGCAGTTTGATTGGACACCTGAAGTCGGTGACACACCATTGGTCGTGGACATGTCTTCGGACATCCTGTCCAAGCCTATCGATGTGAGCCGTTACGGTATGATTTATGCCGGCGCACAGAAAAATATCGGCCCAAGTGGTTTAGTGGTCGGTATTGTTCGTGAAGACTTACTCGGTCATGCTCGCGCCAGCTGCCCAACCATGCTCAATTACAAAGTGGCGGCTGATAACGGCTCCATGTACAACACACCGCCGACTTTTTCCTGGTATTTATCTGGCCTCGTATTTAAGTGGCTAAAGCAGCAAGGCGGTTTAGCGGCTATGGCTGAGCTCAACCATGCCAAGCAAGCGTTGCTGTATAAAACCATTGATGACAGCGACTTTTATAGCAATCCAATTGCGGTGAATGCGCGCTCTTGGATGAACATACCCTTTCGCTTAGCCGATGAAAAACTCGATAAAGCCTTTTTGACTGGTGCCGATCAGCGTGGCTTGCTCAATCTGCAAGGCCACCGTTCAGTCGGTGGTATGCGCGCCTCTATTTACAATGCAGTGTCGCTTCAGGCAGTCGAAGCTTTAGTGGCCTATATGCAAGCCTTCGAGAAGGAGCATGCATAAGTGAGCGATCAAGAACTGCACGCTTTACGTGTACGGATTGATACCTTGGATGAGAAAATCCTTGAGTTAATCAGTCAGCGTGCCCGCTGCGCCCAAGAAGTAGGACGCATTAAAATGGCAACCTTAGCTGAAGGTGAGCAGGCGATATTTTATCGCCCTGAACGTGAAGCCCAGGTTCTTAAGCGCATTATGGAGCTCAATAAAGGGCCTCTCGGTAACGAAGAGATGGCTCGTTTATTCCGTGAGATTATGTCTGCCTGCTTGGCCCTTGAACAGCCGTTAAAAGTAGCTTACTTAGGCCCTGAAGGCACATTCTCGCAAGCCGCCGTGCTAAAACACTTTGGTAAAGCAGTCGTCAGTAAGCCCATGGCTGCTATTGATGAGATTTTCCGCGAAGTGGCTGCCGGTGCCGTGAGCTTTGGCGTTGTGCCTGTAGAAAACTCAACCGAGGGTGCGATTAACCACACTCTCGATAGTTTCCTTGAGCATGACCTAGTGATTTGTGGTGAGGTTGAGCTACGTATTCACCACCATTTACTGGTTGCAGACAACACTAAAACAGAGAAAATTTCACGCATCTATTCGCATGCGCAATCATTAGCACAATGCCGTAAATGGCTGGATGCGCATTACCCTAATGTGGAGCGCGTTGCTGTATCGAGCAATGCCGAAGCGGCTAAACGGGTCAAAAGTGAATGGAACAGCGCAGCGATTGCCGGCGATATGGCAGCGCAGTTGTATGGTTTAACTATTTTGGCCGATAAAATTGAAGACCGTCCGGATAACTCGACACGTTTTTTAATTATTGGCAATCAGTCGGTACCAACTACCGGTGACGATAAAACCTCGGTGATTGTTTCGATGAGCAATAAGCCAGGTGCCCTGCATGAATTGTTAATTCCATTTCATAACAGCGGTATTGATCTAACGCGCATTGAAACCCGTCCGTCACGCAGTGGCAAATGGAGTTATGTGTTCTTTATTGATTTTTATGGTCATAAAGATGATCCTCTGGTCAAAAGCGCGCTTGAAACCATTGCTCAAGAAAATGTCGGTTTGAAGGTTTTAGGCTCGTACCCTAACGCTGTTCTTTAAGCATACTCTAGGCTGCCGCTCCAGTAGCGGCAGTTGATTGTTCGAGGAAAGTCAATGAGTTGTAATTTTCTTGCTCTTGCATTACCCAGCGTACAAGAGTTATCGCCTTACGTGCCCGGCAAGCCGGTCGATGAACTGGCGCGTGAGCTGGGTCTTAATCCAGCTGATATTGTTAAGCTCGCCAGTAATGAAAATCCGCTTGGCCCTAGCGAAAAAGTCTGCGCTGCGATTAGCCAAGCCTTGCCTGAACTGACTCGTTATCCCGATGGCAGTGGTTTTACTTTAAAAGAAAAACTGGCTGCACACTACAGGCTTGATCCAGCACAAATCACTTTGGGCAATGGTTCTAACGATATCCTTGAACTGATCGCGCGCGCATGGTTAGCGCCTGGACGCAACGCGGTCTTTAGTGCGCATGCTTTTGCTGTCTACCCGATTGCCACTTTAGCCTCTGGGGCTGAGTGCCGCGAGGTGCCGGCTAAAGAGTATGGTCATGACCTTGACGCCATGGCTGTAGCGATCGATAGCAATACCCGTGTTGTATTTATTGCTAACCCCAACAACCCCACCGGCACTTGGTTTAACCAAGCGGCGCTTAATGCCTTTTTAAGCAAAGTACCAAGCAATGTCTTGGTGGTTTTAGACGAAGCCTATATCGAATATGCCGTAGACAGTGATCTACCTGACGGTATGGATTACTTAAGTCGCTACCCTAATCTGCTGGTTTCGCGCACCTTTTCTAAAGCCTATGGCTTGGCGGCTTTACGTGTTGGCTATGCCGCCTCATCAAAAGAAATCGCCAATGTGCTGAACCGTGTGCGCCAACCCTTTAATGTCAATAGCTTAGCCTTGGTTGCTGCCTGTGCTGCACTGGATGATAGCGATTACCTAGAACGTAGCCGTACCCTTAATACGCAAGGCATGCAGCAATTAGAAGCAGGTTTTAAACAGTTAGGCCTGTCTTGGTTGCCATCACGGGGTAATTTTATTGCGGTGAACTTTAACCGTGACGCAGCACCTATCAACCAAGCATTGCTAGAACAGGGGGTTATTGTGCGACCTGTGGCAGGCTATGCAATGCCGACTTTCTTACGCGTATCAATTGGCACCGCAGCTGAGAACCAAAGGTTTTTGGATGCATTAACTGCTGTTTTAAAACAGGCCTAATATGCAAAAAACACCTCTAGCGACCCCTATTGTTAATCGCCTTGTCGTGGTTGGTCTAGGCTTAATCGGTGCATCATTCGCTAAGGGTGTGCGCGAGGCAGGTTTAGCCCGAGAAGTGATCGGCGTTGATCTTAATGCGCAAGCCTGCCAGCGCGCAGTTGAATTAGGGGTGGTGGACCGTTGCACAACCCTCTTGGCTGAGGCGTGCCGCGATGTTGATGTGATTATGTTGGCGGTGCCGGTGCTGGCGTTAAAAACGCTACTGGGCAAACTTGCCGCTTTAGCGCTAGACAACACCATTATTACCGATGCGGGCAGCGTGAAAGGGCATTTGCTTACGGCTGCGCAAGAGATATACGGCGAATTACCGCCACTTTTAGTGCCGGGTCATCCAATTGCCGGTTCAGAGCGCAGTGGCGTTGAAGCAGCCAACCCGCACTTATTTAAATACCATAAAGTCATCCTCACCCCGCATGCGCATACTGATCCTGCCGCACTGCAGTGCGTGCAACAATTGTGGCAAGGCCTGAACGCCGATGTTGAGTTGATGAGTGTTGAGCAACACGACCGCGTCCTCGCGGCGACCAGTCATTTACCGCATTTGCTTGCATTTGGTTTAGTTGACTCCTTGGCTAAACGCAGCGAAAACTTAGAAATATTTCGCTATGCGGCGGGTGGTTTTCGTGATTTCACCCGTATTGCCGGCAGTGACCCGGTGATGTGGCATGATATTTTTTTAGCCAATCGTGACGCTGTTTTAGAGCAGTTGGACCAATATCGTGATGATCTTGATGCGTTGCGCAAGGCGATTGCCGAAGAAGATGGGCGTCATTTGCTTGGTGTGTTTACCCGTGCACGTGTAGCCCGCGAACATTTCAGTACAATTTTAGCCCAAAGGGCCTATGTGGAAACTATGCTTGATAATGATCTGATTTTTTTAGCTCGACCCGGTGGGCAGGTCAACGGCACCATTCGTGTCCCGGGTGATAAGTCCATTTCACACCGCGCCATTATGCTCGGCTCTTTAGCGCAAGGCGTTACCGAAATTGAAGGTTTTCTTGAAGGAGAAGACGCGCTGGCCACCATTCAAGCCTTTCGTGATATGGGTGTTGTTATTGAAGGACCGGATAAAGGTCGAGTTGTTGTACACGGCGTAGGTTTGCATGGTTTACAGGCACCACCAGGCCCGATTTATGTCGGCAATTCTGGAACAACCATGCGCTTACTGTCAGGTATTCTGGCCGCGCAGCCTTTTGATAGCACCTTAACCGGTGATGCCTCGTTGTCTAAGCGTCCAATGAATCGGATTGCTAAGCCGTTGCGTGAAATGGGCGCAGTGATTGAAACCGCCGCAGAAGGCCGTCCACCTTTGACCTTACGTGGCGGACAGCGCTTAACCGGTATGCATTATGCAATGCCGATGGCCAGTGCTCAGGTCAAATCATGCTTATTACTGGCCGGTATGTATGCTGCGGGTGAAACCTCTGTGACGGAACCTGCACCCACTCGCGATCACACCGAGCGCATGCTGCGTGGTTTTGGCTACCCCGTGGAAGTGCGCGGCGCTACAGCTAAAATCGAAAGCAATCACACATTGACCAGCACCCATATTGAAGTGCCAGCAGATATTTCCTCTGCAGCGTTTTTTATGGTCGCAGCCAGTATTGCACCCGACTCAGAGTTGATTTTGCAGCATGTAGGCATTAACCCGACGCGCACTGGAATCATCGATATTCTGAAACTAATGGGTGCAGATTTAAGTCTTGAGTCTGTACATGAAGTCGGAGGCGAGTTGGTCGCTGATATTCGTGTGCGCAGTGCCCGCTTAAAAGGTATCGATATCCCCTTGGATCTCGTGCCATTAGCAATTGATGAATTCCCTGTGCTCTTTATTGCGGCTGCCTGCGCTGAAGGGCGTACCGTACTGCGTGGCGCAGAAGAGTTAAGGGTCAAAGAATCCGATCGCATTCAAGTGATGGTTGATGGCTTAACTACACTTGGTATTTCTGCACAAGGTACACCTGATGGCATCATTATCGAAGGCGGTCAAATCGGTGGTGGTGAGATTTGGGCGCACGGTGACCACCGTATTGCCATGTCCTTTAGCGTTGCCTCACTGCGTGCCAGTGCGCCGATCCGCATTCATGATAGCGTGCATGTGGCGACCTCGTTCCCGAACTTCCTCGAATTGTGCAAGCAGGTTGGCATGCATGTGGCACAAGAGGGACAGCTATGAGTGATGCTGTGGTGATTACCATCGACGGGCCCAGCGGGTCAGGCAAGGGTACTGTTGCAGGCTTACTGGCCTCAACACTGCAGTGGCATTTGCTCGATTCAGGCGCACTCTATCGTGTGCTGGCCTTGGCGGCAGAAAAGCATCATATAGCGCTGGATGATGAGCCGGCCCTCGAGGCTCTAGCAGCAGGCCTGGACGTGCAATTTGTGCTGGACAGTGACAGCAACTCGCAGCATATCCTTCTTGAGGCGGATGATGTCACTGACAAAATTCGCACTGAAACAGTGGGGGCGCATGCCTCGCAAATTGCCGCATTACCTGCAGTGCGCGAAGGCTTGCTACGTCGCCAGCAGGACTTTCGCCAAGCACCTGGCTTGATCGCCGATGGTCGTGATATGGGTACCGTTGTTTTTGCTGACGCGCCTTTGAAAGTATTTCTAACGGCTAATGCTGAAGAGCGTGCGCGCCGTCGTTATTTACAGTTGAAAGACAAAGGTGAAACTGTTACCCTAACAAGTCTCCTCGAGGAGATTCGTGCACGTGATGAGCGTGACACCAATCGTGTTATTGCGCCGTTGAAGCCCGCCGAAGATGCAATTATCTTGGACTCAACGACCATGACCATTGAGCAGGTGTTAGAAAGAATTCTCAGTGAAGTTGCAGTACGCAGCTTGGCTGGATAACCAAGAGCAGGCACACACGAGTGTGCTCTAACTCTAAAATGAATCATGCGAAGCTTTCAGATAATAGCTTGCATGTTTTCAACTTATAAATAAGACCACATTATATCTGGAATGTGGATTTGGGCAGANNTTGCCCTCGATCAGCAGGATTAAACATGAGCGAAAGCTTTGCAGACCTTTTTGAAGAAAGCCTAAAAACCCTAGACATGCAACCCGGTGCAATCATCACTGGTTTAATTGTTGATATTGATGGTGATTGGGTAACAGTACACGCTGGTTTGAAATCAGAAGGCGTTATCCCCGTTGAGCAGTTCTACAATGAGCAAGGCGAACTGACCATCAAGATTGGTGACGAAGTTCACGTTGCACTTGACGCGGTAGAAGACGGCTTTGGTGAAACCAAACTGTCCCGTGAAAAAGCTAAACGTGCTGAGTCTTGGCTGGTTCTTGAAGCGTCTTTCAACGCTGAAGAAGTTGTCATGGGTGTTATCAACGGTAAAGTTAAAGGTGGCTTTACAGTTGATGTGAACGGTATTCGCGCGTTCTTACCAGGTTCTTTGGTAGACGTACGCCCTGTTCGCGACACTGCGCACTTAGAAGGCAAAGAGCTTGAGTTCAAAGTTATCAAGCTTGATCAAAAACGTAACAACGTTGTTGTATCACGTCGTAGCGTTCTGGAAGCAGAGAACAGCGCTGAGCGCGAAGCACTGCTTGAGAACCTGCAAGAAGGTCAACAAGTTAAAGGTATCGTTAAGAACCTTACAGATTACGGTGCATTCGTTGATCTGGGTGGCGTTGATGGTCTGTTGCACATTACTGATATGGCTTGGAAGCGCATTAAGCACCCAGGCGAGATCGTTAACGTTGGCGACGAAATTGACGTTAAAGTACTGAAATTCGACCGCGAGCGTAACCGTGTATCTTTAGGCCTGAAACAGTTGGGCGAAGATCCATGGGTAGCTATCAAAGCCCGCTACCCAGAAGGTACTCGTGTTAATGCACGCGTAACTAACCTGACGGACTACGGTTGCTTCGCTGAGCTGGAAGAAGGTGTTGAAGGTTTGGTTCACGTTTCAGAAATGGACTGGACTAACAAAAACATTCACCCATCCAAAGTTGTACAGGTTGGTGACGAAGTTGAAGTTCAGGTTCTGGACATCGACGAAGAGCGCCGTCGTATTTCTCTGGGTATCAAACAGTGCAAATCTAACCCATGGGAAGATTTCTCTAGCCAGTTCAATAAAAACGATAAAATCTCCGGTACCATTAAGTCAATCACTGACTTTGGTATCTTTATCGGCCTAGACGGCGGCATTGACGGTTTAGTGCACTTATCAGACATCAGCTGGCATGAAGTAGGCGAAGAAGCTGTTCGTCGCTACAAGAAAGGCGATGAGCTGGAAACTGTTATCCTGTCTGTTGATCCAGAGCGCGAGCGTATCTCACTCGGTATCAAGCAATTAGAAGATGATCCATTCTCAAGCTACGCTTCAGAGCACGAGAAAGGCAGCATCGTTACTGGTACTGTTAAAGAAGTTGATGCTAAAGGCGCAATTATCCTATTAGCTGACGACATCGAAGCCGTTCTGAAAGCATCTGAAATCAGCCGTGACCGTGTCGAAGATGCACGTAACGTACTGAAAGAAGGCGACGAAGTTGAAGCGAAAATCATCAACATCGACCGCAAATCTCGCGTTATTAACTTGTCTATCAAGTCTAAAGACGTAGAAGATGACAAAGATGCAATCAAAGAATTGCGTAAGCAAGAGCCAGAAGCAGCAGCCGGTCCGACCACTTTAGGTGATCTGATCCGTGCCGCTCAAGAGAGTAAGAACTAAGTTCTTTGCGATCTAAAAAAGGGTGACTTCGGTCACCCTTTTTTTATCGATCAATAATGTGTAATCATTGTTACTTGAACGCTGCTTTAAACAGTCAGCAATCCAATCTAGACTTAGTGTCGATTATAAATTAATAAATGCCCACGATACTTCTCATGGCTTGGATCCGTTTCAGTCAAGACTGTATCTGAGCTTAATGCAAAACCCAGTGTTTGCATTTTTCGATTAAAGGCTGGACGATGACCGCGGTTAGGGTCAACTATCCACACCTCTGCTTGCTCAGCCGCATGTGCATTTACAAAGCGCGCTAAAGCATGAGGCATATCCGGCTCATAGAGCAAATCGCTGCCCACAATTAAGTTATATTTCTTATGCAGCAGTGCTGCACCCGTATCGACCAACGATGGTGTAGGGGGCTCACCCCATTGACCATGCCTAAAGGGTAATTTCGCTAGATTATTTAAACGTAAATTTTCTTGTAGAAATAACTTGGCTTTAGGGTGGCGATCAGACGCGGTAATATTGGCGCCTCTGCGGTGTGCCACTAAGCTGGCCAAGGCAAGCCCGCAGCCAATTTCTAAGATATTTTCATTAGCATCCACTGGTCGTAAAGCTAAAGCGCTAGCGAGGCGGATACTCGAAGGCCAGAGCATGCCAAATAAGGACCATGAGGCTGAACAAATACCCAGCCTTGATGCGGCGCCTAAAGGGTCATAGAATTGCTGTCGATCCAATAAAGAGCGGATCACTAGATCGTTGACACCATCGATCTTAATGGTTTCTGTTTTTGTGTAGTAATCCTGCGTGCTCATGAAATGAACATATAAAAAAGCCTCGTAAATAATGACTTCAGCAGTATCGCACAAATAACAAAAGCATTCTTGCAATCCGCTTTTGCGTTCAACTACTCGACATCTTTACCGCTTTTGCCTGATTTTAGCGACTTTATCAGCTGCAACCGCTTTCGATTTACTTTAATAGAAGACTCAGCATGCCTGCACATTGTGAATTATTTGGGACCTTAGGTTGTCATTTATGCGAAGAGGCGGAGCAGGTATTGCAGCCTTTTGTCGCGCAAGGCTTGGTTGTGGAGTTGCTCGATATTATTGATTCGCCTGAGTGGATGCAGCGCTATGCATTGACTATTCCGGTCTTGCGCCGAGTGGACAATGGTAAAGAACTCAACTGGCCATTTGATCAAAGCGCTGTATTACAGCTGTTGTCCTAATCATTTTAGCGCGTGCGCCTTCGAATATAGCCCTACGAGCTTTCGCACCTGCCCATGCTTCCACTGCGTTGCAGCTGTTTTAAAGGGAATCCAACCCAGCGAGCGCCTTATCATCCTGACGTGCGCCAGTTCAAGTGTGTTTTTTTGAATTGTTTGCGGTACGTAACACCTATGTGTCAGCGCCCAGTATTAGAACCAAAGGGAAGCTGCGCTTCGCCTCACTAAAAGCACAGTGTCTTTCGCGCAAAGTGATAATTTTTTTCAGCACTGGCAGCGGTATTTATTTATTCATCTATAGCAATAGCGCTAAACTATTCACGCGCCGGCCTGGGCCGGTATCATGTGGTCAATACATATCATGTCAGATAGCAATCCATGCTTAACCTGTGGCGCCTGTTGCGCTCATTTTCGTGTTTCATTTTTTTGGGGTGAATGCCAGTCTGCAGGTGGCAGCGTACCCGATGATTCAGTTGTTCCTATTAATACAACCTTTGTTGCTATGATTGGCACTGACCGTAAACCGGCACGCTGCAGCGCGTTAATGGGTAGTATAGGCCAAGGCGTACGTTGTACCATGTATGAAAATCGATCATCCAGCTGCCAAGATTTTCAAGCATCTTGGGAGCAGGGCGTACACAACCCGCAGTGTGACGCTGCTCGCGCCGCGCATGGCTTAGAGCCACTTGAGCCACCGCTTGAGCCGGGTATCAGTCCTGATCGAGTTGCCTAATCAGGCGCGGCAACCATGATAACCGCTATATAACCTAGTAAAGTAGTTGGTTATATAGCATAAATTGCTTACTATGCTCAGTAAAGAACTCCGCATAAGTGCAGCGTTCAGTTGGCTGCAAATGACCTAGGAGAAGCTCTATGGATGCACTTAACCTTTTATTAAAGCGCGTATCAGTACCACGCTTGCAAGAGCCGGCACCCACTGCTAAACAACTTGATCTGATGCTACGCGCTGCCTTACGCGCACCAGATCACGGACAAATTAGACCTTGGCGATTTTTAACCGTTCAAGGTGATGATCGTAAAAAGCTGGGTGAATTATTTGTCCAAGGCTTGCTCAGTACGATGCCTGAGGCAAGCAGTGAGCAGATAGAAAAAACGCGGGCAATGCCTCTCCGTGCACCATTGTTACTGCTGGTTATCGCCTCCATTAGCAAGCATTTAACTGTGCCAGCGGATGAGCAGTTACTGGCTGCCGGCTGCGCCGCGCACGGCATCCTATTAGCGGCTCATGCACAGGGGATTGGCGCGGTGTGGCGCACTGGGGCTGTCGCTGAGATATCCAGAATCAATGCAGGACTAGGCTTGCAAGAGCACGAGCGTCTTATCGCTTATATCTATCTAGGCACACCCATTAACAGTTTACGTAATCCACCGGATCTCGACCCCGCGCCTTTTGTGCAGACGTGGCCTATTGCTTAAATCGAGGTAGTTGCACTGTAGCGATAAAGCCCCCCTCAGGGTGATTACTGAACTTTAACTGACCACCGTGCTGTTCGATAGCACGGCGAGCAATGGTCAGGCCTAAACCATAGCCTTGCTGAGTTTGACCTGGTACTCGGAAAAAATTATCACCCAGCTTGCTCAGCCATTCAGCGCTGACGCCTGGGCCATGATCACGAATACTAATAGTCAAACCAGTCGACTGCCGACTCACCAAGATACAAATAGGCTGTGATGGCGGGTTAAAACGCAGTGCATTGCGTAATAAATTATCCAGCGCCCGCTGCAGTAGTTCCGACCAGCCGTGGTAACTGCAATCTTGTGCACCGCTAATCTCTATCTTTTGTTCAGGCTCCAGCAACGCCGCATCATCCACCAGATCATTTAAAAGCTCATCAATGGCGATACTTTGCTTGGCCGCTTGCACTTGATCCAAGCGCGCTAAGGTCAGTATTTCATTGATCAGCGCATCAAGACGTTGGCACTCAAGATGCAAGCGTGGCCATAAGGCGGCACGTTCCTCTTCATTGCAGCGCTCAGCCAAGGCTAATGCCACTTGCAAGCGAGCTAAAGGGGAGCGCAATTCATGCGAGACATCGCGTAATAGCTGCCGCTGACTTTTAATTAAACCTTGTAAACGCTCGCCCATATGATTGAAATCTGAAGCTAAAACACCTAACTCATCACGGCGCTGAGCCAACTGGGTTAAATCTTCTTTTTGATAGGTGGTTTCACCCAAGTCATGCACCGCATGCCGTAAGCGGTTTAAAGGGCGGGTAATCGAGAGCGTCAGCAGTAAGCTCATTGCAGTTAAAACCAATAAGGCAATTACCAGTGCAATGATCGGACGCAAACCATTACCGCGTTGCCACGCGCCTAACTCGCTGTGAGCAATGCGATAGACAAATAAATAACTTTGGCCGTTACTGCCGGTGACCTCTTGCGTGATCCGTCGCCAGGGTAAATGCTGTATACCGCGCTTGGCTTCCCACGCTAAGGAACGTGCAGACAGCTCTTTGCCAAGCGAGATACCCGTCTCGTCAAGGATTTGTGTTTCAATGCGGTAACGGTGCTTTTGCTGTTGCAAATAGTAGAGCGCCGGCTCTGTGGCTCCAGATTCATATAAGCTGAGCCAGCCTGCAGCAAAGTTTTTTAAGCCAGGATGGTGATTGAGAATCCAATCATCTTGATTAAATATACGCACCAGCAAATAGGTGAGGGCGCCCATTAATACTAAGGCCAACCAAAAGGCACCAAGTATTCTCCAAAACAATGAGCGCATGCGGATTTTCCTTATAAAAAAAGCGGCTCAAATACAATTCGAGCCGCTTGGAGTAAGCCTGCTATTGCTCAGCGTTGCTGCGTTTATTCTGACCTGAGCGAGGTGACTTGTCGGATTGCTGCATCTTGTTTCTCATCCGCTGCTGCATCTTCTCAGTTTCTTGGTCAAAGGTGACGCGCTGCTTGTCAGTCAGCACGGCGCGTAACTTGTCGTGGTGCGCGGTACGGGCTTTTTGTTGCAATTGGCGATGCTCTTGCATTTCTTTTTGAAATACTTGACGCTGCTCAGCAGTCAGCTCTAAACGATCAAACCAAGCGGCTTGACGCTTTTGCATTTTCTCTTGGTTCCACTCAGAGTTTTTCTGTTGCTGGCCTTGTTTTCCCTGCATCTGTTGACCCTGCATATTCTGCTGGCCTTGTTGACCCTGCTGGCCTTCACCGGGCATTGCCCAGACACTTAAAGGCAGAAGTGCGCAGAGGAAAAGAGCTGTCGTTTTAATTCGCATGGTAGTTCTCCTTAATAATCCATCCGCCTATTGCGGTATGACTCTAGTATGCCTAAACCAGTGTCAACTGCAGTCAAGAGGATGTAAAGGGAAGGTAAACTTATAAACTATAAAAGTAACCTCGGCCACGCAAAGCAACAATGCGTGGATTGCCGTCGGCATGCGGGCCCAGCTTGCGCCGTAAGTTGCTAACATGCATATCTAGACTGCGATCATACAAGGTTAGTTTACGGTCCAAGGCTAACTGTGCCAGCTGCTGCTTATCAATAGGCTCACCTGGGGCGGCCAATAGGGCCTCTAAAATACGACCTTCAGACACGGTTAAGACAATATCATCCTGATCATTGATATTGGCCACACCGCGTACCGCGCTGTACTGTAAATCAGCTACCTGCATCACCGAGGGCGTCGCAGGCGCGTTGACACTACGTCGTAAGACCGCGCGCAGGCGTGCGGTTAGCTCACGTGGATCGCAGGGCTTAGCCAAGTAATCATCCGCACCCAGCTCTAAGCCAATAATGCGGTCGGTCGGTTCGCCGCGTGCAGATAGCATTAACACTGGCAAGTGCGGGTGTTCTGCGCGGATTTTGCGTAGCAATTGCAGGCCATTACCATCCGGTAGCATCACGTCCAGAATCACTGCATCCGGCTGCGGATTGTTATCTAGATACTCGCGCGCACTCTGCGTATCAAAACAGGCATGCAGCGCAAAGCCCTCCTGGCTAAGCCAGTGAATTAATAACTCACAGAGTTCCTGGTCATCATCCACTAATAAAATCGTGCTCATTGCCGTTTAATCACTCCAATTGCTGCCTTACATAACGACACTAGCGTGGAAAAACCTGCTTAAATGGCTTCACCGCTACCTCGGCATAGACACCTGCCGCACAATAAGGATCGGCTGCGGCCCAGTCCTGCGCTGCCTGCAAAGAAGCAAACTCAGCCACCACTAAACTACCGCTAAACCCAGCATCGCCGGGATCGCTGCTATCCACCGCTGGGTGTGGCCCCGCCAATACTAAACGGCCAGCCTGCTGCAAGGCCTCGAGGCGTGCTAAGTGGGCAGGGCGTGCAGCTAAACGTGCCGCGAGGCTATTGGCATTATCTTCAGCAATAATTGCATAAAGCATTTTATAACTCCTTATTTGAGCTATCTGGGCTCTCTTGCATATGTCGAGACAAGAACACGCCTTGACCAATTAAAAACAGTACGGTCATGCTAAGGCTGCCAAACACTTTAAAATCCACCCAGATCTCATGGAAAGTAAAGGCAACGAATAAGTTGGCCGCGCCGGCAAAGATAAAAAAGATCACCCAAGCGATATTGAGTTGCGTCCAGATACGGTCAGGTAAGCTGATCGCATGGCCCATCACACGCTTAATTAAAGGCTGTTGACCAATAAAGTGGCTGCCAGCAAAACCTAAAGCAAATAACCAGTTCACTACCGGTGCTTTCCACTTTAAAAAAGTTTCACTGTGGAATGCGAGGGTTAAGCCGCCAAAGAACAAGCACCCCACCAGCGTCAGCCATTGGCCTTTTTCAAGGCGTCGGTGCAGAGCAAACAAGGTGCCGTAGACCAGTACCGAGCTGATAATCAACACCGCCGTTGCGCTAAAAATGCCTCCTACAGAAAAGACCTGTCCAGCCAGTTCAACATCACGCGGATCCAGCTTAAAGACAATAAAGAATAAGATAAGTGGGATAAAATCGATGAATTGTTTCACAGTGCGCGCCATAACAGAAAGGAAACGGCATAATAGCAAACACAGCAGCAAGCGTAAGCATTGAACATGGATATAGATCTACATTGTCACAGTACAGCGTCCGATGGTGCCCTTGCACCACGGGAATTGGTTATGCGCGCTCATCAGCAAGGCGTGAAAACTCTGGCCCTAACGGACCATGACACCTTAGAAGGCCTAGCTGAAGCGCATCAGGCTGCCAATGAGCTTGGCCTGCACCTGATTAATGGTGTGGAGATGTCCTGTGTCTGGGGCGGGGCAACCATTCATATCTTGGGCTATAATTTTGCCTTAGATGATTCGGTTATTTTGGAAGCGACCCAAGCCTTACACACTGGCCGCTGGTTGCGCTCTGAAGAGATTGCTCGGCGCTTGGCAGCCAAAGGCATCCCTGACGCCCTAGAAGGTGCGCAAGCCGTACAGGCGGCGTTAGGTGACAGCTTAAATGCCCCCGCACGCCCACACTTTGCTCAGTTTTTGGTAAAAGCAGGGCACGTGCGCGATCATACTGAAGCCTTTCGTAAATGGCTCGGGGCAGGCAAGATTGGTGACGTCAAACAACACTGGCCTTCTTTTGAAGACACCATGGCCACCTTAGGTCGTGCTCAGGCCCAGATCAGTTTGGCACACCTGTATCATTACAACTTCACCCGAACCAAGCGGCGACGCCTTGTGCAGGACTTTGTCAATGCCGGCGGACATGCGTTGGAAGTGGTCAATGGCATGCAGCCAGCAGAGCAGGTCGGTACTTTATCGATTCTTGCTCGCGAATTTAATTTAAAGGTCACCGCAGGCAGTGATTTTCACCTGCCGCAGCAGTGGTCTGAGTTGGGTCGTTATCGCGCATTACCCGATGATTTAACGCCGCTTATCACTCAAGTGCAGGCGTAAATATAACATTTTAACCATGAGGACATGGCTATGCAATTTTTCCAAATTCATGCGGAAAATCCACAAGAACGCTTAGTTAAACAGGCGGTGGACGTGATTCGTAAAGGTGGGGTGATTATTTACCCTACGGATTCATCCTATGCTCTGGGTTGTCGTTTGGGTGACAAAAGTGCACTGGACCGTATCCGTCGTATTCGTCGTTTAGATGACAAACACAACTTTACTTTGATGTGCCGCGATCTGTCCGAGCTGGGGGTCTTTGCCAAGGTTAATACCGCTGCGTTTCGCCTCTTAAAAGCCTATACGCCAGGGCCTTACACTTATATTCTCAATGCCACTCGAGAAGTACCACGCATGCTGATGCACCCCAAACGCCGCACTATTGGTTTGCGCGTACCGGGTCATCCAATTGCTCAAGCTTTACTGGCTGAACTGGGTGAGCCGCTGATGAGTGTCACCCTGATTATGCCGGATGCTGATGAGCCTCTGAGCGATCCATATGAGATCCGCGACTTATTAGAAAGCCAAGTTGATTTGATTATTGACGGAGGCTACGGCGGTATTGAAGCCTCTACAGTCGTAAGTTTTGTCGATGAAGAGCCTGAGATCCTACGTGAAGGCTGCGGCGATCCTGAACCTTTCCGTAGTCATTAAGATTTGATTCCGTCAGCCAACACAGGTAAACCAGAGCAGGGCATAGTCGCGACCCAACAGCTGCCCTTAGCGCTGGTCTACGGAGAAGCATTCACTGTGCTGCCGACGGATCTGTATATTCCGCCGGACGCTTTAGAAGTGATTCTCGAAGCCTTTGAGGGGCCTTTGGACTTATTGCTGTACCTGATCCGCAAAGAAAACATCGATATTCTTGATATTCAGGTGGCTCAAATCACTCATCAATATATGGGCTATGTTGAGTTGATGAAGGCCGTACGCCTCGAATTGGCTGCTGAATATTTAGTGATGGCGGCAATGCTCGCAGAAATTAAATCACGCATGCTGCTGCCGCGCTCTAAGCTGCGCTCTGCTGAGGATGAAGACGATCCGCGCGCCGAGTTAATCCGGCGCTTACAAGAGTATGAACGTATTAAAACAGTGGCCGAAGACCTGGATCAGATACCACGTTTAGGTCGTGATGTCTTTCTGGCGCATGCCGCGGCACCCGATGTCCGCGCACCACGTTTAATGGCTGATGTTGCTTTAGAAGAGGTTTTATTAGCCATGTCTGAGGTATTGCGCCGTGCCAATATGTTTGAAAGCCATCACGTCAGCCGTGAAACCTTATCAACGCGCGAGCGCATGAGTATGGTGTTGGAAGCTTTGCGCGGTGGAGGGTTTGTGCCTTTTGCGCATTTATTTACTTTGGAAGAAGGGCGTTTAGGTGTGGTGGTAACCTTTATGGCTATTTTAGAACTGGTCAAAGAATCTCTGATCGAACTGGTACAAAATGAGCCTTTTAGCGAGATTCATGTGCGAGCGAAAACATATGAATAATCTTGATTTTGATAACGCATTTCAGCTATCTAAAGTGCTAGAAGCCTTACTCTTGGCCGCGCCTAAACCGTTAAGCATTGAGCGTATAGCGGATGTGTTAGATGAGGGTATGCGTCCGACTTCACGCCAAATCAACGCGGCCTTAGAACAGCTCACCAAGGATAGCCAAGAAAGATCCTACCAATTACATAAAGTAGCCTCAGGTTTTCGCTTACAAGTGCGCACAAAGTATGCGCCATGGGTTGGACGTTTATCCGAAGAACGGCCACAGCGTTACTCAAGAGCGCTGTTAGAAACCTTGGCGTTGATTGTGTACCGTCAGCCGATTACGCGTGGTGAAATTGAAGATGTGCGTGGCGTGGCAATTAGTACGCAAATCATCAAAAGCTTACTCGAGCGCGAATGGATCCGCGTGGTGGGCTATAAGGATGTACCTGGCAAACCGGCAATGCTGGCGACAACCAAGGCATTTCTCGACTATTTTAATTTGCAGGGTCTCGATCAGCTGCCAAATCTTAGTGAGTTGCAAGAACTTAAGCCAGCCGTTGATGAATTTGTAGCGCCTGTGGCAGCAGTAGTGGAGATCGCTCAGGATGACGCTAGCGAGACTTTAACACAAACCATGCACAATAGTTCACAGGTAAGCTTTAGCACGCTATTAGAGGAGCTGGAAGGCATGGAAAAAGGATTGATTACTGAGTTCAGTGATCTTGATACAAATATGCCATAATCAATATTATGTTAAATTGGCTATATTGCAACATCAACAGAGATACGCTGCTGCTGCTGCGCAATGCCGCATCCCTTTACCTTTTATAGCATGCTAAATTAGCAGCCCTAGCTAGACAAATATCAAGAACATTAGAATAGGATTCTTTGTTATGCGCTTAACTGCACTTACCGCCAGCTTGTTTGCGTTATCTATTACTGCAGCTCTACCGTCGTACGCTGAACAGGAGCACCAGCACGCGACACACAGCACTGAGGCCAGTCACAACACCCTTAACGTGCATACCGCATGGTCGCGCGAATTGCCACCTACAGCACCGGTTGGTGCCGCTTTTATGAGCATTGATAATCCCAGTGACCAGGCCGACCGTCTGCTCGGTGCCAGCAGTTCGATTGCTGCTATCTCAGAGTTGCATGCGCATATTCACCAAGGTGATGTGATGCGTATGGTAAAAGTTGATGCTATTGATGTGCCCGCCCAAGGCACCTTGATCTTAGAGCCTGGTGGTTATCACATCATGTTAATTGATTTGAAAAAACCGCTAATTGCAGGTGAACAACTGCCACTCACCCTGCAGTTTGAGCATGCCGGCAAAGTGGATGTGATTGTCGATATTAAAAGTAGTGATGCTGGCACCTCTGCAGCATCGCCTGCCATGGATCACTCTGAGCACAGCAACCACTAAGCAAATTCCGGTCAATTAAAACGGCGCAGAATATGCGCCGTTTTAATTTCAGATGCAGAGCCTTCTCGCGTTAAGCACTGGGTGTACGCATAGTAACAAACTCTTCTGCAGCGGTTGGATGAATGCCTATGGTGTCATCAAAAATCTGCTTGGTTGCGCCCGCTTTTAAGGCTACGGCAATACCTTGCATCAACTCACCGGCATCAGGTCCAACCATATGGCAACCTAGTACTCGGTCAGTAGCTTGATCAACAACCAGTTTCATAAAGATACGTTCTTGCTGATCCGATAAGCTAAGCTTCATTGGTCTAAAGCTGCTTTTAAACACTTGCACACTAAAGCCATCAGCCCTTGCCTGCTCCTCACTTAATCCTACCGTTGCAATATTGGGTAAGCTAAACACCGCGGTTGGAATTAAATCATAGTCAACCGGACGGTAGTCTTCATTACGGAATAAGCGGCGCGCAACAGCCATACCTTCAGCTAAAGCGACTGGGGTTAATTGCACGCGTCCTGTGACATCACCAATGGCCAAAATACTGCTTTCTGAGGTTTGATACAGCTCATCAACAGCAATAAAACCTTGCTCATTGAGCTTAATATTAACGTTTTCCAAGCCTAAATTATCCAGCATTGGACGACGACCGGTCGCATAGAAAACACAATCGACTGCAGTGCTTTGCCCGTCCTTAAAGGTCACATTAAGACTGCCATCCTCTTGTTTATCGATACATTTAACATCACAATTAAAGCGTAACGTCATATCGGTCTTTAACAGTTCTTGATGCAAATGTTCACGTACATCTTGGTCAAAGCCGCGTAAAAACAACTCACCACGGTAGGCTAACTGTGTCTCTGAACCTAGACCATTGAAAACCGAAGCAAACTCAACCGCAATATAGCCACCACCAATCACCAACACGCGCTTAGGCTGTTCTTTTAAGAAGAACACCTGGTTTGAGTCTGTAACGTGTTCGCGACCTGGAATATCGGGCACCTGCGGCCAACCACCCACCGCGACAAGGATATGCTCTGCAGTGTACTGCTGCCCGTCAACATCCACTGTATGTGCATCAACCAGCTTGGCGTGGCCATTGAGTAAATTCACACCACTATTGATCAGCAGTTTTTCATAAATACCATTTAAGCGCTCAATCTCAGTATTTTTATTGCGAATCAAAGTAGCCCAGTCAAAGCCTTTAGCCTCAACATCCCACCCGAAACTGCGACTGAGCTTAAAATCATCCTGGAAATGTGCAGCATACACCATCAGCTTTTTAGGCACGCAGCCCACATTTACACAAGTACCACCTAAATAACGGCTTTCTGCCACCGCCACATGTGCGCCAAAGGACGCAGCAAAACGGGCGGCACGCACACCACCTGAGCCGGCGCCGATGACAAATAAATCAAAATCATAGGACATACACTACTCTCCAGTTCAAGTGGTTATGACATCGAATCAACCATTATTGACCCGATTTGTACAGATTTTCATAACAAAAATTGGTTGCATCGATATAGCCTTCAACACTACCACAGTCAAAGCGCTGACCTTTAAACTTATACGCGATAACACAGCCGTCTTGTGCTTGCTGCATTAAGGCATCAGTAATCTGAATCTCGCCGCCCTTACCCGGTTCTGTTTGAGCAAGAATGTCAAAAATATCCGGGGTTAAAATATAACGGCCAATAATGGCTAGATTGGAAGGGGCATCTTCAGGCTTAGGTTTCTCAACCATTGAATGCACACGGAACACATCTTCGCGAATCATCTCGCCAGCAATCACACCATATTTAGAGATGTCTTCCATGGGCACTTCTTGGATGGCAACAATTGAGCAGCGAAACTGTTTGTAGAGCTTGATCATTTGCTGCAGTACGCCATCGCCTTCAGTATTGATGCACAGGTCATCGGCCAAGACCACAGCAAAGGCTTCATCACCAATCAAGGTGCGGCCGGTAAGAATGGCGTGCCCGAGCCCCTTCATTTGGATTTGGCGTGTATAAGAGAAAGTGCATTGACTGATTAAACTGCGCACGCCAGTCAGATACTGCTCTTTATCTGTACCGTAAATCTGGTGTTCCATTTCAAAGCTGATATCAAAATGGTCTTCAATTGAGCGCTTATTACGACCTGTGACAACTGCAATTTCTTTAAGACCCGCTTCTAAAGCTTCTTCCACGCCATATTGAATCAAGGGTTTATTCACTATGGGCAGCATCTCTTTGGGCATTGCCTTGGTTGCGGGTAAAAAACGAGTACCGTAGCCTGCTGCTGGAAATAAGCATTTTTTAATCATGACAGATCCTTGTGTAATTAATGGGCACGCTCAGCATGCTTTTGAGTCAACCTCATGTGTTAGCACAGCAAACATGAGGTTATAAAAAAGGGTTCTATTGTAAACCAATAGAACCCTTTACTAAACCAGTAGCGCTGCTGTTATCAATCGTTGCTAGCAAAGCCCAGTAGACTTAGCAGGCTTAAGAACAAATTATAGATGGATACATAGAGACTAATAGTCGCCATTATATAGTTGCGCTCTCCGCCTTGGATGATAGCGCTGGTTTGGTACAAAATAACCGCTGATGAAAAAAGCACAAAACCTGCGCTAATGGCTAACTGTATGCCTGAGATATCAAAAATAAAGCTGGCGATCACGGCTGCAAGTAAGACAAAGAAACCAACAGTGATAAAACCATTCAAGAAACTCATATCTTTACGGGTAATCAGTACATAAGCCGATAAACCAGTAAATACAAATGCGGTCATGGCAAAAGCTGAGCTGATGACGCTTGCGCCATTGGGCATTGCCATATACATATTTAAGATTGGGCCTAGGGTGTACCCCATAAAGCCTGTGAGTGCGAAAGTTGTCAGTAAACCCCAGCCTGAGTCACGCAACTTCATGGTTAGGAAAAATAAACCGTAGAATCCAACCAAGGTCAGCATAATACCTGGATGAGGCATATTCATTTGTTGAGAAAAATAAGCAACCACCCCACTGAACGCCAAGGTCAGTGCAAGCAAGCCATAGGTGTTACGCAAAACTGCACTGCTTTCTGAACGGGCAGTTGTTTGCTGTAACGAGTAATCTTGTTGTTCACGCATCATAAAACTCCTGATTAAGTGTGCTGTGGGTCATCATAACAACAATTTTCATTAAAATACGGAAAAACGTTTGACAGAAAAAAATAATCCGCTATCATAGCGGCCATTGAAAGGGAGGAGTGGCCGAGTGGTTGAAGGCAACGGTCTTGAAAACCGTCGATGGGCGACTATCCGTGAGTTCGAATCTCACCTCCTCCGCCAAATTTAAAAAACGACTTTTATAAGTCGTTTTTTTTCGTCTGTAAGAAAGCGCCTAAAAAGACCCTGTAAATAATTCTGTGTAACTGTCAAGACTAAATATAATCCGTTAAGCGCTCTTCAAACTCAATCATAAATCGATTCAATGCCGGTTTCCAATCTCTGATCGGCATGGTCCACTTCTTGGACGCATTTTGGATTGCCAAATAGATGACTTTCTTAGCCGAGTCATCGGTTGGGAACAGTTTGCGTTTTTTGATGGCTTTGCGGATCACGCTGTTCAGCGATTCAATGGCGTTGGTGGTGTAAATCACCTTTCTGATATCAGCAGGATAATTGAACAGGGTATTGAGATTATGCCAGTGCGTTCGCCATGATTTGCTGATCTGTGGATACTTGTCGTCCCAGTGCTCAGCAAATTGGTTCAGGGCGAGCAAGGCTTCTTCTTCGGTGACTGATTGGTATATTTGCTTTAACTCGACGGTGACGACCTTGTAGTCCTTCCAGGGGACATATTTGACTGAGTTGCGCACCATGTGAACGATACAAAGCTGAATTTGAGTCTCAGGGAAGACCGCATTAATGGCATCAGGGAAGCCTTTTAGCCCGTCAATACAGGCAATTAATATATCTTTTACGCCCCGATTTTGCAGCTCAGTGAGCACATTAAGCCAGA
>LFRZ01000085.1 GCA_001513025.1 Gammaproteobacteria bacterium DTU037
TCGTTAAGTCTTTCGATCTTAGCGAGGAGGCGTATTCTACACTCTCCAAAGTAACTGTCAAGCTTAATTTTTAACTTATTCCCTTAAAAATCAACTTGTTACGTTAAGCTGTGTAACCTTGTTTGCCTAACGAGGTGCGCATTCTACACGCTTTAAAGAGGCTGTAAAGGCCTTTTATGAAGATAGTGTGAATTCCTTCAAAGCTATAAATATTGCGAGCCACAGCGGACCGGCTTACTCTCAATAAGACGCTCGCCGTCACTGCTATATAGCCACGCTCTTACTGTCCAGCCCTTGGCCAATACGCGAATACTGTAGCGCTGACCTGCTGCAAACTCAGGGTAAGCAATGTCGACTAAACAGCGGCGCTGGCTATCACCCGTATTGCGACCTCCATGCTCATAGGTTAAACGCACTTGCAATTGGTGTGCACCAGGGCTGATGTGAAAGTAACGCGCATCCGTCACCTTTTCGCCATCCATACGCTGCGCTGATAATTGGTGGCCCGCCTGCGCCTGTACATCAACCCAAGCCATACTTGGATCACGCTCTGGCAGTGGACCTGCACAAGCACTGCAGGCTATTAAGAGTGCTGCTCCACTGATGGCTTTCAACCACATAGTTATTTCCCTCTATCATAGCTATTAAGCAAAGAACCAATAGCAGACATAGATTGCTGCGACCACACCGGCAAACTCAGCCAATAGTGCACAACCCACCGCATGGCGTGCGCGCTGGATACCTACCGCGCCAAAATACACCGCCAGTACATAGAAGGTGGTTTCAGTACTGCCCTGAATAGTTGCTGCGACCAAGGCGGCAAAACTGTCCACACCTTGGCTTTGCATGGTTTCAATCAACATGGCACGTGCCGCACTACCGGAGAATGGCTTCACCATGGCTGTAGGTAACGCATCAACAAAGCGTGAATCCCATTGCAACCAATCAACGATCCAGCGAACACCATCTAAAGCAAACTCCAATGCACCTGAAGCACGCAACACGCCGACAGCACAAAGCATGGCTATTAAGTAAGGTAGAAGCTCCTTAGCGACTTGGAATCCTTCTTTTGCGCCCTCAATAAAGGTTTCATAGACAGGTACTTTACGAATCATACCTAAGACAAGAAAGCTCATAATGATGCCAAATAGCGTTAAGTTGCCGAGTAAAGACGACAAGCTCGCCAGTGCCACAGCATTTAAACTACCCAGTAGCGCCATAAAAGCACCGAGCAGTAAAGCACAAGGCACGAGATAGGCTAAAACCACAGGATGCCAAATGCGCAGCCGCTGCATAAAGGCTACTGATAGCAGCCCTACTAAACTGGACGCACTAGTGGCTAATAAAATTGGTAAAAATACCAATGTAGGATCGGCTGCGCCTTGCTGCGCGCGATACATAAAGATGGTGACGGGCAATAAGGTCAAAGAAGATGCGTTGAGGACCAAGAATAGTATCTGTGCATTACTGGCTGTGGTTGCAGACGGGTTAATCTCTTGCAAAGCACGCATGGCTTTTAGGCCGATGGGTGTTGCCGCATTATCTAAACCCAAACCATTGGCGGCAAAGTTCAAGGTAATTAAACCAAGCGCAGGATGTCCGCGCGGTACTTCTGGCATCAACTTAGCAAATAAAGGACCGAGTAGTTTAGCCAATAGATCAACCAAACCTGCTTTTTCAGCAATCTTAAGAAAACCCAACCACAGCGTCAGCGTACCAAATAGCAGGAGCATCACATCGACCGATAGCTTAGCCATATTAAACAGACTTTCCACCATAGCAGCCCAAACACCCGGATCACCACCAAACCAACGCACCAAGCCGGCAATACTGGCAACAATAAAAAAACTCAGCCATAAGCCATTTAACATACAAGGTGCTCCTAAGGTTGGCGGCTCATTTGTGTGGTCAGCGCTAAGAGCATCGCTGCTGTTTGCGCATCAGGCTCACCATCATATCGATGTGAGCGATACTTCATTTGAAAGGCAGCCAGCACATTGCGTGTAGCCTTATCCAACTCGCCATGCTCAGGTACGGCATAGCCCACTTGAGCCAACTGCTGCTGAAACCAAAAAACAGTCGGCAACTGCTGGGTAAACGTCTGTTGATGTACAGCAACTGCTTGTGCTTCAGGCCAAAGGATTAAACCTTCTTGCGCTAAGCGCTGCCACGGGAAAGCAGGACCTGGATCAACTTTACGCTGCGGAGCGATATCGCTATGACCAATAACACTGGTAGCGGTTAAACCGTGGCGCTGCATAATATCTTTTAATAGCAGCACCAAAGCATCGATTTGCGGCTCACTCCAAGGTTGCCATACCCTGCCCTCTGGTGTGTCGGTATAGCCTTTATTAACCATTTCGATACCAATGGAACTGGAGTTTAACCAAGTGCGCCCATTCCATTGACTGTCACCTGCATGCCAAGCGCGACGATTCTCATCCACTAAACGATAAATCGTCGCCGGCTGTTCAGCAATTAAGTAATGACTACTGACATCTTTACCACTCAATAAGTACAAAGAGCGTGGTAAATCACTAGAGGTATAATGCAGCACAATAAACTGCACACGACTGTCGTGCCCGACAGATTGATAGCTGTCGTCAAATTTTAAAGCTGAACAACCACTTAACAGCAAAACCGCACACCATAAGGCTCGAAACTTCATACTGAATCCATGTTGATTATCTGAAAACCCAAAGCGAACCTTCATGCCCTAAATGCCAGAAGATCCAGCCTATACATAGTGGCGCACGATACATTGTTAGCGATTGTGTTTCAGCAAGTGGATTACAAAGAAAAGCCTAGTCTAGAGTTTTTTGCTTGGCTTTTTTGAATACGAAAGTGGAAGACAAAATATCACATGAAATCTATTGGTAATCCTCCCATTTATAACAGGGTTCAAAAGTAGATATCAGGCCACTATGGCCAACTTTTGTTTAGGGATAATGCCACCAAGCCCCATATTAGGGCGTTCGTTATTGTAGTGCCAGAGCCATTGAGTCGCATAATCTTGAACAGCTGCAATGCTCTCAAATAAATACTGGGCGAGCCAATCATAACGCACGGTGCGATTGTAGCGTTCGATATAAGCATTCTGCTGCGGGTTACCAGGCTGAATAAAGTCCAGTTTAATATCATGTTTAGCTGCGCAGGGTCCAAGCTTTCCGCTGATATATTCTGGCCCATTGTCGCAACGAATTGAGTGAGGTTTGCCGCGCCACTCAATAATTTGATCCAGTGTTCGAATCACTCGCTCTGCCGGCAGTGAGAGATCAACTTCGATGCCCAAGCCTTCGCGATTAAAGTCATCGATGATATTCAAAAGTCGGTAATTACGACCGTCACTCAGTTGATCATGCATAAAGTCCATAGACCAGCTGACATTCATAGCTTCAGGAACGGCCAGGGGCTGCGGTTTCTCACGCACTAAGCGTTTCCTAGGCTTGATACGTAGGTTCAGCTCAAGTTCTCGATAGATGCGGTAAACGCGCTTGTGGTTCCAATGAAAGCTCTTCACGTTGCGTAAATATAAATAGCACAAACCAAAGCCCCAGTTTCTATGGTTATGAGTCAGACGAAT
>LFRZ01000086.1:0-5941 GCA_001513025.1 Gammaproteobacteria bacterium DTU037
GCGGCGTTACTCTATATCAGCGCCAGTGGTGATGCTTGGGGCGGCGGTTTTAAGCTATTAGCTCTAGGTCTGGGTATGGGCGCGCCCTTGGTTTTATTTGCCACCGGTGGCGGCTCGATCCTGCCCAAATCCGGCGCGTGGATGCTGGCGGTGCGCAATGCTTTTGGCGTATTACTGCTGGCGGTGGCGCTGTGGTTACTCGATCGTGTGTTACCAGCGGCACTGACCTTAAGCTTGTGGGGCGCGCTCGCGGCTGGAGTGGCGATTCAGTTGGGCACTTTAGAGTTTGGGGTTAAGTCAACTGGGCAAAAGCTGGGGCAATTACTGGGTCTGGCTCTCTTGGTCTACGCTCTCGCCGCGTGGTTCGGTGCTTTACAGGGGCAAACCAATCCTTTACAGCCGCTGGCCCCCTCGTCTAGCACTATGGATTTTAACCGCAGCACAGGCAGCTCGGCGCAGAACCCCAGCAACAGCGCTGCAGAGTGGATCACCCTGAGTGAGGTCGCGCTCCTACGTAGTCAGTTGCAAGAGGCCAAACAAGCCGGCCAGCCGGTGGTGTTGGACTGGTACGCGGATTGGTGCATCAGTTGTAAGGTGATTGAACGCAATGTGCTGGACAAGCCGCAGGTGCGTGAGTTGTTTGCCCAAGGCAATTACCGTTTGCTGCGTTTAGATATCACTGAGAACACCGCTGAGCAGCGCGCCCTGCTGAATCAATTCCAGCTGTTTGGCCCGCCGGTGATTCAGTTTTTTGCTGAGGATGGGCTGGAATTAGAGCAGTTACGGGTCGTGGGTGAGATTGAAGCGCCAGAGTTTATTCAGCGTCTGAATCAGGCCGCCGCCGCGCGTTAAACGCCTTTATTGCTGAGCACAAAGACCAAGGCCAAGCCTGAGGATTGCGACCAGGCCTGGCCGTGTTATCTGTACCGCGCGCTTGAGCGATTAATGCACTGGCCGATTCCGAACGGGCGGGCACTGCAATCTGTAGCGCGCGCGTGAGCGATTAATCATCGTCAAACTGATAACTGCCCGGCGCTAGATTATCAAAGCGGGTGAATTTGCCTTGGAAGGCTAAACGCACGGTACCAATCGGGCCGTTACGCTGCTTACCAATAATCACTTCGGCGACGCCTTTGTATTCTGTTTCAGGGTGATAAACCTCATCACGGTAGACAAACATAATTACGTCAGCATCTTGCTCGATGGCCCCGGACTCACGTAAGTCAGAGTTAATCGGGCGTTTATTCGGCCGTTGCTCCAGCGAGCGGTTGAGCTGTGACAGCGCTACTACTGGGCAGTTAAATTCTTTAGCCAAAGCTTTTAATGAGCGGGAAATCTCCGAAATCTCGTTGGTTCGATTTTCCCCCGCACTGCCGCCAATCTGCATCAGTTGCAGGTAGTCGACCATAATTAAGCCAATTTCACCGTGCTCACGGGCCAAACGCCGGGTACGCGCACGCATATCCGAGGGGCTGATCCCGGCTGAGTCATCAATAAAGAGTTTACGTTCTTGCAGCAAATTCACCGCTGAGGTCAGGCGCGGCCAATCATCTTCATCCAAACGTCCAGAACGCACTTTAGTTTGGTCGATGCGGCCTAAGGAGGACAGCATACGCATCACTAGGGATTCGGCTGGCATCTCCAAGGAATAGACCAAAATGGCTTTTTCTGAACGCATTAAGGCGTTTTCCACCAAGTTCATGGCAAAGGTGGTTTTACCCATCGATGGACGACCGGCAACAATAATTAAATCTGACGGCTGTAAACCGCTGGTTTTTTCATCTAAATCAGTAAAGCCAGTGGAAATACCGGTGATCGCATTGTCACTGTTAAACAGGGTATCAATGGTATCAATCACATTGGCCAGCAAGTCATTAAGACCAACCGGGCCACCGGTTTTTGGACGTGCTTCGGCGATCTGAAAGATCTTGCGCTCGGCTTCGTCAAGAATCTCGCTGCCTGTTTTACCTTTTGGCGCATAGGCGCTGTCGGCAATATCATTACTGATACTGATCAGCTGACGTAAGGTGGCACGCTCACGAATAATCTGCGCGTAGGCTTTAATATTGGCGACAGAGGGGGTATTTTTCGCCAACTCGCCCAGATAGGCCAGGCCGCCGACTTGACTGAGCTGCCCTTCTTGGTCCAACTGCTCAGATAAGGTCACCACATCAAAGGGCGCATTACGTTCGGCGAGGCGGGCAATCGCGCGGAAGATTAAGCGGTGATCGTGTCGGTAAAAGTCGCCATCGGAGACCTGATCCAACACCCGCTCCCAGGCATTATTATCCAGCATCAAGCCGCCCAGCACTGACTGCTCCGCTTCAACCGAATGCGGCGGCAGCTTTAAGGCGCTTGTTTCTAAATCATACTGTTGGGGTTGGTTTAACTCGCTCATGCAATACACCACTGCCTTACTAAGGCTGACAATAGATTGGGCTATTAAACAACAAAAGGCACGCATCTATACAGATAACGTGCCTTTTGTACCATCAGTCAACTGTAGTTAACCGATAGACGCTTAGCCTGCAACCACAATCAATTTGACTGTAGCTTCAACGTCAGTGTGCAAATGCACAGTCACGTCATATTCGCCAGTTTGACGAATAGTACCATTGGGCAAGCGTACTTCACTTCTGTTCACTTCAACGCCTGAAGCAGTCAGTGCATCAGCAATATCGTGAGTACCGATAGAACCGAATAACTTGCCTTCTTCGCCAGTGTTAGCAGTGATAGTCACTTCCAACTCAGACAATTGAGCAGCACGTACTTCTGCTTCTGCACGCTTCTCTGCAGCGGCTTTTTCAAGCTCTGCACGACGCGCTTCAAAAGCGGCAACGTTTGCTGCAGTTGCAGCGGTTGCTTTGCGTTGTGGTAATAAAAAGTTGCGGCCGTAACCGGACTTAACATTTACCTTGTCACCTAGGTCGCCTAGATTTGCGACTTTTTCTAACAGGATGACTTCCATTTGAGTCTCACCTCTTGAATTTCAACGTTCACCGTTCGCAGAATCGGAATCATTATTTTGAGACCGCAATCCACGAAAATCAAAAACACTATCGACGATAGCCAGTACCACTAAAAACGGATAAATCAGCTGAGTAAACAGCACCATACCGACATACAAACCAATCAACCAAAAATTACCGGAACGGTATTTCGCGATTAATCCGTGTACTACAGCAAGGCCGGCAAACATCAGCGGCACACTGCATAGCGGCGTTAAGATCACAGCCTGTATCCCGAGGCCTGGCGCAAACAACATACCAAACACTAGGGGGAACACTATTACCTTTGGCAGACGCAAGCTTTTAAATTCTTGCGCAAACCCACCAGGGTTATACAAAACTGCTTGCCAATACCGCGCAAGAATCACACTAATGACGCATAACAACTGCAATACCGAGGCCATCAAGCCGGTTAACACCGGAACAATTAAGCTTTGTAATTGCAAACGATCTTCAGCAGATAACTGCTCGTACAGCTCAGCCAGCATTTTTGGCATTAGCGCATTCAGCTCTACAGCTAAACTGGCTAGGGGTTGTGCAAATGCCACACCCAACGCCCAAGCAAAAAACACTGCGATCAAAACACTTGCAAGCAAGGTTTTTGACCAAGACGAGGTCGCGCGCAAGATATACGCCATGCTTAATGTTCCCAGCAACCCTAACAGGGGGCGTGGATCATCAAAATAGGCCCATACCGCAGCGGGTAACAACGCCCAAACAATGACACTCAGTGCATCGTTCAGACCACGCCTTAATAAGACTAAACTGACTGCAGCAGCACTCAGCCAAAACATCATAGGTATAGCCGATGCGAAAGCCACTACTACAATGGCTTGCATGCGTCCACGCATAATAAATTCAGCGAGTCTACGCATGCATTAACCTATCCATTTATCGGGCACAGCCTACAATCAATTGCTATGACTATCGGTGTATGGCAGCAGAGCTAAAAAGCGTGCGCGTTTGATTGCAGTAGACAATTGACGCTGATATCTAGCTTTAGTGCCAGTAATACGGCTTGGTACAATCTTGCCAGTTTCTGATACATAGGCTTTCAATGTATTTAAATCTTTGTAATCGATTTCTTTTACATCTTCAGCGGTGAAACGGCAAAATTTACGACGGCGGAAAAAACGTGCCATGATAGTGGCTCCTCAATTAGCTCTAGGATTACTCATCAACATCGTTGTCGCTGTCGTCGTCGCCATCTTCATCGGCGCCTTCGGCAGTTTCAGGACGTTCACGACGCTCACGACGCTCGTTACGGTTCTCTTCAGCCTTCAACATCTCAGACTGTTCAGTAACCGCTTCATCGCGACGGATGATCAAGTTGCGCAATACGGCATCGTTGTAGCGGAAACTGTCTTCCAGTTCTGCTAAAGCTTTGCTGCTGCACTCAACGTTGAGCAAAATGTAGTGAGCTTTATGGATATCATCAATTGCATAGGCTAATTGACGACGGCCCCAGTCTTCTTGACGATGAACTTGACCACCATCTTCTTCGATCAGTTTGGTGTAACGCTCAACCATACCGCCGACTTGTTCGCTTTGATCCGGGTGGACCAAGAACACTATTTCGTAATGACGCATAGATGCTCCTTACGGGTTGTAGCCTGCCGCACCATGCGGTCAGACAAGGAGTTGATAAAATTTGCATTAACTAACTACATGGGTAGTACACGTAATGCAAGGCGCGTATTCTAAAGAAGCGCGCCCGGCTAAGCAAGGTAAGTCTGATAAAAGGCTGATTTAGCCCTGTTATCAGAATTTACTTCGCAGATAAACGCTGACGTTGCGCTTCAAATAAGCACACACCAGTGGCCACTGAGACGTTTAGGCTGCTGACACTGCCTTGCATCGGCAACTTGACCAGATAATCGCAATGCTCGCGCGTCAGACGGCGCATACCGGTGCCTTCTGCGCCCATCACCACAATCAAGGGGCCGGTCATATCTTGCTGATACAGGGTCTGCTCCGCATCACCATCCGTACCCACCACCCATAAGCCTTTTTGACGCAGCTTTTCTAGGGCACGAGCCAAGTTCGTGACGGCCACCAAAGGCACCACTTCCGCGGCACCACAGGCGACTTTACGTACGGTGGCGTTGAGCGTGGCGGATTTATCTTTAGGGATAATCACCGCATGCACACCGGCCGCATCAGCCGTGCGCAAGACGGCACCTAAGTTATGCGGATCAGTCACACCATCGAGCACCAACAACAAGGGCGGCACCTCTAAGCGATCGAGCAGTTCATCGAGCATTTGCTCGCCCCAGATTTGGCTGGGGCTGACTTTGGCTAACACGCCTTGGTGCACGCCATTGACTTGCTCATCCATCTCACGTCGGCTGATGGTGTTGCTTTGTACACGGGCTGCATCCGCGAGATCACGCAAGATCTGAATACGCGGCTCACTACGGCCATCGGCGATAATCAGCTGCTTAACTCGCTTAGGATGGTGACGCAGTAGCGCTTCTACCGCGTGCACGCCGTATACATTTTCTAAATCACTCATAATGCCCTGCCTTAGTCGACTTACTTACCACTTTACGCTTACGGCTTTTGCTTTTGCTTTTGCTTTTCGCGGCTGCATCAGCGCTTTTCGCCTTAGGCTCTGCTTTAGCACCCGCTGCCGAAGTTTTACCTTTAGCGGGGCTTTTAGCACTTTTTTTCGCCGGAGCTGACACTGGGCGTTTATCCGTAGAGGCGCCCACTTGACTCATTTCAAAGTCAATTTTGCGCTCATCCAGATCAACCCGCGCCACCATCACTTCAACTGTATCGCCAAGGCGGAAACTACGACCGCTGCGCTCACCACTTAAACGGTGATGCAATGGATCAAAATGGTAATAATCACCCGGTAATGCGGTGACGTGGACTAAGCCTTCAACATAAATATCTGTCAGTTCAACAAATAGACCAAAACCTGTGAC
>LFRZ01000086.1:5982-6410 GCA_001513025.1 Gammaproteobacteria bacterium DTU037
TCTAAACGCGGCAAATCATAGGGATAGATTCGCGCTTTAGGCATAGCGCTGGCACCGACACGTTGTACATGCTCGGTTTCTTTACGCGAGCGCACGACACTGCGCACCGCGCGGTGATTGAGCAAGTCGGCATAACGACGAATCGGTGAAGTAAAGTGGGTATAGGCTTCGTAATTGAGACCAAAGTGGCCGTTATTATCTGGGCTGTACACCGCTTGACTTAACGAGCGCAGCATCACGGTTTGGATCAATTGAAAATCAGCACGCTCACGCACTGTTTCTAATAACGCCAAATAATCTTTAGGGGTTGGATCGCCTTTACCGCGATTCAAGGTTAAACCCAGCTCAGTTAGGAAACCGCGTAATTTTTCCAGTTTTTCTGCTGGCGGACCATCATGCACACGGTACAAACCGGGCATATCGTGATC
>LFRZ01000086.1:6440-8558 GCA_001513025.1 Gammaproteobacteria bacterium DTU037
GCATCGTTACGCTCAGTCGGCAGAATCTCAGAAATTTTACGGTCTTCACCAAACACAATATGTGTTTCACGGGTTTCAAAATCAATCGCACCGCGAGTATGGCGCTGCTTTTGCAGGGCTTTATAAACGGCATAAAGCTCTTTAACATGCGGCGCAACCTCTGCGTACTCAGCCAGGAACTGCTTGCCCTCAACGCTGCGTGGACGCTCCAGCATGGCGCTGACGGTATCGTAGGTTAAGCGCGCATGCGACTGAATCACTGCCTCATAGAACTGATAACCACTGATTTTGCCAGAACGCGCGAGAGCAATCTCACAGACCATGGCCAAACGATCCACATGCGGATTGAGTGAGCACAGACCGTTGGACAATTCCTCAGGCAACATCGGAATCACCCGTTCAGGGAAATACACTGAGTTACCACGCAATTGGGCTTCCGCATCCAGTGCAGAATCCACTTTGACATAATGCGACACGTCAGCAATGGCGACAAATAAACGCCAACCGCCGGACAGCGAATCACTGCCGCCGCCACTGCGTGGCTCGCAATACACCGCATCATCAAAGTCACGCGCATCGGCACCATCAATGGTGACAAAGGGTAAGTGACGTAAATCCACGCGCTTTTCTTTGTCTTTTTCTTCGACTTCAGCTTTAAAACGTTTGGCTTCTTTAAGGACTGCATCAGGCCAAACATGCGGAATATCGTAGTTACGTAAGGCCACTTCAATTTCCATGCCCGGCGCCATATATTCGCCCAACACTTCAACAATATTACCTTGTGCCTGAAAACGTGCGGTGGGCCAATGGGTAATCGCCACTTCAACCAGTTGACCGACTTGCGCACCACTGGCACGACCGGGACTGATCAGCACTTCCTGCTGCATTTTTTTGTTATCGGGCAGTACAAAGCCGATACCATTTTCTTCGTTATAGCGGCCAACAATCGTCTCATGGGCACGCACCACCACTTCGGCAATGGCACCTTCACGGCGGCCACGCTTATCAAAGCCCACCACTCGGGCTAAAACGCGGTCACCATCAAAGACTAAACGCATCTGCGTCGGGCTTAAAAATAAATCATCGCCGCCATCATCAGGAATTAAAAAACCAAAACCATCGCGGTGACCACTGACGCGACCGACCACTAAGTCCAGTTTATCCACTGGCGCATAGGCGCCACGGCGGGTATACACCACTTGTGCATCACGTTCCATGGCGCGCAAGCGACGGCGTAATGCTTCAAGATCGTCTTCTGTTGTTAAGCCAAACTCCTCCGCTAACTGCTCGCGAGCGGCCGGCGCACCGCGCTCAGCCAAGTGATGTAAAATCAACTCTCGGCTCGGAATGGGGTTATCGTACTTTTCCGCTTCTCGAGCGGCCTCTGGATCGAGGGATTGCCAATCGGCTGTCAAATTAAATCACCTTAGCTATAAAAATATGGTGGCACTGTGAATAATTGTTCACAGCACCCTAGACCTGTCTAATTTAACAGATTTTTTCGCAGATAGGGGTTTACAAGTTCTTTTAGCGGCCGTATAGTTCGCCACCACAACGTTGTGTAATGCACGTTGTACCACGGAAACAACGCAAAAGTATTGTTTTCGATGCCCAGGTGGTGGAATTGGTAGACACGCTAGCTTCAGGTGCTAGTGCTCGCAAGGGCGTGGAAGTTCGAGTCTTCTTCTGGGCACCAATCAAAAACAGCACGCTTTGGCGCGCTGAATTAAGAAACCCGCTTTATGCGGGTTTTTTAATTCCTGCAGATTGAGCGCAGTCAGAGCGCCACGCTGCGACACATATCCCACCACGCTCAAAGCCCTCGCCGCGCGGCTCCAGTATCTCGCTCACGCTGTGCTAAGCGCCTTAGCTCCAATCATTCTGAGCTACACTTTTTTGCTAGCCGAAAAAACTGCGATTCATTTAAACTTCACGCCTTTAAACACCTCAAGAGCCCTACATACTAAAGAAACTTGAACACTCCCTAGAAAAAACTATCTTTAACAGTCGCTGGTTACTGGCCCCCTTTTATCTGGGATTGGTACTGAGTGTCATCTTACTCTTTGTGACATCCTCCCGACCTAAAGAGGCTGTCGCGAAAGGGGTAATACTGTAAAA
>LFRZ01000015.1 GCA_001513025.1 Gammaproteobacteria bacterium DTU037
TTTAAAACCAGTGCCAATCCCATTGTGGCTTTAACAGGATTAGGCTCATTACTTATGGCACCTTTTGGCTCGCACGCTTTTAACATTGCGGCTATTACTGCGGCGATTTGTACGGGTAAAGAAGCGCACGAGGAACCCTCTAAACGTTGGGTTGCGGGTATTGCTGCCGGTGTGTTCTATATTGTGGTGGGTTTGTTTGGTGTCACCTTAGCGTCTGTATTTATGGCGTTACCTAGTGCTTTTATTACCACACTGGCTGGACTGGCATTACTGGGAACGATTGGTGGCAGTTTAACCAATGCTTTGTCAGACAGTACGACTCGCGAAGCTGCGCTGATAACTTTTCTTGCTTCAGCTTCTAATATCCAGCTATTTGGTATTGGCGGTGCGTTCTGGGGTTTGTTAATTGGTTTGATTGCTTATGCAGTACTCAATGGACATGTAATAAGCATCTTATATAAGACTGTGACAGTGCAATCACGTAGAAAGTCAGTGAGTAGTCGTTTAATATCCGATAAAGCTGTAAATAATGAATAAAAGGCAGAGTTACCTCATGCCTACCGATACGGGCCAGAATGTGTCTTGTGTGCGTGACGAAGGTGCTCCGCTTGGGGAAGCCAGAACGGATGGCAAGATGAAATTTAAAGAGATGTGAAACTCCGTGGTAGGTGATCTGTATGCCCTGTGGTGTGGGCGACGAGGCGTCGTAAGACGTCTCTCTATTCTGACTGTGTTTTTATCTGATCTCAGGAGTTTATGAATAAATGGACATTATTTATCCAATGTTTGCACTTGTGGTTCTTACATTTATTGTCGGGTTTAGTACTGGAATATCTCGTCTAATGAGTGCTGAGAAAGGGCTTGTAGATCCGAGGTACTTTAGATTATTCGCTGGACACACTCCACCGGACAGCATGCTTAAACTGGGGCGCAATTTTTCGAATCTTTTTGAGGTTCCAGTATTGTTCTATGCGGTTGGTATTATTAATCTTACTTTAGGTTTTAATGACAAGTTGATGATCGGGTTTGCTTGGGCTTTTGTTATTCTTCGGATAATTCACTCGATTATCCATGTTACTTATAACAATCCAATGCATAGGTTTTTAGTGTTTTTATTATCAAGTTGTATCGTTTTAATCATGTGGATACAGCTGGTTACGACCATCATTTAACAACATAATAAATAAAGCAACACGGACGTAAAAGACGTACCGTTTAGGCGGACGTTATCCGCAAGGAGAGTGTAGTGTTTGATGTAGTAAGAGCAGTTTTTCCTGATGACTTAAAGGAGGTTCTTGATCTTTACCACGAGTATGTCAACAGCACCTCGGCAGATCTTTCTTTTCAAGGTAACGATGAGGAGTTTAACCAGCTACCTGAAAAGTATAGTTGCGCAGAGTCAAAGATTTTCTTGCTGAGGAAAAATTGTAAGCCTGTTGGCTGTGCTGCATTTCGGCAGCTGGATGCAACGACCTGTGAAATGAAGCGCGTTTATATTCGACCAAGTGCTCGTGGGAGCAATATGGGGGCTAAGCTGGTTGATCGGGTATTGCAGGAGGCGATTCTCAGTGGATACAATAAAATGTGTCTAGATGTTCTGCCAGAGTTCAAGACGGCCTTGAAATTGTACAGATCATATGGGTTTATTGAACATCCACCTGTAACGAATAACCCTGTTCCAGGAACACACTTTTTGGGATTGAATTTAGACTTGTATAGCCAAGCATTACAGCGGAGGAACCACTGAATGCAGGGTTAAGCGCTCAAATCATTACTGTCGTAATAAAATGAGTATAATTGTTTATTTTTCTACCTGTAGTGCAAGGACGCTTAAACCTCATGAACTCAACCCCTTTAGCGAATAATGCAACGCATCTAGTGGTTCAATCATCGTCTGCTTTGGCGCAAGCGCGAAGCGAGTATATGGCCGCCTCTCAAGCGCATAAACAAGCGGTAGCGCTATGGCATAAGCGCATCATATACGCTCAATGCCTCGTTGCTGGGCTGTTATTTATTCGTTGGTTGTGGGGCCATTCGCTGCTTGGTGCGGCATTTATGTCCCTTTTGGTGCTATGTGTACTCACTGTGTTCCATGTTTTTGTCGGTTTATTGACGCGTGCGGACAAGAAACGCTTGGTGGCTGCTCAGAGTCATCTTGCTAAAGTACGAAAAAACGAGGTGGAGAGCTATCTCACAGGCCTGAATCAGGGACGCTATCAATGGATTCAGCGGGGTGGGGACTATCTCGCGCTTCTTGCTGATGCGGGCTTACTTTATTATTTTGGCTCTGTGAGCAAGGATCAGCATGTGCTGCTTGAGCCACAGCGCACGGTTTTGCAGGTCAGCGTTGCCGCTGAGCAGCACGTCAGCGAGCGTACCATCACTAAGACGACTCATGGCCGACGGCCGATCTTCATGCCCAGTCAGCATATCGGCATGCTTGGCAAAGGGACATCTAAGACAGAAACGACCACGCAGACAAGTGTCACTACGACTTATACTCTGGACATACAGATACAGCTTGCCTCTGGGCAGCAACCTGTTTGGATCACGCTTCCTTTTGGCCTTGACGGTAAGGGTGCTGATAACTGGAAAACACTGGTGAGTCAGTTAAAGTGATGAATTTTATTTGTAATACAGGACGTTCAATCATGACAAGCCATCGCTATATTTTGAAATCAGTTTTTGCTGCGGGTTTACTTTCTGCTTCGCTAGCAGCGTTCGCCAAAAATCCAACACAGCAACCCATCAGTACCCACTTTGCCCGGACTCAGTCAGACATCAGTATGGAGCTCACAGCACATAATTTTTCTGATGTTGAGCTGGATGAAGCTGATAATTTTGATGGTTATAGTGCCGCGCTAGAGCTGACGGTGCCGTTTGCTACTGATAAACAAATACGATTTTCAGTACCTTTTTATACTAAGGGTGATGCGTATCTGAAATCTAACGGACAGCCCATTGATATTGATGGCAATGGCGGTGTATTTGATTACTCGACTTTACAATTTGAGCATCAAATATATGTTGCTGAAGAAGCGGGTTTCAATCTGGCCTACACTCTGGGTGGCGGTATGAGAACCGCTGTGCTGGATACCACCGTCAATGATTATTACAATCACACGGGTAAAATTGCTTTGCTCGGCATCAATCTGGATAAGGATCTCCACGACGGTGATACCCAGCTGCTACTGAATGCCGGTGTCCGTTATTACTTTGACGCCGATGACCTGCATCCGCGTGGCATAAATAGCTGGGTATGGGCTGATATCAAGGGCGCGGTTGTTTTCAAGCGTTGGGGTCGGTATGTGCGGCCAACACTTGAACTCAGCTATCTAGGTGGCTTTAATGACTATAATGCGCTGTCCTTGATGCCGGGGCTGATTGTTCAGGTTGCTGAGACTGCTTCTTTAAAGTTTGGTGGGATTCTCGGTCTGACCAACGATGGTAATCAGCGTGGTGTGATTGGTCAGCTCTCTGTCAGTTTCTAAGTGTGCTATTTAAAGGACGGTTACTGAGCGTTTGCCGGTCGGCGCCGTATGCTGAAGCCTTTCTTCTCTGTGGATATCGCAGCCACGTCATGTCGCTGGACACGTCACGTCCAGCGTTTTAAAAGTGATGCGTATTGTTAGTTGTGCCAGTGATAAAGCGTTTAGCGTGCGCCTGAATGCTCCATGATCACTCAATCAAAAGAGCATTCAGGGCTTAATCAAAGCAATCGGCAGCAAGTGGTGTTTTTGCGCATAGCGCTCAAGGCGGCCATCGGCTTTAATTGATCGTACAAAAACGTTAACCCTTGCTTGCCATTGTGGTTGACCTTTTTTGATGGCGTAGGCGTACTGGACTTGATCTGTCGCGTGTTGTGGCGTTAATAGTGTGGCCCAGTCGTAAAATTGCAGCATCTTTTGTGCGTAAGGGTAGTCTGCAATAAAAATATCCGCGCGCCCTGAGCGTACTTCAATCTCCCGTTGATTGCTTTTTATTACAGTCATCAGTTCGGCATGCTTTAAGCTGCTTTGCATTGAGCCTTCCATGTAGGTGCCTTTTTGCACGCAGACGATCACGCCTGGCTGATCGATCGATTCCCAGTCATTCAGTATCGGGTTGGATTTACTCGCCACACCATACATGCCGCTACTGAGATAGGGTTCGCTGTAGTCGATATGCTGAGCGCGCTCGGCGGTTATGCCCACGCCAAACATGGCAATATCGCAGCGTTCTTGCTGTATATCGTCCATAAAAATATCGAAGTGGGTGGGGACGTATTCAAGCTCTACGCCTAAGTCATTGGCGAGTTCTTGGGATAAATCGATATCGATGCCTTCCAGTTGGCCTGTTTTTTTGTTTTTGTACGATATGGAAAAGTAATCAGGCCAGATGCATACCTGTAGTTTTCCTGATACTTTAATTTTTTGTTCTCGGTCTGAGGCAGCATAGACGTTGTGTTGAATGGCTAAACTGCTCAAGAGTAAAAATATCAGGGTAGGCCGTCGGTGTTTGATGCAGTTTTTTGCGAATAAAGTTAGTCTAAGCGCTTGTCTCATATAGAATTTTCCTACGGGTAGCAGTCATGTTTGATAAAAATCTAATGGCTGTTGTTTTATTGCTTTGCTAAGGAATTAATTTGCCCGTGCTATCTAAAATCGCGATTGTTTTTAAAAGTGCTGCCTACCGGCAAAAATGGGTACTTCTTACAGTATTGCTCATTCTGCTGTGTTTTTGGTTGGTACTGCAACACTCTGCGCGTAAAGGCGTCGCGAGGAGTCTTGCTGAGCAGGATACAAGCAATGCGGTCTTGCTGCATGCGCTAGAAGATACAGTGGTGCGCTCATTTCAGTCGGTAAATAGCTCAATGCAAACCCTGGCTGAAAGTTTAGCGCAGCCAGACTCAGGCCTAGATATAAATACTGTCTTGCGCGAGCAGTTGCGTATAGCGCCACAGTTGAGGGCGGTTGAATTGCTCGATCCGCGTGGACTGGTGATCGCTTCTGGAACCAAAAGTCAGGGCAGTCAAGGGTCGTACGCCTGCCTTAAAACACTGAGCAGTGAGCCGCTGACCGAGTTTGTTATTGAGTCCCCTCGACAGGGTCGTTATCCCAATGATCCTTTTGCCGCGCAGTCGCCCCATCGTTATATCCCCTTTTGTGTGCCTGTGCGTGATGCGGCGGGGCAGTTAGCGCGGGTACTGGTGGCCTCAATAAATCCGCAATATTTTTATAGTCTTTTTACTTCGGTTACAGACTCTTTTCCCTCTTATATTCAGCTGTATCGTTACGATGGTGACAAGCTGCTAGGAACGGGCATCGTAGCGCCGGATATGTCCCTTCTGCTAGCGGGCGTTAAGGCAAAAAATTGGGGACAGTTTCGTACATCGATCGCTGAAAATAAGTATCTAGTGAGTTATCGCTCGACCTCTTTGTTGCCTTTGATTCTGGTCTTGGTGTCTGACGAAGCGTCGGCGCTGGCTGCTTGGCGGCATGATGAAAAGATGATGGGTTTATTTCTGCTTGTGATGTCGATCATTAGTATTGTGGTGGCTTTGGTGATTGCTGTTCTGCGCGAGAAACGCTGGCAAGCCGAGGGTGATATACATTTGTTAAGCACGGCGATTAGAAGTACCGCGAATGCCGTTTTTATTACCAATAAACAAGGTGAAATCTATTGGATTAACAAAGCCTTTACGCAGCTTACGGGGTATTCTTTTGCGGACGTCAAAGGAAAAAATCCTCGACTATTGAAGTCGGGCTATCAACAGGAAGATTTTTATAGAGGGTTATGGGCGACCATTTTATCCGGTGACAGTTGGCGTGGAGAGCTGATCAATCGACACAAGCGGGGTCATACCTTGGTTGTAGAGCAAACCATTACGCCTATTTTTGATGAAAAAGGATGTCTTGAGCATTTTGTTGCGGTGCATGAGGATGTTACTGCGCGTAAAAGTGCCGAAGAAAAAGCATTATATTTAGCTGACTACGATGCTTTAACCGGCCTACCCAATCGGCGCTATTTTGAGCGACATGTGCAGCAAATATTTACCTACTCGGATCACAGAATAGAAGTCGCTGTTTTGTTTATGGATCTGGATCGCTTTAAAGATATCAATGACACCTTGGGGCATGAAGCGGGTGATGCGCTGTTAATTCATACCACAACTAATTTGCAAGGCTTAATGGATGAAAACTACTTGCTCGCTCGCTTGGGTGGCGATGAGTTTGCCATATTAGTTAAACATGTCGCGAGTCAAAAGCAGTTAACCAGCTTTGCGAGTAAGGTTCTGGGCGCTGTGACTGAGCCATTTCATTATGCTAATGACGTATTTAACATTACCTGTAGCGTTGGCGTTGCAAGCGGTAGCAGCCGCGTATCGGATGCGTCTAAGATCTTACGCCAAGCCGATATGGCGATGTACCGTGCTAAGCAAGCCGGTAAAAACACCTTCCGCTTTTTTGATGAGGCGATGGATGCGCTGATCCAACGACGTGTGTATCTGCAGCGGCAGCTCGAAATAGCGCTGCTGTCTGAAACAGCATTTAGTTTACGCTACCAGCCACAGATTGAGACTACTACGGGTCGTATTTACGGTGCAGAAGCGTTGATACGTTGGGAAATTAGCGAGGGTGAGTGGGTCGCACCCGATGAGTTCATCACGCTCGCTGAGGAAACGGGCCAGATCCTAGGTATTGGGGTTTGGTTGATGAGAAGTCTATTTCAGCAAATGGCCGAGTGGAATCGTCGCGGTATTCCGTTTGGCATTATTTCGATGAATATTTCTGCGGTTCAGTTAGCCAGAGACTCTTTAGCTGAGCGCCTAGTGAAAATGATGAAGGAATTTGCTATTCCGGCTGAGCAACTCTGTGTTGAAATTACCGAGACAACCTTGATGACCAACCCAGAGAAGGTGATGGATAACCTTAAACGGCTGAAGCAAGCAGGGATCAGCTTATCCATTGATGACTTTGGTACAGGTTATTCTTCCATGAGCTATTTAAAGGCCATTGATGCGAGCGAGTTAAAAATAGATCGCAGTTTTATTATTGGTATTGGTGGTGAGGGTTCTGATGAGCATATTGTCCGCGCAACCATCGCCCTGGCGCATAGTTTAAACCTTGATACAGTGGCTGAAGGCGTGGAAACTGAAGAACAGCTAGCGTTTTTAAAGGCTCTTTCTTGTGATTATATTCAAGGCTATCTTTTCTCTAAGCCTTTAACTGTGGAAGATTTTGAGCGTTTTATTGACGCGCGGGCACAGGCCTAAAGGGCCAAGGCCAGTACGACAGTAGGTAACGGTGCGGCACTGGCCCAAGTGCAGCGCCAGACCCTAGATGGCCGACTCCATAGGGCTTATTTCTGTTGTCTTTTGCCTTTGTGCTTGTTGCACTTTTTTGTAAAAAGAGCTGGGTAGAAATGCAAGTACGGCCCAGCGGTGTGGTAAATAAAGAATATAAAGCTAGACAAGTCAGGGTTGTATCTATAATGTATTGAGTCAGCTAGAAAGAAGTATCTGATCTACATCCTACATGTTCGTTGTATTATTCGTAATCCGTCCTGCAGTATCTAAGTTCAAATCTATATTTTTTATGCTATTCAAGTCTTCTTTGAAGGCCAAATTATATTTAAATATCAGGATATTATTATGTCTAATACAACTACCGGCACTGTAAAATGGTTTAACGATGAGAAAGGCTTTGGCTTTATTCAGCAAGAGTCTGGTCCAGACGTTTTTGCTCACTTCAGTGCTATCGCTAGCGAAGGTTTTAAGTCACTTGCAGAAGGCCAGCGCGTCCAGTTCGAAGTAGAGAACGGACAAAAAGGTCTGCAAGCTGCAAATATCGTAGCTATTTAATTAAATAGTTAGCGTTATTCGAAGGGTAAGTCTTACGGGACTTACCCTTTTTTTGTGCCTAAAAAACCTGCATGACCTCTCTTCGTCGTTTGGCCCAAGGCTCAGGATAAAAGCTGGTAAGTTGTTTTGTCATTTAAAACTATAAAAATCAAATAGTTATAAGG
>LFRZ01000021.1 GCA_001513025.1 Gammaproteobacteria bacterium DTU037
CGTAAGTCAGACGACTCACTGTTTGATGCGGCGATTGCCACCTTTGAAGACGATGCTGGTGCTTACGATCAAGCGGATGCGGCAGGTTTTATTAAGCTGAACGCCTTGCGTTTACGCATCGCCGCCACTAAAGGCCGCAAACTGCTGTAAGACGCTGATAGCACGATCTGTTTTCTGGGTTAAAACCTTTTGAGCTGACCCCAAAAAGTTGGGTTGACTTTTTGGGGTTTTTTATATCTGTTTAAAAACATTCGGTTGCAAATCAGGCGCGCAAAGTATCCTTCATATCTCGGTGCTATGGGGGTGGTTTGTATGATTTTATTTGCTTGTCAGCTCGTGCTGCGTAACGCTATTTCTTGAGCGTTAGCGCTATGTTGTCTACAATAAAGCACTTTTTATCTACACTAGGTCAAATATGAACGACACTACATCACTCCCCGCTTTACCTGATCGTCTGTCCGGTAATCCTCGCAGTCCACATCATGTGGCCGCGTTTTTTGAGCATAATGTTGGTATTCGGATCAACGGCAAAGAGCGTGTTGATGTTGAAGAATATTGCATCAGTGAGGGTTGGGTAAAAATTGCTTCGCCTAAAGCTAAAGACCGTCGTGGTCAACCTTTGATGGTGACGCTCAAAGGTACTGTTGAAGCCTTTTATAAGTAAGGACCTTTGCCGGCGATTGATTATAAAGTATGAAAAAAGGGTCTAAATGTATTTAGGCCCTTTTTTTTTGCGATCAGCACCCTGCATCTTTTTGTCAAAGAACCCTTTCGTAGCGGCGCGACACCGGCTCGATAAAACAGGTCTTAACACAGAAAACTCAACTTAAAATACAGGAGCTGCTAGGCTAAACAAGACATAAAACGAATGAGGATAGAGAAATGAGTAGTAATGCAGATATTAATATTCGCCCCGATTACGACCATGTCATCCAAGATATCGCTGATTATGTATTAACCTTTAACGTCTCCAGCACCGAAGCCCTCGACACTGCGCGTCACTGTTTAATTGACACCTTAGGCTGCGGGTTGCTAGCGCTGCGCTTTCCTGAGTGCACCAAACATCTGGGACCCATTGTGCAAGGCACGCTTGTACCGCATGGCGCGCGAGTGCCCGGCACATCATTGGTGCTTGATCCGGTTAAAGCCGCTTGGGACATCGGTTGCATCATTCGCTGGCTCGATTACAACGACACTTGGTTGGCCGCTGAATGGGGGCATCCTTCAGATAATTTAGGTGGCATTTTGGCTGTGGCAGATCATCTGTCTCAGGTCAGATTATCTAAGGGCGAGCAGCCTCTGCTGATGCGCGACGTGCTTGAAGCGATGATTATGGCGCATGAAATTCAAGGCGTGATTGCGTTAGAAAACTCCTTTAATCGCGTGGGTTTATGTCACGTATTATTGGTGCGTGTTGCCTCAACTGCAGTGGTGACTAAACTGATGGGCGGCAATCGCGAGCAGATTATGGCGGCCATCTCGCAAGCTTGGGTCGATGGTTCGGCCTTGCGCACCTACCGTCATGCACCTAACGCAGGCTCGCGTAAGTCTTGGGCCGCGGGCGACGCGACCTCAAGAGCGGTGCGTTTGGCGGATATGTCCATGCGTGGTGAAATGGGTATTCCTAGCGTATTAACAGCGCCACAATGGGGTTTTTATGACGTCTCTTTTTCGAAAACCAATAAAGACCAAGCGCTAAAGCCAGAGACTGAGCGCCAGTTTTCCTTTTCTCAAGGTTACGACTCTTATGTGATGGAAAATATCTTATTTAAGATTTCTTTTCCTGCTGAATTCCATGCGCAAACGGCTGCAGAAGCCTCGGTTATTTTACATCCTCAGATTAAAAATCGCTTAGCCGAGATTGATAGGATCGTGATTCGTACGCATGAATCGGCCATTCGTATCATTTCCAAAACTGGCCCACTGGCTAACGCTGCGGATCGTGATCATTGCTTGCAGTATATGGTGGCTGTGCCATTGATTTTTGGTGATTTGATCGCTGAACATTATGAAGATGATTTTCATCTGGCGCATCCGATCATTGATGAGCTACGCGACAAAATGGAGATTGTTGAAGATAAGCGCTTTACGGCAGAGTATTTAGAAGCGGATAAACGCTCTATCGCTAATGCGATTCAGGTGTTCTTTACCGATGGTAGCAGTACAGACGAAGTGGTTGTCGAATACCCTGTAGGGCATCGCCGTCGTCGTGCAGAGGGCATTCCGTTGTTGCAGGAAAAATTCAAAACTAACTTAGCTACACGTTTTCCAAGCCAGCAGTGCGCAACGATCTTCACTCTGTGTAACGATCAAGCCATGCTTGAGGCTACGCCCGTTAATCGCTTTATGGACGTGTTAGTTATCGCCTAAGTGTCGGCGTGTGTTTTGTGTCACTAGGTATTTGCTGTGAGTGTAAGCAGCGAGCGGTGACTTTATTCAAGCAGGATTAACCTAACTTATGGAGGTTTATATGACTGAGCAAAATAGACAGGGCATGGCGAATTATATGGCCTTGAAAACTGCCGTCATAAATGGTGAGGAAGCGTTGGTGGAGAAATTATTGGCAAATCGACCGATGCTCGATATTGAAAAAAGCTATCTTCTTGATTTGGCTCATTTGGGTAATAATCGAAGGATTATTACGTTGCTTAAAGATCTGCCAGTAAAGGAGTAGATAACATTGTACTCCTGTGTTTGTTGAGCCTCTCGCAACGGCAGGTCTTGGTTAGCTATTAAGTCGTGGGTTTGATAGGTAAAATTACGCCCACCTGTGTGAGCTGGGTTTTTATTGATGTCACTTGGTGACGCTGAAGAGGGTAATTTAATGAGACTTTTACATACCATGCTGCGGGTTGGCGATTTGGATGCTTCGCTTGCTTTCTATACAGAAGTGCTGGGCATGCAATTGTTACGTCGCCGCGATTATCCAGAGGGCCAGTTTACTTTGGCCTTTGTCGGTTATGGGGATGAAGCCAGTAACAGTGTGATTGAGTTGACCCATAATTGGGGCGTCGACAGCTACGATCTAGGCGATGGTTACGGGCATGTTGCTTTAGAAGTGGATGATGTCTATAAGGCCTGTGATGATATCCGTGCGCGTGGCGGTAAAATCACCCGTGAGCCAGGCCCAATGCAACATGGTTCAAGCATTCTGGCCTTTGTTGAAGATCCCGATGGCTACAAAATCGAGCTGCTTTCACCGCAACGGGGTGATTAATCGAGTATAAGAGGTATATGTTTGCGTTAACCGTACTGCACTTGAGTTGTCTTTCCGTTGCTGAAGCCATCCGGAATTCAACGCTGGCGTAGCACCCGAATTGAGCCCGAATGGCTCGTTGAGGGCAAAGCGACACTAGTGAAGTACGCTCAGCACATAGCTGCAATAAATAGCAACGAGATTTTTTCGAATCACATAAAAAACGGGCGCCTGAACTAACAGGTCGCCCGTTTTTTGCTGCACTCAATGAGCGGCGCGCGCGTTTATTTGCTGTGGTTGTTCCTCTGTATAGCCACCACCTAGGGCTTTGTACAGGCGGATTTCACTGGCCAACTGTGCAAACTGGGTGCTGATGCGTTGTTGCTGAGCATTAAATAACTGGCGCTGCGCATCCAATAAGGTCAGCTGATTATCAATCCCTTCACGGTAGCGACGATCGGCCAGGTTTAAATACTCAGTACTGGATTTCACCAATTCATCATGGGCTATCAGCTGTTGTTTATAGGTCGTACGCTCAATCAAACCATCGGCCACTTCTTGGAACGCCGTTTGAATGGACTTCTCGTAGCGCGCGACATTGATATCTTTCTGGATTTCACTGTAATCTAGGTTGGCACGTAAGCGCCCTGCATTAAAGATCGGAATATTAATGCTGGGTTTAAACAGCCACGAACCACTGCCAGAATCAAACAGACCGGATAAATCAGGGCTCAAACTGCCAGCTGTCGCGGTTAAGCTGATGCTTGGGAAAAACGCCGCACGCGCCGCACCAATATTGGCATTGGCCGCTTTCAAATCAAACTCTGCTTGCAAAATATCCGGACGACGCTGCAGCAAATCAGCCGGCAGCCCCACTGGCAACTCGGCAAACTTAAAGTGACGCAAGGCCACCGGTGTGGCCAAATTTGTTGGCGGTGTGCCACCTAAGAGCAGATTGAGAGCGTTGCGGCTTTGTACGCTTTGTCGCTCAAACTGAGCAAGACTGACTCGTGCAGCGTTAGCTGCAGTGCGTGCTTGTTGTAACTCCAGCGACGAAGCAACCCCCGCATCATAACTGCTTTGTACCAAGCGTAAGCTGTCTTCATAAGTGACTAAAGTCTCGCGCACCAACTGAAGACTTTCTTGATCGGCTTGCAGAGTTAACCAAGCAGTTGCCACACTGGCGATCAGGCTGAGTTGCGTGCTGCGCTGGGCTTGTTCGCTGGCAAAATAGCTGGCTAAGGCTTGTTCGCGCAGGCTATTTAAACGACCAAATAGATCAATTTCCCACGCAGTTGTCCCCAGGCTTGCTGAGTACTGGCTGTTGATGGTTGAGTCGCCATTGGGATTCATCGTCCCCGGAATGCGCTGGCGGCTGGCACCGCCGCTGGCATCAATCGAGGGGAAACGTGCGCTGCGCTGAATGCGGTACTGCGCACGAAACGCATCGACATTGAGCGCGGCAATGCGCAGATCACGGTTATTATCTAAGGCTGTTTCAATCAGGCTCTGTAGTGCTGGATCTTGGAAAAACTCACGCCAGTTCGGCAGCGTGGTTAGGCTCTGTTGTGCGCTAAGAGTATTCCACTGCTCAGCAACTGGGGCGGCGGGCTGCTGGTAATTTGGAATCAGTGAACAACCGGTCAGTGCTGTCAATAGCGCGGCGGCTAGGGCAGTGCGTTTCATTGGCTGTCCTCCTGTTTGTCCGTGGCAGATTTAAATAATGAGCTCACCAGTACGTAGAATAAAGGCACAAAGAAGATCGCTAAGATCATTGCGCTGAGCATTCCTCCGATAACACCGGTACCAATCGCATGTTTACTACCGGCACCGGCACCGGTGGCGATTGCTAGCGGTGTCACGCCTAAGATAAAGGCCAGTGAGGTCATAATAATGGGGCGCAAGCGAATGCGGCTGGCCTCAATGGCAGCCTCAGCTAAATTCATACCTTGATCATGTAAGGATTTTGCAAACTCCACAATCAAGATAGCGTTACGCGCTGATAAACCAATGGTGGTCAGTAAGCCAATTTGGAAATACACGTCATTGGATAAACCGCGGCCATAAGTGGCCAATAGTGCACCAATAATACCCAGCGGCACCACCAGCATCACTGAGAAGGGAATCGACCAGCTCTCATACATAGCGGCGAGACAGAGGAATACCACCAATAACGACAGAGCATACAGCGCAGGCGCTTGGTCGCCGGAAAGGCGCTCCTCATAGGATAAGCCTGTCCAAGCCATACCTATGCCGGTAGGCAGTTGCTGGGTGATTTCCTCAACGGCGAGCATGGCGTCACCGGAACTATAACCGGGTGCTGGGCTGCCGAGGATCTCCATCGCGGGCACACCGTTATAGCGTGACAATTTGGGTGAACCATAAGTCCATTCACCGCTGGCAAAGCTGCTGAATGGAATCATTTCGCCTTTATTGTTGCGCACATACCATTTCTCCAGATCTTCTGGGTTCATGCGTGCATCGGCTTCAGCCTGCATAAAGACCTTTTTCACTCGGCCGCGGTCAATAAAGTCATTTACGTAACTACTACCCCAAGCCGATGAGAGGGTTTGGTTGATATCGGAGAGTGATAAGCCCATGGAGCTGGCTTTTTCATCATCAATCGTCAGCTTATATTGCGGTTCGTCACGCAGGCCGTTGGCCCGAACTTGAGTTAAGCGCGGGTCTTCCTTGGCCAATTTCACAAATTGATCGCGCGCTTGGTTTAATACGTCGTGACCGACACCCGCGCGGTCTTGTAAGAACATATTAAATCCGGTGGCATTACCTAATTCCATGACCGCGGGTGGTGCAAAGGCAAATACCATGGCGTCACGGAAGGAGAAGAAACGCATTTGCGCACGTTGTGCGAGAGAAAATACACTCTGGTGCTCAAGGGTCCGTTCGCCCCAAGATTTTAGACCGATAAATGCCATACCTGAGTTTTGTCCGCGACCGGCAAAGTTAAAGCCGGTAATGGTAAATACCGAGCGCACAATATCGCTTTCTTCAGTGAGCAAGTATTCGCGCATTTCTTTGACTACAGCATAGGTGCGCTCTGTAGTAGAGCCTGCAGGTGTTTGTACTTGGGCAAAGAGTACACCTTGGTCTTCTTCGGGTAGGAATGAGCTTGGGATTTGGGTAAACATCCAACCCATAATGGCAACAATAACCACGTACATCAGCAAGTAGGGCGTTTTGCGACGGATCATGGCGGTGACGCCTTTCTCATACCCGCTGACACCACGTTGGAAGGAGCGGTTAAACCAGCCAAAGAAACCACGTTTTTCGATGTTGCCACCTTTTTTAATAGGTTTAAGCATGGTGACACATAGGGCTGGGGTAAAAACTAATGCGACCAGAACCGAAAGCACCATGGCCGAAACAATAGTCACCGAGAACTGCTGGTAAATGGCACCGGTCGAACCTTCAAAGAAGGCCATCGGCACAAACACTGCAGACAGAACTAAACCAATACCAATCAGGGCCCCTTGAATCTGGCCCATGGATTTGCGCGTTGCTTCCAGGGGCGATAAACCTTCTTCTTCCATCACCCGTTCGACGTTTTCCACCACGACAATGGCGTCATCCACCAAGATACCGATGGCCAGTACCATGGCGAACATGGTTAAGGTGTTGATGCTGTAGCCAAAGGCTGCGAGCACGCCAAAGGTACCCAAAATCACCACCGGCACAGCTAGGGCAGGAATTAAGGTGGCGCGTAAGTTCTGCATAAACAGATACATAACCAAGAACACTAGAAGAATGGCTTCAGCCAAAGTGTAAATTACCCCTTCAATCGAAGCGGAGATCACTGGCGTAGTGTCGTAGGGGTAAACGATTTTCATACCTGGCGGGAAGAATGGCTCCAGTTCGGCCAAAGTGGTGCGCACCGCGCGTGCGGTATCTAAGGCGTTGGCGCCGGTGGCCAGTTTGATACCAATACCGGTAGCAGCGTTACCATTGTATTCAGCGTTAACGCTGTAGTTTTCACCACCTAGCTCAACACGTGCGACATCTTTCAAGCGTACTTGGGCACCATCTTGATTGACTTTGAGCAGAATGTTTTCAAATTGCTCTGGCGTTTCGAAACGGGTTTTACCAATAATGGTAGCGGTCAGTTGCTGATTGGGCGATGCGGGTAGGCCACCCAGTTGACCTGAGGATACCTGCACGTTTTGCACGCGAATCGCGTTGGCTACATCGACCGGTGTCATGGCAAAGTTGGTCAGTTTGATCGGGTCGAGCCAGATACGCATGGCATACTGCGCGCCAAAGATTTGGAAGTCACCCACGCCTGCTGTGCGTGAAATAGGGTCTTGGATATTAGAAACGGTGTAGTCGGCTAAGTCATAGCGATTCATGCTGCCGTCTTCAGAAATAATTCCGACGACCATCAAGAAGTTTTTTGCCGATTTAGTCACTCGAATACCTTGCTGTTGCACCTCTTGTGGCAACAGTGGGGTGGCCAGTTGCAGCTTGTTTTGCACCTGAACCTGAGCAGTGTCTGGGTTAACATCTTGCTCAAAGGTGATGTTAATACTCATGCTGCCATCGGAGTTACTTTCTGACGAAATATAACGTAGACCGTCAATTCCGTTCATTTTCTGCTCGATTACTTGTACCACAGTGTCTTGCACGGTTTGTGCAGAGGCACCGGGGTAGTTAACCGAAATACTGATCGCCGGAGGGGCGATACTGGGGTATTGATTGACTGGTAATTTAAGAATGGCAAGACCACCCACCAACATAATAACCAGGGCTAGAACCCAGGCAAAAATGGGGCGGTCGATAAAAAAGTTCGACATGAGAATATCCCTTATTGAGCTTGGCTTGCAGCGTTTGCAGAGGGCTCAGCGTTTTCGGCTGGCGCTTTAACGTTGCCGGCTGGGTAAGGCTCAACACTGGCGCCGGGTTGTATAAACTGAAGACCTTCAGTAATCAGGCGATCACCCTCGTTTAGACCGTCAGTGACCAGCCAGCGGTTACCAACGGTACGCTCAGCTTTTAACTGACGTGTTTCAACGGTATTGTCAGCCTTGAGCACCATGGCAGTGGGCTCACCTTTAGGGTTGCGCGTGATGCCTTGCTGGGGGGCGAGAATCGCTTTGTTCTGTACGCCACTGACTAAGCGAGCATGGACAAACATACCGGGTAATAACAAACCATCAGGGTTGGGGAATACTGCGCGCAGGGTGACCGAACCGGTGCCGGCATCCACTGACACTTCTGAGAACTCTAAGGTACCTGCGTGTAAATAATGGCTATCGTCTTGCAGCTTAAGCGTGACCTGTGCGGCATTATCGCCAGCTTTTTCCAAGAGGCCGTTGGCTAACTCACGGCGCAAGCGTAATAGGTCGGTGGCAGATTGGGTTACATCAACATAAATAGGATCAAGTTGCTGAATTACCGCCAATTCTTGAGCTTGGCCAGTACTCACTAAGGCACCTTCACTGATGCTGGAGCGGCCAATACGACCAGCAATAGGAGCAAGTACGCGAGTGTAACGTTGCTCGATTTTAGCACGCTCTAAGGCTGCTTCTGCTTGCAAGCGGTTGGCTTGCGCATCATCGTACTGTTGGCGACTTACGGCGCGCTCGGCCACCAGTATTTTATAACGCTCAGCCAAGGAGCGCGCGGCTAATAAGCTAGCTTCTGCACTTTTTAAATTGGCTTCATAAATAGCAGGATCAATTTGGTACAGCTGTTGATTGGCTTTAACATCACTGCCTTCTTTAAATAGGCGTTTTTGAATAATGCCATTGACCTGTGGGCGCACTTCAGCGACGCGGTATGCCGCAGTTCTACCCGGTAACTCACTGGTTAACGTATAGGTCTCTGAAGCTAAGGTGACGATGCCAACTTTTGCAATAGCTTGTTGTTTCTTGGTTGGCTCATTGGAGGGTTGATCACAGGCACTGATCAACAAGGCACAAACAAGAGTCAAAAAAGCAGCGGTAGCGCTTGATGAAGGGCGGGTCATAGAATAATTCCTGAATAACATCTTTTAACACTGCACGATAAGCGCACGCAAATACGAGTGCAGGGGGGGGTACGTAATTATGCACTGTTTTAGTCGGGAATGCAGTGCATTTTGCTTCATCGCATTAATATACATTCATTACTGTATGTTGATAAGAGGCTTATGCAGAAGAGTGTTTTTTATCCTGTAAAATCAGTGTTTTCTCTAGCTTTTTAGGAAAAATGATGCACAGCTTTGTGCTGTGGAAAAGGTGTAAATTGACTCGCGCTATCCTTTTATTGGAAAAAAGCGTCTTAGGTACAATGTGCACCGCTATAGTCATGAGCCATATGTGGCGTTCTATAGTCTTGAATTTGCCGCAAGACTAGCTTCAGTGAGTGTTTAAAATCGTAGTGGTCAGCAGCGAAGCAGGTGACTTGTTGGTGGCGGTGTTGCTGGCGCAGACGCCGCTTAATTTAAAATATTCAACGGGTCATTGATCGCGAGCTCTGCGGCTTCTTGTTGGAAATCAAGAAAAGCCTGTGCAGCTGTTCAAGTGTAGTGAAGCATTATGCATAAGGTATTAAGGTAGGCACAACTTGACTGGCATCAACTCTGATTAAGACAGTCATTGTGAATGATGCCCTATCTGTATTGATCGATTCAGGAGCGTTGTATGCAGTTCACGCATCCGGCTGTAAGTGCCATTTTGCGCCACCTTTTTTTTAAGCACCTTGGTCCCTTGGAGCAGGAGCGTTTAATTGCACAAAGCTATGAGCAGACGTTTGGCTCAGGTGAGTTACTGATTCGCCAAGGGCAAGCGGCTGAGCGCTTTTTCTTGGTGCTTAAAGGGCGGGTTAAGCTCTACCGTATTTCTGCTGACGGCCAAGAAAAGGTTGTAGAAATTATTCAAGCGGGGCAGACCTTTGCTGAAGCGGTGATGTTTATGCAGCGCTCAGAATACCCTGTTTGCGCAGAAACCTTAGAGCCGGTGCATCTGGCCAGCTTTCCAAATCGACTGATGATGACCTTGTTGGAGGAGAATCCGCGCGTGTGTTTGCAATTGTTAGGGCATATGAGTGCGCGTTTGCACCAACGTTTGGGCGAATTAGAAACCTTAACCTTACAAAATGCGACGCAACGTTTTTCCTTGTATTTAATACAACAGCTTGAGAATCGTGCGCAGGAAACCGTGGATATCGAGCTACCTCTGCCTAAGCGCCTCATTGCTGCGCGGTTGTCGATGCAGCCGGAAACCTTGTCGCGGATTATGGCGCGTTTACATCAAGATGGTTTGATTGAGATGCAGGGCCGTAGCATTCATATTCCCAGTATCGAGCGTTTACTAGAGCCGTTTGCTTAACGGCACTAGGGTTGTTTTATCCTGGATTGAGTGCGCGTGTCTTGGGTGGGATTAGTCGTTGCGGCGGACAAAGCTGCTGAACAGTGTGCTGATATCGTGCCACAGCGCTTGCGTGCCAAGATTGGCATTGTGCTCTGTCAGTTGTTCGTCAAGCATGCCCTGCGTACGCACATGTTGCACAACAAAATGCGCCACGCCTCTGGCACTTAAACGCTGGGCTAATTGTAGTAAACCTTGTGGATCAAGCAGATCCCAATGCACTGTGGTGCGGCATTCATAATCGATGCCGCTGGCCAGCAGTAAGTCTAAACACTGCCAGTTGGCCTGCCCGCTACCGGGTACTCCGGTAATCAACTCAGTATTTTCAGCTAAAGCTTTAATATCAAAACCAACCCAGTCGCACTCGGGCAGTACCCGCTCAAGCGCTTTAGGGTTGATGCCGGCCGTATGTAAGCCGACTTTAAAACCGAGTTTTTTTACCTCCTGCATGGCGGGTTTTAGCGCCTGCTGTAAGGTGGCTTCACCGCCGCTAAATACGACAGCTTCGAGCAAACCTTGGCGGCGTTGCAAGAACTCTAAAATACTTTCCCAGCTGTGCATCTGCTGCGCACGTGGTGGAATTAAATCAGGGTTATGGCAATAGCGGCAACGCCACGCACAGCCTTGGCAAAATACCACACAGGACAAATGGTCTGGGTAGTCTAAAGTGGTCAGGGGCACGAAGCCCCCTACTCTGAGTTGCTCAGCCATGTTTACGCAGACTGACGCTGGGTGGGCTGCTCATTAAAGTGCAGACGCTCACGGTGTTCGGATTGCTTGCCTGGATTAAAGGCACTGACCGGACGGTGGTAGCCCATTACGCGGGTCCAAACTTCACAGCGTTGACGTTGTTCTTGTGGTAGTTGATTGGTAGTTTGCATAGTTATTTCCTTGTTGGGTGATGCTTAGCATCGGATCAACGCGCTGCTATATAAGTGGCGCGCTGGCTTGCTCAAGTGGTCTTAATGGACGGCCTTGAGATGTTGAGCACGTTGTTGTTCTTGCCGCAACGCTTCGTCACATTTCGGGCAGAACTCATGTTCGCCAGATAAATAACCGTGTACTGGGCAAATGGAGAAGGTTGGGGTAATGGTTAAGTAAGGTAGACGAAAGCGTTCCAAGGCATTGCGCACCAGTTTTTTACAGGCTTCAGTGGAGGAGATCTGCTCTGACATATACAGATGCAGCACTGTGCCGCCGGTGTATTTGCATTGCAGTTCGTCCTGCAACTCTAACGCTTCAAAAGCATCATCGGTAAAGCCTACCGGCAACTGCGATGAGTTGGTGTAGTAGGGCGCCTCGAAGCTGCCGGCTTGCAGAATATCGGCAAAGCGTTTTTGGTCTTCTTTAGCAAAACGGTAGGTGGTGCCTTCAGCTGGGGTGGCTTCGAGGTTGTAGAGGTTGCCAGTTTCTTCTTGGAAAGCCACTAAACGCTCACGCACATGATCCAGCATATCAATGGCTATTTTGCGGCCATTAGCTGTGTGCATACCGTCTTGATTATCGCTGTAGTTGCGCAGCATTTCATGTAGACCGTTCACGCCAATGGTGGAGAAATGGTTACGCAGTGTGCCTAAATAACGTTTGCTGTAGGGGTAAAGACCGGCGTCCATATGCTGCTGAATCACCTTGCGCTTCACTTCCAAGCTGTCTTTGGCCATTTCCAATAGATTATCGAGACGGCGATACAGACCAATCGGGTTGTTTTTATACAGATAACCTAAGCGTGCGCAGTTGATGGTTACCACACCCAGAGAGCCGGTTTGTTCCGCTGAACCAAACAGACCACCACCACGTTTGAGCAGTTCACGCACGTCCAACTGCAAGCGGCAGCACATGGAGCGAACTTGGTTAGGCTCAAGTTCTGAGTTGAGGAAGTTTTGGAAGTAGGGCAAACCGTAACGCGCGGTCATTGCAAATAAGCGGTTGGCGTTATCGCTGTCCCAAGGGAAATCATGGGTGATGTTGTAGGTGGGAATCGGGAAGGTAAAGACGCGACCTAAGCCATCGCCGGCCTGCATCACTTCGATGTAGGCTTGATTGATCAGCTCCATTTCTTCTTGTAAATCACCGTAGGCAAAGGGCATTTCTACGCCGCCGATGTACGGGATTTGCTCGCGTAAATCGTCTGGGCAGACCCAGTCAAAGGTCAGGTTAGTAAACGGCGTTTGCGTGCCCCAGCGCGAAGGCACATTAAGGTTGTAAATAAACTCTTGAATGTCTTGGCGCACTTGCGCGTAGCTGAGCTGATCTTTACGGATAAAGGGCGCCAGATAAGTATCAAAGGAGCTGAACGCTTGCGCGCCGGCCCATTCGTTTTGCAAGGTACCAAGAAAGTTAACCATTTGCCCTAAAGCGCT
>LFRZ01000054.1 GCA_001513025.1 Gammaproteobacteria bacterium DTU037
CAATCACCATCCACCCGCACTTCGCCGGGAAAGCGTCCGTGGGTCGAGTCAAAACGAGTGAGGTATTCGATACTGGCTTGGTCGGCGACATCATTCAATGCGATGATTTCAAAGTTAGCACCCCCAGGGCGCTCACTTAATGCACGCAACACGCAACGACCGATACGGCCGTATCCATTAAGTGCAACTCGAAATGGGCGTGCAGACATGACAATCCTTTACCGAAAGCTTTACAGAAATAAACCGCGCAGAGCACGAAGCGCTACGCGGTAGAACAATGACACAACTGGCGCTTATTCGTCGTCGAGCAACTCGGCAGCAACGTTGAGTACGTCATCCAGAGTAAAACCAAACATCTCAAACAGCTGATTAGCAGGCGCTGACTCACCGTAGGTGGTCATGCCAATCACACGACCATCGAGGCCAACATACTTGTACCAAAAGTCTGCGTGTGCCGCTTCAATAGCAATCCGCGCGCCGACTTCGATCGGTAATACCGCTTGTTTGTATTCGGCATCTTGCGCATCAAACACGCTGGTGCACGGCATCGATACGACACGTACTTTATGACCTTGCTCAGTCAGTGCGTTATAGGCATTAACTGCCAAGCCCACTTCAGATCCGGTCGAGATCAAGATCAACTCAGGCTCGCCTGCGCAATCTTTTAAGATATAACCACCGCGCTCGATATCAGCAATTTGCTCAGCACTGCGCTCTTGATGATCCAGGTTTTGACGACTGAAGATCAAGGCACTTGGACCCTGTTTACGTTCCAGTGCGTATTTCCACGACACGGCAGACTCAACCGCATCACAAGGACGCCAAGTATCAAGGTTCGGCGTCGTGCGTAAGCTGGTCAACTGCTCAATCGGCTGGTGGGTTGGACCGTCTTCACCCAGACCAATCGAGTCGTGGGTAAATACGTAGAGTACACGCTGCTTCATCAGCGCGGACATACGCACGGCGTTGCGCGCGTATTCCATAAACATCAGGAAGGTTGCGCCGTACGGAATCAAGCCACCGTGCAGGGCCACACCATTCATAATGGCGCTCATACCAAACTCGCGCACACCATAAAACATGTAGTTACCGGACGCATCAGCGTCAGAGATACCTTTACAACCTTTCCATAACGTCAGGTTAGAGCCGGCAAGGTCAGCAGAACCACCGAGTAACTCAGGCAGTAATGGACCATAGGCATTCAGGCTATCTTGGCTGGCTTTACGGCTAGCAATGCTTTCACCTTTGGCCGCCACTTCAGCAATGTACTGCGCAGCTTTATCAGCGAAATCAGCCGGTAAATCACCGGCCATACGACGGGTAAACTCAGCGGCCAGTTCTGGGAACTCAGCAGCATAGGCAGCAAAACGCACATCCCACTCAGTTTCAGCTTGAGCGCCTGCTTCTTCGGCATTCCACTGCGCGTAAATATCAGCTGGAATTTCAAACGGACCATGCGGCCAGTTCAACTCTGCGCGAGTTAAGGCAATTTCTTCCGCACCCAATGGCGCACCATGACAAGTTTCTTTACCGCCACGGTTGGGCGAACCAAAACCAATTACGGTTTTGCAGCAGATTAACGTCGGTTTGTCGCTTTCACGAGCCGCTTCAATCGCTACTTCAATTTCGTTGGCATCATGACCGTTTACGTTGCGAATCACATGCCAGCCGTAGGCTTCAAAGCGACGCGGGGTGTCATCATTGAACCAGCCCTGCACCTGACCATCAATGGAAATACCATTGTCATCATAAAATGCAGTCAGTTTGCTCAGACCTAAAGTACCAGCTAATGAGCAGACTTCATGGGAGATGCCTTCCATTAAGCAGCCATCACCCAAGAACACGTAGGTTTGGTGATCAACGATGTCATGCTTGGGACGGTTGAACTGCGCCGCCATAACTTTTTCCGCTAAAGCAAAACCNNGCATTGGCTAAACCCTGACCCAATGGACCAGTAGTGGTTTCTACGCCTGCGGTATAACCGTATTCAGGATGACCTGGAGTACGGCTGTGCAATTGACGGAAGCTTTTCAAATCATCCAGAGTGACGTCATAACCGGTTAAATGCAGCAACGAATACAGCAGCATTGAGCCGTGGCCGTTGGACAGCACAAAGCGGTCACGGTCTAACCATTGTGGATTTTTTGGATTGTGCTTCAGATGATCACGCCACAGAACTTCGGCGATATCCGCCATACCCATTGGGGCACCCGGGTGGCCACTGTTGGCTTTTTGCACAGCATCCATGCTGAGGGCGCGAATGGCATTGGCTCGCTCACGACGGCTGGGCATTACTGAATCTCCTGACGCTAAAATAAAATAAAGAAGGCTATTTTCGCCCACCTGAGCGCAGGGGGCAATCTTTGCAGTAAATCAAAGGCGCAATTATAGCGGATAACCACAGAGAAGGCGGCATTAAAGACAGCGTAAAGTTACACAGGCACTGGAGGATGTAGAGTGTGAAGCAGGCTTTATCGTGTTGCTGGAGGTATTTTAAATCATCAGTAGGCAAGGCACAACAGCCTTACGCAAGGCGCAAAGCTGTTGTTTTGAGGCATTTTACAGTCCGGCAGCAGCGCGTAATGCTTCAGCGCGGTCGGTTTTTTCCCATGTAAATGCGGTAAAAGTGTCATCCCCGACCGTCATTTCATACGGCGTACGACCAAAGTGACCGTAGGATGCAGTGGCTTGATACATCGGGTGCAACAAGTCGAGCATATTAGTAATGGCGTATGGACGCAGGTCAAACACGTCACGTACCAGCGTGATGATCTTCTCATCGCTGATCTTGCCCGTACCAAAAGTATTCAAAGAGATTGAAGTCGGTTGTGCCACACCAATCGCATAAGACACTTGAATCTCACAACGCTCAGCCAAGCCTGCGGCAACAATGTTTTTTGCCACATAACGGCCTGCATAGGCCGCACTGCGGTCCACTTTGGACGGATCCTTACCCGAGAATGCACCACCCCCATGACGCGCCATACCACCGTAGGTATCGACAATAATCTTACGACCGGTTAGACCGCAGTCACCCACAGGTCCACCAATGACAAATTTGCCAGTTGGATTGATATGATACTGGGTATCTTTATGCAGCAATTCAGCCGGTAAGGTCTGCTTAATAATCAGCTCCATCACCGCTTCATGCAGGTCTTTTTGTGACACATCAGGATTGTGCTGCGTGGATAACACCACCGCATCAATACCGACGACCTTGCCATCTGCATAGCGGCAAGTCACTTGGCTTTTCGCATCCGGACGTAACCAAGGCAGCAAGCCACTTTTACGCACTTCCGCTTGGCGCTCCATTAAGCGGTGCGCAAAGGTAATAGGGGCAGGCATTAGCACGTCGGTTTCATTGCTGGCATAACCAAACATTAA
>LFRZ01000014.1 GCA_001513025.1 Gammaproteobacteria bacterium DTU037
TTAACAATAGGCAGCTATTCAAACTGATTCGCGAACTTTCTGAGCGCAGCGAGCCTTTTGATATCATTACTATTTCCGAGCTTGCCATGCAGCGCGAGATGGGCGGTCAAGAGTTTTTGACCTATGTCGGTGAAATCTGTCTCAACACCCCTTCCACTGCAAACATTGAAGCCTACCGCGACATTGTTCGAGAGCGCTCACAACTGCGACGACTGATTAAGATTGGCCATGATTGCACCCGTTTGGCCAGCTCTAAAGAGGCTGTCAGTGAAGATGTACGTGAAGAAATTGAGCGGGAGCTGTTCACGCTTTCGTCCGAATCAACCAGCAGTTTTAGCGACCTCCGGGCGGTCATGTTGGAGGTGGTTGATGAAGTGGATTTCGCCGTTCAAAACAACATCAGCTTACTAGGCCTAGACACTGGACTAACCGACCTAAACAACCTTACTGGCGGTTGGTTTACAGGTCTCAACATACTTGCCGCAAGGCCTTCAATGGGAAAAACAGGTCT
>LFRZ01000061.1 GCA_001513025.1 Gammaproteobacteria bacterium DTU037
CCACGGGTACCGGACAGCGAAGAAATGGCCAACTTACTGCGCAAAGCCGCCAAACGCATTGCTGTGGAACAGCTCTGGGTCAACCCAGACTGCGGCCTCAAAACCCGCGCTTGGCCAGAAACCAAAGCTGCGCTGGAGCACATGGTGCAAGCGGCGAAGCAGCTGCGTAAAGAGTGTAAAGGCAAGGCGCTAGCTTAGGTTGCTTGCAGGTTAGCTCGATTAAGCAGGAGTAAAAAATAAGACGCGCAGCTTCTTGACATCCTCACCGCCCTAAAGAGACGGGGATTCCTACTGCTAGACGGCCATGCCCGACCGCGAGAATGTTTTGTGCCGCATTGATATCGCGATCGTGGGTGACACCGCACCCACTGCACGTCCATTCTCTTATTCCAAGTCCTGCGATACCTTTCGGCCTCGATTCGGGCAAGCTGCCACAGCTCGAACAGGCTTGGGTGGTGTATGCCTCGTTTACTTCCTTAAAAACAATGCTTGCGTGAGCGCATTTATAGTCCAGCATTGTTTTTAATTGACCCCAGCCAGCGTCCAGCACTGACTTGGCCATCGTGGTTTTAACGAGTTTTAAACTACTGACGTTGCCCACATAGATTTCACCGCAGCGCTTTACC
>LFRZ01000095.1:0-4261 GCA_001513025.1 Gammaproteobacteria bacterium DTU037
GATTATCTGCTTTTGTAGGTCGGTCTTTAGGCCGACAAAATCTCTCAGGCTGGTGTTGTGGTGATGGTGTGCAGCGCCGCTGTTGGGGCGTTTTCAACGCCCTTGTCGGCCTAAAGACCGACCTACATGATCGTGGTAAGGCCGACCTGTATCGTGCAAGGCCGGAATACATCGTGGTAAGGCCGACCTGTATCGTGCAAGGCCGGAATACATCGTGCCAAGGCCGGAATACGTCGTGATAAGGCCGACCTGTATCGTGCAAGGCCGGAATACGTCGTGACAACAGCGAGAAACACGGCGTTGTGTTTTAGAGTGGTTGGCGGGTTTTGTAGTGGTGGTAGAGGCGGGTGGTGATCCACCAGCAGAGTGCGCCGGCGGCGACGCCTGCGAGGTTGGCGCAGATATCGAGCCAGCTGAATTGACGGCTGGATTCGACTTGGTGTTGCAGCCCTTCGGAAAGCGGGGCGCAGAGTATGATCAGGCTCCAGATTTTCCATGCTGAGGCGTGGGTAAAGGCTAAGCGGGTGCAAAAGGCCAGGCCGGCAAAGCCGAGAAAATGCATCACTTTGTCCGAGGTTATAAAGAGGTGCAGGGCCGAGGGGCCGGCAGGGCGGAATAGGCCGTAGATCAGTAATGCCGTGTAGATAAAAAATAGACTGCGGCGTAGCCAGCGAGTTTGCGGGCCGAGCGGGTCGAAATCTGCTGCAGTCAATTGCAGGGTTTTGCTCATTTAAAAACTATCCTTAGTGGTGCTGGCTGATTGTGAGTATCGCGCACCCATGTTGCAGCCCTCTATAGGGGTTTGCTTGTGCGCTGCTGTTTAGGTTGGCGCTGCCCCAGCATACCCAGCCCTACGGCGCGGGCGTGGGTTGGCAGGGTGCTGCTTGGCTGTCGAGCGCGTTACACAAGACGTTCAGAGTGTTAGTTTGTGCGGCAAGTTCAAATAGTTTTTTGCGTTCTGCGGTGCTGTAGTCTGCGGCGCGCTGCACTGAGGTTAAGACAATCTCTTTTTGTTGGCTGTTTAGCGCTGAATAGGCGATAAGGCCGATTTCGGCGATACGTCTGTTCGCTTCGATTCGCCATGGGCCAAACCGCTGTGCTTGTTGCAGGGCCTGGGTAAATTCAGGATCAAACTCAAGTAAGGTCAGCTTGGCATAGGCCAGCGCGGTCCATGCATTCGGCCAAGTGGGGCGTGCTTGCGTGGCTTCACGTAGCGCTTGGAGTGCAGCGTGGCGGTAGGGTTGTGCGCTTGCATCCTTTAAATCGACCCCATGCGCGCGCCATTGCTGGATATAACCCAGTGTTTCTAAGTAGTCACCATTGGCGCCGGGATACACTTTGATCGCGCGATGAATCGCATCGGCGGCAATCTGCCACGCCTGCTCACTGGGAGGGCTGGACTTTTTCTCCCAGCTCTGAATAAACGCGCGAGCTTGATAGTCGGCGATTCCCGCCACCAGCAGTTGCGCGCCGCTATAGATCGCCAGCAGCGCCAGTAGACCCGCAATCAAGGCAATGCTGCGTCGTGCGCCGGTTGACAGCGGCGGTGTACGCGATGCGCGGCGTGTAGAAGAGAGTGAGGTTGTGCTCATAGACTTAATTAAAATGCTGTTGGGCAAGCTGCCACGGATTATCAATCACCAAGCGCTGTGCGGCTTCTGCGCCGAGCAGTTCGCTGGCGGCGGCAAGGCCTGCGCTTAAAATCGGTGGGCGGTGGTCAGTATTGTGTGCGTCGCTGGCTAAAATGGTGACCCAGTTTTTTTCCAGCCAGTGCATGGCTAATTCTTGTGCTGTTTCACCAAATCCGCCTGCCACTGAGCTGGCGGTGACTTGCAGTAAGCAGCCTTGTTGAATCAAGGGTGTGAGTTTGTCCGGTTCGCGCATCAAGCCTTTATTGCGCTCGGGATGGGCAATCATCGGAATAATATTCTGTTGCAGCAGCCAGCCGGTCAGGCGCTCGGCGCCAAAGGGCATTTCACCGTGCGGAAACTCTAATAGCAGGACGTTTTTACCCTGCCATTGGCCTAAAAAGGGAATGCTATTGTTTTTAATCCCAATCATCAGCTCCATACCAAAGCGCACTTCGGCAGCCGCAGAGACCAGTAGGGGGATATTGTGTTCGATCAGGCCTTGCTGAAACACCGTCAGTGCCTGCTTGATGCTGGCGGGGGTGTTGTCATACCGACCGGGATGGATATGTGGGGTACAAACCAGGTGCGTGATGCCATCAGCCACCGCTATCTGTGCCAGCTCTAGAGCGGTGGCCAAGTCTGGCGCGCCGTCATCGATGCCGGGCAATAAGTGGTTGTGTAAATCAATCATGGCATTGGTGTCCTTTGCTCAAGGTCTGGCAGAGCGGCAGTTGTGCTGAGTTGCACGTCATTGCTCGGCCGCATAACTAACGCCGGCACTTGAGCGTGCCGGCGTTGTTTATAGACTTAGCTTTTTGCAGGTTTGGCCACTTTTGCGCTGGAGCTATAACCGTAGTAGTCATAGTAACCGGCGTAGTTGTAGCCGTTTTTCTTGGCTTTGTTGATATCTACTTGGTTAAGTACGATACCTGTGACGGGCGCATTACTTTGCAGCAATTGACCAATCCCTTTCACCACGAGTTGCTTGGCGGTGTGTTCTGAACGTACCACATAGATCAAGGCATCGGCGACTGTGCCGAGTATCAGTGCATCACTCACCGCTTGGGTGGGGGGTGAGTCAACGATTACGCGGTCATATTTGCTGGCTAACAGCGCCATTAAATTAGTAAAGCGCTCGCTGGACAGTAGTTCCAGTGGGTTGGGCGGTACTACGCCAGCACTGATCATATCCACGCCATCAACATTCTTGATGCATTCTTCCAATTGCGCGGTACCGGCGATCAGGTTGGCTAAACCAGGGGTACCCACGGGGAAGCTAAAGTTTTTCGCTAAGGTTGGGCGGCGCATATCGGCGTCGACCAGCAGTACGTTTTCCATTTGGCCTAAGGCATAAGCCAAGTTGGCTGCCACGGTTGATTTACCTTCGCCGGGCACCGAGGAGGTGACGACGATGGTTTTATGTGGCGTATCCAGTGCGGATAACACGATGCTGGTCCGAATAGTACGGATCGATTCGGAGAAGTTTTTATTTTTGTCGTCATGGAACAGATTGGCGACTTGTTTGCGGTCAGCTTTTGCCACCAGCGGTAACAGACCCAGCACAGGTAAGTTGAGCGTGTTTTCAATCTCATCGGTGCTTTTAAAGGTGTTATTCAGCGCTTCGAGCAACAAGACTAAACCGACACCGACTAAACCAGCAAGGAAGGTGGCGAGTACCACAATCAGCGCTTTTTTCGGTTTGATTGGTGTGGTTGGTACTGTTGCTGTATCAACAATACGTGCGTTGGCGCTGTCCAGATCGCTGGTCGCTGCTGTTTCTTTTAAACGGGTTAAGAAGGTGTCGTAGAGGGCACGGTTGCTGTCCACTTCACGTTGCAGTTCACGCAGTTTAAATTCTTTACGTGAGATATCTTGGATTTGCGCTTTATTGGTATTGACTGAGGCGCGCAGTGAGCTTTCATTGGCGACGGCCAGTTGATAGTTACGCTCAATACCCGCCACGACTTGTTCCACTTGTCCACGTAAGCTGGCTTGTGCTGCGGCTAACTCAGTACGAGCGGCTTCCATGGTGGGGTGGCGCGCACCGTAACGTTGGGACAGTTCCTCAACTTTAGCTTTAGCGCGGGCTTCGTTGGCTTTAAATTGTTGAATCAGCGGATCACCCAGTACTGCAGAAACGCTGGAGAGTTTTTCCCAACCGGCGCTGCGCATGGATTGCACTTGGCGATACATGCTTTCTGCTTCGGCGCGGTTACGACGGGCGTCAATCATACGCTCGCTGGTGGCGGCCAATTCAGCAGCGCTAATGGTAGACACGCCGTCGACATCGACTAAATTTTCTTTTTCGCGATAGGCTTGTAAGGTGGTTTCAGCGGTTTGCAGTTTGCTGCGCAGCTCGCCCATGCGGCTGTTCATCCAGCTGGTAGCTGTAGCTGACATGGCCATGCTGGCTTCGAGTTGGCCTTCAATAAAGCCATTGGCCACCATATTGGCGGCGCGGGCCGCTAGCGCTGGATTAGCCATATCCACTTGCACTTGCACCAGTTGGCTTTTGCCTTGGGGTGCAATGCTGACGCGATCCATAAAGGCACGGGTCACGCTATCAAAGATTTGTTCTTCGAGCATCTCTGGTGTGACTTCTAAATCACTGGGCATGGTGCCTGGGATCA
>LFRZ01000095.1:4425-5592 GCA_001513025.1 Gammaproteobacteria bacterium DTU037
GTGGTGGCCGCGCGGTAAATCGGTGTCAGGCTGAGTACCACCAGCACGCTGACCATCATTACGATTAAGCTGAGCGTGATGATGCTCCATTTACGACGCCAGATCGCCTGCCAGAGTTTTAGCAGATCAATTTCATCATCATCTTCGCGAGGCGGATTCATCATATTACGCGAGACTGAGGCTGTAGTAGGGTTACTTTCCATGGTATTTCAAGCTCAAAATAATGGCGGATTAGCATCCAAAAAAATATAAGGTTGGTTATGCTGCGGTTTTAGAAGAAACCTTGATCAATATTGATGCTGTCACCGGGCATCACAGGTGTGTCTAAGGTCGCGCGCGTTGGCTTGCGCTCAGTGTCAGTGTCGCGAATCAGGGTGATGCGGTTGGTTGAGGCGCGCTCGGTTAAACCACCAGCCAATGCAATGGCACGGCGCAGGGTCAGGCCCGGCTGAAACTTATAACCACCAGGTAGTTTGACTTCACCGCTGATAAAAAACTCGCGATACTCCAGTACGCTGATCGAAATGCGTGGATCTTTGAGGAAATCACCTTGCAGCTTTTCGATTAAAATCTTTTCAATTTCTGCAGCTGTTTTACCTTTTGCACGTACTTCACCGATAAAAGGGTAGGAAAAAGTACCGGCGTCGGTGAGACGTATTTCTTCAAAACTTAAATCGGGTTCGCTAAACACATGAATGCGAATCACGTCGCCAGATGCTAGCTTATATGTTGAGTCTCCTTCGGCAGCGACTGATTGGCCGATACCTAGGAAGAGGCAGATCAGGGCGCTGATAAAATAGCGTATGGCCATGTGGCTAAAATTCTCTTGATGGATATGAACAAAAAGAGAAGGGGTTGGTAAACCCCCTCTCTCTTGGGTGTTACCTATTACAGACTAGCGTTAAAGGTTAACGCATAGATGTTACGTGTGTAGCGTTCGCTTTGTACGTCTGAGTCGTTATCCGCATAGGTGTAACCTATGCCAATATCTAACCAGCGGCGAGCTTGATAAGTCAGGCTTAAGCCGTAGTTATCCAGGTTGTCTTCACGGCTGATGTCTTGATATTTTCTATCAGTGCGCGCGTAGCTGGCTTCTGAGTACAGGCGATCCTGCCAGAAATGCTTCCAGCCTAGACGGGTGCTTTGTGTTTTGATCGCACTCGCTTG
>LFRZ01000095.1:5604-7219 GCA_001513025.1 Gammaproteobacteria bacterium DTU037
GCCCAGGTCACGCCTGCTTCCCACATACCAGTGGTTTTATCGTCGTAGATGTTCTGGTCAAAATCTTTCTTTTCACGACCGATTTTAAACGTACCGGTGGTTTTTGCTGTGGCATCCCAAGTCACACCGGCCAATAGCGCTTTGTTTTTGCTATCGCGACGTGTAAAGCTTTTGTATTCGTAGTCAGTGTGACGACCTTCTAGCAGTACTTTTGTTTTTGGCGCGACAGCATAAAATACAGTGGCGCGTAATGCTGTTGCATCACGTTCTTTGTCACTGTTCAGGCGGTTGCTGTTGGTATAGCGCAACTCGTCGTAGTTGGCACCCAACTCAAATTGTGTACGTGCGGTTTTTGCGCCGAAAGTGTACACACCACCAACGTTTTTCATGTTGGATTTATCATTTTCGATATTTTGATCAGCTGATGCTGTTTCTTCAATATCGCGGTAGCCGGCATTTAAGGCAAGACGGTTACGAGCGTCAAACTCAAAACCTGCATCAGCGTTGAAAAAATGATCAACGTTGTTGTCTTTGTGGCTTGAATGGAAAGTGTCGCTGGATGCGGTGTATTTCAGTTGGTAGGCACTTTTGCGGCCGTCAGCATTGAGCTGGAAGGTTGGTGCAATAGTGGTGATCCACGAAGAATCTTTACCTTTATCGACAGCACGAAAGTTGTCATCGTAGGTTTCTGCGACTTTAAGCGATGGCGTGAAAGTAACACCATCGGTTAAACGAATGCTTTGTGGCTCGATAGCCCATGCATTGGCACATAAACTACCGGCTACGGCAATTGCCAGCGCGTGTTTAGTGAGTGTTTTGCTCATTTTTTTAGCTTCCCTTTCTGCACATTGCAGGTGTTTCAATAGAGGTACGACAAGATTGGGTTCAATCTTGTCGTTGAGTGAAGTGCTTGCAGCATCTAATAATCAGTTGGATTAATTAGGGCTTGCTACACCACCACTGCCGCTGTTGCTGCATGGGGTGCTGCTGGTTGGAATGCTAACGCCAGTGTTTACTGGTAAACCGGAATCGACTACCGCTTGCTCAGCTGCTGCAGTAATCGCATCAGCTTGATCTGGTGCTGCGGCAACGGCTGCCGCAGTAATAGCGATGGCTAATTCTGGGTGTGCTTTAATCGCAGCAGTTACAATAGCAACCGCTTGTGCTGGGTTAGCAGCAATAAGCTCACCAATCGCTGCAGCGATTTGATCGCACTGTGCAGCAATAAGCTCACCAATCGCTGCAGCGATTTGATCGCACTGTGCAGCAAGGATTGCTTCAGTTTGTGCTGTTGTCATAGTGATGTTGGCGGTTTGTAGGGCACTTAGAGTTGCTTGGTCAGCCATTGCTGAGCCAGATACTGCTGCTAGAGCAATAGTGAGTGAAATGAGTGTCTTGCGCATATTTAACGTCCTCGTTAGGTGTTGCTTCTATATAATTTTGTTATTGCAAGCGTCGTGCGTTTTACACTGGCAAAATAATATTTGCAAGTGTACTTTGCTTGTTGGCATGTGTCTAGTTTTGTGCTGAAGGTGCTTTAATACTAAATAATTATACTTGTAAGATTATTTAGTGCTTTAAAGGTTCAAGTTGTGTTTTGGATTAAAATGCACAA
>LFRZ01000057.1:0-945 GCA_001513025.1 Gammaproteobacteria bacterium DTU037
AGCTTAGTGCCGACCCCGTAGACTTGCATTTCATCATCAGTCCAGACCGTGCCATCCACCAATAAGCAATCGGCACTGCGCATGATGCTACGCAGGTTATCGTCCATCTCACCGAGACCCGGCGCGTAAAAGACTTTTTTACCGCTGCGCGTGTCTTCGATTAACAGACCAATATTATTACCGGGGTGCGGATCGTCACGGCGGGGTGAGTACGGCGGAGCATTACTGCGTAACGCCACTGCGGTGATGCTTAAGGCCGGGCAGGCTGGCACAGTAAAGGGCGTGCCATCGAGGCTGATCAGTTGATGCTTAAGACCGCCGTTCCAATGCGCCAGCATCTTGAAGATCGGAAAGCCTGAGGTGAGGTCTTGATGGACCATCTCGGTGCACCAAACATCGTGCGGGCAGCCCTCACGCAAGGTCAGCAAGCCGGTGACATGGTCAATTTGGCTATCGAGTAAGATAACTCCAGCAATCGCCGTGTCGCGAGCCTGGCGCGCCGGTTGTAGCACAGGAAATGCTTCAATCTGACTGCGAATGTCTGGCGAAGCATTGCATAAAATCCAGTTGACACCATCGTCGCTAATGGCGATCGATGACTGTGTACGTGGTACAGCACGCAAGGTGCCGGAGCGTAAACCATGGCAGTTGTGGCAATTGCAATTCCACTGCGGAAAACCACCGCCTGCTGCTGAACCCAATACTTGAATGTACATGTTGGTATTCCTTAGTAGCCCCAGCAAGCTGGGGCCTGATCGTTAAACGATTAACATAAAGCGACGTGTATCAACGGTTTGCGATGTACATCGTCACTTCAAAGCCAATACGCAGATCATTAAAGGTAGGTTTAGTCCACATAGCAGATTCCTCTCTCTTATTAACACCGGTCAATTCCGGTGCCTCTATTAATAGCGCTGTTCGCCCATGCAGAAAACGGTACTTTGG
>LFRZ01000057.1:1018-3093 GCA_001513025.1 Gammaproteobacteria bacterium DTU037
GTTCGCGGGGGAGATGACGTTAGACAACGCAGCTCTTCTCGTCGATAAGAAAACGTCCATGTCCAGTCACAAGCATAACTTAATCAACATTCTGCAATGTTGCCGTGCATGCCGCCAGATCGCTCCAGCGGCATCTGTAGCGCCTCTTAGAAGAAGCCTAAAGGATTGATGTCATAGCTGATTAACAGGTTTTTGGTCTGCTGGTAGTGATCCAACATCATTTTGTGGGTTTCACGGCCCACACCCGATTTCTTGTAACCACCAAAGGCCGCGTGCGCTGGATAGAGGTGGTAGCAGTTGGTCCACACCCGACCGGCCTGAATAGCACGGCCCATACGGTAGGCACGGTTGATATCACGCGTCCACAAGCCTGCACCTAAACCAAACTCGGTGTCGTTGGCGATGGCCAGCGCTTCTGCTTCATCTTTAAAGGTGGTGACTGCGACCACTGGACCAAAAATCTCTTCTTGGAAGATGCGCATTTTGTTGTGGCCTTTGAGCAAGGTCGGCTGGATGTAATAACCGCTGGCGAAGTCACCTTCCAGCTGCTCGACTTTACCGCCGGTTAACAGCTCTGCACCTTCGTCTTTAGCAATGTCCATGTAGGACATGATTTTATCGAACTGCTGCGCTGACGCTTGTGCGCCAACCATGGTTTCAGTGTCGAGTGGGTTGCCGCGACGGATGTTTTTGATCTTCTTCATGACTTCGGCCATGAAAGGTTCGTAAATTGATTCTTGAATCAAAGCGCGCGATGGCGCGGTGCAAATTTCACCTTGGTTAAAGAACGCGAGGACTAAACCTTCAGCGGCTTTCTCAATAAAGGCCGGCTCGGCATTCATGATGTCTTCAAAGAAGATATTCGGTGATTTGCCGCCCAGCTCAACTGTGCTTGGGATAATGTTTTCTGCCGCACAATGCATAATGTGCGAGCCGACTGGAGTTGAACCGGTAAAGGCGATCTTAGCAATGCGCTTGCTGGTGGCGAGTGCTTCACCGGCTTCACGACCATAACCTTGCACGATGTTAAGTACGCCAGCTGGCAATAAGTCACCAATCAATTCCATCAACACACTGATCGACAGTGGCGTTTGCTCGGCTGGTTTCAGCACGATGCAGTTACCCGCAGCCAAGGCTGGCGCCAGTTTCCAAGCACCCATCAACAATGGGAAGTTCCATGGAATAATTTGTCCTACTACACCGAGTGGCTCGTGGAAGTGGTAAGCAGCGGTGTGTTCGTTGATTTCTGCAGCGGAACCTTCTTGCGCACGTAAGCAACCGGCGAAGTAGCGGAAGTGGTCAGCGGCTAATGGGATGTCAGCGTTGAGGGTTTCACGCACGGGTTTGCCGTTGTCCCAAGTCTCGACGACTGCCAACAACTCTAGGTTGTCTTCAATACGATCAGCAATGCGTAACAGGACGCGGGCGCGGTCTTGTGCTGAGGTTTTGCCCCAAGCCGATGCCGCTGCGTGGGCGGCATCTAAAGCCAGATTAATATCGTCAGCATCTGAGCGCGGGAATTCACCAGCCACTGCACCAGTGACGGGCGTGGTGTTGGTAAAGTACTGGCCATTGACCGGTGGCACAAACTGGCCACCAATGTAGTTGCCGTAACGTGGCTTAATGGTCAGTAAAGAACCTGGTGTACCTGGTTGTGCATAAATCATCTGCGTAGCCTCTTCTTATTCAGTGCCTGCGCCAACCACGGGCAGGTTATGGTTCGATAATAGCCACTCCCCGCAACCAGACGAATGCACCCTAGGCACAGAAAATCTAGTTATTTAGAACTAGATAGAATGCGCCGCTACCGTAGGAGCTGGCCATGTCTGCTGTAGGAGCTGGCCATGCCTGCGACAGCAATATCCCAAACACCATCACGCCAGCAATCCCCCATCAGAGCTGCCTCATTACGTGGGGTGTTTGCAGGCTGTTTGCTGATGCGCGGCCGTGGTCGCAGGCATGGCCAGCTCCTACAAAAGCACATTCACTGCGCGCTGCGACAGCAATATCCCAAACACCATCACGCCAGCAATCCCCCATCAGGGCTGTCTCATTACGCTGGGTGTTTGCAGGCT
>LFRZ01000005.1:0-21653 GCA_001513025.1 Gammaproteobacteria bacterium DTU037
CAGAAGACGCCTTGGCAGCCGCAGAGCCTCTAGAAGAGCCTTTATCCGCCGCCGCTGAGTTCAAGCAACAAGCTGAGATCAGTACAGGGCAACGGGTGTTTTTTGCTGGAGACTCCATGATGCAAGGGGTTGCCCCGCACCTCTCCGCTCGATTGCGCCGTGAATACGGTTTATCCAGTTTGGACTTGAGCCGACACAGCACAGGCCTCGCCTACCCGAGCGCCTTTAACTGGCCTGAAACCATTGCGCAAACCTTAAACGACAATGCGGATATCAAGCTCTTGGCTGTCTTTCTAGGGCCCAATGACCCTTGGAATATGCCATCAAGCCCAGGTGGAAAATTCCTGCGTTATGCCAGCCCTGCTTGGGAAAAGCTCTATCGAAGCCGCATTCGTGAAATCATTCACAGTGCACAAAGCCGCAACGTCGATGTGATCTGGGTCAGTCCGCCCAATATGCGTCCTGAGAACCTCTCCGATAGGGTACGTTACCTTAATGGCCTCTATGAGTCTGAAGTCTTGCAAGCCGGCGAAGTGTTTCTCTCCAGCAATCAGGTCTTTCAGTATCCAGAAGCCACCTACTCTGATTACATGGGCGATGGCAGTCTGAAGCAAAAAATGCGTTCGGGCGACGGTATACATTTCACCATTGCAGGCCAGCGTACGCTGGCTGACGCCGTATTTAATCTGATTACCTTTATTCCACAGCAACAGGCTGAACATGACACACAACCTGCATCAAGTGACCGTCACTAATCCTTTTTCATCGATCCGCAGGATCGTGAGCAGTCGCTACAGCGCGCGCCTTGTGCTGCTATTGGGCACAGTGTTGCTCAGCAGTTGCTGCCCGCCTCCAACACAGAAAACGCTGCCAGTCCTGGTGTCTGCAGTGCGCTCAACAAGCAGCGGGCACCTAACCGATTACGCTGAAACGCGCTTAGGCCCGCTGGCCAATAAACTGCTCAGCATGGATCAGCGCAGCCATATTATTCAGCTGGGCGACTCACACACTGCAGCTGATTTTTTTACCGGAACCTTGCGCACAGCACTGCAGCAGCGCTATGGCAATGCCGGACCCGGCTGGTTACCTCCGGCCTGGATTCGTGGTCAACGCAGCGCAACCCTCAGACCCGGCGACGCTGCCAGCCATGACTGGCAACTGAGCAACAGTCGCGTGCAGCAGCACCCAAACTTTCCCCTTGGCGGTATCTTAGTGCAGCCCTTGCAGCAAGGCAGCCGTTTGCAACTGACGCCTTACAGCCCAATGCACAGCCGGTTCAATGTACGTGCCCTCTACCACAGCCCAGCGCAGGTCGCAGTACGCCTCAATGGTAAAACTGTGAGTTTAGCTGCCAGCAGCGGTTGGCAATGGTCTGCGCCACACTCGGTGCACTTACCCTTGGAGCTGGAGGTGCTGAATCACAGCTACCCCTATCTGGGCGGTTGGCTGCTCGATAATGGCCAGCCTGGGGTGTTGCTCAGCAGTTTAGGTCTCAATGGTGCCACCATCAATATGTTGGATAAGTGGGGCCCCGATTGGCCCAGTACACTGCAAAGTTTGCAGCCGGATTTACTTATTCTGGCCTATGGCACCAACGAGGCCTTCAATGACAACCTAGACAGCGGCGCTTATTATGCGCATTTAACCCGCCATATTCAGCAACTGCGCAGGCAGCAGCCGCAAGCTGCGCTGCTGATTATAGGTGCGCCCGACGCGATCAAAAATGTTTCAGCACCAAACTGTCAGGCTCGACGCCCCGCGCAACTGGGCAAGGTTCAGGCCATTCAGCGTCAAGTGGCACGCGAACAACACACCTTATTTTGGGACTGGCAGGCCATGATGGGCGGCATCTGCAGCTTTTCTGCTTGGCAAGCCAGAGCGCTGGCTCAACAAGACGGTGTCCATTTCACCTCGGCCGGCTATACCGCCAGTGCTAACGCACTCTTTCAAGACCTTGCGCGGCATATTAATCAGCTGCCGCACAAATAAGATTCTTCTGCGATCAAAGGATGATGTGCCCGATCAAAACGTGCTGGCTGATTAACTAAAAAAATCAGCCCGTCACGAGGACAGCACATGCGCTCTTTTTCGCTAGAGCACTGCGCGCAATACAATTTGTACCAGCATAAACACTGCCGTAATCAAGGCTGCCAGCCATAACGCGACAGCCGCTTGATAGCGACCACTGCGCTTAGATTCCAGTTTGAGCAGAAACACAATAAAGCTGACGGCAAACAATATCGGGGTATAGGGCATGATAAAGGGCAGTATCTCAGGATTAACGATACGTGCCACATAGCTGGGCACCGAAGCCATAGCAAAGACCACGCCGGAGATGCCCACCACTTGCAGCATGCTGATAAAGGGCCGGCTAAGACGTGCATCTTGCTTGCCCGCGGCGCGCTTTAATAACAGCCCACCCACTAACACCAGGAAAATAAGCGTTGCGCCAACCCAAAATATTGATTCTACAGAAATGCTCAAGAGGTACATCCTTTATTGACATCTTTTCCGCCCTCATCGAAATCGCCGAGCAACTATTTCATCATGGGCTATTAAATGATTTGCGACAGCCTCTAAAGGACGGGTATTCCTACTGCTAGACGGCCATGCCCGGCCGCGAGAATGTTCTTAGCCGCGTTTATATCGCGATCATGGATGATATCACACCCACTGCACGTCCATTCTCTTATTCCAAGCCCTGCGATACCTTTCGGCCTCGATTCGGGCAAATTGCCACAACTCGAACAGGTTTGAGTGGTGTATGCCTCGTTAACGCCCTTAATTCATCCTCGCACTAAAAGCGATTTTGATAACGCGGCGGCTAGTATAGCGGGCAGACACTGCAAACGCAGTCCCGAGACCAATATTTGCCAATGCTGCACGCTAGGAACTGAATGCCTGCCAAATTAAGCGTAGCGCCAATAGTGTAAGTAAAAGATTAAACACTTGGGTAAAGCGCTGATCTGAAGTTTTATATAACACGTTCAGGCCCAACTTAGTGCCCAGCACCCCCGCCAAGATCATCGCCAAGGCCAAAGCCAACCACTCATAAAAAACAAAGCCCGCCGCGCTGTAGACCAAGGTTTTCGGCGCATGCTGTAAGGTCATCGCCGCAGCAAAGGTGGCGACTGTGGCTTGGCGCTGACCTTGCTGCTGTTGCTTAATAAATCCGGCCACCAAAGGCCCTGTAGCACCAACAAAGTGACTGAGCAAAGTGGTCAGCGTCGCGGCCACAAAAGTACCCAGCGCGCGCGTGGCCACCTGCGGCACCGGCGGTCCCCAGCACAGCAGTAAGATAAAACTGGCAATACTGAGTTGCAGCAGCCAAGACGGCAGCTCAATCAGTAAAACACTGGCTAACAACGCGCCAAGCAGCACACCTGGCGCAAACCAATACAAGGAAGGCCAGTGAATGTGCTTCGCGGTAAGCGCCGCGCGATTGGCGTTGGAGCCCAGCTGCACTAAACCATGCAAGGGAATCACCGCCGCCGCCGGCAGCAGCATACTCAGTACCGCCAACAAGAACACACCACCGCCAATCCCCAGCGCAGCGGTCATTGCCGAGGTTAAGCAGGCGGTAGCAATCAAGGTTAAGGCGGCCCACAGCGGTATATCCGCTGGTAATAGCCATCCGAGCATTGTCTCCATCGGCACTCCTTGGTTTGGTCTAGCGCACTAGAGCAAACACAGCATTAAGTGATTAACCCTTCTCGCGCTGAAAGGCCTGATCTGCTTTAACAAAACGGCTTAACATAGCATCACTAAGGCCTTTAACTAGCATTTTAGGCATAAAAAAAGCCGCACAAGGCGGCTTTTTTCAACACAACAGGCTTACGCTTGTGGTGCTTGCTCTGCTTTGGCTGCAGCAACGTCTTTAATCGACAGCTTGATGCGACCACGGCTGTCAACGTCTAGGACCAGCACGTCAACCATTTCGCCTTCAGTCAAGATATCAGTCACTTTCTCAACACGCGCATCGCTCAACATTGAGATATGCACTAAGCCATCTTTACCCGGCAGAATGTTAACGAATGCACCGAAGTCAACGATACGTTCAACTTTACCGTGGTAAACTTTACCAATTTCCGCTTCCGCAGTGATGCTCAGAACGCGCTCACGTGCCGCGTCTGCCGCTTCTTTGGTTGAGCCAAAGATTTTGATTGAGCCGTCATCTTCGATATCAATCGACGCTGAGGTTTCTTCACAGATCGCGCGGATGGTTGCACCACCTTTACCGATCACGTCACGGATTTTGTCTGAATCAATTTTCATCGCAATCATAGTCGGCGCATTGGCTGACAACTCAGTGCGTGACACCGCTAATACTTGATTCATTTGCTCAAGGATAGTGATACGTGCGGTATGGGCTTGATGCAGCGCAAGCTCCATAATTTCTTCAGTGATACCTTCGATTTTAATGTCCATTTGCAGTGCAGTTACGCCTTTAGCGGTACCTGCTACTTTAAAGTCCATATCACCGAGGTGGTCTTCATCACCTAAGATGTCGGTTAGAACAGCGAATTTCTCGCCTTCTTTAACCAGACCCATAGCGATACCAGCGACCGGTGCTTTCATCGGTACACCAGCGTCCATCAGTGCTAAGGAAGCACCACACACAGACGCCATAGAGCTTGAACCGTTAGATTCAGTAATTTCTGACACCACACGGATGGTGTACGGGAAATCATCGGCATTTGGCAACATCGCAGCAATACTGCGACGCGCTAAACGACCGTGACCGATTTCACGACGACCGGTTGCGCCCATACGACCACACTCACCTACAGAGTAAGGAGGGAAGTTGTAGTGCAGCATAAAGGGATCACGTTTCTCGCCTTCAAGGGTATCGAGGAACTGTGCATCACGTGCGGTACCTAAGGTAGCCACCACTAGCGCTTGGGTTTCACCACGGGTGAACAAGGCAGAACCGTGAGTTTTGTCCAATACGCCGACTTCGATTGCCAACGGACGCACAGTTTGTGTGTCACGGCCATCAATACGTGGCTTACCGTTAACGATATTCTCACGCACGGTACGGTATTCAATTTCACCAAACGCCTCTTTAACCGCTGCAGCAGTTGGGCCTTCGCCTTCTACTTCGCTGGTCAGAGCGGCAATCGCTTGCTCACGGATTTCGCCCAGACGCGCATAACGGTCTTGTTTCACGATAATCGCGTATGCATCAGAAATCGCAGCGCCAAACTGGCTGCGAATCGCGGCCAATAAGTCAGTGGCTTCTGCTTTTGGCTGCCAATCCCAACGTGGTTTGCCAACTTCTGCAGCCAGTTCTTTAATGGCGTTAATCACCACCTGGAACTCTTCGTGGGCAAACAATACTGCGCCCAACATTTGATCTTCAGTCAGTTCTTCTGCTTCTGACTCAACCATCAACACCGCGCCTTGCGTACCAGCAACCACCATGTTCAGACAAGATGCTTCTTGCTGCTCATAGGTTGGGTTAATCAAGTAACCTGTTTCTGGGTGATAACCGACACGCGCAGCACCAATTGGGCCGTTGAATGGAATACCAGAAATAGCTAAAGCAGCTGAGGTACCAATCATCGCAGCAATGTCTGGATCAGTCTTTTTGCTGGTCGAAACAACGGTACAAATCACTTGTACTTCGTTGCTGAAACCGGCTGGGAACAGTGGACGGATCGGACGGTCGATCAGACGTGAGGTCAGGGTTTCTTTTTCCGATGGACGTGCTTCACGCTTAAAGAAACCACCTGGGATTTTACCCGCGGCATAGGTTTTTTCTTGGTAATGCACAGATAATGGGAAAAAGTCTTTGCTTGGATCAGCTTTTTTCGCGCCAACGACAGTACACAAAATAGTGACATCATTGTTTACGCTAACTAATACAGCACCACAGGCTTGGCGAGCAATGCGGCCTGTTTCTAAAGTAATGGTGGATTCACCAAATTGAAACGTTTTAATAACCGGATTCACGGTATCTTCCTTCTCTAATGTGACCTTGGGGAAACTTGCAAGAGTCTAGGTATCGGCCCAGTGTGCTCCTGAAAAGCGAAAAGCTGGAAGCCCAAAACACGGCGTAAATATAATTTACGCAGCGTGCCCCAGACTCCCAGCTTCACGTTACAACTTACGTCTTAACGACGTAGACCCAGACGCGCAATCAAAGTTGTGTAACGGCCAAGATCTTTACCTTTAAGGTAATCAAGCAACTTACGACGCTGGTTAACCATACGGATTAAACCGCGACGTGAGTGGTGATCTTTTTTGTTAGCTTTGAAGTGACCTTGCAGCTTGTTAATGTTAAAGGTCAAAAGTGCAACCTGCACTTCTGGTGAACCTGTATCACTTTCAGCTTGCTTGTAGTCATTGATAATCTGGGCTTTGTCTTCGATGCTAAGTGCCATGTTGGGCTCCTAAAGTGAACAGGCCGGGATAATCCCGTGCAAAAAAAAGAGGTATGACCGTGCCTGCCAACAGCCTACCTTGATGTTTTTTAGACGCATCAATTAATGCAGCTAAAATAACTTGCTTATTGTGACCGAATTAGGCGCTTGGGTGCAACCATTCCATCATCATCTATCTCGCCAACACCAATAAACTCTTCATTATGGTTATAAACCCGCACTAGACCTTCTAAAGGTGTTTTTTGTGCGCGGACCGGCTGACCATTTAACCAGAAGAAACTGCTGTTCTCGGTTAAATAAACAATCGGCCAATCGTGCAAACCACTGTCGACTGGGATCATATAGGCATCCAGCGCTTCAGCGCCGCCTTCTTCATGCACTCGCTCAAGTTCTTCAAGCGTCACCGCATGAGTCAAATCAAAGGGGCCAGCTTGGGTACGGCGTAATTGTGCCACATGCGCGCCACAACCGAGAATAGCACCAATATCTTCAACCAAGCTGCGAATATAAGTGCCTTTGCTGCACGCCACTAAAATACGCGCTTGTGTCCCTGCGCAGGACAACAATTCTAAGCGACTGATCGTCACAGTGCGGGCTGGACGATCCACGGTAATACCGGCTCGGGCCAGTTTATACAGCGGTTGACCATCTTTTTTCAGCGCCGAAAACATGGGGGGCACTTGCTCAATCACCCCACGAAACTGCGGCAACACGGCTTCAATATCAGCGGCACTGACATTCACCTCTTTGGTTTCCAGCACTTCGCCTTCGGCATCTGCAGTATTGGTGGTGACACCCAACTGCATGGTCGCCTCATAGACCTTATCGGCATCTAAAAGGTAACGGGAAAACTTAGTGGCTTCACCAAAACATAAGGGCAACACGCCGGTGGCTAAAGGATCCAGACTACCGGTGTGACCGCCTTTATCGGCATTGAGTAACCAGCGGACTTTCTGCAAAGCACCATTGGAACTAAAACCATAGGGCTTATCGAAAATAATAATTCCGCTGACGCTGCGACGCTTACGCTTAACCTGTTGCACCACGCTGTTACTCTCCGCTTGACTCAATATTGCGCTGATCTTCAGTCACCGCTTGCTCGATCAAAGATGATAACAGCGCACCACGGGTGATACTGGCATCATAATGAAAGTGCAACGAGGGCACGCTACGCAGTTTCATTGCTTTACCGAGCAGCATTCTTAAGTAACCGGCGGTATCTTTCAGCACATCCAGATTTTCTTTAATCACTTCCGCTGAGTTTTCACCCATCACGGTAATAAACACCTTGGCATGACTGATATCACGACTGACATCAACGCCAGTAATAGTGATAAAGCCCAAGCGAGGGTCTCTAACTTCTTGCGGGATCAGCACGGCCAGCTCACGCTGGATCTGATCACCAATACGTTGGGTACGGCTGTATTGTTTCGCCATAGTATTCACCTTGTGCTGCATCACGCAGCTTTTATTCTCATCTATATAAGCAGCAAACGGCAAGCTCAATGGACTGGATTAAAATCCCAAACCATTGCACTTGCCGTTGCCTATACGACTATGAATTACAGAGTACGTGCGACCTGGACTTTCTCGAACACTTCGATTTTGTCACCGGGCTTAACGTCATTGTAGCTCTTCACACCAATACCACATTCCATACCGGCACGCACTTCGCTGACATCATCTTTAAAGCGGCGCAGGGATTCCAACTCGCCTTCAAAGATCACGACATCATCACGCAGTACACGGATTGGACGGTTACGGTGCACATGTCCTTCAGTCACCATACAGCCAGCAATAGCGCCCAGCTTAGGTGAACGGAAGACTTCACGTACTTCAGCAATACCTAAGATGTTCTCACGTACATCACTGCCCAACATACCCGAAAGCGCTTTCTTAACGTCTTCGATAATGTCGTAAATGATGTTGTAGTAGCGCATATCGAGGCTTTCTTGTTCAACGATTTTACGCGCACCGGCATCAGCACGCACGTTGAAACCAAAGATGACCGCGTTAGAGGCGAGGGCTAAGTTGGCATCACTTTCGTTAATACCACCTACACCACCGGCCACGATGCAGACTTCAACTTCATCGTTACCCAACTCAGACAATGAACCACGTAACGCTTCAAGCGTACCGCGCACGTCTGCTTTGATCACGATATTGAGTACTTTCTTCTCTTCCTGACCCATATTCTCGAAAAGATTCTCGAGTTTACCGGCATGTGCGCGCGCTAATTTAACTTCGCGGAACTTACCTTGGCGGAACAGAGCGATTTCACGAGCCTTACGCTCATCCACCACCACAGTGACTTCATCACCGGCTTCTGGCGTACCATCAAGACCTAAGATCTCAACCGGAATCGATGGGCCGGCTTCTTTAATCGGCAGACCATTCTCATCCATCATGGCGCGCACGCGGCCAAAGTTAGTACCCACTAGAACCATATCGCCTTGGCGTAAGGTACCGTTTTGTACTAGGACTGAAGCAACAGGACCGCGGCCTTTATCAAGACGCGACTCAATCACTACACCACGACCGGCAGCTGATGGTGTTGCGCTCAGCTCCAGCACTTCAGCTTGCAGCAAGACTGATTCGAGTAAGGTATCAATCCCTGTACCGACTTTCGCCGAAACGTGGACAAACTGCGTATCACCGCCCCACTCTTCTGGAATCACATCATGCGCAGCCAGATCATTTTTAATCCGATCGGTGTCAGCATCAGGCTTATCAATTTTGTTTACTGCAATAATCAAAGGCACGCCAGCTGCTTTAGCATGCTGAATACCTTCAATGGTTTGCGGCATCACGCCATCGTCCGCTGCAACCACCAAAATCACGATATCAGTCGCTTGTGCACCACGTGCACGCATTGCGGTAAACGCAGCGTGACCTGGAGTATCAAGGAAGGTGATCATGCCGCCGTCAGTTTTAACGTGGTAGGCACCAATGTGCTGAGTGATACCACCCGCTTCACCGGTTGCCACTTTAGCGCGACGAATATAGTCAAGCAGCGAGGTTTTACCATGGTCAACGTGGCCCATAACGGTAACAACTGGCGCACGGTGGAAGGTTTCACCATCAAATTTCAATGATTCAGCAAACTGCTCTTCCAGTACGTTATCGCTGACGCGACTGACGCGGTGACCAAGATCTTCAGCAATTAACACGGCAGTATCTTGATCAAGTACTTGGTTAATCGTGACCGGTGAGCCCAGTTTAAACATGTACTTAACAACTTCGACGCCTTTAACCGACATCTGTGCTGCTAATTCAGCCACCGTAATGGTTTCGCCGATTTGTACATCACGTATCACCGGACCGGCTGGGCTATGGAAGCCGTGCTGATTGGCACGTTTCTTACCTTTGCTACGGTTACGGCCACCACGACGCGCTTGATCATCCTCATCACGACCCGTTTTGCCTTTAGCGGCTGGGCGTGGTGCGGCTGTTTTGCGCTCGCGACGATCCGTGGTGTCTTCGACACGTTTCACTGGACGACGGACTTCATCTTTTTTACGTTCCGCGCCTGGGGCAACGGCATCCACTACCGGCAAAGTAATATCTGCTGGTGGCAAGCTCGCTTCAACGGCGGCGGGTTCTGCTTTAGGCGCTGCTGCTTTTTCAACAACTGGCGCTGCGACAGGCGCAGGTTTAGCTTTTTCTTGCTCAGCTTGCTTAGCTTTTTTCGCTGCTTGCAATTTAGCTAGATCTTTTTGCTTTTCAGCTTCAATTTCTTCTGCACTGCGCTGAACAAAGGTTTTCTTTTTACGCACTTCAACACTAATGGTTTTACTGCCAGGAGCACGTAGAGTTGTCGTTGTTTTACGCTGTAAAGTGATTTTCTTCGAGCCGTCAGCTTTACTACTGCCGCCTTTCTCTAGGAAACTCAAAAGTTTTTGTTTTTCAGTTTCACTGACATTTTGCTCAGCACTGGTATGTGCCAAACCTGCCTCATGCATTTGTTGCAATAGGCTTTCTACTGGCGTGTTGACTGTTTTAGCCAGTTCTTTAACCGTGACTTGCGTCATGAACTTCTCTCCTCAAGCCGCAATGTGCTTATTCAAACCAGTGGGCGCGGGCGGCCATGATCAGCTTGCCGGCACGATCTTCATTCATGCCTTCGATTTCGAGCAAATCATCAACTGATTGCTCTGCTAGGTCTTCGCGGCTGAGCACTCCGCGCACGGCTAGCTCAACGGCCAGCTCTCTGCTCATGCCCGTTAAGTCGAGCAAATCTTGTTCTGGCTGTATATCAGCCAATTTTTCTTCCGTCGCAATAGCGCGCGTTAATAAACAGTTTTTAGCACGAGTACGCAGTTCATTGACGATATCTTCATCGAAACCTTCAATGTTCAGCATCTCTTCCATAGGTACATAAGCCACTTCATCCAAACTGGTGAAGCCTTCATCAACCAGAACCTGTGCGACATCTTCATCCACTTCTAAATCGCGAATAAAGAGTTGTAAAAGATCGCCGGTTTCTTCTTGCTGACGCGCCTGGATATCTTCTTGGCTCATCACATTCAGTGTCCAGCCGGTCAATTGCGAGGCTAAACGTACGTTTTGACCGCCGCGACCAATGGCTTGCGCTAGATTCTCAGCCGCAACAGCGATGTCCATTGTATGTGAATCTTCATCAACAATAATGGCAACCACTTCCGCTGGAGACATGGCGCTGATCACAAATTGCGCAGGATTATCATCCCACAGCACAATATCAACACGCTCGCCGCCTAACTCACTAGAGACTGCTTGCACGCGCGAACCGCGCATACCAATACAAGCACCTTGTGGGTCAATGCGTTTATCTTTAGAACGGACAGCTATTTTAGCACGTGAACCAGGGTCACGGGCAGCAGCCATAATTTCGATCAAACCTTCAGAGATTTCTGGAACTTCAATATTGAATAATTCCATAATCATTTCTGGTGCAGTACGCGTTAAGATCAATTGCGGACCACGGTTTTCTGAGCGGATATCCTGCAGCAATGCACGCACGCGCGCACCGACACGGAAAGTCTCGCGCGGAATAATGTCTTCGCGAGCTAAAATAGCCTCAGCGTTGTTACCCAAATCAACAATAATGTTGTCACGGGTGACTTTTTTCACCGTACCGAAAATAATCTCACCGAGTTTACTGCGGTAGGCTTCAACAATTTGCGCGCGCTCAGCTTCACGTACTTTTTGTACGATAACCTGCTTAGCGGTTTGTGCAGCAATACGGCCAAACTCAATCGAGTCGATTTTTTCTTCTAGTACATCGCCAACAGATGGATTTTCCATACGCTTTTCAGCCATATCGATGGTCATCTGGTGTGCAGGATCGTCGAAGTCTGCTTCTTCAATCACTGTCCAACGACGGAACGTTTCATAATCACCCGTCTGACGATCAATCGCTACACGCAATTCAACTTCGTCTTCGTAGTTTTTCTTTGTTGCAGTGGCCAATGCCAGCTCTAGCGCTTCAAAAATGACCGCTGGCGGAACACCTTTTTCGTTAGAGACTGATTCAACAACCAGTAAAATATCTTTGCTCATCGCATGCCTCGCCTTTCGCCAACTGTAAAAGTTGCGGAGTCCGTATTCTTATTCAAAGTTCGGAAGTATATTCGCTTTTTCGATCAGATCGATGGGCAACAGATACTCAAACTCACCCATCTGCACAACCACATCTTGATCTTCAACTGATCGAATCAGCCCTTGAAAAATGCGACGCTCTTCAACCGGAGAGCGCAGCCTGATTTTTACCTGCGCACCCACAAAAGCAGCAAACTGCTCAAGGGTAAAGAGCGGGCGATCCATTCCAGGGGAGGAAACCTCCAGCGTGTATTCAGAACTGATCGGATCTTCAACATCCATTACAGCGCTGAGTTGGCGACTGACTGTTGCACAATCCTCGATAAGGATTCCATCTTCATGATCGATATAAACGCGCAGCACCGAGTGGCGGCCTTGAGGAGTGTACTCAATGCCCCAGCACTTATAACCCAGCGCTTCAATCACTGGCGTCAATATGTCCTGCAACTGTTCCAGCTTGCTCGTCATCCGACCTCCAATGCATGCTGTAGAAATGAAAAATGGGCATAACGCCCATCAAAAGTTTAGAATCTATCTGTAAAACTTAATAAAAAGCCCCTAATCAGGGGCTCTTTAATATGAACGTTTGACCTCTAAACGTACAGTCACATAACTATATCGTCTAAATCTGATGAGGAATCATACAGCGCTCATCAGTTACAGTCAAGCAAACACAAACAAGACGACCCGCTTATACAGCAGGTCGCTTGATATATGGTACCGAGAAGGGGACTCGAACCCCTACAGCCTATGGCCACTACCACCTCAAGGTAGCGTGTCTACCAATTCCACCACCTCGGCAAAATTACTCTACATCAACAACAGGTACATCAGTCTCAGAATTTTCAGTGGCTGTGCTTTCGACTTGAGGAATGTCTTGCAGCACCGCTTTTTCCTGAGATTTTACTTCTAACACAGCAGGATCAGGTAAACCCAACTGCGTAATTGTATTGGCACGGTCTTTCGCATAAAACGCCAGACCCAAACTTGTCGCAAAAAACAGTGCAGCAAGAATAGCTGTAAAACGGCTCAGAAAGTTACTTGAACCTTGCGATCCAAAAACAGTACCTGAAGCGCCTGAACCAAATGAAGCACCAGCATCCGCACCTTTGCCCTGTTGAATCAGAACAAAACCTACAACACCAATGGCGACAACTAAGTGAACAACAATTATAACTGTTTCCAGCATTTTAGTTTCCCGCAGCGCGACATATCGCACTAAATTCTTTTGCATTGAGGGAGGCACCGCCAACCAGCCCCCCATCGATATCTACTTGAGCAAACAGCTCAGCAGCATTGGCAGCCTTGACACTGCCGCCATATAAAATCCTTAAACCCTGTGCAACCGTTGCGCTGTATTTTGCCACATGCGCACGTATTTGTGCATGTATTTCTTGTGCTTGTTCAGGCGTAGCAGTCAAACCACTGCCTATCGCCCAAATGGGCTCATAAGCAATCACTGCGTTGTTGAACACATCAACACCTAACTCAAGCAAAACCGCATCAATTTGCTGTTGCACTTTGGCAACCGCTTGACCGGCTTGACGCTCTGCAAGCGACTCACCGACACATAAAATAGGTGTCAGTCCCGCTGCTTGCGCTGCAATAAACTTGCGGCATATTACACCATCAGTTTCATCTTGCAACTGTCTTCTTTCAGAATGTCCAACCAATACCGCTGAACACCCAATATCTTTAAGCTGCAGAGCCGAGGTTTCCCCGGTCATTGCGCCCTCTTCAAGCTGCACAGCACAGTCTTGCGCACCCAGCGCAATACCGCTTCCGGCCAACAACGCATCCACAGCTTGCAAATAAATCAAACCAGGAAAGACTGCCATATCAACATCATCCGGCAAGTCTTGCTCAGTTAGTTCATTTAACAACTGCTTAATGCTGGCACAGGTACCATACATTTTCCAATTACCAGCGACCAATGGGCGACGCATAGATAACCTCTTCGCTCAAAGTGGGCGCAGATCTTACTCAAGCGCAAAAAAAGATGCAAGGTAAATCAACCACATACCGCCTCAACAACCCGAGCCAAGCGCTGTGCATGGAGTAAAACCACCGCTTCATCATCACCCTCGACCATCACTCGCACCAACGGCTCAGTCCCTGATTTGCGCAGCAAGACACGGCCACGCCCCGCCATTGCGGCGGTTACATCAGCACAAGCTGTTTGCACTTGCGAGTCGGTGGTCGGATCAATATCGCCACTAAAGCGCACATTAATCAGCACTTGCGGTAATTTCTTCCACGCCAAACGCTCTTTGGCCAAACTCTGCCCACGCCGACGTAAGGCCAATAGTACTTGCAGCGCAGCAATAATCGCATCTCCCGTAGTAGCGTGCTGTGCACACAACAGGTGACCTGAGTTTTCACCCCCGAGCACCCACTTACGCTCAAGCATCTCAGCCATCACATAGCGGTCGCCGACTTTGGCGCGCACAAACGGAATGCCACGCTCTTTTAGCGCCAATTCAAGGCCTAAGTTACTCATCAAGGTGCCGACCACGCCAGTACCTTTAGGCAAGCGCTCACGCTCTTGAATATCGGTAGCAATGATATACAGCAGTTCATCACCATCAACAATGGCACCGGTATGATCGACCATCTGCACGCGGTCGCCATCGCCATCAAAAGCAATACCTAAATCAGCAGCGTGCTCTACCACAGCCTTTTGCAATGGGCCTAGGCATGTGGAGCCGACACCATCATTGATATTTAAGCCATCAGGCTGTGCTGCCGTGGTGATCACTTCTGCGCCCAACTCACGAAACACGCTCGGGGCAACTTTGTAGGTGGCGCCGTGTGCGCAGTCGAGGACAATTTTCAGCCCAGAGAAATCCGTACTGGTGGGCACACTGCTTTTACAAAACTCAATATAACGACCCGCAGCATCATTGATCCGCGAGACTTTACCCAGTTGCGCCGACTCAACCACGGTCATTGGCATCTCGAGTAATTCTTCAATCATTTGCTCAAGCTCATCGGGCAGCTTGGTACCACGACCAGAAAAGAACTTAATCCCATTATCATAATGTGGATTGTGTGACGCACTAATCACAATCCCAGCTTCGGCATGAAAGGTACGGGTTAAATAGGCAATCGCTGGAGTGGGCATTGGGCCCAATAACAGCACATCAGCGCCGGCAGCCGACAAACCCGCTTGCAGCGCTGATTCAAACATATAACCGGAAATACGCGTGTCTTTACCCACCAAGATACGGCACTTACCCTGCTTGCGAAACGCCATACCTGCAGCCCAACCGAGCTTTAGCATAAATTCAGGCGTAATAGGCGCGGTACCCACACGTCCGCGAATACCATCCGTGCCAAAATACTTTCTTGTCATTGCCTTATTCCCTTATAGCGGACTGCACCGCATTAAATATATTCAGCACATCCATGGTTTGCGCCACATCATGCACACGTAAAATTTTTGCCCCACGCTCTAACGCCATCACTGCCAAGGCTAAACTGCCATATAAGCGCTGATCAACGGGTTTGTGTAAAACCGCCCCGATCATACTTTTACGCGACACCCCGACCAATAACGGGCACTGTAACGCCAGCAGCTCCGGCAAGCGCTGAAACAGCTGATAATTATGTTGGATATTTTTTGCGAAACCAAAGCCTGGGTCAAGCACAATTCGCTCAAGCGTAATACCTACCTCAGCACAGGCGGCGATACGTTCTTGTAAAAAGGTGATCACCTCGCCCGCTACGTCAGCGTAATGCGGCTCATCTTGCATAGTTTGTGGCTCACCACGCATATGCATCAAGCAGACTGGCAACGCTGTTGCCGCAGCCGCCTCAAGCGCACCCTCACGCTGCAGCGCGCGCACATCATTAACCAGCCCTGCACCTAAGCGCGCGGTCTCGCGCATCACATCTGGGGTTGAAGTATCGACCGAGATAATCACATCGCATTCGCGGCCGATCAACTCGACCAACGGAGCAACACGATCCAACTCTTGCTGGGCGCTCACCACGGCGGCGCCAGGACGAGTGGACTCACCACCAATATCAATAATACTGGCGCCTGCTGCCTGCATCGCAAGCGCACGCTGCAACGCCGCATCAAGGCTCGTGTAGTGACCACCATCAGAAAAGGAATCGGGGGTGACATTCAGAATCCCCATCACATGCGCATGGGATAAATCAAGGGTATGTTTGCCGCAATGCAAAACAGGGTGTGCAGTGGCGTGCATAGTCTGCCTTTTTATTTGATCAAAAAAGGGCGCTAATAGCGCCCGTTAAAGTTTTAATGTTCGCCCGCAGGCCCGCCAATTGGCGCATCTGGCCGCTCTTCAGGCTCGATGTCTGGCTCTGGCTTTTGCTCTGCTTGCGCAGCAGGCTTACCGCTTGAACCACCACCGCTCCAGTCTTTTGGCTCGCGCGGCTCACGACCGGACATAATGTCATCAATCTGATCGCTATCAATGGTCTCAAACTTCATCAAAGCCAAGGCCATCGCTTCTAACTTATCGCGATTATCATGCAGAATCTGAGTCGCAGTGGCGTAGCAGCTATCAATGATATCGCGAATTTCTTGGTCAATCAGCTTGGCGGTTTCACCCGACACGTGGCTGACACCACCACCTGGACGACCTAAGTAACTTTCGTTTTCATCTTCAGCGTACATCAAAGGGCCCAGTTTCTCGGATAAACCCCACTTGGTTACCATATTGCGCGCCAATTGCGTGGCTCGCATAATGTCGTTAGAGGCACCAGTGGTCACGCCATCAAAGCCCAAGGTCATTTCTTCAGCAATACGACCGCCATACAGTGAGCAAATCTGACTGATCAAACCGCGCTTAGATAAGCTGTAACGGTCTTCTTCAGGCAAAAACATAGTCACGCCTAAAGCACGGCCACGGGGAATAATCGACACTTTATAGACCGGATCATGCTCAGGCACGGTACGCCCAACAATCGCATGACCCGCTTCGTGATAGGCGGTATTGAGTTTTTCTTTCTCAGACATCACCATCGATTTGCGCTCGGCACCCATCATGATTTTGTCTTTGGCCAGCTCAAACTCTTTCATAGTGACTAAACGGCTGTCAGAACGCGCCGCAAACAACGCCGCTTCGTTTACCAGGTTGGCTAAGTCAGCACCAGAGAAACCCGGGGTACCACGCGCAATCACTGCGGCATCAACGTCATCGTGCAAAGGCACTTTACGCATATGCACATGCAGAATTTGCTCACGACCACGAATATCTGGCAAGCCAACCACCACTTGACGGTCAAAACGACCCGGACGCAATAACGCAGGATCTAACACATCAGGACGGTTGGTGGCGGCAATCACGATCACGCCGTCATTGTCTTCAAAACCATCCATCTCAACCAATAACTGGTTGAGCGTCTGCTCACGCTCATCATTACCACCGCCCATACCGGCACCACGGTGACGACCGACCGCATCAATCTCATCAATAAAGATAATGCACGGCGCATGCTTCTTCGCTTGCTCAAACATATCGCGCACACGAGAGGCACCCACACCGACAAACATCTCGACGAAGTCAGAACCGGAAATCGCAAAAAACGGCACTTTAGCTTCACCGGCGATGGCTTTGGCCAGCAAGGTTTTACCCGTACCGGGTTGACCGACCATTAGGACGCCGCGTGGAATCTTACCGCCTAAACGCTGGAAACGACTGGGATCGCGTAAGAACTCAACGATCTCACCCACTTCTTCTTTGGCTTCATCACAACCCGCCACATCGGCCAGCGTGGTTTTAATTTGATCTTCGGCCAGCAGGCGCGCTTTGCTCTTACCAAAGCTCATCGGCCCGCCTTTACCCCCTGCGCCACCTTGCATTTGGCGCATAAAGAACATCACCACAGCTAAAATAATCAAAATCGGGAAGCTAGCGACTAAGAGCTGCATCCACATACTTTGACGTTCCGGCTGTTTGCCGACAACACTCACATTGTTATCAATCAGATCGCCCATCAAGCCATTGTCTTGAATGGCGGGACGTACGGTTTCAAACACACTGCCATCAGCGCGTTTACCACTAATAATAAAACCATCAACAGTCACTTGTTGCACGCGACCTGACTTCACCTCTTCAATAAAGGTGCTGTAATTCAACTTTCCCGTTTCACCTTCCGAGGAAAAATTATTCATTACGGTCACTAGGACAGCAGCGATAACTAACCACATAAGTAGGTTTTTAGTCATATCATTCACTTCTATATACCCTCTGCTGCAGCAACCGCAACAAATACGTCAATTACATATAACAAACGTACTACAGATTGACGCGCTGCGTATGTTTGTCCTGTAACAATACATTTAACCACTTCAGTTAAGCGTCCTCATCAATCGCACGCATACCACGGGCTAATAAATACTGCTCACGTGAGCGGTCGCGTGATGAAGTCGGCTTACGCATCTGTACTTTTTCAAAACGACTGCGCACATCACGCAAATACTCGTCAAATCCTTCACCATGGAAGATTTTAATTAAAAAATCACCCCCAGGGCGCAACACTTTAGAGGCCAAATCCAGCGCCAGTTCACATAAATACATCGCCGCCGCTTGATCAGCGGTACGTATACCACTCATATTGGGGGCCATATCGGAAATAACAAGGTCTACCGGCTGATTTCCTACCGCATCCATGATTTGATTGAAGACCCGCTCTTCGGTGAAGTCGCCTTCAATAAAGGTCACATCAGCAATGGCTGACATGGGTAAAATATCCGAAGCAATTAGCGTGCCTTGATCGCCAATCACACGACTGGTGACTTGCGACCAACCGCCTGGCGCACTGCCTAAGTCAATCACCGTCATACCAGGACGCAAAATGCGATCTTTTTCTTGAACTTCTAATAATTTATAGCTGGCACGCGAACGATAACCATCTTTTTGCGCCATTTTTACAAATGGATCATCGAAATGTTCTTTTAACCAACGCGAACTGCTTTTAGATCGAGCCACAGAATACCTCTTAAGCTTCAGGTCAGGTAAACTACCCACCTTCATTCATGTTACGACTCAGAGGTCGATTATGTCGCTCACACAAGAGCAAAAGAAACAGTTTAAATCCATCGGCCATCACTTAAAGCCGATTGTGACGATTGCTGATAACGGTTTAACCGAAGGCGTACTGGCCGAACTGGACCGCGCACTCAATGATCACGAGCTGATTAAAATCCAATTACGCCTTGCTGAACGCGATGACCGCACCGCGATCATTGCTGAATTATGCCAAAAAAGCAGTAGCCTTTTGGTCCAAAGCATCGGCAAGGTAGCCCTTATTTACCGTAAAAACCCGCAACCTAATAAAAACCTATCTAACGTATTACGCTACAACATGTAATTTAAGCGATTGTCATCCAGCTCTACATCAATGTATAGCTGGATGCTTCACTGGCACCGGCTGCACAACCAATAATAAACCGCACAGAGCCAAAGCCACATAACTGTACATCAGCCAATACTCAGCGCTAGGCCAGAATGTTTGACTGATAAAAAAACTGCAGGCCAACAGCAGCGCAACCAGCAACAACTGCCCACGTATATCTCTGAGCAACAGCTTGATAGGCAGCGCTTGTTTGAGTACCCATAACTGCAGCAGCACACAAACCAGCGCTAAACCCATCAGCACAGGACGCAAATAGGCCGCGACCTCTTGCACCAGTAAGCTGGCAAATCCCAGCTGTTCCAGTGCCTTAAGCAAAACAAAGTGCATCATCCACATCCCTCCGACCCAAAACACTTGGGCCAGCTGCCAGGTCATGGCTCCAGCACGCAACGGCTGCGCGCTAGATATGACGCACCTCAACGATTTCATACTCGATCAAACCGCCCGGCGTGTGCACAACCACCACATCACCTTCTTCTTTACCCACTAAAGCGCGGGCAATCGGTGAGGTGACGGAGATTTTACCCAGCTTAAGATCGGCTTCATCTTCACCCACAATTTGATAAGTGACCTCTTGATCTGTTTCAACATTGACGATATCCACCGTTGTGCCAAAAAAGACTTTTCCAGAGTATGGAATGGTAGTCACATCAATAATCTGCGCACCAGAAAGACGCCCTTCGATATCACGAATACGCGCCTCGCTCATACCTTGCTGCTCACGCGCCGCATGGTATTCAGCGTTTTCTTTTAAGTCGCCCAGTTCACGCGCGGTGGCAATATCCGCAGTAATTTTTGGGCGCATTACGGTTTTCAGATGTTTGAGTTCTTCCTCCAAAGCGCGAGCGCCTTGGAGTGTCATTGGATATTTAGTCACGCATTAATTCCTGAATGCAAGTCCTGCAAACGACGCACGGTCTTTTCTGGACCGAATTTAAGCGCCTCGCATACTGCCTGACCACCCGCTAAGGTTGTGGTGAAGTAGATTTTGCGTTGCAGAGCGTTTCGACGAATCGAGAAGGAGTCAGCAATAGACTGGCGCCCCTCGGTAGTATTAATCACTAAAGTCACTTCATCATTTTTGATCATATCAACAATATGTGGGCGACCTTCAGTTACTTTATTCACACGACGTACAGCTAAACCAGCCGCCTCAATGATTTTTGCAGTACCAGCCGTTGCCACAACGCTGAAACCCAAGCGAATCAAATCACGCGCGAGGTCTGCAGCATACGGCTTATCATCTTCGCGCACACTGACAAATGCACAACCGCTGGTGGGTAATACTTCACCGGCGCCCATTTGTGCTTTAGCAAAGGCTTCAGCAAAACTGTCGCCGACACCCATCACTTCGCCCGTTGATTTCATCTCTGGGCCTAGGATCGTATCAACCCCAGGGAATTTAGCAAACGGGAACACCGCTTCTTTAACACTAAAGAATGGCGGAATAATCTCTTTAGTGAAGTTCAGCTCGGTTAATGTTTTGCCCGCCATCACCCGTGCCGCCACTTTGGCTAAGGACTCGCCAATGCACTTCGACACAAAAGGTACGGTACGTGAAGCACGTGGATTGACTTCAATCACGTAAATATCTTCACCCTGTACTGCCATTTGCACGTTCATCAAGCCTAACACGCCAAGCTCTAAAGCCATACGACGTACTTGGTCACGAATCTCGTCTTGGATATGTGCAGGTAAGGAGTACGGCGGCAAGGAGCAGGCTGAGTCACCCGAGTGTACGCCCGCTTGTTCGATGTGCTGCATAATCGCGCCAATTACCACGATTTCGCCATCACAGACCGCATCAATATCGACTTCAATCGCGCTATTTAAGAAGTGATCAAGCAACACTGGGCTGTCATTCGACACTTGTACTGCTTCACGCATATAACGACGTAATTCTTCTTCGTCATACACGATTTCCATCGCACGGCCACCCAATACATAGGACGGACGCACTACCAATGGATAGCCAATGGCTTTAGAGGCAGCAATCGCCTCCTCTTCACTGCGTGCGGTAGCGTTTTGTGGCTGACGCAAGTTCAGGCGCTCAACCATTTGCTGGAAGCGCTCACGGTCTTCGGCACGATCGATTGAATCTGGACTGGTACCAATAATGGGTACGCCCGCTTCTTCTAGAGCGCGGCAAATTTTCAGTGGTGTTTGACCACCGTACTGCACAATCACGCCGACAGGTTTTTCGACACGAACGATTTCCAATACATCTTCTAAGGTCACCGGCTCAAAGTACAGGCGATCAGAGATGTCGTAATCGGTTGATACGGTTTCTGGGTT
>LFRZ01000005.1:21765-54590 GCA_001513025.1 Gammaproteobacteria bacterium DTU037
TAGACTGGGAAGATATTCAGCTGATGACGACGACTACGGATATTCTTCTCAGATACGCCTAACAGTGCCGCTAAACGTGCATCACTAAAGCCCTTACGCTTGAGTTTGTACATTTGCTGCGCATCAATTTCAGCTAAACCCACGGTTTTTAGACGCTCAGCTTCGAGGACTAAGTCTTCCATTTGTACCAGGAACCAATGGTCGATTTTGGTCAACTCATAGATTTCATCACGAGTCATACCAAAACGCATCGCATCAGCCACATACCAGATACGCTCAGCACCCGGCACCGTCAGCTCGCGGCGTAAAATGCTGGCCGCTTCTGGGTTATTCAAATCAAGAATAGGGTCGAGGCCATTGACGCCCACTTCTAGGCCACGTAAGGCTTTTTGCAGAGACTCTTGGAAGGTACGGCCAATGGCCATGACTTCCCCGACAGATTTCATCTGCGTGGTCAGGCGCGCATCAGCTTTAGGGAATTTCTCAAAAGCAAAGCGTGGGATTTTGGTCACCACATAGTCAATTGATGGCTCAAAGGATGCTGGGGTCAGGCCGCCAGTGATATCGTTTTTCAACTCATCCAGAGTGTAACCTACGGCTAATTTTGCGGCGATTTTAGCAATCGGGAAACCTGTGGCTTTCGACGCCAAGGCGGATGAGCGTGAGACCCGTGGGTTCATCTCAATCACCACCATGCGACCATCTTTTGGATCAATACCAAACTGTACGTTGGAGCCACCGCTCTCCACGCCAATCTCACGCATCACCGCCAACGAGGCGTCGCGCATGATTTGGTATTCTTTGTCAGTTAGGGTTTGTGCAGGCGCGACCGTGATGGAGTCACCGGTGTGCACGCCCATCGGGTCAAAGTTTTCAATGGAGCAGACAATAATGCAGTTGTCATTTTTGTCGCGTACCACTTCCATCTCGAACTCTTTCCAACCGATCAATGATTCATCAATCAAGAGTTCTTTAGTCGGCGATAAATCTAGACCGCGAGTACAGATTTCTTCAAATTCTTCACGGTTGTAAGCGATACCACCACCGGTACCACCCATGGTGAAGCTCGGGCGAATGATGCAGGGGAAGCCCACGTCGCTCTGAACTTTGTACGCTTCTTCCATATTGTGCGCGATACCTGAACGCGGACAGGCCAAACCAATGGCACGCATGGCTTTGTCAAAACGTGAACGGTCTTCGGCTTTATCAATGGTGTCGGCATTGGCGCCAATCATTTCTACGCCAAACTTTTCTAACACGCCTTCGCGCTCTAAATCTAACGCGCAGTTCAGTGCGGTTTGCCCACCCATAGTCGGCAGCAAGGCATCTGGGCGTTCTTTCTCAATGATTTTCGCCACAGTCTGCCATTTGATCGGCTCGATATAGGTGGCATCGGCCATCGCCGGGTCAGTCATAATGGTGGCGGGGTTAGAGTTCACCAGAATGACTCGGTAACCTTCTTCGCGCAACGCCTTACACGCCTGCGCGCCAGAGTAGTCAAACTCACACGCTTGGCCAATAACAATTGGACCGGCGCCGATGATAAGGATGCTTTTAATATCTGTGCGTTTTGGCATGGGATTCTCGTAATATTAGGACAGGGTTGCAGTGGCCAGCTTCACGCCAAAGCCGACAAACATGGCGCCCACTCCACTTAATGCGCCGGTTGCCAAGCGTTGCCGCTGGCGAAACCATTGCGCTAAGCGAGCGCCGGTGAAAATCAATAGACTGAGGTACAGGCAGCTAATCAACTGCACAATCAACCCCAGTACTAGAAACGATAGTCCAGGATGGGCGTAGCCTGGATCAACGAATTGAATAAAAAATGAGACGAAAAACAAAATCGCTTTCGGGTTGGAGATACTCAGCAAAAACGCTTTGCGCGTCGGACGCGTGGCAGGTTTTTGCTTATGTATCGCTTCAACCGTTGCTGCAGTGTTGTGCCTTGAGCGCCACGCTGAAATCAGCATATTAACGCCCAACCAGCACAAGTACGCCGCACCAAGGTACTTTAGCGCACTAAAGAACATCGGTTCAGTACGCAACAGCGAAGCAATACCAAGCGCTGATAACAACATCAGTACCGTATCACCTAAGAACACACCGCAGGCCGCTTGATAGCCTGCAGCAATGCCACGCTGGGTGGCTGTTGCTAGCACAAACAAAGAGTTAGGTCCCGGCAACAACACCACAAATACTGTCCCTAGGATATAGGTCCACAGATCAGTGATTCCCAAGCTTGGCAACATAGCAAGCAACCCTTAATTACGTGCTGCCATACTGGCAACAAAGCGATCAAACAAAGAGCTGACATCATTGGGACCTGGGCTCGCCTCGGGGTGGCCTTGGAAACCAAAGGCTTCTTTATCCGTGCGTTCAATACCTTGTAAGGTCTGGTCAAACAATGACACATGAGTGGCCACTAAGTTATCAGGCAAGCTGTCTTTATCCACCGCAAAGCCATGATTCTGACTGGTAATCATCACCATGCCAGTTTTTAGATCTTGTACAGGGTGGTTGGCACCGTGATGGCCGCTGACCATTTTCATGGTACGCGCACCTGAAGCCAAGGCCAGTAACTGATGACCTAAACAGATACCAAACAGAGGAATATCGGTTTCAAGAATGTCTTTGATCGCGCTGATCGCGTAATCACATGGCTCTGGATCGCCAGGACCATTGGACAAGAACACACCATCAGGATTCATCGCTAACACTTCACTGGCTGGCGTTTGCGCAGGCACAACCGTTAAGCGGCAGCCACGCGCAACCAAGACGCGCAGAATATTGCGCTTCACACCGTAGTCATACACCACCACGTGGTAGGGCAATTGACCGGCTTGAATCTCAGGATGACTATCGGTAATCAGCTGCCAAGGGGCTGAACGCCACTCGTACATTTTATCCGTGCTGACTTCCTGGGCCAAATCCAAACCTTGCAAGCCGCTAAAGCTGCGTGCCAATTCCAGCGCGCGCTCTTCAGTGGCATCCTCACCAGCTAAAATACAACCGCTTTGCGCACCTGTTTCACGCAGAATACGGGTTAAGCGGCGGGTATCAATGCCAGCAATGGCAACAATTTTATTGTCCTTTAAGTACTCACCTAAAGGCTTCTTATCGCGCCAGCTGCTAGAGAGTAAAGGTAGGTCGCGAATAATTAAACCTGCGGCCCAGACTCGATTTGACTCTGCATCTTCAGGGGTGGTACCGGTATTACCAATATGCGGATAGGTTAGAGCGACCAACTGACGTGCATAGGATGGGTCAGTAAGAATTTCCTGATAGCCGGTCATCGCAGTATTAAAAACCACTTCACCAACGGTTTGACCGTCAATTCCAATGGCTTCGCCGCGAAAAATGCTGCCGTCAGCAAGGGCAAGTATGGCTAGCTTAGTCAAGAAGACCTCCCGTAATTAAGTCTTAATATGCACACATTTTATTCGCAAAAAAGCGGAATGACGTGAGTTGACATCATTCCGCTTTTTATTAATTCATCTGGGCGCACTTCGAGTGGATACACTAGAAAAGGATTGTACTGGTTTTTTTTAAAAACCGAAAGCAATCAAAGCACTCAGTGCAGTTCTAATACATCCTGCATATCATAAAGCCCTGCAGACTTGCCCTTTAACCACTGCACTGAGCGCACCGCACCCTTAGCAAAGGTCATGCGACTGGAGGCTTTATGAGTGATTTCCACCCGCTCACCTTCAGCAGCAAAAAGCACGGTATGATCACCCACCACATCACCGGCACGCACGGTGGCAAAACCAATGGTTTCACGTAGCCGCGCACCGGTTTGTCCTTCGCGACCATACACCGCCACATCAGCCAAATTACGGCCTAAAGCAGCCGCTACTACTTCGCCCATACGCAGTGCAGTACCTGACGGCGCATCGACTTTATGGCGGTGATGGGCTTCGATAATTTCGATATCAGCATCATCGCCCAACACCCGCGCCGCTGTGTCGAGTAACTTTAAGCACAGATTAACCCCGACACTAAAGTTAGCGGCAAACACAATCGCAATCTCTTGCCCTGCATCCTGTAAAAGTTGACGCTCAGCCTCAGTAAAACCTGTAGTACCAATCACCATGGCTTTACCCGCTTTGCGGCACACCTCAAGGTTCTGCAAGGTGACGGATGGATGAGTGAAATCAATCAGCACATCAAAATCATCCAGCACGCTGGATAAGTCACCGACCAAGTTCACCCCAATGCGTCCCAGCCCAGCTAATTCGCCCACATCAGCACCAATTAAGCTGCTGTCGGCACGATCAATGGCTGCACTCAATTGCAAGGCAGGCACCATGCGCACCGCTTCAATTAATGTTTTACCCATGCGCCCTGCGGCACCTACCACTGCAACTCGAAGCATCGTTATTCTTCCAAGCTAGTTAAAGTGAATAATCAGTGCGCGCCTTCTAGCGCGCACCCATTAACAATTAGAGGTCACCGAAAAAACGCTTTACGCCTTCGAACCAATTACTTTTTTTTGGCGAATGTGAATCGTTGCCTTGCAAGCTCACACGAAACTCTTCCAACAACTCACGTTGACGCTTGTCCAGCTTGACTGGCGTCTCTACCGCCACTCGGCACATTAAATCACCGACCCCGCCACCGCGTACAGGCGTAACGCCTTTACCGCGCAAACGGAACAGTTTATTGGTCTGCGTGCCTTCTGGGATTTTCAGCTTAACCCGACCACCTAAAGTTGGCACTTCCAACTCACCACCTAAAGCTGCATCAGCAAAACTGATGGGTACTTCACAATACAGATCGCGACCATCGCGCTGGAAAATCGCATGCGGGCGGACATTAACCACCACATACAAATCACCCGACGGCCCACCAGCAACACCCGCCTCACCTTCGCCGGTTAAGCGAATACGGTCACCGGTATCGACCCCTGCCGGCACTTTAACCGAGAGGGTTTTTTCTTCTTCGACACGGCCCTGACCATGGCAATCGCCACACGGATCAGTAACCATTTTGCCGGAACCATGGCAACGTGGGCAGGCTTGCTGTACCGCAAAAAAGCCTTGTTGCATGCGCACTTGGCCCATACCGTTACAGGTGGTACAAGTGACTGGACTGGTGCCTTTTTTCGCCCCAGACCCCTTACAGGTTTTACAATCAACTGAAGTTGGCACTCGGATACTGATCGTGGTGCCACGTACCGCTTCTTCTAAGTCCAGCTCCATGTTGTAGCGCAGATCGCTACCGCGCTGCGGGCCGCCACGACCACCGCCGCCACCACCAAAGAAGTCGCTAAACACATCACCAAACACATCCGAGAAGTTACCGCCACCACCATAGCCACCGCCCATTTGCGGATCAACGCCGGCATGACCATGACGATCATAGGCCGCGCGCTTATCTTCATCAGACAGCACTTCGTAGGCTTCGTTGGCTTCTTTAAATTTCTCTTCTGCGTCTTTATCATCCGGATTACGGTCCGGGTGAAACTTCATTGCCATGCGGCGATAGGCTTTTTTCAGCTCTGCTGCTGTTGCACTGCGCTCCACGCCGAGCACTTCGTAATAGTCACGCTTTGCCATAACTCTTTTAACTCCGGATTCTTACCTGCCAGACACACCAACGCGGGAGCAAGTCCCGCGCGGCGAATCATTACTGCATCACCCTAGGGTCATCTGCAGGGCTTAGATTTATAGGATTACTTCTTATCCGTATCCTTAACCTCTTCAAACTCAGCATCAACGACATCGTCAGCGTTGTCCGCTTGGCCTGCATCTGCAGACGCACCGGCTTGTTCAGCTTGCTCAGCGTACATTTTCTGCGTGACTGGTGCGCTGGCTTGTGAAAGCGCTTCAACTTTAGCGTCAATCGCGGCTTTATCATCACCTTTAATCGCCACTTCAAGTTCAGCTAAGGCCGCGTCAATCGCAGTTTTCTCTTCTTCAGTAACTTTGTCGCCTGCTTCAGTCAGCATTTTGCGTGTTGCATGCACCAGTTGGTCACCCTGGTTACGTGCAGTCGCTAACTCTTCAAACTTACGGTCTTCTTCCAAGTTAGCTTCAGCATCACGCACCATTTGCTCAACTTCTTCGTCACTCAAGCCCGAGTTGGCTTTAATCACGATGGACTGCTCTTTACCTGTGGCTTTATCTTTAGCTGAAACGTTCAGAATACCGTTGGCATCAATATCAAAAGTCACTTCAATTTGTGGTACGCCACGCTGTGCAGGTGGAATATCCGACAAGTCAAAACGACCCAGCGACTTGTTCGCTGCCGCTTGCTTACGCTCACCCTGCAACACATGGATGGTTACAGCATTTTGGTTGTCGTCTGCAGTTGAGAACACTTGTGATTTCTTGGTAGGAATCGTGGTGTTTTTCTCAATCAGTGCGGTCATAATGCCGCCCATGGTTTCAATACCAAGGGTCAGCGGGCTTACGTCCAGCAGCAGCACGTCTTTTACATCACCGGACAATACCGCACCTTGAATCGCAGCACCCATAGCGACTGCTTCATCAGGGTTCACATCACGGCGTGCTTCTTTCTTGAAGAAGTCAGCTACGGTTTTCTGCACCAGCGGCATACGTGTTTGACCACCAACCAAAATCACATCGTTGATTGCGCCAACATCAATACCCGCATCTTTCAAGGCAACACGGCAAGGCTCAAGGGTGCGCTGAACCAAGTCACCCACGAGCGCTTCAAGCTTAGCGCGCGTGATGACAATATTCAGGTGCTTAGGACCACTGGCATCAGCTGTGATGTATGGCAAGTTGACATCGGTTTGCTGCGCTGAAGACAGCTCAATTTTTGCTTTCTCAGCCGCTTCTTTTAGACGCTGCATCGCCAATGGATCATTCTTCAGGTCAAAACCGCTGTCCTTCTTAAACTGATCAACAAGATCATTGATCAACATGTTATCGAAGTCTTCACCGCCTAAGAAGGTATCACCGTTAGTCGCCAATACTTCGAACTGGTGCTCGCCATCCACTTCAGCAATTTCAATCACTGACACGTCAAAGGTACCGCCACCCAAGTCATACACGATAACTGTGTGGTCGCCTTTGGCTTTATCCATACCGTAAGCCAGTGCCGCTGCGGTTGGCTCGTTAATAATGCGTTTAACATCTAGACCGGCAATACGGCCCGCATCTTTAGTCGCTTGACGCTGACTGTCGTTAAAGTACGCAGGAACGGTAACCACCGCCTCGGTCACTGGCTCACCTAAGTAATCTTCGGCGGTTTTTTTCATTTTCTTCAGCACTTCCGCAGAAATTTGCGGTGGCGCCATTTTTTCGCCTTTTACTTCAACCCAAGCATCACCATTGTCGGCTTTGACGATTTTGTACGGCACCATTTTGATGTCTTTTTGTACAACATCTTCATCAAAACGACGACCAATCAAACGCTTCACCGCGTACAGGGTGTTATGCGGATTGGTGACCGACTGACGCTTAGCTGCTTGACCGACTAAGATTTCACCATCATTAGTGTAGGCAATAATGGATGGTGTAGTGCGACCACCTTCAGCGTTTTCAATAATCTTGGCAACACCGTTTTCCATAACTGATACGCAGGAGTTGGTGGTACCCAAGTCAATACCGATAATTCTACCCATTTTAAATCTCCTAAATTTTCTTCATATTTAGCTGAAGGCTAAACTGACAAATTGTTTAATTGCTTGTTTTATAAAATGGGGCCGTTAGTAAAAATTTCAAGCCCCCATCCTGTATTTTTTACGCTGTCGCACTGGGAGCTTTACTCACCACAACCATCGCTGGGCGCAGTAAGCGACCATTCATCATATAACCGCACTGGAACACTTTAAGCACACTGTTCGGCTCAAGGGTGGCACTTTCTTCCATTGCCATGGCTTGATGCTGTTCTGGATTAAAGGGTTCGCCCTGAGGATCAACACGCTCAACGTTAAAGCGCTTCAGGGTGTCTAAAAACAGTTTATACGTCAGCTGCATACCTTCGAGCATAGGACGAATCGCTTCATTCTCAGCGTTAGACACTTCAATACCGCGCTCAAGGCTATCGAGTACCGCTAACAAATCAGTGGCAAACTTTTCTAAGGCAAACTTATGCGCCTTTTCAATATCTTGCTCAGCACGACGACGAATATTTTGTGCTTCAGCAGCGGCACGCAAGACGTTTTCTTGTGCGCCCGCCAACTGATCTTCTAGCTCAGCAATACGCTGCTCGGCGCTATCTGCTGCATTTGTTTCTGCATTCTGCTCTTCAGCGTGTAAGTCAGACGTTTGCTCGTCCAAGGTTTGCTCGTCAGTCATGGCACCCTCCTCAACAAAATGATGCAGGCCAATAACCTGCGCTATGCCTGCTATATGGGGCTGCCTGCTTTAACTTCAAGCGTCAAAGCATGATTTTATTGATTTGTGTGCGATTTTTTATGATTTAGCAGCCAGTACAGTCAGCTCTACTGCAACCAAGCACTGACCGACTGTCGGTTTTACCCGCGCAAAAATAAAAAAACACGCGCGCACTCTTGAAAGCACGGGGCATTTCACTGTATAAATGAACAGCGCAAAAACAGGAGCCACCACTATGCTGCTACATATCTCAGTACAAAATTATGCCATCGTTGATCACCTCGACCTTGAACTGCAACAAGGGATGAGTGTGATCACCGGAGAAACCGGTGCGGGTAAGTCGATTATGCTCGATGCCTTAAGCCTTACTTTGGGCGCACGCACTGACAGCAGCATAGTACGCCCTGGTGCCGACAAAGCCGATATTCTCAGCAGCTTTGATGTGGCCCAGATCCCTGAAGCGCAGCAGTGGCTCAAAGAACGTGAACTGGCCAACGAGCAGCAGTGTATTTTACGCCGTGTGATTACTCGCGAAGGCCGCTCGCGCGCCTATATCAATGGCACCCCTTGCCCTCTCGCTGATCTAAAAGCTTTAGGCGAGCTGCTGATTGATATCCACAGCCAGCATGAACACCAATCCCTATTAAAAACCGACACCCACCGCCGTCTCCTTGATGAATTTGCCGGTGCCACTGAGCATTCCCGCGCGGTACAAAATTTGGCCCAGCGCTGGCGCAGCACTCAGCAGCAATTGCAGCAGCTGAGCGCCAATGAAGAACAACAACGTGCCCAACGCCAACTCTTAACCTATCAACTGGAAGAGTTGGACAGCTTAGCGGTGCGCGCAGGCGAAGTTGAGCAACTGGAGCAAGAACATAAAAACCTAAGCAACTCAGAAACCCTGCTGGATAACTGCCGACAAATTATTGATACCTGTAGTGATAATGACGACAGTAATTTGCTCAGCATTTTAGCCTCGCTTCTGCAACGGGCCAAGGCCATCTCTGCCGCACCACAGGCCTTTATCCAAGCCACCGAGTTACTGGCCAGCGCCCAGATTCAAATTGAAGAAGCGGTGGCTGAGTTTAATCATTTTATTGATCACTTCGAGGCTGACCCGCAGCGCCAGCAATGGATCGAAGAACGCTTAGATAGCATCTATACCTTGGCACGCAAGCACCGCGTACTGCCTGAGCAACTGCATGACTTACAAGCGCAGCTGCAGTCAGAGTTGGACGCATTGAATGCCGGCGATGCCAATCTGGAGCATTTGCAACAGGCCGCAGCCCTGCTGGTTAACGACTACAAGGAAAAAGCCCAGCTCCTGAGTAAACTACGCGCCAAAGCAGCCAAAAAACTCGCCAGTTCAGTTATGCAACAACTGCAGTTACTGGGTATGCCTGACGGTCAGTTTAGTGTGCTATTACAACCTTTAGACACCACCAGCCTCGCCCCCCATGGTCTAGAAAACATTGAGTTTTTAGTCAGCGCCAACCCAGGCCAACCCTTGCGCGGCTTAGCTAAAGTGGCCTCGGGCGGTGAACTGTCACGGATCAGTTTGGCGATTCAGGTGATTACCGCACAAACCTCACGCGTGCCCACCTTAGTCTTTGACGAAGTGGATGTGGGCATTGGTGGGCCGACCGCAGAAATCGTTGGTCAACTGCTGCGCCAGCTCGGCGCAACAGGTCAAGTTCTGACCGTGACGCACCTGCCACAAGTGGCCGCGCAAGGTCACCAACACTTATTTGTACATAAAGAGCGTCGACACAAGAGTACGCATACTGCGGTTAAATTACTCACTCACGAACAGCGTATTGAAGAGGTGGCGCGTATGCTCGGCGGTATTGATTTGACCGATGAATCGCTGCTGCACGCACGCAAGATTCTCGATACGGCCCAGCCTGCCGCAATGGCACAGCGCGCTTAAGTCAGCGCGCCGCTGCGTTCACTCGTCAGTTATTTTTTTTGAGCAGAGAGATATCCGGCTGCTGCCAGTCGCCGGATATATGGTAAGTCACGCTAGCAAAACGGGCCAGTCGATCACCGATTAAGCGATCTACCAAAAATAGCGCACCGCCGATAGCGGGTGCACCCACGGCAATGGCAGCCAAAGGCAGATTATTAGTCAGCGGCAAAGTCACCAGCAAGGTGGCTTTAATTTGCTCATTGGCCAAATCAAGTTGCCCTTGCAGTTCAAAATCACTCGAAGGGCCTTCCAGTACCAGCGGTGTTTGCGTGCGATAGACACCTTTCACTACTTTAATGTCGCCTTTAATACTGTCATAGGCCAGACCTTTACCGAACAAGTCCGAAAAATCCAAGCGTAAACGCCGACCAATAGAATCAAAATTAAACAAACCAAAGACGCGCAAGGCTTGGGCACTGCCATCAACACTGACCACCTGCCCTTGTTTAATCTTAAGTCCTAAATCCCCAGTTAACGCGCTCAAACTTAAAGCCACCGGCGAGCCAGCCCAGCGCACATCGGCATCCGCACGAAAGGTTTTACTGGTAATAGTCGGGGTAAATTCCCAGGCCAGCAGCACGTCACTTAAATCACTGCCGCTGAGCGGGCCTTTATACCAGCTGCGCACCTGCCCATTGACCTTATCCCAACCGGCTTGCCCAGTCACTTTCAGGCCTTTGAGGTCTAAATTAAGCTGATCAAACAGCACCCCATTCGCCTGTGGTCGTGTCTGCAACGCCCATGCACCTAAATGATTGGAACCGCGATACAGGGCATCAACCTGTATATTCAGCGCGGGAATACTGCGTATATCAAAATCGGCCAATGCATCTTCAGTGGCCGCGACCGAGGCATCCGCCTTAGGTAATTGCAAATGGTTAAAATGCACTCGCCAAGGTTTATCTGCGCCGAGGTTACTAATCTGCCCTTTTACAATGTCACTGTTGAGAGCCAGCAGCCAACCGCTGGACTGTGGTCGATAATCAACTTTTAAGTGATCCACTTTCACACCCAAACCACTAAAGCGCCGAATATCCAGCTTGGCACTGGTCAATAACTGCGCCCCCTCCTGCTCGGGCAAAGCGTAACGCTGCAGCAACTGCTGCCAGTCGCTTAACTCAAAGTCACTGATACGCCCACGCAGCTGTAAACCTGCCTGGCTGGGCAGTTGCGCTAAACCACCACCAACCCGCACCTGTGCTCGCCCGCCACGAATATTATCCGGTGCAGCCGCTAAGGCAAGACTGAGCTGGTCGGCATAATCAAACCAGTAACGCCGTTCAGCGCCGGCCAAGGTCATGCGCCAGTCAGCATAGCTTTGCTGATTGGCCGCCTTACCCAATGGTGCCGGCAGATCCACTTTGACCCCCTGCAAGCTGGAATCAAGCCGTAACTGACTGTCATCGCCTTGCAGCAGGACACGCAGGCGGTAGGGCAAGGTGCCTGACACCGGCAATGGCTGTGTAATAGCCGCCCATCGCGTTAAATCCGCAACCGGCATCAGCCCTTGCACATCAATATGCGTGCGTAAATGCCCGACACGCCCGCCCGCTTCAATATCACCGGCAAATCGCTGACCTAAAAACTGGCCAGTGACTTTTTTAGCACTTAAACCACTCTGACTATCAAACTCAAAGCGGGCGCTTAACTCACGTAACTGGAGATTAATCTCCGGCATATCCAATTCAACACCCTGCGCATCTAAGGCCAACTTAACCTCTACTGGAGCTTGCGCAGCTAAGGGTACAACCAAGTTTAATTTAACCGGCAGATCACCTTTCCCCTGCCAGGCAGCAAAGGCTGGTGCGTTCTGCGCTATCGGTGTTTTCTGCAAAAAGTACAGGCCATCGGTCAGACTGCTGTGCAACTCGGCATACAACTGCAACACCGGTGCTTGAGCAGAAGCCACATGCGCCACTTCAGCATAGGCGCTGGTCACCGCTGAGTTTAAAATTTTGCCTTGAGTAATACTGATACGCACGCCGCTGTCTTCAATCAGCACCTCACCGGCCGCCTCAGTTAACGCCGGCCAGCCAGGCTGATATTCAAGCTCGGCATCTTTCACCGCAAAGTACAGACTTAAGGAGCGCGACTCGGGTGCGGAGCCTTTATTTAACGAGCCTTGGTATTGAAAATAACCCTGTTCCACATGCCCAGCCTGAATCGCACTGGTCAGCCAGTGCTCAAGTCCATCACTGAAGCCTGGCGCTAAGGACGGTAGGTACTTAGCGGTAAAGCGCGCATCACCATCGCGCAGACCTACGCGCAGGTCCATATAGTCTTCTTCTGCCGGATCCTTGAGCAAGCGGATTAAAAAATCCCCAGCAATCTCACCCTCTTCACCTTGCACCTGCAAATACGGGCTTTGCAAGGTAAAACCCTGATCATCAAAGCGCCACAATAGTTGTGCATGCGCGCGCTGATACAACCAAGGATTGGCAAATAGTTTAGCCAAATGCAGACTAAAACCATTATCACTGGCTAAACGCAGCTCACCCTGCACTAGACTGCCAGATATCTGACCATTGATTCCGCTGGCCGCTGGCACATCATGCCAAGCAGAAAAGCGCACATCCTGTAGATTACTAACAAAGGTTAAGCGCTCGGCTAAAGCGGCATCTGGGCGCCATTGCAGCTGTAGATTATGCAGCTCGCCGCTGGGCTGCAGACTGCTTAACACATCCTCAGCCACCGCCGGCAAGGCCAGCACACGCCTAAGCACATGCTGGACATCTGCAATATCTAACGTTTGGATTGCCAACTGCCAATGCGCTGCGTCATCCGCGGCATAGCGTGCGATAAGGTGTAGATCACGCGCCGCTAAGTCATCAATCTGCAACGCCAAGTGCTCAAACCAAGCCTGCTGCACACCTGCATTGTTTTGATAAAATGCCAGGGCATCCTGACTCTGGATCTGTAGCGGCTCAGCATGCGCAGCCTGCGCTTCAACACTCAGCGCATTGAGGCGCAGTACCGCACTGTGCATCTGCCCTTGTGCGGCCTGTAACCAGAGCTCAGCACCGGCCTCAAACCGAGTCAGCTGCCAGTCCTGCAAATAGGCTTGTGGAATCCACTTAGCAAGATTACTGCTGGGGGTTTTTAAATAGACACTTAACGCACTTTTATGCCAATCGCCATCAATCAGCTGTCCTTGTGCACTCAGCTCTAGGGTTTCGCCATCAGGCAGTAGTGCGCGCAGATCAAAACGCTGCTGCGCGGCGCTGGGACTTAAGGTAAAGCCTGCGTAGGTTAAGGCCAATGGCTGCTCTGCAAAAGCTTGCACTATCACCCGGCTGTTTAACACGTTGAGCCGGCCAACATTCTGCAATTTAGCCAACCAATCATTAAGTTTAAATACCGTTTGCTGGGTATCCTGCAAGACTAAGCCTTGCAGCGCCCACTGCCCCTGCGCATCTTGCTGCAGATGAATTTGCAAACCCTGCAAGGTCACCGCACTTAAGCGTAATTCACCGGCCAGTAGACTGCCCAGCATATCAGGTTGGATATGCAGTTCTTCAACCTGAAGCGCACTGTCGCCCTCGCCTAGAGTCACATAGCGCGCAGCCAACAGCGGTGCAAAACCGCGCCAGCTGCCCTCCAGCTGTTCAATCTGAATGTTCTGCTGCAAGCGCTGCTGCAGTTGCTGCTCAATCTCTGTTCGATACTCAGCCATCAGTGGCGCCAATTGGCGGCCTAAGCTCACATAAAGCGCAGCAAGAATTAACCAACCAACCGACAACCATACTCCCCAGCGCAGCAGGCGACTGAGTACGCGAAGCACAACACTCATACCGATATCCTAATCAGCCCAACAATCAGAGCAAGACCACATCATATTGCTCTTGCGAATACATGCTCTCGACCTGAAAGCGTACTGGGTGCCCAATAAAGGACTCTAAATCAGCCACATTGCCCGATTCTTCATCGAGTAAACGATCCACCACGCTCTGGCTGGCCAGTACCATATAACCATCCGCTTGAAAAGCACGCGCCTCACGTAAGATCTCACGAAAGATCTCATAACAAATGGTTTCAGCAGTGCGCACCTGACCGCGCCCCTGACAGGTTGCACAGGGTTCACAGAGCACTTGAGTCAAACTTTCCCGCGTGCGTTTGCGAGTCATTTGTACCAAGCCTAATTCGGTGATGCCGATAATATTGGTCTTGGCATAGTCGCGCTCTAACTGGCGCTCTAAGGTGCGCAGCACTTGGCGACGGTGCTCTTCATCTTCCATATCAATAAAATCAATAATGATAATGCCGCCGACATTGCGCAAACGCAGCTGACGGGCAATGGTCAACGCCGCTTCAAGATTGGTTTTAAACACCGTTTCTTCAAGATTACGGTGTCCAACAAAGGCACCGGTATTGACATCAATGGTGGTCATCGCTTCAGTGGGATCGATCACCAAATGACCGCCAGATTTAAGCGGTACTTTGCGTTCCAAGGCTTTTTGAATTTCATCTTCAATGCCGTACAAATCAAAGATCGGCCGCTCGCCTGGATAATGCTCAACCCGATCAGCAATTTCCGGCATCAGTTCGCCAACAAACTGCAGGGCTTTTTGTAAGGTTTCACGCGAATCAATGCGTACTTTTTCGGTATGTTCTGCAGCTAAATCACGCAAGGTACGCAGCGGCAAAGACAGCTCCTCATAAATCACTGAAGGGGCACCGCAGACTTTCATTTGCTCGCGCACTTGCTCCCAGAGTCGATGCAAGTAGCGAATATCCAGCAAAATAGCCGAAATATCCGCGCCGTCAGTGGCCGTGCGAATAATAAAACCGCCTTGTTCTTCAAGGCCTTCGGCTGTCAAACATTCAGTGACCGCCTGCTTTAAGCGATCACGCTCGGCTTCTTCTTCAATCTTTAGCGATACCCCGATATGACTGCTGCTGGGCATATACACCAAGTAACGCGATGGAATCGATAAATTAGTGGTCAGCCGCGCGCCCTTACTGCCAATCGGATCTTTAGTGACCTGCACCACCAGCGCTTGGCCTTCGTGTACCAGTCCACTGATACCTTCGCCAGTGACGCCTTCGCGACCAGTAATATCGGCCGCATGAATAAAGGCTGCACGTGACAGGCCAATATCAACAAAGGCCGCTTGCATACCGGGCAATACCCGAACAATTTTACCTTTGTAAATATTGCCGACAATCCCGCGCCGCTGAGTACGCTCAACATGCACTTCTTGCAAAACACCATTTTCAACCACGGCGACCCGTGATTCCATTGGTGTGATATTGATTAAAATTTCTTCACTCATGATGTTCTCAGTCTAAGGCATAGAGATGCACGACCCACTTGACACAAATAACAAGATGTAGGCTGTGCAAAAACACCCAGCATCTTTAAAATAGAGGTCTACTCAGCACCCCCCCGCTAGACGCTGGGCATCGCTGCGACAGCTGCCGAGCCAAAGTAGTGTGGTGCCAGACGAAACAGCCTAGCTGCGTAGCAAGCTGCCACTCAGCATACAAATATACGACAATTCAGAAGGTTACATCCTTTCCAGCAATACAGCTAACACAGCCCGCATTGACTGCTAGCCAAGCTAAGCCGCCAGTATAACCATGCGCCTTAATGAAAGTGACGCAAGCGCTTCACATTAATCAGCAACAAATACAGCCACGGCCAGAGTAAACAACTGACCAAGACCGGTACTGCATAATAGCTAATCTCTGGGCGCATACCGGATAAAGTACTTAACCATAAAAGCAGCAACTGCGCTAAGCCGTAAATCACCAATAATGCGCAGGACTGTTGCCACAAGGGAAAGAGTTTTAGACGCTGCTGCAAGGTCACCACAAGAAACACCACCAACACCAAGGACAGTGCATGCTGACCAAATAATGTGCCATATAAAATATCTTGCGCCAGTCCTAAACACCAGGCCGTCAATAGATGCACATGGTGTGGGTAATTAATCGCCCAAAAAGTCAACACCAATGCCAACCATAAGGGCCGCCCCGCCTCTAAATGCTCCGGCATCGGTGCCACCGAAAGCAATAAGGCCAGCACCAAGCTGCCCCACATCACTAGCGTTGTCTTACCCCATGCTGCACTCATCTATTGGGCCTCTACTGCCGTGGTTTCGGTGGCTTTAAGCAATTGTTTGGCATCTTCTAACGCATTTTGCACTTCATCATCCAAGGCTTGGGTCGAACCTTTACTATTGCTAAATACCAATAACAGGTAACGGCTACGATTAAGGGTCGCCGCAGGCAAGGCTTGAATGCGACTAAAGGGTTGCCCTGTATTACGCTGCACTTCACTGACTACCGCGACTGGATACCCCACAGGAAAACGCTGCCCCATACCCGAGGTCACCAACAAATCACCTTCGCGAATATCCGCCGTATCGGTGACATAACGTAATTCAATGGAGTCAAGATCACCGGTACCACTGGCAATGGCACGCAAACCATTGCGGTTTACCTGTACGGGCAGGCTGTGATTACTGTCGGTGATCAATAACACTCGCGAGGTGTAAGGCATCACTTCAATCACCTGCCCCATCACCCCGCGCGCATCCAATACCGGCTGCCCTAAGGTCACGCCACTGCTGCTGCCTTTATTAATCAGCACCCGATGCGTGTGCGGATTGGGATCAATACCAATCAATTCGGCAACCAAGACACGATCATCAATTAACGCAGAGGAATTGAGCAGCTCACGCAGGCGGACGTTTTGCTCGGTTAAGGTGGCCAACTTTTGCAAACGGCGCTGCATCAGCAAAATATCAGCACGTAAGGCTTCATTTTCCGAGAGCAAATCGGTACGACTGCTAAACAGCTGCATGGTGTCAGACCAGACACGCACCGGCATATCGCCGAGCCAATAGAGCGGCGTGAGCACCATACCTAAACTGCTACGCACAGGTTTAAGCATTTCAAGTCGCGCATCGACCAGCATCAAGGCAACAGAAAAACACGTGAGTATTAGAAATTGGGTACTTAATAAAGTACTTTTAGCAAATAATGGCTTAATGATGCATCCTCAACAGCTTAACTGTGCAACAGTATAAAGTGCTCCACAGTTAAGATGAACAATAAGCACACAAAATCCTCAGAGGAGGTGTCTTGCTTATTCAGTCGACAGCAAGTCCATCGAATTACTATCCATCATTTCTAAAGCGCGACCACCGCCCAGCGCAACACAGTTCTTTGGATTTTCAGCAACAATCACTGGCAAACCGGTTTCTTGCGCAAGTAATTTATCCATATCACGCAGTAAGGCGCCACCACCGGTTAAGACTAAGCCACGCTCAGCAATATCCGAGGCCAACTCAGGCGGAGACTGTTCCAAAGCGCTTTTCACTGCGCGTACAATCGCGGCTAAGGATTCCTGAAGCGCTTCGAGCACCTCATCAGAATTTAAGGTAAAGCTACGTGGAATACCTTCAGCCAAGTTACGCCCACGCACATCAAACTCTAACAATTCGCCACCTGGGAAAGCCGCACCAATTTCTTGCTTAATCCGCTCGGCGGTTGACTCACCAATCAGGCTGCCATAGTTACGGCGCACATAAGTGATAATGGCTTCATCAAAACGGTCACCCCCCACACGTACTGATTCAGCATAGACCACACCATTGAGTGAGATCAAAGCGATTTCAGTGGTACCCCCACCAATATCAACCACCATCGAACCGCGCGCTTCATCCACCGGTAAACCGGCACCGATCGCAGCAGCCATAGGCTCTTCAATTAAAAACACTTCACGCGCACCGGCACCCAGCGCTGACTCACGAATGGCTCGACGTTCGACCTGGGTGGATTTGCAGGGTACACAAATCAACACGCGCGGGCTGGGTTGTAAAAAGCTGTTTTCATGCACTTTATTGATAAAGTACTGCAGCATTTTTTCACAAACACTGAAGTCAGCAATCACGCCGTCTTTCATCGGGCGAATCGCACAAATATTACCGGGAGTACGACCGAGCATACGCTTGGCCTCGGTACCCACAGCAACCACACTTTTTTGGTTGCCTCGTGTACGGATCGCAACTACGGATGGTTCATCCAGTACAATACCGCGGTCACGTACATAAATAAGGGTGTTAGCAGTCCCCAAGTCAATGGATAAGTCACTTGAAAACATGCCGCGTATTTTTTTGAACATGGGATGAATAACCCTAGGTGACGCGCAATAGAAACGCTGATTAAAAAATAATTAGAAACTCTAGCAACCATCGTCCTTTTGAGCAAGGTACGCACTGTGATAGATTAGCACTTTCTGAGCATTAATATGATTTTACACGCGTATAGATAGAGCAATAGATTAATTGTTCAATATTTGTTGCATTAATGACAGTCACATATTTTTTAAGGAGATCTTCACATGGCACTTGAACGCTGCGACGTGGAAAAACTGGCGCATCTGGCACGACTGGGCCTAGATGACGCTCAAATAGGCAGCAGCACCACTTCTTTAAATGCCGTCCTCGACATGATCAATGCCATGCAAGCGGTTAATACTGACGGCATCGCGCCACTGGCCAATCCACTCGAAGCCACTCAACGCTTACGCCCAGACAGCGTTACTGAAAGCAATCACCGTGATGACTACCAAGCCCTCGCACCTGCGGTAGAAAACGGCTTATATCTGGTACCTAAAGTCATCGATTAAGGACTTATTTGTCATGCATCAACTTACCTTAGCTTCTATTTCGAAAGCGCTGGCTGCCAAGCAGTTTTCTGTGCGCGAGCTGACCAGTCATTTATTGACGCGCATCGAACAACTTGACCCACAGCTCAACAGCTTTATTACCATCAGCCAAGACGCGGCTTTACAGCAAGCCGATGCCGCCGATGCCTTACGCAGCACAGGCATCAGCGCACCATTGCTCGGCGTGCCCTTAGCCCATAAAGATTTATTTTGCACGGAAGGGGTACGCACCAGCTGCGCCTCAAAAATGCTGGATAATTTTATTGCGCCTTACAGCGCCACGCTGGTCGATAAACTTAATAAAGCCGGCTGCATCAGCTTAGGCAAACTGAATATGGACGAGTTCGCCATGGGCTCCTCCGGCGAAACCAGTTTCTACGGCGCCACTAAAAACCCTTGGGATACCAGCCGTGTCCCCGGTGGCTCATCCAGTGGTAGCGCTGCAGCGGTCGCCGCGCGTTTAGTTCCAGCCAGTACCGGCAGTGATAGCGGTGGCTCGATTCGCCAGCCTGCGGCATTTACCGGTTTAACCGGCATCAAGCCAACCTATGGTCGTATTTCACGCTGGGGCATGACGGCCTACGCCTCAAGCCTTGACCAAGCTGGTTTTTTAGCGCACAACGCAGAAGATTGCGCCATGCTCTTGCAGGCCACGGCTGGCTTTGATGAGCGCGATTCAACCAGCGCACAGCAGCCGGTTGATGACTATGTCGCGGCCTTAACTCAGCCGCTACAAGGGGTACGCATTGGTCTGCCCAAAGAATACTTCGACAGCCGTCTCGATGCGCGCATCGGCGATGTGATCTACTCAGCCATCGAGCAGTTGAAACAGCTTGGTGCCAGCTTTGTGGAGATCAGCTTACCCAGCTTGCCACATGCCGTACCGGCCTATTATGTCATTGCCTCCGCTGAAGCTTCGACCAACTTAGCGCGCTTTGATGGTGTGCGTTTCGGCTATCGCTGTGAAGATCCAAAAGACTTGCAAGACTTGTACTTACGTTCGCGCAATGAAGCCTTTGGTGAAGAAGTTAAACGCCGCATTATTATGGGCACCTACTCACTGTCCACCGGCTATTACGACGCCTACTATTTAAAAGCGCAAAAAATTCGCCGCTTAATCAAAAACGATTTTGACAACGCCTTTAAAGATGTCGATCTAATCCTCGGCCCGACCACGCCCAATCTACCTTGGCCGCTGGGCAGTAAAATCAATGACCCAGTCGCCGCCTACTTAGAAGATATTTATACCGTGCCAGCTAACTTGGCGGGTATTCCAGGTCTGTCGATGCCTGCCGGTATGCTTGATGGTTTACCGGTCGGCGTACAACTGCTCGCACCCTACTTCCAAGAAGCTCGTATGCTTCAGGTTGCACATCAATTTCAACAACATACTGATTGGCACGCTCGCACGCCAGCCGGATTCTGAGGACGACTCACATGCAATGGGAAACCGTGATCGGGCTGGAAATCCACGCACAGCTCGCAACTAACACTAAAATTTTCTCGGGTAGCTCGACCACCTTCGGTGCCGAACCCAACACTCAGGCCAGCTTAATTGACTTGGCCATGCCTGGCACTTTACCGGTGCTCAACCAAGAAGCCGTACGCATGGCCTGCATGTTTGGCTTAGCGGTGGATGCACATATCGCTGAGTACAATATTTTCGCGCGAAAAAACTACTTCTACCCTGACCTACCCAAAGGCTATCAAACCAGCCAAATGGATGATCCGATTGTCGGCATGGGGCATTTGGATATTGCCTTAGAAGACGGCAGCATCAAACGCGTCGGCATTACCCGTGCGCACCTTGAAGAAGATGCGGGCAAAAGCTTGCACGAAGACTTTAGCGGCATGACCGGAATTGACTTAAACCGTGCCGGTACACCGCTCTTAGAAATCGTCTCAGAACCAGAACTAAGCAACGCTAAAGAAGCGGTGGCCTACGCTAAAGCCATCCACACCTTAGTGCGCTACTTAAATATCTGTGACGGCAATATGGCTGAAGGCTCGTTCCGCTGCGACTGTAACGTCTCGGTGCGCCCCAAAGGCCAAACGACGCTGGGGACGCGCACTGAAATCAAAAACGTGAACTCGTTTCGCTTTATTGAACGCGCAATCAATCATGAGATTCAACGTCAAATTGAATTGATTGAAGACGGCGGTAAAGTGGCGCAAGAAACCCGTTTGTACGATCCAAGCAAAGATGAAACGCGCTCCATGCGCAGCAAAGAAGAAGCCAACGATTACCGTTACTTCCCTTGCCCAGATTTGCTACCGGTGCATATTCCACGCGAGATGCTCGAGGCTCTACGTACTAAGCTGCCTGAGTTGCCCACGCAAAAACGTGAACGTTTCGAGTCTGCTTTTGGCTTATCCACTTACGATGCCAGTGTGTTATCCGCCAGCCGTGAAATGGCTGACTACTTTGAAGTCGTCACCGCTACTTGTCAGGATGCTAAGCTGGCGACCAACTGGGTGATGGGTGAGCTGTCCAGCCTACTTAATAAAGAAAACCTAGAGATCACTCAGTCACCGGTTAGCGCTGAGCACTTGGGTGGTATGTTGCTGCGCATTAAAGACAACACCATTTCCGGCAAAATCGCGAAAATGGTGTTTGAAGCCATGGCGGCAGGCGAAGGCGACGCGGATCACATTATTGAACAGCGCGGCCTCAAGCAAGTCACTGACAGCGGCGCGATTGAAGCGATGCTCGATGAAGTACTGGCGGCTAACGCCGAGCAAGTTGAACAATACCGCGCCAGCGATGAAAATAAGCGTGGCAAAATGTTTGGTTTCTTTGTTGGGCAAGCCATGCGCGCCTCAAAAGGCAAAGCCAACCCGCAACAAGTCAATGAGTTACTCAAGCAAAAACTTGATCAGTAATCTGTGACTGCACTGCAGCTGGCCGGCAATCGCCAGCTGCAGTTTACAGCCCTGCATGCACTGCCCAAGGAGTTAGTCTATGCGTATTTTTATGCTCGTTGCCGCGCTACTGTTAGTCAGCGCCTGCTCCTCACAACACACCCGTCCAGAGGCCATTAGCAGTGGCAAAGCGTCCTGGTATGGCGCACAACACCACGGCAAGAAAACCGCCAGCGGCGAACGCTTTAACCAACACGCGCTGACTGCCGCGCATCGCAACCTAGCCTTTGGCACGCGCGTCAAAGTCACCAACAGGCTGAACAACAAAAGTGTCACGGTACGCATCAATGATCGCGGCCCCTATAGCAAAGGCCGTATTATTGATATATCACGCGCCGCCGCAGAAAAAATTGATATGCTTCAGCGCGGTGTTATTCCTGTGCAGATACAGGTGTTGCGCTAATATATTTCACTGAAAAGACCCTCACCGCTGCAGCACAACCTGCTAATCTAGCGGCCATAATGTAAAGAGTCGGAGTCACCGCATGTCCATCGAAATGTTTGTTTACCTTATTGGCGGCTTTATCTTGCTGGTATTCGGCGCAGAAGTGCTGGTCCGTGGTGCTGCACGCCTAGCGGCACGCTTTGGTATTTCACCACTGATTATTGGTTTAACCGTGGTTGCTTTTGGTACCAGCGCACCAGAAATGGCAGTCAGTACCCAGTCGGCCTTTCTCGGCCAAGGTGACATTGCGATTGGTAATGTGATTGGCAGCAATATCTTTAACGTATTGGGGGTTTTAGGCTTATCCGCGTTAATTACGCCGCTACTGGTATCACGTCAGTTGGTCCGTCTTGATGTGCCATTGATGATTGCCGCCGGCTTTTTAGCCTGGTTTTTAGCCTTAGATGGCAGCTACAGCCGTCTCGATGGTTTGATTTTATTTGCCTGTATTATCAGCTATACCGGCTATTTAATTATCAGCAGTTTAAAGGCTTGGAAACCAGGCCAAGCATTGCAGAGCGACGAAGAATATAGTGCCCAGGTTAACCCGCACCGGTACGCCACCTTAATGAATACGGCCTATATTTTGGCTGGCCTCGCCTTACTGGTAACCGGCTCTAATCTATTGGTCAGTGGCGCCGTAAGCTTGGCGCAAGCCTTAGGCTTATCTGAGCTGGTGATTGGCTTAACCATTATCGCCGTTGGCACCTCATTACCTGAACTGGCCACATCCTTGATTGCCGCGTGGAAAGGTGAGCGTGATATTGCCGTGGGTAATATTGTCGGCAGCAACCTGTTTAATTTGCTCGCGGTACTAGGTTTGGCCGGTTTGGTCTCACCCGAGAAAATTGCCGTTGCACGCTCTGCGATTGAATTTGATTTTCCAGTGATGATGGCGGTAATGGTGGCCTGTCTGCCAATTTTCTTCGCCGGCTATCGTATCAACCGCTGGGAAGGCGCATTATTTTTAAGCTATTACGTGGCCTATACCGCCTACTTGATTATGCAAAGCAATGGTGATTCCTTTGCTAACACCTTTGCCGATGCCATCATTGGCTATGTGGTACCGTTAACTGCCATTACGTTATTTGTGATTGCCGCACGCGCTTGGCGTATCCAGCGTGGCTTACCCTTAGAAAAATAAATGTAGAGCGCCACTGAATATTCAGTGCGCCCTGTTAAGCGCCTTTACACAATGAGTTGACTATGGCCAAACGTACACTAAATCGCCGCCAAGGCTGGCGTATTAATAAGATCCAAGACGAACGTCTGGCGCGCGCAGCCAAGCGTGAAGAGCGTACCCTTGAGGAGCTGGAAGGTGGCGACTTAGGTACTGAGCAGCATGGTCTGGTGATTGCTCACTTTGGCGTACAAGTCGAAGTGGAAGCGGAGTCAGAAGAACTGGCTGGGCAAACCTATCGCTGCTATCTGCGCGCCAATCTACCGGCGCTGGTAACCGGTGATCGCGTAGTCTGGCGTCCGGGTAACCAAGGCCTGGGCGTGATTGTTGCGCAACTGCCACGTCACAGTGAATTACGCCGCCCTGACTCGCGCGGACAGTTAAAACCGGTCGCCGCTAACGTCGACCTGATTGTGATTGTGTTCGCCCCATTGCCAGAGCCGCATGCCAACTTAATTGACCGTTATATTATTGCTGCCGAACATGCGGGGATTAAACCCTTATTGCTGCTCAATAAATCTGACTTACTCGATTCTAGCGGCAGCTCACGCGCACATAACTTGCTCAACACCTACCACAGCTTAGGCTATCCCCTGCTTGAGGTCTCGGCCTATTCCGGTGATGGTTTGGCAAAACTGCAAGCGCAACTGAATAATCAGGTCAGCGTCTTTGTTGGCCAATCTGGTGTTGGTAAATCATCCTTAGTCAACTGCTTGCTGCCAGATACTGACACGCGTGTCGGCCCGCTTTCAGAACTCACGGGTAAAGGTACGCACACGACAACCACCGCGCGCTTATTTCACTTCCCTGCCGGCGGCGATTTGATTGACTCACCGGGTATTCGTGAATTTGGCCTAAGCCATGTCAGCGTCGCCGATGTGGAAGCAGGTTTTATTGAGTTTCAGGAACATTTAGGCCTCTGTCGCTTTCGCAACTGCAGCCATGAGCATGAGCCGGGTTGTGCTTTATTAGCCGCGGTTGAAGCCGGCAAAATCCACCCACAACGCTTGGCCAGTTTCAAACATATTATCAGCGGTCTGACTAGCGACCATTATTGAACACTGCACCGCCGTGCTTAGCAATAGGCACGGCGGTTTAGCATCGATTGATTATTAATATTTTAATCACAAGCTAAGAGCAGCACTGTACTCATACGTACAACTGCTGAGTCGATATGAGCTATACTGCGCCATTCATTACAATTTTATTTCGTATCATTTTATTAATAAATAACTAAGGGTCTCAGTACATGGACATCAAGCAGCGTCTATTTATTTTTATGCAATATATATTGCCGCAGCATACATTGTCGCGCTTAATTGGCCATCTAGCAGAGTGCCAAACACCTTGGTTTAAAAATCGTCTGATTGTTTGGTTTATCAAGCGCTATCAGGTGAATATGAGTGAAGCGCAGCTGGAAGATCCAAGTGCCTACCGTCACTTTAATGACTTTTTCACTCGCGCACTAAAGCCCGATGCGCGCCCCATCGATGACACAGCTCAAGCGGTGGTCAGTCCTGCTGATGGTGCCATCAGTCAATTGGGCAGCATTGAACATGGCCGTATTTTTCAGGCCAAAGGCCACAGCTTCAGTTTATTAGAATTACTGGGTGGTGATGCCGAGCGCGCGGCACCTTTTATGGGTGGTAGTTTCTCAACCATCTACTTATCACCCAAAGATTACCACCGTGTGCATATGCCGCTGACCGGTATTTTACGTGAAATGGTCTACGTCCCTGGCCGTTTGTTTTCCGTCAATCAAACCACCGCGGAACATGTGCCTGAGCTTTTTGCGCGCAATGAGCGTGTCGCCTGCCTCTTTGATACTGAACAGGGCCCAATGGCCGTGGTATTAGTCGGTGCCATGGTGGTAGCCAGCATTGAAACAGTCTGGGCGGGTTTAATCACCCCGCCGCTACGCGAGATACGCAGCTACGATTACAGCCAAGCCTCTAGACAACCGATTACCCTGCAAAAGGGTGCGGAACTGGGGCGTTTTAAATTAGGCTCGACGGCCATTGTTTTATTTGGTGCCAACCATGTGCAATGGAATGCTGATTTACACGCCAGCAGCGCCGTACAAGTCGGCCAGTGCCTTGCTGTAGAAGTTTGACGAAAGGTATAATTAAACGCTAACGGCACATAGCCAAAAACCAATATTGACGCAACTTAAGTCATATAAAAAGCCGCTTAAGCAGGACCCTCTAATGGATGCACGCAGCCCTACACTACGTTTACGCATACCGACACCGCAAGGTACTTATGTTGCCTTCTGCAAGCCGTACCCGCGCGAACTAAAATTGTGGATCGAAGACCTGCCCAAAGCCAATATTGGTGAAACTGCGCGACTATTGTATCAAGCGCTGATTGAACTCAATGACTTCAAAACACCGGCTGATAACCGCATACAATTGCTTGAGTTATTACGCCCAGAAGTGATGTTTATTAACTCACAACTGGAGAAACACTTTTTAAATAACTCAATTATGCTGGATGAGCGGCCGAAAAAAGTTGCCAATTTGTGCCAAGCAATACAAAACCATTTAACCATTGGTTATAAATTAGTTATTGCCGATAGCCTTGAACAACGCGGTACTATTTTAGCTTTAGCCCTACAGCGCAGCATGCACAGTATGTTTGCCTCCTTAGTGCGCACCTACCAGCTGTATTACCCAGCACCACGCTTATTTTGGTTAGAGTTACATCAAGTCTATTTACTGGCGCGTAAAAACAATCTGCATACCCAGCCGATTAGCGAAACCTTACTGAGCAATATTTCAGAGCAAAGTATTGAGTCAGCGTACCGCTGTGCTTTACTACTGAGCTGTGCACGCATCAATCAAATGCGCCAAAGTGATATTGCACTCTTGGCGCGTATTTTACCCAGCTGGAGTCATCTCTCTGCTCTGCAGAATGTCGAATTAGCCAGCAGTTTATTTGTGGTCAACCTCAACAGTGATGCGCCACCACGCTACAAAGAGTTGATTGCCGAAGATCAGAGTACAACACACCTAGGTTTTAATACGCTGGCGCTGGCTGAAGCACTGATGGAGCAGCAACAGCCATTGATTCAATATAAAAAAACTGCCGCCCGCCTGAGTGTGCCGGAGAATATGTCCGGCACACTCATTGCACAACTGTGCAGCGCATGGGGAAATATTGCCAAACGCGACTTTCAACGCACCAGCAGTCAAGGCAGCTTGCAGGTGTGTTTAGGTATGAGTGCCGTCCATTACTATTTGGCCGGACAAGAGTCTTTTGAGCAACATCTCCAATTGCCAAGCGCATCACTGGTCGAATACAACCCTGATAACAGTCCGCCTGATATCTGGAACTATGCCATTGATGCTAGGCTTGATACAGAAAAAGACCCTTTACTCGCTGATCTGATTGAGTATCAAGCAACGCCCATCATCACCGATCACACCAGCCCTGAGCCGATAGCGCCCACTGCGGCTTTATACCCTGCCTATGCCTTATCGATCGTCAATCATAGCCCTGGCGGCTATTGCCTCGCTTGGCACGACACTGTTCCTGCGCAGTTGCAAGCAGGGGAAATTATCGCCTTACGTGAGACCACGGATAAAGCCTGGACGACAGCCGTGGTGCGTTGGATTCGCCAAGCAGGCACGAGCAGCACACAAATGGGTATTGAATTGATTGCACCCAACGCTCAACCCTGCGGCTTACAATTGTTACGCAGTGGTGATCTATCAAGTAATTTTTTACGCGCGCTACTGGTTCCAGAAATACCTGCCCTATCGCGCTCAGCCAGTCTAATTGTGCCGCGCATTCCTTTTCACGAAGGTAATCAGGTGATCATTAATCAGCGCGGCAAAGAGCTTAAAGCAGTTCTGACTAAGCGGTTAATGAATACAGGAAGTGTGAACCAATTTGAATTCAACCTGTTAACACCTGTGCAACCCGTTAAAACTGTGAACACCAGCACAGCCCCAACAGTAAAAAGCAAGGACAGTAGCGAAGACTTTGACTCACTCTGGAAGTCACTGTAAGTTCTGATCTATTGATTTCAGCCAACAGGGATGTGCTGCGTGCACTTGTGTACTCGTTATGCATGCTGAGCCAAAAACACTTCGCTTACTTATTGTCGATGACTGCGCCCATAACGCTGAGCGTATATTTGAACTGTTTCGTGCGACGGGGCATTGCCTGCAAGCGCAACACGTCAGCTCTCTTGAAGCGCTTAATCGCGCACTTAAGACCCCATGGGATGTGTGCATCGCCGCTCATCGCTGCCAAAATGCGCCCTCGGTCGCGGCTCTAAACTGCATTCAGCAGCAGCGCAGTGACATCTCATTTATTCAACTGACACAAGACAACTCCTCAGCCGCGCTAACCGCTGCCTTGCACGATGGCGCTCAGGATGCGGTCTACCAGGCTGATGAGCAGCGCTTAATTTTAGTCGTGCAACGCGAGCTAGCCCATCTTGCCGAGCGTCGTCAACGCCGTGCAGTGGAGATCGCACTGAAAACCACACAGCAACGCTATCAAGCCGCTATTGATAGTGCTGGATTCGCAGCGCAACTGCGCCAACTCAGCAGTCAGGATTTAGTCACCGGTCTTTATAATCGTCAGCATTTTTTGCAGCAGCTGGATGCCGCAAGCGAGCGCGCCATCAATATCGGTCAGCCCGCAAGCCTAGCCTATATCAAAGTTGACCATTACTCGCAGCTGCAAGTACAGCTTGGCCTGGCCGCGATCGACTTATTTTTGCTGGATCTGGCCAAACTCCTACGCCAGCACTTAAAGCATGGCGCACACCTCGCCCGTCTCGCAGATAATGCCTTTAGTCTACTGACCCCCGATACCAGCCCAGAGGATGATAAAGCTCAGCTGCTCAACTTAATTAAACGCGTCGAGGCGCAGCTGTTTGATATCAATGGCCGTAGCGCACAAACCACCTTAAGTATTGGCGTGGCTCGTCTGGGCGAAAAGAGCGCTCATGCCTCAACGGTCTTAAAGCGTGCGCAGCACTGTGCCGAGCAGCTGAGCCAAGGCAATGGTTTAAAAATCTATAATCCAGCAGATGACCTCGCCGCTACGGCGAAACGCGGCGAGGTGCTGGCCATGCTGCACCAAGCTCTGGAACACAACAGCTTCAAATTACTCTTTCAGCCTATCGTGGCTTTACATGCGGGGCCAGATCAGCTTTACGAAGTGTTGCCGCAACTGGTCAGCCCTCGTGGTCACAACATCCCTAGGGCTGAGTATTTAGATGCCGCTCTCGGCGCAGGCTTAGCAGAAAAAATCGATCGATGGGTTCTGCTTAACGCTATTCAGCAGTTGAGCAAGCAGCACCAGCAAGGCCTAACCACTCGTTTATTTATTCCATTGTCGAGCGCCAGCTTAAACGATAAAACTTTAATGGTTTGGCTGGCTGAGGTGCTTAAGGCTTCACCTTTAGCCGCTCATAGCCTTATTCTCCAACTGCGTGAAAGTGATGCCATCAGCCACTTAAAACATGCCAAAGCGCTGAGCAGAGGCTTGCAACCATTGCAGTGCCAGCTTGCCTTAGAGCAATTTGGCGGTGCAGCCAACCCACTGGCTATATTTAAGCATCTGCCACTTGATTTCGTAAAACTTGAGCACAGCTTCAGCGCACAACTCAATCAGCCCGCCGCACAACACCGACTCACCGACCTGCTGACACTGCTGCATCGGCAAGACAGCCGCAGCATAGTACCAAACATCAATAGCGCTAGTATTTTACCTGCGCTTTGGCAAGCCGGAGTCCAGTATATTCAAGGGTGCTATTTGCAAGAGCCAAGCCCCAACATGCACTACGACTTCGCTTTAAACGATCAATAACAGGGCTCGCGCGCAGCCCTCAGCACAGCCATTAGGATACCCGCGAGACAAGAGCTCTAGCTAATTAAGAGCCGTACGCGGTTAAGCCGCCTGGCCTTGCTCAGCCATTTATCACATCACACCGCTTGTTGCTTTATCCAAGGCGCCAGAGCAGGTATCATAGGCATCTTGTTTTTACCTTATTTCATTTAAGCTGCGCGCAGGCTGGAAAGTCCATGTCGATGGTTCGTATTGGCCCCTACACATTAGCTAACAACCTGATTCTCGCGCCAATGGCCGGCGTTACAGATCGTCCACAACGCCAATTATGTGCGCGTTTTGGCGCAGGTTTAACAGTCGCAGAAATGCTCACCAGCGACACCCGCTTATGGAGCAGTCGCAAATCCAGTTTACGTCTATTAACCGATAGCGATCCTGAACCACGCTCGGTACAAATTGCCGGCGCAGATCCACAGATGCTGGCCCATGCCGCGCAGCAGTGCGTGGCCTTAGGCGCGCATATTATTGATATCAATATGGGCTGTCCAGCGAAAAAAGTCTGTAATAAAGCGGCCGGCTCGGCGCTGCTTAAAGACGAGCAATTGGTCACTGAGATTCTCCACGCAGTGCGCGCAGCAGTTGATGTTCCCGTCACCTTAAAAATCCGTACCGGCTGGGATCAAGCGAATAAAAACGGAGTGACCATTGCTAAAATTGCCGAACAAGCAGGCATCAATGCACTTGCGGTACATGGCCGCACTCGTGCAGATCGCTACAATGGTGACGCCGAATACGATACTATTGCACTTATTAAGCAGGCCGTCTCAATTCCAGTCTTCGCCAATGGCGATATTGACAGTCCATTTAAGGCACAACAGGTGCTCAGACAAACGGGTGCAGACGGCTTACTGATTGGTCGCGCAGCACAGGGACGACCGTGGATTTTCCAGGAAATAAACCATTTTCTGACCACGGGTGAAATACTGCCAGCCATCAGTTTAAACGCATTAGAGTCAATCCTGCTTGAGCATCTTGAGCTCCTGCATGCGTTCTATGGCCAGCCGATGGGTGTGCGTATTGCTAGGAAACACACTCACTGGTACTTAGCTTCATTACCAGGGGCACAACAATTTCGTACAACGTTTAATCAGCTGGATTGCGAAGCAGCACAAAAGCACCATATTCAGGTCTTTTTTCTTCACCTTCGCGCTCTAGGCTTAACAGACGCTGCATGATTCCAATGATAAAACGTTCCGTTATGAGATATCTGTCGTGACAAAAACTACTATGCCGCTTATGACCATCAGCAACAGTGAACACTTGACCTTACGTGCATGTGTTGAAAAAACGTTGCACGAGTACTTTGCCCATTTAGATGGTGCGCACGTCAATGATGTCTATAATCTGGTGCTGAGCGAAGTTGAAGCGCCCTTATTTGCCTCTGTGATGCAGCATGTACAGGGTAATCAAACCCGCGCTTCAGAAATGCTCGGTTTAAACCGAGGCACCTTGCGTAAAAAACTTAAGCAATACAATCTTCTTTAACATATAACCCTGCTCACCTCATCGCTGAGGTTCTATGCAGTTTGCCGTTTATAGCTAGGAAACCCAATGACTGACCACACATCAAAAACGCCTATTCGTCGTGCTTTAATCAGTGTCTCTGATAAAACGGGTATTGTTGAATTCGCACAAGCCTTAGACGCTCTAGGCGTTGAGATTCTATCCACCGGCGGCACCTTTAAATTACTCAAAGACAATGCCATCCCTGCTATTGAAGTGGCGGATTACACCGGCTTTGCAGAAATGATGGATGGTCGGGTGAAGACTCTGCATCCAAAAATTCATGGTGGCATTTTAGGCCGTCGTGATATTGACGCAGCGATTATGGCTGAACACGGCATCAAGCCGATTGATTTAGTGGCAGTTAACCTCTACCCCTTCGCGGCAACCGTGGCTAAAGCCGATTGCAGCTTGCCCGATGCGATTGAAAATATCGATATCGGCGGCCCGACCATGGTGCGCAGCGCGGCGAAAAACCATAAAGATGTGGCCATTGTGGTCAACAGCAGTGACTACGGCACTATTATCGAAGGTTTAAAGCAAGGCGGTTTAAGCTACGCACAACGCTTTAACCTCGCACTAAAAGCCTTTGAGCACACCGCAGCCTACGACGGTATGATCGCCAACTACTTGGGCACCATTGAGCAGTCTGCCGAGACCCTCAGCACTGAGCAGCGTACAGCCTTCCCAAATACCTTTAATACCCAGTTTATTAAAGCGCAAGATATGCGTTACGGAGAAAACCCACACCAAAGCGCCGCTTTTTACACTGAAGCTAACCCACAAGAAGCCAGCATTGCTAGCGCGGTACAGCTGCAAGGTAAAGAGCTGTCCTTTAATAACGTGGCGGATACCGATGCCGCGCTTGAGTGCGTCAAAAGTTTTGTAAAACCGGCCTGTGTGATTGTAAAACACGCCAACCCTTGCGGTGTTGCCGTGGCCACTGACGCCGAAGGCGGTATCCGTCAGGCCTACGAATTGGCCTACGCCACAGATAGCGAGTCCGCTTTCGGCGGCATTATTGCTTTTAACCGCGAACTCGATGGCGAGACGGCACAAGCCATTGTCGAGCGTCAGTTTGTTGAAGTCATTATCGCCCCCAGCATCAGCCAAGCCGCACGTGATATTGTTGCCAGCAAAGCCAATGTACGTTTACTCGAGTGCGGTCAATGGCCCGCCGAGCGCAGCGCCAGCTTGGATTACAAGCGCGTTAACGGTGGTTTATTAGTCCAGAGCCGTGACATTCAAATGATCACTGCTGCCGACTTAAAAGTGGTAACCAAACGCGCGCCCACTGAGCAAGAAATCCATGACTTAATCTTTGCTTGGAAAGTGGCTAAGTTTGTTAAATCCAACGCCATTGTTTACGCGAAAAACCGCCAAACCATCGGCGTCGGTGCCGGACAAATGAGCCGCGTTAACTCTGCCCGTATTGCCGCGATTAAAGCTGAACAGGCTGGTTTAGCAGTGGCTGGTGCAGTGATGGCATCGGACGCTTTCTTCCCTTTCCGTGACGGTTTAGATAACGCGGCAACAGTGGGTATCCGCGCGGTGATTCAGCCCGGTGGTTCCATGCGTGACGCAGAAGTGATTGCTGCTGCAGATGAAGCTGATATTGCCATGGTGTTTACCGGCATGCGTCACTTCCGCCACTAATAGCTCTTTAAAGGACCGTTTTCTATGAAAATTTTAATTATCGGTAATGGCGGGCGCGAACACGCACTGGCTTGGAAAGTTGCCCAAGACCCGCGCGTCACCAAGGTGTTTATTGCCCCAGGTAACGCCGGCAGTGCCACTGAAGCCAAATGCGAAAACGTCGCCATTGATGTATTGGCGATCGAGCAGTTGGCTGATTTTGCTGAGCACAACAAGGTAGCTTTGACCATTGTTGGCCCTGAAGCGCCGCTGGTTGCCGGTGTGGTGGATACTTTCCGCCTGCGCAAGCTGGATAT
>LFRZ01000153.1 GCA_001513025.1 Gammaproteobacteria bacterium DTU037
CCTTCCACTTCGCGTACATACTTGAGGGTTTTTTCCGGCGGCCAGATCCAAGCGCAGGCGCTTTCGGTAAATGATTTAGCAATACCTTGCAGGCTGCGTCCGGTCAGTTGATCAATCTCAGCTGCGTTCAGTGCTGGGAACGCGTGACTGAGGTTGATGCGCGCCACTTCACGTGAGCGATTGGGGATTTTCCACATCAACCAGCCAGCAGCGTTGCCCAGGGCTTGCACGCCGCGCCAGGGTAATAACGCAATCAGTTTTAAAGCAGCCAGTGCCAGCTTGCCCTTGAAATCTTCCACCTATTACTCCGACAGCAGGGTTAAAAGTAAGTAATTTACTGGATTTGCTGGGTTAAGTCAGCAAACAACGCTTAAGTAAGCTTTTGCCAGAGGGCATAGTGTACTTGCCCGCTGTGTTTTTCCCGATGCAGACGCCAAGTCGCGGGTACGCCTAAACTTGAGGGCGGCTGCTCACTTTCGGTGTAAATCCAAGCGCGTGGATTGAGCCAATGATTGGCCTCTAATAAGTGGCAGCTGCTTAAGAGCAAGTCGTGGTGAAAGGGTGGGTCAAGCAGGACAATATCAAAGCCTCGCTCGGCGTTAAGACTGAGGTATTGCAATGCATCGGCGCGTAATACCTCCGCTGTGTTGCACTCTAGCAACGCTAGATTACGGCGTAGATTGTCAATCGTATCGCTATTGACATCCAGCGCCAGGCTGGTACTGGCGCCGCGTGATAATGCTTCAAGAAATAACGCGCCGCTGCCGGCAAAGGCATCCAAAACTCGCGCGCCTTGGATATAAGGTGCGAGCCAGTTAAACAGGGTTTCACGGACGCGGTCAGGGGTAGGGCGCAGGCCTGGTGCATCGGGTACGCTGAGCTTACGGGAACGCCATTGCCCACCAATAATGCGGATTTGACTGGGGCGTGATTGCATAGGTTTCTTAGCCATTAGTGCTGGCGCTCCATGTTTGCGTCTTGTTTTAAGCGCTCAACCGGTTCGGGTAAAGGTAATTGCGCAACCTCTGGTCCGGCGGTCACAATCACTAATTGATCAGGGTTGAGATGGCGCTTAAAGGCGTTATGCACATCAGCCACTGATAGTTTTTGAATATCTTGCATAAAGTCATTCATCCACGTCAGCGGCATATCATAGAAACCTATGGCCGCCAGCTGCCCGACAATCGCCGAGTTGCTTGCGGCGCTTAATGGAAAGCTGCCGAGGTTTTCACGTTTCGCGTCGGCCAGTTCTGCTTCAGTTGGGCCATTGGCAATGTAATCGCGCAATAAGTCTTGAACCAATTGTAAGGTTGCTTGGCTCAGTGGTGCGCGGGTTTGTAGGTTAATCATAAAGGGGCCGGCCGCTTGCATTGGGCTAAAGCTGGAGTAAATACCATAGGTCAGACCGCGTTTTTCGCGTACTTCTTCCATTAAGCGTGTACCAAAGCCACCGCCTCCGAGAATCTGATTGCCTAAAAACAGCGCAGGGTAATCTGGGTCGCCACGTTGCACTGCCAGTTGCGCTAATAAGATATGCGTTTGCGCCGAAGGAAACTCAATGTGCGTGGTGGAGGCCGCTGTTGCGACGGGTTTTGGCGTTGCGGCAGCGGCTGTGCCATGCGGTAAGCGCGCTGATACTGTTTCACTGATGGCTTTGGCTTGCTCAAGGGTTAAATCACCGACCAAGGCAATTTGCGCATTTTCGGCGCTGTAGTAATTGCGGTGAAAGTCTTTTAATTGCTGGCGGGTAATCGCTGGCACTGATTCGGCACTGCCTGAGCTGGAGTGGGCGTAGGGGTGGTCGCCATACAGCTGTTCAAACAGCGCTAATGACGCCAATTGGCCTGGATTTTGCTTTTGGTATTCAAAGCTTGCCAGCAATTGGTTTTTAATTCGGGCCAGTGAGTTGGCTGGAAAGCTGGGCTGGGCGGCGACTTGGCTAAATAACTCTAAGGCGGGGGTGCTTAGTTTAGGATCGCTGAGGCTGCGTAAGGTCACTACTGCCATATCGCGGTATGAACCGCTGGAGAACTCGGCGCCTAAGTCTTCAAAACGTGTGGCAATCTGTCCAGCATCGAGTGAGCCGGTGCCTTCATTGAGCATAGCGCTGGTTAAATTGGCTAAACCGTGAGTCTGCTGATCTTTACTGCTGCCAGCGGCAAAGGTTAAGCGCAAATCAAACATGGGTAATTCAGGCGCGGCCATAAAGAGTACTTTAGTGCCTGCTGAGGTGTGCCAGGTTTGAATATCCAATGCACGTGTCACCGGCTCTTGCTTGGACAGTGCGGCTAAGCTGCTGATGCGCTGCTCGGCTGACAGAGAGTGGGCTCGTTGCGAGTTGTCGAGAGTGCTGCAACCGGCACTGAAAATTAAAACAGCACTGATAAGGCTGGTGCTAAGCATACGCAAGGACATCATGGACGCGCCTCCTCAGGGTGAATATAAGCGATAGTGAGTCGGGTAGGGATAAAGAACTTTTGTGCGGCAGCTTGAATATCAGCTGGGGTCACCGCTTCTAAAGCGGCTAAATCGTTATCCTTAATTCGCCAAGAGAGGCCGACACTTTCCAGTTGGCCAATTTGGGTGGCTTGACTGGTAATCGAGTCTTGCGCATAGACTTCTGCGGCGAGTACCTGGGCGCGTACGCGCGCCAATTCAGCGGCGCTGGGCGGAGTGTCTTGCAGGTGTTTAAGTTGCTGCCATAGACCGGCTTCAACCTGGGCTAACGTTTTGCCTTTTTGCACATTAGGTGTGGCTGATAAAACAAATAGGCTGTCACCACGCGAAAATGCGTCATACCAAGCTGAGGCACCAGCCACCAGCTCTTGCTGACGTTCCAGTTGTGCCGGCAGACGTGCACTGTTGCCGCCATCCAGTAAAGCGCCGATTAAGCGTAGCGCATGCACCTCTGTTGGATTATCACTGCTGGCCAGACTGGGCACATTAAAGCCCATCATTAAGCTGGGTAGCTGAGTTTTCAGATATAGGGTGAGGCTGCGTTGTCCTGGTTCTGCCAGTTCCAGCGGCTGTTTAGCGGCTGGAGTGGGGCGGGCGGGGATTTTGGCAAAGTAGCGCGTGACTAAGGTTTTCACTTGCTCAGGTTGCACATCACCGACAATCACTAAGGTGGCGTTATTGGGCGCATACCAACGCTCATGCCAGTTGCGTAAATCAGCAATGGTCATGCGATCCAGGTCATGCATCCAACCAATGGTTGGGATATGGTAGCCACTTGCGGGGTAGGCTAAGGCTTTAAAACGCTCATAGGCTAAACCACTGGGGCGATCATCGGTGCGCATGCGGCGCTCTTCTTTAATCACCTCGATTTCGCGGATAAATTCATCTTCAGGCAAGGTTAGGCTCGCCAGTCGGTCGGCTTCCATTTCTAGAGCAACTGCTAAACGGTCACGCGCGATAACTTGGTAATAGGCGGTGTAATCATCACTGGTAAACGCATTTTCTTCAGCGCCCAGTTCACGTAAAATACGTGAAGATTCGCCCGGGCCTAATTTACTGCTACCCTTAAACATCATATGTTCTAGGGCGTGTGCTAGACCGGTGCTACCTGGCACCTCATAGCTGGAGCCAACTTTATACCAAAGCTGGCTGACCACCACAGGTGCGCGATGATCTTCGCGCACAATCACCTTAAGTCCGTTGTCTAAACTGAACTCGGTGGTGGTCTGTGCCATTAAGGGTGTAATAACAATGCTGGAAAAAAAGAGTAGGATGTAACGTAAATAAGTATTCATATTTAAACCTTTTAAACTGCGCTCTGAGTTTAGCTACCAGAGGCTTAGAGGTGCTAGGATACGCAACCATTTTATTAACCACCACATTGGCATATTTTTAATTAAAAATGCACGCTGGTGTGGTGCATAGCTGAGATAGCCTTTTTCTATGTTTGGTTCCGGCGACGACAAAAAATCAAAACAACCAGCGCCTAGCGCTGGCTCCTCCGCATCGACAGATTCGCACGCTGAAGCTGTGCCAGAAAAACCGACCAAAAAAGGTCTGTTTTCATGGTTTGGCCGTAAGAAGGCTGAGCCAAAAGCTGAGCAGTCCAGTGTTGTTGAGCCTACGCCTGTTGCAGCGCTTGCGCCAACTGTTGAGATAGAGCCTGCGGTTGAGCACAGCGCCGTTAGTCTGCCTGTTGCAGAGCCTGAGCCTGAGCCAGTTGCAGAGGCTGAGCCGCCAGTGGCACGAGTTGAGCCGCTGGCCACCGCTATTATTACGCTCGAAGACGAAGTGGCGCCGGTAGTAGCAGTACAGCAGTTTGAGGCTCAAGCCGCTCCCAAAGTTAAGCCTTCGCGCTTTAATCTATCGATTGATCAGGCGGTTAGTACACCTGCGGCCCTGGCACAACCAGAACCGCAGCCAGAACCCACGCCAATCCCAGCGATTGTTGCAGCAGCTGAGGTAGCCGAGGCCCCGGCATTGGCAGCCAATCTGGCAGGGCAAAGTAAGCCACAAGGCAATAAACTCAGTTGGTTTGCCCGCTTAAAGCAAGGCTTAGCTAAAACCAGTTCCAGCCTTGGCGAAGGCATGGCCAGCTTGTTTTTGGGCAAAAAAGAAATTGATGATGAGCTGCTCGAAGAGCTGGAAACCCGACTGTTGCTGGCGGATGTCGGAATGGAAGCTACCACCGCGATTATGGGTAACTTAACTCGACGAGTGGCGCGTAAAGAACTGGCCGACAGTGGTGCCCTATATCAAGCCTTACAAGTTGAAATGGCCGATTTACTACGTCCTATTGAGCAGCCGCTGCAGGTGCCTGAGGGCAAAAAGCCCTATGTGATTTTAGTGGTCGGGGTTAATGGTGCAGGTAAAACCACCACCATCGGTAAAATGGCTGCACGACTGCAAAAAGAAGGTAAAAAAGTCATGTTGGCGGCCGGCGACACCTTCCGCGCCGCTGCCGTGGAACAGCTGCAAGTGTGGGGCGAGCGCAACAAAATCCCCGTGATCGCCCAGCACACCGGCGCTGACTCGGCCTCGGTGATTTTTGATGCGGTGCAAGCGGCGCAGTCACGCGGTATGGATGTTTTAATTGCCGATACCGCAGGGCGTTTGCACACCAAAGACAACTTAATGGAAGAGTTGCGTAAAGTGGCGCGGGTGATGAGTAAGCTGGATGGCAACGCCCCGCATGAAGTGTTGTTGGTACTGGATGCGGGAACTGGACAAAATGCGATCAACCAAACCCGTCAGTTTAATGAAACCATCCCCTTAACCGGCTTAGCCTTAACTAAGCTGGATGGCACCGCCAAAGGTGGGGTGATTTTTGCCTTAGCCAAGCATTTTGAAATCCCAGTGCGCTATATTGGTGTCGGTGAAGGCATTGATGATTTACGTGACTTTATTGCCGATGATTTTGTTGCAGCATTGTTTGCCGAGAAGGACTCTGCATGATTCGCTTTGAGCAAGTCGAAAAACGTTACCCCAACGGGCATGTTGGCTTGCATGAGTTGAGCTTTCGGGTGCGTCGTGGTGAGTTTTTATTTGTTACCGGTCACTCAGGTGCCGGTAAAAGTACCATGCTACGTTTACTGTTGGCGATGGAGCGTCCCACCAGTGGCAAACTGCTTTTGGCAGGGCAGGATTTAGCCAAAATCACTAATTCGCAGATACCATTTTTGCGCCGCCAGATTGGTGTGGTGTTTCAGAATCACCAGCTGCTGTTTGATCGCAGTGTGTTTGCCAATGTGGCGCTGCCGTTACAGATTTTAGGCTTGCCGCAAGAAGAAATTAATCAACGTGTGAGTTTGGCGCTGGAGCGTGTCAGTCTAAAAGACAAAGCTCTGCAAGCCCCTTCAGACTTATCCACAGGGCAACAGCAGCGTGTCGGTATTGCTCGGGCTATTGTTCATCAACCGGCGTTACTGTTGGCTGATGAGCCAACCGGTAACTTAGACCCGCGTTTAGCCGCAGAAATCATGTCCGTTTTTGAAGATATCAACCGGCTCGGTACCACGGTGTTAATTGCCAGTCATGATCTGGCGTTAATTGCGCGCATGCGTCAGCGTATGTTGACCTTACAGCGTGGCCGTTTGATTGGCGATGGAGAGGCTGTCTAATGTGTTCTGCCCGTGTAACCCCAGATCAACCTGGCGAGCGTGTCGGCGCGACAACAAAGAATCAAGTTGAGGCTTCCCTGTCGGATACCCGTGGTTTCCGTAATCAATTTCGCGCTTGGTTGGAAAGCCATCGTGCCAGTTGCACAGACAGCATCAGCCGTTTAGTGCGGCAACCGCTGGGCAGTTTTTTTACCTGCTTGGTGATGGCGGTGGCTTTAAGTTTGCCGATGGGCTTGGCTTTACTCTTAGACAATGTCAGTCAATTAGGCGGCTCATGGCAGCGTGCTGCGCAAATCTCATTGTTTTTAGAGTTGGATGCGGGTGATACCTACGGCGAGTTGCTGCGCGATAAAATTGCCGAGCATAAGTATGTGGCCGAGGCGCAATGGATCAGCCGCGAGCAAGCGCTGGCCGAGTTTCAAGAGCAGTCAGGTTTAGGTGAAGCCTTGCGTGAGCTGCCGGATAACCCCTTGCCGGGCAGTATTTTAGTCACTCCGGAAGTGATAGATAAAGATGCTTTAGTGGCGTTACTGGATGAGCTGAAAAGTATGCCCCAAGTGCAACAAGCACAGCTCGATCTGCTGTGGATTGAGCGCTTAGCGGCTATTTTACAGATGGGTGAGCATTTTATTTTTGCCTTATCCGTCTTGTTAATTGCGGCACTGCTGTTGGTGGTGGGCAATACTATTCGTCTGCATATTGAAAACCGCCGCGTTGAAATTGAAGTGATTAAACTGGTCGGCGGCACCGATGGTTATGTGCGTCGGCCCTTCTTATATATGGGCGTTTTGTACGGCTTAGCCGGTGGTGTCTTGGCGTGGGTACTGTTGGCCTATGGACTCAATTGGCTGAATAATTCAGTGGTGCAGCTGGCGCAATTGTATGGCAGTGACTTTAGCTTATCCGGCGTGCCAATTGAAGATGGCTTTTCATTATTACTTGGTGCAGTATTACTGGGTTACATTGGTGCTTGGTTAGCTGTGGCACGGCATCTGCGTGAATTATCACCGCGTTAGTTGGATGCCTTATGGGATAACGGCTTGTGCGTATTGTTAAGCGCGAAAATGGAACTTTATGGCGTATTTGCCATCTTATATTTAATAGTAGTATTTAAGATATTGTCACCCGTTGGAGGATATTTATGACCACCACGACTGCATTACAAACCGCTCAGATGCTCAGCCCAGGTGCCAACCTGCAGGCCTATGTGCACTCAGTCAACTCGATTCCGCTATTGAGCGTTGAACAAGAGCGTGACTTAGGTGAGCGTTTGTATTATCACCAAGATTTAGATGCTGCCCGCCAATTAGTCATGGCCCACTTACGTTTTGTGGTGCATATCGCGCGCAGCTACTCAGGTTATGGTTTACCGCAAGGCGATTTAATTCAAGAAGGCAACGTTGGCCTAATGAAAGCGGTTAAGCGTTTTAACCCTGAAATGGGTGTGCGCTTAGTCTCCTTTGCAGTGCACTGGATTAAAGCTGAAATTCACGAGTATGTGTTGCGTAACTGGCGCATTGTTAAAGTGGCAACCACTAAAGCCCAGCGTAAGTTGTTCTTTAATTTGCGCGGTCAGAAAAAGCGTTTAGCCTGGCTGACCAACAGTGAAGTTGAGGCTGTGGCTGACTCATTGGGTGTCGAAGCACGTGAAGTGCGCGAAATGGAAAGCCGTTTAACCGGCCATGATATGTCGTTTGATCCTTCTGACAGTGACGATGATGAAAGCGCTTATCAGTCACCATCCAACTATTTAGAAGATCACAGCTATGATCCAGCGCTACAGTTTGAGGCCTCTGATCAGACTGAAAATAGCAGCAATAGTCTGCATGAAGCGCTTAGCGAGTTAGATGAACGCAGTCGCGATATTTTGCAACAGCGCTGGTTGTCTGATGAGAAAGTCACATTGCATGATTTGGCTGCTCAATACGGTGTGTCGGCTGAGCGTATTCGTCAGTTAGAAAAAAATGCGATGAAAAAGCTTAAAGGCAGTATCGCGGCCTAAAAGCTGGGTTACAGGTGATACAAGGCGACTCTCAGCAGTCGCCTTTTTTGTGGCTGATGCACAGGCCGCGCACAGGCTGCTAGCTTCTACGCCAAGAAAGTGTGACGCTGGCAAAACAGCTGTACAGATAAAGCCTAGCTGAGGATCAATGCATGACTCAATCCGTTCTGATTATCGGCGCTAGCAGCCATATTGGCCAAGCCATCGCGCGGCAGTGCGCGAGCCAGGGTGCAGTGGTCAGCCTGATCAGTCGGCAGCCTGCAAGCGACCCTAACGCAGAGTTTTACTATCAGGATGCGCTGCAAAGTGCAGACAGCAGTCAGCATTGTATCGAACAGGCCTTAGCGCAGCAGCCTGATACGATTTTTATTTGTAATGGTGTCTTGCATGACGCGACAGCGATGCCAGAAAAGACGATCGGCCAGCTGGACAGCGCGCAACTGGCCCAGCGCTTACACAGCAATGTGATTATTCCCGCGCAGTATTTGCGGGCCTTATTGCGTTATTTAACCCGCACGCCGCAGGTGAAAGTCTTAGTCCTCAGCGCGAAAGTGGGTAGCATCACGGATAATCGCTTGGGCGGTTGGTACAGCTACCGGATGAGTAAAGCCGCGCTGAATATGCTAGTAAAAAATCTTAGCCTTGAAGTGGCGCGCCTGAATCCGAGCGCCTGCATTGTCACGCTGCATCCTGGTACGACTGATACGCCGCTATCCGAACCCTTCCAAACTAATCTGCCGCAAGGGCAGCTACAAACCGCTGCGCAAACGGCGCAGCGTCTACTACAAGTGCGTGATGTGCTGACACCTGGGCACAGTGGTACATTACTGAACTGGGATGCCAGTGTCCTACCGTTTTAATGTGTCCATGCTTATCTATCAGTCGAGGTTGTCTTGAGCAGTATAAAAAGCCAGCAGCAGTATTTTGAACAATCTTTTAAGCAGGTCGATCTGCAAGACTTGCTCTGCGCCGGGACTGAGTTTGAAGAATGCACTTTTGTGGATTGTAATTTTACTAGTGCCACCTTTGAGCGTTGTCACTTTACCAATTGCAGTTTCACTCGCTGCCAATTGAGCTTGATCAGCGTGCCGTATACGCGCTTGTTTGGCGTCAGTTTTCTCGAGTGTAAATTGGTCGGGGTTGATTGGACGCGCGCGACTTGGTCTGAATACCACAAAGATTTTGAGATCAGCTTGCGTCAGTGCATTCTCAACGATTCATCATTTTTTGGACTGACCTTGCAGTCGCTGGTCTTAGATGAGTGCAAAGTGCAGGATGTGGACTTTCGCGAAGGCGATTTCTCCCACGCACAGATGACTTACTGCGACTTTACCCACAGCTTGTTTATGCGCACTAATTTGCAGTCAGTCGACTTCACTGAATCCAGCCAATACTCCATCAATGTCCTAGAAAATAAACTGCAAGGGGCGAAGTTCTCTAAGTTTGAGGCCGTGTATCTGCTGGAGAGCTTGGGGATCGAACTGGTCGATTAAATAGGGTTAACACCCAGCAGCATGGCTGTTTAAAAAGAATGATGCTTTAGAGATTTCTTCTCTTTTTTATTTCTTCATAGGCCGCATTAATCACCTGCATCTTTTCAGTGGCCTTGCGTATTTCACTGTCATCGACACCTTTGCTATGTAGATAATCTGGGTGATGCTTTTTAACCAAGCGTCGATAGGCTTGCTTTATAATACTGAATTCATCCGCCTCATTACAGCCTAGTACTTCATAGGGGTTTTGCTGGAAGCTGCTGCCTGTTTGTCTGTTGCCCATCAGATCATTGATTAAAGTGTTAACTTCAGCGGTAGAAAATCTTAAACAGGCACCGATTTCATAGAGTAAGGCGGTAGTTTTACGAGAGAGGCCATCGAGGCTGGCAAAGGCTAAAATCTGCCGCATGGCTTGTATTCTGACGTCTTTGGATGACTGTGATAACTCTGCACAATAATAAGAGACGGGGTTGGCGTCTTTTTTAGCTTGGTTGGCGAGTTTAAATAATTGTTTTTTTATTTCGATAACCACCGCCTCGCTCATGCCTGCCGCGAGCATAGCGTTAGCAATGGCTTTGATCGTATCGCTCATATATTCAATTTCAAGCTCACTGACTTTGCCGTCACTGAGGGATACTTTAGCCATTAAAGCGATCACCTCTTCAGGAATTCCAAGTCGAGCTCTAGCGAATTTATTGCTTGAAAAATTACGGTACGCTTCTTCGAAACTTTGGCTGTTACGTATCGATTCGTAAGCATCTTTGCCGGTATCAATGGTTTTTTGTGCGCCCTTTTTTAGTATTTTAAATACGATATAAATAATAAATAAAAATACAAGTATCACAATACGGATCATTTGCTGGTCTCGCTCTGAGGTGTGAGCCATTGGTCATAAACCCAGAAACCGAACACGATCTCTAAAGTGATGGCAAAAATAACCAATAACCAAAATAGTGGTTTATTTTGATATATTTTATAAATGAAATCTGGCCGGTATTTAATAATAAGTTGATTAAATTCAGCCCAGGATTCACGTAATTCTGCTTTTAAATCTGGCTTAGACACGCGGCAATCCTTCTCAATAAAAACCTTTTGTGTTGTTTTTTCTGTACGTAAAATAGACCGCTTAACAAGATAGAGAGCTGTTTAGAGTGAGTTTCTAATCAGTAGTATAAGACCATAAGCTATGTTTTTTATGCTGAATAGGCGATGGATTCTAGCATTTTATAGGCACGTATTGCAGCGCAGAGCAATCTGCTCACTGAGTATAAGGCTGATGCCTGTGCCTTGCCTCTTGCCTGTGTGGCGGGGCCATCGTCGGGCGTAATCAGCGCTTAGCCGGCAGATAAATTGCACAGCCGTGTGTTCTGCCGCAGTATTGGTAGCCTAAATATCTATGCCTAATCCAGTCGCACAAGAGATCATAGTCTTATGCTTGATATTCTCAATGATTTAATCTGGTCCAAAATACTGATCATCATGCTGATTGGTCTTGGCTTGTACTTCACTATTGCTTCGCGTTTTGTCCAGTTTCGTTATTTTAGCAATATGTTCAATATTTTTGGTGAAGCCTTTCAACGTACGCCAGGCCAGATCAGCTCATTCCAAGCATTGATGTTATCCGTGGCAGGTCGTGTTGGTGCGGGTAATATTGCCGGTGGTCTGGGTGCAGCTATTTTGATGGGCGTCAAGCGCGGTTTGTTCTCTAACGAGGCGGGGCTGGGTAGCGCGCCCAACGTGGCTGCTGTTGCCGAGGTTAAACACCCAGTGGCGCAAGGTATCGTGCAGTCCTTTAGTGTGTTTATTGACACTATTATCCTCTGTACCTGCACGGCACTGATCATCTTACTCTCGGGTGTTTACCCGCCGGGAATGGAGCAAGCGGGGGTGGTGCTGACTCAGACGGCGGTCGCTAGTGTGGTTGGCGAGTGGGGACGGATATTTATTACTGTGGCCTTATACTACTATCTGGGTGAGAATGCGCTCAGTTTCTTTAGCCAGAAGCGTGCGCCTGTAATGATCTATCGTGGCTTGGTCGTAGCGCTGGTTTTTGGGGCTCAATGCAAGATTTGGCAACTGTTTTTGCCTTTGCTGATGTCACCATGGGGCTGTTGGCGATTACCAACCTGATTGCTTTGACGCTGCTGTTTACAGTCGGTCTACGCTTGATGCGTGACTACGATCAGCAGATTAAAGCGGGGATTGTCTCGCCGGTACTGGATGCGAAAAATTTTGCTGATTTGGACCTTGATCCTCAGACTTAGGCGGCGCAAGCAGAGAGGCTGGCTGCCGCCGACAGAGTAAGCGTTAAGTAAGAATGGCCTGTTTCAGGCTGATGTTTTGATTAAAAAAGGGAGGCTTAGCCTCCTTTTTTTGGCCTGCTTAAAATGGCCAGAAAATCGGAATAAAAATAACCCCCAGCAACCAGAAAATACTATTAAGTGGCAAGCCGACTTTTATAAAATCACTAAACTTATAGCCGCCTGCGCTATACACCATCATATTGGTTTGATAACCCACTGGGGTCATAAAACTGGTGGATGCGGCAAAGGTAATCGCAATTAGAAAAGGCGTCGGATCAGCCTCCATCAGCTGCGCGGTAGAAAAACCTATCGGGGTTAATAGTACGGCGGCGGCTGAGTTACTCATCAGCTCACCAAACAGCAACGCCATCAGGTAAAGCACACCGAGTACCACATGCGGGCCCAGATGGCTGACCAAGCCAATACTGTTATCGACCAAGAACTGTGCCGCGCCGCTACTGCTCATGGCAATTCCAAGCGGCAATAGTCCAGCGATTAAGATTACAATTGACCAGTCGGTGCTCTCATAGACATCATCGGCATGAATACAGCCGGCCAGGGTCATAGCTACGGCGCCAGTCAGTGCCGAAATCGCGATGGGCAGCCAACCCAGCGCCGAGACCAGCACTACCGCAGCCATTACAGCGATGGCAAAAGGTGCACGCCAACTATAGGTCTGCGCCGCTTCGCGCTGCGAAATAACAATGACACTTTTATCTTTGCGCAGAGTTGCAAGGTCTTTCTCAGGTAACGCCAGCAGTAAAATATCACCAATACGCAGGCGCAAACTATTCAGTTGATTGCGTATGACCTGTCCACGTCGCTGCACACCCATGACTGAAGCATTATAGCGCCAACTGCGATTGAGCACCGCCAACAGACGTCCAGCCTCGCGTGACTGCGGAGCGATCATCACTTCGGCGAGGACTGATTTTTCTTGTTTGGCGCCTTTCAGTTGAAAGTCGGTTTGTGTATTGAACTCCAGCTTTTGTTCATCTTTCAGTGTTTCAATATCTGACCAGATACCACGGGTCAGTAAAATATCGCCGGCTTGCAGCTCTTCTGAGCGTGGCGACCAATACTTTTCGCCATCACGCAGCAACTCCAGCACATACACATTATAGTTTTTACTGAGATGGGCTTGCTCGACACTGATGCCCAGTAGTTTTGAGTCTTCGGTGACTTTTAGCTCACTAATATAGTGGCCAAATTCATATAGATTTTCCAAGTCGGCACTGCGCACATCGGGTAATAACCAGCGAGCAAAGGTCAGCAAATACAAGCAACCGGCTACTGCGCAAATAGCTGCCAAGGGTAAAAACTCAAACATACTAAAGCCTGGATGCCCTAGATCCTTGGCCACTGAGTTGACCAGCAGATTGGTCGAAGAGCCGATCAGAGTAAAGACGCCAGCCATTTGTGCGACATATGAAAGAGGAATCAATGTTTTCGAGGGTGCCAAACCTACTTTTAAGCTGGCCGCAATCACGATGGGAATAAAGATCGCCACCACGGCGGTATTGTTGACAAAGGGCGCAATCAGGATCAATAAGCCAAAGAGTATTAACATAAACTGCAGCGGTGAGCGCGCCCCGCCCAGCAGCCTTTGTATACCGACGAGAGCACCACTGTTTTGCAGTCCTGCAGCAAGGATAAACATTGCCGCCACGGTGATAGTCGCTGGGTTGCTAAAGCCACTTAAGGCTTGGCTGGGGCTAATTAGATCGAGTAAGGTTAAGCTGACTAAGACCACAATAGCAATGGCATCGACACGCAGCTTCTCGGTCACAAACAGCGCCATAGCCGCTAGGGTAATCAGTAAAACGAGCAAAATTTCAAAGGTCATAAGTGTCTCGCAAACTGGTTTTAATTGCACCAGTGATGATTGTATACAGCTGCGCAGGCGCTATGAGTAGCTTTATTCTCGCGTCGATTAAGGGTCTGGCGTTGCTTGCTGGGCAAAGCGTCGGCCAATCAAGCATAAGCCCATAGCAGCTACGCCAAATACCAGTAGCGCGATAGGCATGGTATGCAGCGAGGGCGGCGCAGCGATACTGGCTAAGAAGCCAATAGTGGCTGCCAGTAAAAATTGGATTAGGCCCATCAGTGATGAAGCAATCCCTGCATGTTGCTGGGTGTGCGCCATTGTCACTGCGGTTAAATTACCGGTAATTAATCCCGACATGGCCATACCCAAGCCCAGCAATATGCTATAGCTCCATAACGCCGTCCAGCCCACTTGCAGTAAGCCTAGCAGCACTAGACCGATGCTAATAAAACCGCCTAAGCCAATTAATAGAATCCGCATGGCACTGTAAAACTTCAATAAACGTAAGTTGATTTGGCTGATAGCAATCATGGTTAGCGCATTCGCGGCAAAGATATAGCTGAACTGGTTGGGCGTTAGTTTAAACATTTCAATAAAAATAAACGGTGAGTTATTGATATAGATAAACAAGCAGCCCAAGGTGCAGCTGGTGGCTAAGGTATAAAAGACGAAGCTTGGATTGCTCAGTTGTATGGCGTAGTTGCGCAGCATACTGCGTGCTGACAGCGGTACGCGGCGTTCTACGGCTAAGGTTTCCGGCAGTAGGCGTATAGTAAAAAAGCCGCAGATGATGCCAAGTAAGGCCAGCACCCAGAAAATTAGATGCCATTCGCCATACAGTAAAATCAGCCCACCCAGCATGGGGGCGGTGATGGGCGCGATCATCATAACTTGCATCAGCATCGAGTAAATACGCGCTGAACTTTGTGGGTCGCAAGTATCAGTGACTATTGCGCGCGAGGCGACAGCGCCGGCAGCGGCGCCAATGGCCTGTAAAAAGCGTGCTACCAGTAAGCCTTCGAAACTGGTGGTCAAGGCTGCAAATAATGAGCCTAAGGTAAACAGGCCAATCCCAATCAATAAGGGTGGCTTGCGCCCAAAGCGGTCTAATAATGGCCCGTATAAGCCTTGGCCAATGCCTAAGCCAATCAGAAAGATGGTTAGCGTTTGTTGTACTTGGCCAGGCGTAATAGCCAAGCTGGTGGCGATGGTTGGAAAGGCCGGTAAGTACATATCAATCGCTGCTGCCACCAAGGCACTGAGAGAGGCCAGCAAGATAATCAATTGCACGCTGATAGGATCTTTAGCAGAGGCTTGAGTAATAACGCTATTCCTTCTCATAAATTAATAAAGGGGGCAGGACCTTACTTTTTTAACAGGGCGCGAATATCCGCTAAGGCACTGTTACCACGGGCAGCTTTAACTTCGACCGGTGCATCTTCCAGACCCTCCCACTGCAAGTCTTCAGCGGGTAACTCATCCAGAAAACGGCTGGGTATACAGTCAATTATTTCCCCATATTGCTTACGTTTACTGGCAAAAGTAAAGGCTAAGTTGCGCCGTGCACGAGTAATGCCGACATAGGCTAAACGCCGCTCTTCTTCAATCGTATCCGCTTCAATACTGGAGCGGTGTGGCAAAATCTCTTCTTCCATGCCCATAATGTAGACGCTGGGGAACTCCAAACCTTTCGACGCGTGCAAGGTCATCATTTGCACGCCCTCAGCACCGTCTTCATCTTCTTCTTGGCGCTCCAACATATCGCGCAAGACCAATTTCGCGATGGCTTCTTCGATGGTCATCTTGCCTTCATCATCACGTTCTAAAGTGTTTTTTAATGCTTCAATTAAAAACCACACATTACTCATCCTGTATTCACAGGCTTTTTCACTGGAACTGTTTTGTCTGATCCAATTTTGGTAATCAATATCGACGATCATCTCTTTTAGCGCATCAATCGGATCTTCGCTAAAACAGCGCTGGCGTAATTTATCCATATAGTGCTTAAAACGCGCCAAGCGTTCGGTAAAACGTGGACTTAAATGTTCACCCAAGCCGATTTCAGCACAGGCCTCATACATAGAGATTTGGCGCTGCGTGGCATAACCGCTGAGTTTTTCTAGGGTGGTCGAACCTATTTCACGACGCGGTACATTTATCACCCGTAAGAAGGCATTATCATCGTCCGGATTAACTAATAAGCGAAAATATGACATCAAGTCTTTGACTTCCTGTCGCCCAAAAAAGCTGGTGCCCCCGGATAAACGGTAGGGGATTTTATGCACTTGCAGCTTGAGTTCCATAATTTTGGCTTGGTAGTTACCGCGGTACAAAATTGCAAAATCACTGTAGGGACGCTGGGTGCGCATATGCTCGGTGAGGATCTCTAAGGCAATACGTTCGGCCTCAGCATCTTCATTGCGGCAACGAATCACGCGGATTTCATCACCATGGCCCATATCGCTCCACAACTCTTTGGTAAACACGTGCGGGTTATTGGCGATCAGGATATTGGCACATTTAAGAATACGACTGGTGGAGCGGTAATTTTGCTCCAGCATCACTATTTTTAATGACGGAAAATCCTCTTTTAATTGCAGCAGGTTTTCTGGACGAGCACCGCGCCACGCATAAATCGATTGGTCGTCATCGCCCACTACCGTGAACTGCGCGCGCTCCTTGACCAGCAGTTTGACCAGCAAATACTGACTGGTGTTGGTGTCTTGGTATTCATCGACCAGCATATAGCGAATCCGATTGCGCCATTTATCCAGCACGTCGGGGTGGTTTTGAAAGAGTTTCACCGGCTGGAAAATTAAATCATCAAAATCCACTGCGTTGTAGGCTTTGAGTGTGCGTTGATAATGGCTGTAGACAATCGCTGCGGTCTGTTCTTTGCCGCCGCGTGCTTGCTCTAAAGCTTGTTCGGGCAGAATTAAATCATTCTTCCATTGGCTGATCAGGTTTTTAACTTCATCAGCCCCATCGTCACCGGCGTATTCTTTTTGCATGATATCGGTGAGCAGGCTTTTTACATCGGAATCATCAAAGATCGAAAAGCCAGGCTTATAACCCAGCAGCGCATGCTCGCGGCGGATGATATTAAGGCCTAGGTTATGGAAGGTGGAGACGGTTAAACCATGGCCTTCAGCGCCGCGTAATAAGGACGATACACGTTCTTTCATTTCGCGCGCGGCTTTATTGGTAAAGGTCACGGCCACAATATAGCGGGCCGAGATGCCGCATTGTTGAATTAAATAGGCGATTTTGCGGGTGATCACGCTGGTCTTACCTGAGCCTGCACCGGCCAGTACCAGCATGGGGCCGCTGATGTAATTGACTGCTTCTTGTTGGCGGGGATTGAGCTTAGACATGCATAGACCAGAATCTTAGAAAGTCACTATTCTAGCATTGAAGTGGTGTGGCGAGGATCTATCGGCTGCGACTGCTTTGGCGAGCGCTGACTGTAGGCTATAAAATAAAAAGGCGCTCATAAAGAGCGCCTTGATAGCAGGTACAAGAGGTTAGCGCACAACGTGTAAGAAGTGCATGTGCTGTTCATACTGATCAAGGATATCGTCAATCACTTCCTCGCGTGACCAACCCATGATGTCGTAATCTTGCCCACCTTCCATTAGGTGCACTTCTGCACGGAAGTACTTACGCTCTTCACGGTCTTCCAGATCTGCTTCGGTCGTCTCTGGCATGATAAAGTCAGGCTGCACATAAGCGCGTGGGCGAACTTCGTAGATAAAGTTCACTTCCTGATTATGTTGCACTTCAAGCTTACTGCGCTTTTTTTCGTCGCTTATCACTTCAACGCTATAGCCTTGTTTACGCAGTTCGACAGCCACTTCTTCAAAGCCTGGCAAGACCACTTCGTCAATAAAACGATTGACGTGTGAGCGGCGCGGGAACATTACCATGCTACGTAAGCGGCGTTGCCAGCCCCCAGTGCTTTTATGTTGTCGAGAGTAATGGGTGGCACTTTGATGTCTAAGCTCGCGCTTGGTCGAGTCAATATGCAGGGCTTTAAATAAGCCCCAAATCGCTATCAGTAGCACTACAGAGAAGGGTAGCGCACTGGCAATAGTGGCCGTTTGCAACGCAGCTAAACCACCGCTAAGGAGCAGCGCAATAGCGACCACGCCGGTGGATGATGCCCAGAAAATACGCTGCCATAGCGGTGTTTCTGTTTTGCCGCCTGAGGCTAACATATCAATTACTAAGGAGCCTGAGTCGGCTGAGGTGACGAAGAACAGGATCACCATACATACGGCCACCATCGACAGAAATGTCGAGAAGGGGAAGTGCTCTAAGAAGGCAAATAGTGCGAGCGAGCTGTCGGCACTGACAGTCTCGGCCAAGCTGGTCATACCCTCCTTCATAATCAAATGGATCGCAGTGTTACCAAACACAGTCATCCACATAAAGGTAAAGCCTGTTGGTACCAGTAGGATACCGGTGACAAATTGGCGAATGGTACGGCCACGCGAAACGCGGGCAATAAACATCCCAACAAAGGGCGACCAAGAAATCCACCAGCCCCAATACAGTAAGGTCCAGCCGCCTAGCCACTCAGTTGGGTCATAGGCATACAGATTAAATGTTTTGCTGACAATCTCGGATAAGTAGCCGCCGGTGTTTTCCACAAAGCTTTTTAACAGCAGGGCGGTAGGACCGAGAACCAGTACTAAGGTTAATAAAATAACCGCTAAGATAAGGTTTAACTCGGATAAGCGTTTTACGCCTTTATCCAAGCCCGTGGCAACCGATAGGGTGGCCAACGCGGTGATGCTGATAATAAGGATCACTTGAATATTGGTGCCGATCGGCAGGTCAAATAAATAGTTAAAACCACTATTGATTTGTAAAACACCGTAGCCCAAAGAGGTGGCAATACCTAGCACAGTACTGATCACTGCGAAAATATCTACAGCATGCCCAATCGGCCCGTAGATACGCTCACCAATCAGAGGGTACAGCGCTGAGCGTAAGGTTAGGGGTAAGCCGTGCCGGTAGGAGAAAAATGCCAGAATCAAGGCAACCACCGCATACACCGCCCAGGCGTGTAAGCCCCAATGGAAGAAGGTCAGCTTCATCGCTTCTTTGGCGGCTTCAATGGTATTGGGGTCGCCAACCGGTGGTGCAATAAAGTGCATCACAGGTTCAGCCACACCGAAGAACATCAAGCCAATGCCCATACCTGCAGAAAATAGCATGGCGAACCATGAGGCGTTTTTGTAGTCAGGTTCACTATGGTCTGGGCCGAGTTTAATATCACCATAGCGACTGGCGGCTAGGAATACGGTGGCAAAAAGGATGAGCGCAAGGGTCAGGATATAGAACCAGCTGACGTTTTCTACGATCCAGCCTTGTACTTGGCCAAAGAACTCCTGCGAAGACTTTGGGAAAATACTGGCAAATATAACCAATGCCGCAATTAGAGCAGCAGAACCATAAAACACTGGAGGGTTAATGGTTGAGCTGCGTTTTATGGGTGTTTCCATGTGAGTTCCTCAAGGATTAGAATGTGACTGTATTCAAATAAATTATACGAAGTGTTTAGTAAAAGCTCTATAAAGATGCCTTGTCTATGCCAAGTTGAGTGGTGCAGCTGAGTTTATTGTGCTTTAAAAAAAGCCCCCAATAGTGATCGCTCAGCTATTGGGGGCGTTGTCTATCAAAAGCGCTTGAGTTAAATTTAGTCGGTGCGAGAGGTCAGTAGCGCTGGTCTTTCTTTGCGCGTACGTGACTCCAATTGCTCCAGTTGCTCAAGACTTGGTAGGCGTTCACCCTTACGGATAATCAGCGGCTGTGGCGCTTCACGAGTCACCGCAGGCTCACCTGCGCCGACATAACGTGAGTCATCGCGGCGTGGGTTATTGCGTGGGTTGCTGCTTGATCTGCGTTTGTCCGCTGCGGCTGGGCCGGCGCTACGTTCTGTACGGGCTGCAGGGCGAGTTGTACGGGCTTGCGCACCGGCTGCAGGCGCACTGCTATTGGGGCGACGGCCACGACCTTTGTTTTGATAAGGGCTGACGTAATCAACACTGTTACCAAAGTTATCGATGGCATCATCGAGAAACACTTCAGGGTCGCGGTTCTGGGCTTGTGCTGGCGCTGGAGCACCCGCGGCTGCGGCAGGGCTGTTGCGGGTATTACGCGGATTACGTGTACGTGCTGCGGGCTTAGCCGCGCTGCTGCTTTCGCTACGTTCAGCGGGGCGAGCGTCAGGGCGTTTGCCTCGTGGCTTGTCACTAGCGCTTGTTTTATCTGCTGTACGTGGTGCCGCACGACCGCCACCACGCGGTGGACGTGGCGCACGCGGCTCAGGTTTTTCAATTTCAATGCTGCTTGGATCAAAACCTAAGGTGTCGCCTTCTTCGATATTTTGTCGAGTCATGCGCTCAATGCCTTTGAGCAAGCGCTCTTCATCAGGAGCCACCAGAGAAATGGCTAGACCCGAACGACCGGCGCGACCGGTACGACCAATACGGTGTACATAGTCTTCTTCAACGTTAGGTAATTCAAAGTTAACCACGTGTGGTAACTGATCAATATCTAAACCACGTGCGGCAATATCGGTAGCAACTAAGATACGTACGCTACCGGCTTTAAATTCAGCCAAGGCTTTAGTGCGCGCATTCTGGCTTTTATTACCATGAATAGCGGCAGCAGGTAGGCCGTTTTTTTCCAAATACTCAGCTAAGCGATTCGCGCCATGCTTGGTACGGGTAAAGACGAGCACCTGCTCCCATGCACCTAGAGTAATTAAGTGCGCTAAGAGGGCGCGCTTAAGTGATGCTTGAATACGGAACACGCGTTGCTCAATGCGCTCCACCGTAGTGTTCGGCGGCGTGACTTGGATGCGCTCAGGGTTATGCAGCAAGCGCCCAGCTAAGTCGGTAATGTCTTGTGAGAATGTGGCTGAGAACAGCAAGTTTTGACGCTTGCTCGGCAATTTGGCCAAGACTTTTTTCACATCATGAATAAAGCCCATATCCAGCATACGATCGGCTTCATCTAAGACTAAAATTTCAACGCCACTTAAATCGATTTTACCTTGATTGACCAAGTCTAATAAACGACCCGGGCACGCGACTAAAACATCAAGGCCTTTGGCGACCGCGTTGATCTGCGGATTCATGCCAACACCGCCAAAAATACAGGCGCTGACAAAAGGTAAATCACGCGCATAGAGTCTAAAGCTGTCATGCACTTGCGCCGCCAGTTCACGTGTTGGGGTTAATACCAAAACACGGGGCTGACGCGGGCGGTGGCGTTGTTCGCGATCGGGTTTACCGTTGGGGAACAGACGCTCTAAAATCGGCAAAGCAAAACCACCGGTTTTACCGGTACCGGTTTGTGCGGCAACCATCAGGTCGCGACCTTGCACTGCAGGGGGAATGGCCTGTAATTGCACAGGTGTTGGAGATGTATAGCCGGCAGCTTCAACGGCGTTAACCAGGGTCTGCGATAGACCTAGGGCAGAAAATGACATGCAGTCTTCCTGTTTGTCGGCGACCCGCCGACTTTGGGGCGCAAAATTATAAATGCTCCATACAAGTGCATAGATAATGCTATGCACTCCATCCACAAATCATGTCCTGCGCTGGGCATCAAACTGGATGGAGGTATATCGCTATAGTGGCACTTAGGCCTTATTTAAGCGGTTAAGCTTGAGATTATCCCAAACAGCTAAACTGGGTTCAGCCTGGTTAAGTGTGTAGAAGTGCAATCCAGGTGCGCCACCCTCTAATAGGCGTTCACACATAGTGGTAATCACTTCTTCACCAAAGGCTTGGATGCTTGCTGTGTCATCGCCGTACGCTTCGAGTTGTTTGCGTATCCAGCGTGGTAGCTCAGCACCACAAGAATCGGAAAAACGTGCCAATTTACTGTAATTGGTAATTGGCATAATGCCAGGCACGATTGGGATATCGATACCGAGTTTACGCGCTCGCTCAACAAAATAGAAGTAACAATCGGCATTAAAAAAATATTGAGTGATCGCACTGTCGGCGCCAGCCTGCACTTTACGTGCGAAATTTTGCAGATCAATTTCAAAATCGCGGGCTTGTGGGTGCATTTCAGGATAGGCCGCTACTTCGATATAAAAGTGATCGCCGGTCTCATGGCGGATAAATTCAACCAGTTCGTTGGCGTAGCGTAATTCACCGTTGGCCATACCCATACCCGATGGCAGGTCACCACGTAGGGCGACAATGCGTTGAATACCGGCGTCTTTATACAGGTGCAGCAATTCGCGTAAATCATCTTTGCTATCGCCAACACAGGATAAGTGCGGAGCGGTAGGGACTTTAATCTCACCATCCAGCTGTAAAACAGTGCTTAGGGTACGGTCGCGGGTTGAACCACCGGCACCGTAAGTGCAAGAGAAAAACTCAGGATTATAGGTGGCCAGCTTCGCTGCGGTGGCTAATAGTTTCTCATGGCCAGCGTCGGTTTTAGTGGGGAAAAACTCAAAACTAATACGAGGTTGATTGCTCATAGAATAAGACCCTAAAGGTTAAAGAGTGTGGGCAGTCAAATATGCACAAGGGGTGGATAACCACCCCTTGTCGGCAACTTAATAGCGGTAGGTTTCTGGCTTGTAAGGGCCGTCAACTGGAACGCCAATGTAGTCGGCTTGCACATCAGTGAGGCGGGTAATCACTCCACCAAAACCTTTCACCATTTCTAAAGCAACTTCTTCGTCGAGTTTTTTCGGCAATACTTCAACAGTTAACGCCGCGGCTTTTTGCTCAGCATTTAATTGCGCAAATTTACGTTCAAATAAGTGCATTTGTGCGAGTACTTGGTTAGCAAATGAGCCATCCATAATACGGCTTGGGTGACCTGTAGCATTACCCAAGTTGACTAAGCGACCTTCTGAAAGCAGAATCAAGTAGTCGTCGTTGCGTGGATCAAATGGGCCGGCACCAGTGCGGTGAACTTTATGCACCTGTGGTTTAACTTCTTCCCACGCCCAGTTTTTACGCATAAAGGCGGTGTCGATTTCATTGTCAAAGTGACCAATATTACACACCACCGCACGTTTTTTCAGGGCTTTAAGCATGCCTGCGTCGCAGACATTAGCGTTACCGGTAGTGGTGACGATTAAATCGATTTTACCCAGTAATGCGCTATTGATGCAGGCATCAGTACCGTCATTGTTGCCATCAATATAAGGTGAAGCCAACTCATAACCGTCCATGCAGGCTTGCATAGCGCAGATGGGGTCAACTTCAGAGACTTTAACAATCATGCCTTCTTGGCTGAGTGATTGCGCAGAACCTTTACCCACATCGCCGTAACCAATGACCAGCGCTTGTTTACCGGATAAGAGGTTATCGGTACCACGTTTGATCGCATCGTTTAAGCTGTGACGGCAACCGTATTTGTTGTCGTTTTTGCTTTTAGTGACTGAGTCATTGACGTTGATGGCTGGTACTTTAAGCGTACCTTTTTCCAGCATTTCTAGCAGGCGGTGTACACCCGTGGTGGTTTCTTCAGTGACGCCGTGCACCTGCTCTAACATCTGCGGGAAGCGATCGTGCAAAATAGCGGTTAAATCGCCGCCATCATCCAAAATCATATTGGCAGCCCAAGGTTGGCCATCTTTTAGGATAGTTTGCTCGATGCACCACTCATATTCTTCTTCCGTTTCGCCTTTCCAGGCAAACACGGGAATACCTGCAGCCGCAATGGCCGCGGCCGCTTGGTCTTGGGTTGAGAAAATATTGCAGCTTGACCAGCGTACTTCGGCGCCCAGCTCAGTTAGGGTTTCAATCAGTACGGCGGTTTGGATGGTCATATGGATACAGCCGAGGATCTTTGCGCCTTTCAGTGGCTGTTCGCCAGCGTATTTGCTGCGTAAACCCATGAGGGCAGGCATTTCAGATTCAGCAATAATAATTTCACGACGACCCCAATCGGCCAGTGACATATCCGCAACTTTATAATCAGTAAAACCAGCAACAGCGCTCATAAATGAGTTCTCCATTCGTAATTAGCGAATGGGCGCCGTTTGCAAGTATGCAGTTGTATACACAACTGGAAGGCAACTGTTTCGAGCCTGACAGGAGAATCCTGCTGCAGCGCCCCTCGAATCTGTTGGTCATCACGACGGGGTCGTAATGCGGCGCTGATTATAGCGAGGCTTTGCTAATTGACAAAGGGGTAAGCGTGGAAGAATTGAGTTTGTTACCGATATTTGTATTAAAGTAAGCGCTAAATACATAAAAATACATCTGGGGTGGTTATGACAATTGCGTATTGGTGCGTGTTAATTGCTCTTATGCTGCCCTATGTGGCGACAGTGTTTGCTAAATCAGGTTCGAGCGGTTTTAAAGTAAAACATAATAAAGACCCGCGTGAGTTTTTAGCCATGGCGCAGGGTGCTACGAAGCGGGCTAATAATGCTCAAAAAAACGGCTTTGAAATCACCCCAGGCTTTGCCGCAGCAGTAATTATTGCCCATTTGGCCGCTGGCGCTGAGCAAGGGCTGCTGGATCAACTGGCCATCGCCTTTGTTATCAGTCGTGTGTTGTATACTTGGTGCTATATCGCGGATTGGGCGCTGTTGCGTTCACTGATTTGGTTTGTGGGTTTAGCTTTAGTTGTGAGTTTGTTTGTGGTGTCGGCCTAAACAGCGTTGACGCTCACTGGCTTACAGGACGATTGCTGGGTGGCCTCAGATGAATACTGTTGGGCTGCTGGCAAAGCCGATACTGACATGGGTTTGCAGACTTAACTAAGGGTCTGCATCCATTATTTCATATGAATTAAAGTGGTGAGTGTGTGTTAAAACCTAGTGTGTTATTGGTTATGGTAATGAGTTTGGCCGCGTGCGGTGGTGTTGATCCGAATTCACCGCAGGGAAAACGTACGGCAATTTTTAAAGAGATGTTGAGTGTCAGTGAAGACTTGGGTGGAATGTTGCGTGGGCGTATTGCCTATGACGAAGCGCTATTTGTGGAAAAAGCGCTCGAGCTGGAGGTTTTATCTCAGCAACCTTGGCAGCATTTTCCCAGCGTTAAAGGTGATGAGAAAACCTCCGCACGTGATGATGTTTGGCAACAGCAAGAGCGTTTTCAAGAATTGGCTCGAGTTTTGGAAGGCACCACGGCGCGCTTAGTGGCCAGTACCACGCAGCCACCTTTGAATGACAGTGTGTTGGCTTTGCGTGTGCAAGCGATTGAGGATGCATGCGAATCTTGCCATAAAGAGTTTCGCGCGTATTAAATCGCTCTGCAGCGGATTGGGCACCGCGCAAGGGGTGACCAATCCGTGGTGTATAACAGACTTAATGCAGTTCGCGGAATGACTCCAGCAGTGCAGGAATGCCCGGGAACATGCCGATGCCGGCCATCACCGCACACAGCACAATAAACACTATAGATGGGATAATCCAGCGGTCGGTGCGCGACATTTTTTGCCCGCGTTCTTTGTCGCCAATGATGCCAATATTGTCCAGCAGTACGGTTAACGACCAGCCAAATACTGGATTGACCAAGGTGGAGGAGAAAATCACAATCGCTGCTGATTGTGAAGTTTTACCTTCACGGGTCATTTGCATACCGGCTTCAAGCAAGGGTAAGTAAACCCCAACAATCAGTGCCACACTCAGAACTGGCGGCCAAATGGCTAAGTCCATTGGATAGCCCCAAACGGCAGCGATGACACAGAGTAAACCGGTTAACAGTGCACCCGCTGGAATCGGACGTTTAGCAATCGCGGCCGGTACGATATAGGTACCCCAAGATGAAGCTAAGTTACCACCACCTAATGCAGTACCCACCACTTGTCGTGCTGCAGCGACACACATAGTGTCGTCAATATTCATCAGTACTTTTTTAGCATCTTTAGGGTAGTTCAGTTGCTGGAAGACACGGTGACCTAAGAAGTCCGGTGACCACATGGCAATCGCCAATACCGCAAAAGGTGCTGCTGCAATAAAGTGGTGCAATTCAGGTAAACCCAGTTTCCAACCCGTCTCTGCACCCCACCAGTAGGCTGGGTTAAGGTTTGGCAGTCCTGGCTCAGTTGAGAATTCAAAGGGCGCGCCGAGGGCAAAGGCAATCGTCGCGGCGAGTACGGCTCCGAGTGGAATAGCCAGCCAGCGCTTGCCCAGATGCTCTAAATAGGCATACATAACAATAGTGGCAAACACCACAGCAAAGGCGATATAGCCCAGATCAAAACCGTTTGCCCAGGCATACAGGTTTTTGATTTGCGAGGTCATGCCAATAAAACCTAAAAACAGCAATAACCCGCCACAAACACCATCACTGGTTAACCTCGCCAGCAAGCTTCCGCCTTTAAATACGCCCAGGACAAAGCCCAAGACGCCAATCATAATACCTAAGGCCATTGGATGGCCGCCTGAGGCAACAATCAATGGAACCAGAGGAATTAAAGGGCCATGGGTACCCGCTAGGTTAGCAGTCGGGTTAAGAAAGCCTGAAAAAACCACCACGAATAAAATCGCAGCAATCAGCATTTCATAACGGGCATTTTCAATCACAAACGCATTTGAGAGGCCCAAGGGGCCGGCAAATGCAGCAACCACTGCGGCGACCATAACAATTTTGCCAATGGTTGCGGCCATGGCAGGTACCCAGTCTTCCGCTTCAAAGCGGTAGTCGCGAAAGGGCAGATTCATACGCCAACGACGTGGCGACATAATGCTCAGTTCGTGTTCTAAGTAGGCTTGTCGAGACGCAAATTCGCTACGTGGTCGATGTAGGGCGCGGTAACTTTTAGAATCATCATTTGCCATTTTATTGCTCTTTTAATAGATGCGACAGACAAAAAGACAGGCGCAAAGGGTTACTGCGCAGTAACACAATGTATGGACTGTCTTGGCCAATGTTTCTTATTGTTATGAGGGGCGCACAGGCGCAAGTGAATAAATTGCTATGGGCTACAACTTAATTAAACGCGGGTATAATGGGCACTAGTTAAGGCTACAGCAATACGCCTTTTGGAGGGTGCTTTTGTCGGGCCTGATCGCGTAGGTAAAGTCAATTGCTGTGCCTTTTTGATATTTAGAAACCATTAATCGCATGTTGCTGTAAATTCAAAGCGATTGCTTGTACCTCTGGATGTTGGAAAAAAGCCCAAGCCTGTTGTGCATGCTTGCGGCTTAAATAACGCTGTTGCTGCCACTCTTGCTCTGTTAGAGCGGCGAGTACCTGCCAATTATCAGCGGCTTTTACAGTGACTGCCGGCGGTACTCCCAGTGCTTTTAACCAGCGTTTAAAAGGCTGACGCTTGGCCTGAGTAAAGGTCTGTTCAGTTCGCTGGCTGCGCTTTGTCGCAAAGCCCGGGAGCTTGGCTAAATCTTCTGCGCTGAGTGCTAACCAATCGGTCAGCCGGGTGATGTAGTCAGCTTTAATCAGTGCTTGCCATGTTTGCGCACCGATGCCGGACATATGCAGCGTTTTTTTATCACCCAGCCAGTTCAGGCGTGCGAGAAATTGTTGCTGGCAATCTGAGCTGGCTTGCCAGCAACTCAGTGCGTGGTAATTGTCTGCGTTGGGTAGCTCAATAGGTTGCTGCTGCGGACTGCGCCAGACCACTTCTTTAAGTTGGGGAATAGCATGCCCAGATAAAGCGATGGCGACATGATCGCCCTTATTCAGGGCTAGTTTTTTAAGCCTGGCCAGCGAACCTAAACTGACTTTGCGAATGGTTTTGTCAGCTAAGCTCACCGCTTTAAGTTGCGCGATCGGGGTAATGCGACCACTGCGGCCAATATTAAAACTGACATCGGTCACTGAGGTCAGCGCTTGCTGTAACGGATATTTTAAGGCTACAGCCCACGACGGCGGATAGGCACTGCGTGGATAATTAATAGCGCGCAGGTTTTGCTTCAGCACTACGCCGTCACTGGCAAAGGGTAACGCCGAATTGTACCAGTGCTGGCGCCAATGCTTGGCTTGTGCGAAGGTTTCTATTGGCTGGCTGTAGGTCAGACTATCGGTAAAGCCCAAGCCTTGCAGTTCAGTCAAACGCTCAAGCATTGTTGCGGGTCCATCGGGCCACTCCCAAACAAACAGACCAATCGTTGCGCCCTCTGCTGCGCTTAGTGTCGTGCGATTTAACAAGCCAGCGACCTGACTACGGGCATTGTTTGCGCCCTTTTGTGCCTGAATATGCTGAGTCTGTTGCAGATAGAACTCACCCTGTAAGGTCACCGTGTTGTGCAGAGTGGCTAATTGTTGAGGTACAGCTGGAATGACTGGAGCATGGGCTAACCAGTTTTTCCCAGCAAGACCATTGCCTCGACTGAGCATTTGCGTCAGTTGCCCGCTTTTATAGACAAGGGTAACCGCGACACCGTCCACCTTCGGCTGTATCCATAGATCATTATGTTGCTGCATCCATTGTTTTAGCTGGGGTTCGCTGAGTTTTCTTAAGCCCATTTGGCTAAAAGGCAACTCAACACTGCCGCGTGCTGAGTTGAGTGCGCTGCTGGCTGGCGCGGATGTGGAACCATCGACAAAGCATTGTTGCCACGCCTGCAATTGTTCGTGCGCTTGATCATAAATTTCATCGGCGACGGGCGAGCTGGCATCGCGGTGATAGCTGCGATCCCAGTCTGCGATGCGCTGACGTAAGGTGTTGATTTCTTGCTCGGCGTGATCATTCGTCCATGTTGGGCAATTGGCCAAGACCAAGGGGGTGAGCAATAGCGTGCTGATACAGACCAGAGCAGATAATTTAGAGCTAAACATACTGAGCATCCTTGCTTGCTTATGAGTGCTCATTCAGTGTAGTCAAGATTTGTCCAGTGTCTTGGTTAAGGTTCAATTAAGACGTAAGCGTTAAGCTTCGGGGTAGAATATTTAGAGGCGCTGGTAATGAAAAAAATCATGTATGGCGTGGCCTTATTGGTCTTGGCAACTTGGGGATTAACCGTTTACGGGCATAACTCGGCAATGGATGTGTGGTGGTGGCGTAAGCAGCTGATCTATGTGAGCGGCTTTGCTTCGTTTGTTTTAATGTCACTGATCATGGTGCTGGCCGTGCGCCCACGCTGGCTAGAAAAGCCATTGGGTGGCTTGGATAAAATGTATCGCCTGCATAAGTGGGCGGGTATCTGGGCGATTTCGCTTGGAGTCAGTCACTACTTATTGAAACTGTCGAAAGATTTACTCCGAGTGTTTTTCGAGCGTGAGGTGAAAGGCCCGCGTATTGAGACTTTTCTGGAGGTCTTTCGTGATGCCGCTAAAGATATCGGCGAATGGTCGGTGTGGATTCTAGGCATTATGCTGATCATCACCTTATGGCAACGCTTCCCTTATCATCTTTGGCGCTATGCGCATAAAGCCTTAGCCGTGATCTATGTGCTGATTGCTTTTCATGGTGTGGTCTTAGCGCCTGCGGGCTGGTGGACTGAACCTGCTGGGTTATTACTGGCCGTCTCTGCGCTAGTGGGCGTGTACTGTGCCTTTATCGCGCTGAGTGGTCGCATCGGACGTACTCGCCGTTACCAAGGGCAGGTGCTCAGTGTCAAACAACACAAGGGTGGTGTGCTTGAGGTAGTCTGCCAGTTACCAAAACAATGGACGCATAAGCCTGGACAGTTTGCTTTTTTAACCTTTGATCGTTTTGAAGGCGCGCACCCCTTTACCGTGAGCAGTGCCGATCATGGCGATGGCCAAGTTAGTTTTGCGATTAAAGCTTTAGGTGATTACACCAGGCGTTTACAGACCGAGTTAGAGGTTGGCCGAGCGGTGCGTGTTGAAGGACCATACGGCTGCTTTGATATGCACAATAAGGGTAAACAAGTGTGGATTGGCGCAGGAATTGGGGTTACCCCATTTATTGCTTGGCTCGAATCTTTGCAGGATCACCCCGAGCGAGCGCCGCAAGCGACCTTATATTACTGTGTAAAAAATGCTGAGGAAGCGGTCTTTGCTGAGCAGTTACAGCGCTTAGCCGATGCGCTGCCGAACGTGACCTTAGAGGTGCATTACAGTGATCAGCAAGGTCATCTTTGTGCTGAGCAGGCCTTGCAGCAGTATTCTGCAGATACTCGAGTGTGGTTTTGTGGCCCGCAGAATTTTGCCGATGCTTTACAAGAGGGCATGCATAAATTGGGTTGTCCCGCAGGTAACTTTCATAAAGAGTACTTTCAAATGCGCTAAGGGGGTGCCTAGCAGCGTATAAACGCCCTAAGGATTGTTGAATTGTTAGGGCGTTTGCGTTATCGGGCTGGCCGATCATTTTTAAGGCTGCTGACTGTCAGTAGATTGGTACAACCAGCTCACTTCTGGATAGTTGGCAAAGGCGCTGGGAAACAGGTATTCACCCCTGAGTAAGGGGGCATTGATTTGCTGCCACTGGGGCTGAAATGGCGTTGCTGAGTGTTGCAGCGCATCAGCCAGCAAGGTGGTGCAATACAAGTGTGCGCTGCTGCGCTCGGCTAAGACAAAGGGTTGCTGCAGTTGCTGAAGTAACCAGGCGGCGGCTTGCTGATTGTCCTTTGCCGTGACAAAGGTCGGTCGTGCAATAGCAAAGCTGCGCGCCAGCCGTGGGTCAAGAAACTCACGCAGGGTTGAGCTTAATACTTGGTTGCTGCGCAGCGGATCATCATCGGTACTGGCATGCACAATCAAGGGTTCTGGCTGCAAGCTGACCAGCATACCAATATGCGAAAATTCACCTTTGCTTAGGGTTTGGATAATCTGGCTTTCTGCCGAAGTACCCAAGCGAAACACCCAGTCACCCACCGCCAAAGGCGGTAGCGCCGCTAGCGACCAAACAGGGCGCGCAGCGGGTGCTTGAGCGATATAGAGTGCAGCGCTCAAACCAAACGCTGCCACCAGCAGTAGCAGTAGCAGGCTGCGTAGTGGGTGTTGAGCCATGCGTGCCATGTTGTTTAGCATAAAACAGCCATCCGCAGGGCCTTACAAAGAGACTTTCCAGCCATGCTCGGTTTTCACCAATGCGATGTTTTCCTGTTTTTCTGGCGCATCAGCATTTTTATATTCAATGGTGGCGACCAAGTGGGCGCGAGTTTTATCCGCGTTGTACTCAGGATTTGAGTAGCTGATATGTTTCACGCCACCTAAACGTATAACGCGCGTGCTGGTGTCGGCCAGCATAATGCTGAGCTTGCCGCGTAGTAGGGCATCCTGCTCTTTAGGCGCATCAGTTAAAATATGTAAGGTGTTGATGACGCCATTGATATCATTGGCAAGCACTGCATTAATATAATCCTGCGCGACCTTCTCAGGTGTATCGCTTGCTGAACACGCCATTAATAGGGCTGCGGTGAGGAGCATAAATAAGCCGTTACGGAGAATGTGCATAACAATTCCTTGGGTGGGGACAATAGGGTTGTGCAGTATAGCTGTTGTCATGCGTGGCTTAACTGAATTGTTGCTTGTTTGCCTGGCCTTAAGTGTATTTTACTTAGGCTGATTGAGCGGGAGCAGATGAGGCTGTGTGAGTTAAGTTATATTTTACTAGACGACTGGTCTGTTTTTTATTATCCTAACTCGTATGAAAACAACTTATGATGATACCCGCCAGCATTTACTCGATATCGGTCAGCATATTATGGCCGCTAAGGGATTTTCTAGTGTGGGACTGAATGAAATTTTACGCACTGCAGGTGTGCCTAAAGGCTCGTTTTATCACTATTTTCCATCCAAAGAATTATATGGACAGGCTGTCCTTGAAGCGTATTTTTCTGCCTATTTAGCGGCACAAAAGCAGCGTTTTAATGATTCAAGTACGCCGGCCGCGGAACGTTTGCTCGGCTATTGGCAGCAGTGGTTGATCTCGAATAGCGGTGCGTGCCATGAGCAAAAATGTTTAGTGGTCAAACTAAGCGCAGAGGTTGCCGATTTATCGGAAGCCATGCGCTTAACCTTACGCGATGGGACTGACCAAGTGATTGCACAGTTGGCTGATTGCATACGTGCAGGTCAAGTGGACGGCTCGCTTGTAGTGACGGATGCGCCTGCAAGCGCAGTGATGCTTTATCAATTATGGCTAGGCGCCAGCTTGCTGGCTAAATTGCATCGCACCAGCGTGCCGATGGAGCAAGCGCTGCAGATGACGCGTACGACATTACTCGGATAGTTGAAGTGTTGTGTACTTGCATAGTGCAGGTGCTTTTATAATTAAAATAGACGACCGGTCTAATCTTTTGGTCGGCGTAACCCAGGAACAGGAGTCACAGATAGCATGCTTAATTTTGATTTTTACAACCCGACGCAAATCAGTTTTGGCCAAGGCAGTATTGCCAAGCTAGATCGTTTGGTACCGGCAGACGCCAAGGTGATGCTGCTATTTGGTGGCCAGAGTGCGCAACGTACCGGTACGTTAGATGAAGTGAAGGCTGCACTCGGTGGGCGTAAGGTGCTTTTGTTTGGCGGCGTTGAAGCCAATCCAACCTACGAGAAACTGATGGAGGCGGTACAGATTGCGCGTGAGGAGAAAATTGATTTCTTGCTCGCAGTGGGCGGCGGATCAGTGATTGATGGCACTAAGTTTGTTGCCGCAGCAGTGCCTTATACTGACGAGCCGTGGAATATTCTACTCAGCGGTGGCCGTGATATTAAGCAAGCTTTGCCGATCGGTACAGTGTTGACCCTCGCCGCGACGGGTTCAGAAATGAACAACGGTAGCGTGATCACCCGCCGTTCATTGCAAGCCAAGCTACCGTTCCATAGCGATTTCGTCTTCCCACAGTTTTCTATTTTAGATCCAACGAAAAGCTTTACCTTGCCTGAGCGTCAAGTGGCTAACGGAGTCGTCGATGCGTTTGTGCATGTGATTGAGCAGTATTTGACTTATCCGGTGAATGCGCCGGTGCAAGATCGTTTTGCTGAAGGCTTACTGCAAACATTGGTTGAGCAAGGCCCATTAGCCTTAAGTCAGCCCGATGACTATGAGGTACGCGCTAATCTGATGTGGGTTGCTACTTTGGCATTGAATGGTTTGATCGGCGCAGGCGTTCCGCAAGATTGGTCAACCCACTTAATTGGTCATGAGTTGACCGCTTTATATGGTCTTGATCATGCACAAACCCTTGCCGTTATTCTGCCTTCGATGATGCAAGAGCGTCGTCTCGCCAAGCGTGAGAAATTACTTCAGTACGCTGAGCGTGTGTGGAATCTGCGTGACGGTGATGCGGAGCAACGTATTGATGCTGCGATTGAGCAGACCCGTGCGTTTTTTGAAAGTTTGGGTGTTAAAACCCGCCTGAAAGACTATGACCTTGCCCAAGCAGAGGTTGAGACAGCGCTAAAGCAGCTGGAAGAGCACGGTATGCAGCAGCTAGGTGAGCATAAAGATATTGATCTAGCGGTCAGTCGTCGTGTACTTGAAGCCAGTCTTTAATCGTCTTGTTAGGAGGTCTCTATGACCCAATCTACACAGAGTAACCGTCGTATTGTGTTGGCGTCGCGCCCGCAGGGTGCGCCAACCCCAGAAAACTTTCGCCTCGAAGAACAGGCCGTGCCGACCCCTAAAGAGGGTCAAGTGTTGCTGCGCACGGTGTACTTATCTCTCGATCCCTATATGCGTGGACGGATGAGTGATGGGCCATCTTACGCTGAGCCTGTGGCCGTGGATGAGGTGATGGTCGGTGCCGTAGTGAGCCGTGTGGTCGCGTCCAAACATGCAAAATTTGCCGAAGGTGATTGGGTGCTGGCCAATACGGGTTGGCAAGATTATGCCCTGAGTGACGGTTCAGACTTGATGCCACTGGGCCGCACCCCGAAGAATCCGTCTTATGCGCTGGGTATTCTAGGCATGCCAGGCTTTACCGCTTATATGGGCTTACTGGATATTGGCCGTCCACAAGCGGGTGAAACTTTGGTCGTGGCCGCCGCCACTGGGCCTGTTGGCGCTACTGTTGGGCAAATTGCCAAGATCAAAGGCTGTCATGTCGTGGGTGTTGCCGGTGGTGCTGAAAAATGTCGCTATGCCGTTGAGGTTCAAGGCTTTGATGCCTGTATCGATCATCATGCCGAGGATTTTGCTCAGCAGTTAGCTCAAGCGTGTCCGCAGGGTATTGATATCTACTATGAAAACGTTGGTGGTAAAGTCTTTGATGCCGTATTGCCACTGCTCAATACCAAAGCGCGTATTCCAGTCTGTGGTTTGATTGCCAATTACAACGCCACTGCGTTACCGCCTGGCCCAGATCGCTTGGCGCTACTGATGAGCACCATTCTAATTAAACGCTTAACTATGCAAGGCTTTATCATTTTTGATGATTATGCGCCGCGCTACCCAGAGTTTAGTGCTGATATGCAGCAGTGGTTAGCCAACCAACAAATTACCTACCGCGAAGACCTGGTACAAGGCCTAGCCAATGCGCCAGACGCTTTTATCGGCTTATTGCAAGGCAGTAACTTCGGTAAATTGGTGATTCAAGTGGGTGCCCAAGAGCAGTAACATCTGTGCTGTCATAAGTGAGATGCAGGCTACAGAGGTGAAATGTCGATAACTGGTAAAACAGTTAGACCTTTGCTGCTTGCATCAACCTATTATTAGTTGCGCGTAAGACCTCCTACTTTGAGTGCGAGGATGGATAGAGCGGTAGACCTAGCGGCAAAAATTGGCATAGGCTGTACGCCTTAGCAGAGAAACTGGTTGTAAAATCTTACCCTGAGCATCACCTATTACGCAGGGATTAAATTATTTATGCTCCCCGATACTTTCTTCAATCGTCCGGCACTTGAACTGGCGCCTGATTTACTCGGCAAGGTGCTTCGCTATTGCCACCAAGGAGTTTGGCTCAGTGCGCGGATTATTGAAACGGAAGCCTACTTGCTCACCGATAAGGGCAGTCATGCTTCCTTAGGCTATACCGAAAAGCGCCAAGCCTTGTTTAAGGATGGCGGCACCATCTATATGTATTATTCGCGTGGTGGTGATTCGTTGAATCTGAGTGCTAAAGGCCCAGGTAATGCGGTGTTGATTAAGTCGGGTTATCCGTATTTTGATGCGCTGTCACCTGAGTCTACTTTAAGCATTCTGCAAGCCAACAATCCTGATCGACACGGCCAGCCGCGGCCCGTGCATAAGCTGTGTAGCGGGCAAACCTTGCTGTGTAAAAGCTTAGGCTTAAAGGTGCCCGATTGGGATAATCAATCTTTTGATCGGCAACGCTTTTACGTTGACGACTGTGGTCTGCGTGCGCAAGAGATTATTCAAACACTGCGGCTGGGAATTACGCCAGGTCGTGATGAGCATTTACCCTATCGCTTTGTTGATGCCGATTTCGCCGCCTATTGCACGAAAAACCCCTTACGCCGCGGTCAGCGCGAGGGGCTTGATTTCTGGCGGTTGGCCGCAGGTGAGTCAGCGCGTACTTAGCTTTTGTTTAGTACATGCGCTGCTAAGGTACGGATTGAGCCCAGCTGTTGACTGATTAATAACAGCTGCGTTTGCAATAAGCGCAGGGTGTCATCTTCTTCTTCAGGAAGATCACGCAAGCGGTAGGATTGCTGTTGTTCGATCTCGCTGTGTACTTCAATGGGTTCGCGTTTTGTCAGCTTCTCGGCCATCTGCTCGAGGCTGTCAGCCAGTAGCTGCGCTTCTTGATTAAGTTGTAAGTAGGTCGGCGCGTGTGCCAGCTTTTCACGGTGCGCGCCTAAGGCCGAGATATAGCTGAGCAAGGTATGCGAGAGCAGTAAGAAACGAAAACCAATATCAGTTTGGCGACGAAAATGTCCCGGTTCTTTAAGCATATTGGTCAGGGTGCTAGACAGCGCGGCATCGGCATTATGCGCATCACGGCGCGCCACACGGTAGGCCATATCGTCAGTTTTACCTTGAGTGTATTCCAGCATAATTTGCTTTAGATAGCGGCCATTGCTGCGTAAGGTTTGTGCCAGCACTATATTTAAACGGCGGCCCTGCCAGTCTGGCAAGATAAAAAACACGGCTAAACCGGCAATGGCACTGCCAATTAAGGTGTCAGTTAAACGCGGTAAGAATAAGTTATAGCCATCGCCTATTTGGTTAAAGCAGAACAGCACCATTAAGGTGATAAAGGCAGTGGATAACTTGTAATGGCTGGTGCGAGTGGCGAAGTAGGCAACGCCTGCGGCCACCGCAATCAGGGCTTGCACCCACAACTCTGGAAACAGCTCAAATAATACCCAGCTGGCACCCAGTCCTAAGATGGTGCCAATGATCCGCTCCACCAAACGAATACGGGTGGCACCGTAGTTGGGGCGGCAGACAAAAACTGTGGTTAATAAAATCCAATAGCCTTGATCAGGATGCAGTAGTTGCATCACAGCATAACAGGCCGCCACCGCAATGCTGAGGCGTAGCGCATGGCGAAACAGTAAGGAGTGAATGCTGAAATGTTGGCGGACACGCTCAAAGGCTTCTTTGAGCGACTTTGGGTCTCGATCTAAAATAGCACTGTCTTGGGTGAGCGCTAAGGCATCAGGGTTGGCAGCATCGCGCAATAGGTGATCGAGGGTGCTGAGGTTATTGGCCAGCGCACGCAGCGAGCGCAATAAGTCGCGCCACTCTGGGTTATTTTGCTGTTTAAGGTAGGCAATCGCGCCTTGTAAATCTTCCAGAGCTGCACCGTGACCGCCGCCATAGTCAAAGGGTTGGCGCATTTCTATGGCTTTAGCTAGGGCTTTACAGCCATCACCTTGCTGACGCAGTAAGCGTAAGCAGCGAAATAGCACATCACTGTGGAAAAACGCCTCGGACAACTCTTGATAAGGGTAATGTGAGGAACTGGCACGCTCATGAATATCTTGAGCGAGAAAATACAGCTTTAGATAGCGATTGACCTTGCTGCCTCCGCGCCCATCGACGCGGTGCAAAATAATGGTTTTGGTATCATTTAACGCGGCTACCACCCGGCTATTTTGTTTGGCAATGGCTAAGCGATGGCCTTCAATATCCATATTGCGTAATGGCTCAAACAGCGCTGATTTGGCTTTTAAATAGTCGCATTGTTCGCGAAATAAACGGGCTAGGCTATGTTGCAGCGGTTGCTGAGAAAACAGCCCATACCAAATAACTGAGAGTACGCCATAGATGGCTGAGCCGGTGACTAAGAGGGCGGGCTGCTGCCAGAGCGGAACCGATACATCGGTGCTTTGCTCGAGGCCAATCATGGTGTAAATCGCTAGGATCAGAGTGGCATAAGCCACGGTAGCGTAACGTGCGCCGATTGCGCCCAGCATAATCAGGCAAAAAGTTGCCAGACTTAATGCACTGACAAACAGCCAAGGGTAGGGGTGGAGCAATTCCACGGCCACCGCGGTGAAGAAAAAACACACCAGGGTGACGCACAGGGAAAACAATCGACCTTGCCAGCTGTCATCTGACTCCGCCAAAGCGCTGGCAATCACGCCGAGAAATAACGGCGTGAGTAATTCCATTTGTGCGTGATACCAGCTCCAGGTCATGCAGCCGGCCAGCGCGATAAAAAAACGCAAGCTCGAACCAAAGCGCTCCAGCGCCCATAAACGGCGTAGTGAGAGACTAAGAGAAATCGAGCCCATAGATGATCCTTACGCCAGTTAGAGGTGGTTGGCTAATACGCATAAAATAATGTTTTAGGCTGGCATAAGATAGGGCAAACGGCAAGTCATCTGCGACTTAAGCTTGATTACGCCAGCGTCGTTGATCCTGCAGCGCCTGAGTGGGGACATAGCGCGGTTGGCCAGTGACCGCCTCAAGTTCTGTGGTACCACCGAGTTGATCGACAATTCTATAACGGATGCCATAGCGTGTGTCTTCAAGGGGAAAAAGGCGACTGATCTGTTCTGCGAGTTCATTTAGGGTGGACATCGTGCAACTCCATGTTTGCGATGACGACTTTATAGCGACTTTGAGTGACAAAATGATGAATAGTTCGCTGCTGTTTTTATTAAGGCGGTGTGCTTGCCGAGATGATCTGGATGCGGGTCTTGATACTGCCTGATAATGCCGATTTATAACCTATATCAACTTTTATTGATATAGGTGTTGCCGCCTCCAGTGTCAGCGACTAAACTGCGCAACCTATGAATACCGTAACGCAATTACCCACCTTAAGTCCGACCGACGCCTTAGCCGCTTTTTGTAAAGCCGCGGGCGAGCCCTTGCGTCTGAATATCTTGCGTGCATTAAGCAATGACTCTTTTGGTGTTTTAGAGCTGGCGCATATTTTTGCTACCGGCCAGTCGGGCATCAGCCATCATTTAAAAGTGCTAACTCAAGCCGGTTTGGTCACTTCTCGACGTGAAGGCAATGCGATTTTTTACCGTCGCAGCTTGCCGCAAAGCCAGAGTCCTGACGAGTTGCTGCACCATGCGTTACTCAGCAGCTTAGATGATATACCGCTGCCTGCTGATGTGGCGTTACGTATTAAACATGTGCACGCTCAGCGCGCTGAAGCCAGCCAAGAGTTTTTTGAGCGTATGGCCGGTGATTTTCAGAGTCGTCAAGATTTAATTGCCGGCTTGCCACAGTTTCGCGACAGCTTATTGGCCTTATTGGATTCACTGATCTTTGCTGTCGATGCCACTGCGATTGAAGTAGGCCCAGGTGATGGTGGTTTTCTCGCAGAATTATCCAGCCGTTTTCAGCAGGTGCGAGCTTTAGATAACAGCTCACAAATGCTCGAATTGGCGCGGCAAACCTGCACTAAGCATGGTTTGCATAATGTGCAATTACAATTGGCGGATGCGTTGCACGATGACGTCGCTGCCGCAGATTGTGTGGTGGTCAATATGGTCTTGCACCATTTTGCTGTACCGGCCGATGCTCTGTGCCAATTGGCCCGTTTGCTCAAGCCAGGTGGTAGCTTATTGATTACAGAATTATGCCGTCACGACCAAGATTGGGCCAAGCAGGCCTGCGGCGATCTATGGTTAGGTTTTGACCAGGATGAACTGGCCTTGTGGGCCAATGCCGCAGGATTGATACCCAGTGAAAGTCTTTACTTGGGTTTAAAAAACGGCTTTCAAATTCAGCTGCGGCATTTTGCCAAGCCGGATTCACGAAGCACCCTCACGCACCGGTAGTTAAAGGAACCGACATGAGCGAATACTCGATTTTTACTTCAGAGTCTGTATCTGAAGGTCATCCCGATAAAATTGCGGATCAGATTTCTGATGCCGTACTTGATGCCATTATCACTGAAGACAAACAAGCCCGAGTGGCCTGTGAAACTTTGGTGAAAACCGGTGTAGCTATTATTGCGGGTGAAATTACCACCGATGCTTGGATTGACCTAGAGCAGTTGGTCCGCGATGTGATTGTGGATATCGGCTACAACAGTTCCGACGTCGGCTATGACGGCGCCACCTGCGGCATTATCAATATTATTGGTAAGCAGTCTGCAGAAATCGCTCAGGGTGTTGACCGCGTCAGCCCGGAAGATCAGGGTGCCGGCGACCAAGGTTTAATGTTTGGTTATGCCAGCAATGAAACCGACGTGCTAATGCCTGCACCTATTACCTTTGCCCACCGCTTAATGGAGCGTCAAGCTGAAGCCCGTAAAACTGGTGTGCTGCCTTGGTTGCGTCCTGATGCAAAGAGCCAAGTGACTTGTCGTTATGAGAATGGCAAGGTTGTCGGTATTGATGCGGTGGTTCTGTCCACTCAGCACGGTCCTGATGTGTCGCAAAAAGATCTCGAAGAAGCAGTGATGGAGCTGATTGTTAAGCACACATTGCCTGCTGAGTTGTTGCACAAAGATACTCAATACCACATCAACCCAACCGGTAAGTTTGTCATCGGTGGCCCAGTCGGCGACTGTGGTTTAACCGGCCGTAAGATTATCGTAGATACCTACGGCGGTATGGCGCGTCACGGTGGTGGTGCATTCTCGGGTAAAGATCCATCGAAAGTAGACCGTAGTGCGGCCTATGCGGGCCGTTATGTGGCGAAAAATATCGTCGCGGCTGGCTTAGCTGAGCGTTGTGAAATTCAGGTTTCATACGCGATTGGTGTGGCCCAGCCGACTTCAATCTCTTTGAATACCTTTGGTACGGGTAAAATCAGCGATGAGCAAATCATCAAGCTGGTACGTGACGTGTTTGACCTGCGTCCATACGCCATTACTAATATGCTCGACTTGTTGCACCCGATGTACCAAGCCACTGCGTCATACGGCCACTTCGGTCGTACGCCGTACGAAATGACGGTCGGGGATGACACCTTTACCGCATTTACATGGGAAAAAACCGACCGCGCTGAATCATTACGCGCTGCTGCCGGACTGTAAAACGCCTCACAACAACAGCTTTGCGCCTTGCGTAAGGCTGTTGTGCCTTGCCTGCTGATGATTTAAAACGCCTCCAGCAACACGATAAAGCCTGCTTCACACTCTACATCCTCCAGTGGCTGTGTAACTTTACGCTGTCTTTAATGCCGCCTTCTCTGTGGTTATCCGTTATAATTGCGCCTTTGCTTTACTGCAAACGTTGCCCCCTGCGTTTAGGTGGGCGAAAATAGCCGTCTTTATTTTAATTTTAGCGTCAGGAGATTCAGTAATGCCCAGCCGTCGTGAGCGAGCCAATGCCATTCGCGCCCTCAGCATGGATGCTGTGCAAAAAGCCAACAGTGGCCACCCGGGTGCCCCAATGGGTATGGCGGATATCGCCGAAGTTCTGTGGCGTGATCATCTGAAGCACAATCCAAAAAATCCACAATGGTTAGACCGTGACCGCTTTGTGCTGTCTAACGGCCACGGCTCAATGCTGCTGTATTCGTTGCTGCATCTGACCGGTTATGACGTCAATCTGGATGATTTAAAAAACTTCCGCCAATTGCACAGCCGTACCCCAGGTCACCCTGAATATGGTTATACCGCAGGTGTAGAAACCACTACTGGCCCATTGGGTCAGGGTTTAGCCAATGCGGTCGGTTTTGCTTTAGCTGAAAAAGTCATGGCGGCGCAGTTTAACCGTCCCAAGCATGACATTGTTGATCACCAAACCTACGTGTTCTTGGGTGATGGCTGCTTGATGGAAGGTATCTCCCATGAAGTCTGCTCACTAGCAGGAACCTTAGGCCTGAATAAACTGACTGCATTTTATGATGACAATGGTATTTCCATTGATGGTCAGGTGCAGGGCTGGTTCAGTGATGACACCCCACGTCGCTTTGAAGCGTACGGCTGGCATGTGATTCGCAATGTTGATGGTCACAATGCTGACGAAATTGAAGTAGCGATTGAAGCGGCGCGTGAAAGCGACAAGCCGACGCTGATTTGCTGCAAAACCGTAATTGGTTTTGGTTCGCCCAACCGTGGCGGTAAAGAAACTTGTCATGGTGCGCCATTGGGTGCGGAAGAAATTGCCTTAACTCGCGCAGAGTTGAACTGGCCGCATGGTCCGTTTGAAATCCCTGCTGATATCTATGCTGAGTGGAACGCAGACGCAGCCGGTGCCAAAGCCGAAGCGCAGTGGGATGTACGTTTCGCCGCTTATGCTGCCGAGTTCCCAGAATTGGCCGCTGAGTTTGAGCGTCGTATGGCGGGTGATTTACCGGCTGATTTTGCCGAAAAAGCAGCGCAGTACATTGCTGAAGTGGCGGCCAAAGGCGAAAGCATTGCCAGCCGTAAAGCCAGCCAAGATAGCCTGAATGCCTATGGTCCATTACTGCCTGAGTTACTCGG
>LFRZ01000073.1 GCA_001513025.1 Gammaproteobacteria bacterium DTU037
GTGCTCACTGAGCTGCAAAATCGGGGCGTAAAAGATATATTAATTGCCTGTGTTGACGGGCTAAAAGGCTTCCCTGATGCCATTAATGCGGTCTTCCCTGAGACTCAAATTCAGCTTTGTATCGTTCACATGGTGCGCAACTCAGTCAAATATGTCCCCTGGAAGGACTACAAGGCCGTCACCGCCGAGTTAAAGCAAATATACCAATCAGTCACCGAAGAAGAAGCCTTGCTAGCCCTGAACCAATTTGCTGAGCACTGGGACGATAAGTACCCACAGATCAGCAAATCATGGCGAACGCACTGGCATAACCTCAATACCCTGTTCAATTATCCTGCTGATATCAGAAAGGTGATTTACACTACCAACGCCATTGAATCGCTGAATAGCGTGATCCGCAAAGCCATCAAAAAACGTAAACTGTTCCCAACCGATGACTCGGCTAAGAAAGTCATCTATTTGGCAATCCAAAATGCGTCCAAGAAGTGGACCATGCCGATCAGAGATTGGAAACCGGCATTGAATCGATTTATGATTGAGTTTGAAGACCGCTTAAAAGATTATATTTAACCTTGGCAGTTACACAGAATCATTTACAGGGTC
>LFRZ01000056.1 GCA_001513025.1 Gammaproteobacteria bacterium DTU037
GAGCAGGTGCAAAACATCGAATGATCTCCATGCAAGTCCATTCCCGTCTTACAAGCCAGTAAAATTAAGGCTTACCGCATTCAGCCAGTCCATAGCAGCCCACCGGTGCCCACCACGATCTACAGCGATATGGTGGGTACAATGGTGGGTACTTTTGGATAGGCTTTCCCCAGTCTGTAACGAATAAAACCTTGGCTAAGCCCTGAGACTTCAGAGTTTTTAATAAGTAAAATACCTACCCGTAGTTGCTTTTATCTGTCTCGATGATGACCCGGCCCTCGCATTAAAGACGCTTGAATATTAGGGTCAACTTTCAACCGCACTTGTGATGTGCCGCTCACGTCAAGCTAAGCCGCCTAAGCGGCGTCTCTTTAAGGTATCCTATGCATTTAATCTGCACATGCAGCCTCTTAATCTGCTGTCACACAGTATTCGACAAGGAGTAGAGCACAACCTTCTTAGATCAGTTTTTATAAATTAATGACTACCAATCCCATACGACATATTTTTGCGTATTGGCATTTGTAACCACCGTCCGTAGCTCGTGTCTTACCGCTACATGTCCTTTAGGCCAACTTTGAGAGATCTTTATGCTGCGAAGTTTATTTATATTTGTTGCTGCTGCATTGTTGTCAGCGCCTGCTTTAGCCAACGTGTCTGCAGAAGCAGCAGGTCATTTAAATGCTACAACAACCCTTATAGGTTATTTAGCAGTTTTTGTCTTTGCCATCGCTTACCTGGTCGTGGTGGCTGAAGAAAAGCTAGAGCTGCGTAAGTCTAAGCCGATGTTAATTGGCGCGGGTATTATTTGGGTACTGGTCGGAATCGCCAGCAACGATCCTGAAGCGACGAAGTCGGCTTTTAGTGGCAACTTCCTTGAATTCAGTGAGCTGATGCTCTTTTTGCTGGTGGCGATGACCTATATCAGCGCCATGGAAGAGCGCCGTGTGTTCGAAGCTTTACGTGCTTGGATGGTGCGAAAAGGCTTTAGTTATCAAACCCTATTCTGGCTGACGGGTATCTTATCCTTCTTTATCTCGCCGGTAGCCGATAACTTAACCACGGCCTTGCTGATGTGCGCTGTGGTACTCAAGGTGGCCGAGGGCCAAGATCGTTTTATCGCGATGTGCTGTGTCAATATTGTGGTTGCCGCGAATGCGGGGGGTGCTTTCAGCCCGTTTGGTGATATTACCACTCTAATGGTGTGGCAAGCAGGCAAGGTGGAATTCTTAGAATTCTTCGACCTCTTCTTGCCAGCCGTAGTTAACTTTACAGTGCCAGCACTGGTGATGAGTTTCTTTGTTCCTAAAGGAAAACCCGCGAGCATCTCGGAAAAGGTTGTCACTAAGCGTGGTGCTAAGCGCATTGTGGCGTTTTTCTTGCTGACCATTATTACAGCGGTTTGCGGCCACCAGTTCTTAGGCTTACCACCTGTCTTTGGCATGATGGTCGGTTTAGGCTATTTACAGTTCTTTGGTTATTTCTTACGCATGAGTTTGCCCTCTTCGTTGGCCAAAAAGCGTACCGCTGCTGAGCAAAAAGCCGATCAGCAACAATTGCGCTATTTAGGTAGCGTCGTACCTTTTGATATTTTCAAAAACGTCGCTCGTGCTGAGTGGGACACTTTGTTGTTTTTCTATGGCGTGGTGATGTGCGTGGGTGGCTTGGGCTATCTGGGCTACCTGCAGTTGGTCTCTGTGATGCTATTTGACGGTCTAGGTGCCACCTGGGCAGCATTTGGTATCGGTATAATTTCTGCGATTGTGGATAACATTCCAGTTATGTTCGCCGTATTGCAAATGGACCCAAGCATCAGTCACGGCCATTGGCTGCTGGTTACTTTAGCCGCGGGTGTAGGCGGTAGCTTGCTGTCGATTGGTTCTGCTGCCGGTGTTGCCCTGATGGGTGCTGCACGTGGTCACTATACCTTTATGAGCCACTTGCGCTGGGCTCCAGTAATTTTCTTGGGCTATATTGCCAGTGTGCTGACGCACCTTTGGTTAGGCGATATCTTAGGCGTGTTTGATATCTACGGTTAAGGTCTGCCGCACAAAAAAGGCGCATTTATGCGCCTTTTTTGTATTTTAGCTAAAGCTTGCTCAAGGTTCTTATCTGCTTTGTGCAACAACCTGTATAGATCAGCGCAGCAGATAGCAACACTCTTTTACCTGGAATGTCTCCACTCAGCTGAGCCTCAACCTGCTCGAATCATGGCTAGTCTAACGACGCTGAGCGTGAATGCTGTCGCGCTTAGATTTACTCAGCCAAGCGCTAATTTCGCTGCTTGCTTCCACATAAAATGCGGCATAGGTGTGTTCAGCTGCCAAGTAATACTCATGGGCTGACTGCCTTGGTGCGACACGTATGCCACTTCACCAAAGTTTACAAAGCCCATGGTAGCGCCGTACTCATCTTTGCTGTGTTCGCGGACAAATAAGAACAGACGCTTACCCATTGCTTGATGCTGAATATAGCTTAAGCCCTTGCCACGCTCAGGCCGTGCACTGTTTTGTGACTGCCAGTGAAACAGCTGCTCATTCATCGCATAGTCGTGATACATGGTGCTGGGTGAAAACTGCTTTTCGTTTTTNNGGTTTCTGATAATCGAAAATTGTTACGCCAAAGCCTACTAAAATTTGTTCGCGAGTATAACGCGCATGCACTTGAAGCGGATTGAGCGGTACGTTAGACAGGGGAAATTGCTCAATGCGAATACGCCTAATCAACAGACCCAGCAGCTCTATCAGCTCTGCTTTTAGCTCAGGCTGATCCAAGGCTTGCAGACTTTGCGTCAAAGTTGCATAACCTAACGTTGGTCCAGCTTGTTGCCAAAAATCGTAATGGCACATCACCGCCATGCGCGGATCCACCTGTTCAGTTAGCACAAAATTATTGCCTGCCAACTCTTGTAAAAACTGCAGATAAGCAAAGCCATCACAGCTTAAAAACTTATTTTTAATCGCACTGGCGTACACCTTAATCAGCTCATGACTGGCCTTGGTAATTGCTTGCTCGGGGAAAGCTTGCGCCACTAAGGCTATCCAACTGCCGCGCTTATAAATATCCTCCAGCTTTAAATTGGGATGTATTTTTAAGAAATTCGGCAAGGTTAACGACAGATTTGAATCCGTTGAAAATCGTCGAATCAGTCCAACTAAACGGTTTAAATTCACCGTGGCTTGACGGATATTACTGAGCACCATCTCTTGCGTGCGCTTGGTTAACTCAATCCGACAACCTAAGGGCGCATGCGGGAAACCCTGCTTAATCTCATCACTAATAGCTCGATTGGTTTGCCCCACCAGCGCTCTAAACTTCTCCGCAAAGTCATACTCAGGCCGTGAATTACCAACAAAGTCCAAAACTGTGCAGCACTCTTTACCATCGAATAAACGCAAGCCGCGTCCAAGTTGCTGCAAGAAGATGGTTAAGCTTTCTGTGGGACGTAAAAACAACAAGGTATCCACTTCGGGAATATCCACTCCTTCGTTAAAAATATCCACTACAAACAGCACATTGATTTGCCCTGAACGCAGTGCCTGTTGTTTTTGCTGGCGCTCGTGACTGTTGTCACTGGTCAGCACATCACTATGAATACCTTTGAGCAGAAATTGCTTGCTCATAAAATCAGCATGTTCGCGACTGACACAAAAGGCTAGCGCTCTAATACTGCCAATATCAGTAACAATCTCCTGCAAGCTCTGCACGATTTTATTCACCCGCACATGGTTGTGCGTATACAAATTCGTTAGCTGGCCAATATCATAACGGCCACGGCTCCAAGGAATGCTGCGCAAATCAGTATCATCATCTATCG
>LFRZ01000044.1 GCA_001513025.1 Gammaproteobacteria bacterium DTU037
ATTTCTGCTTTCGACTTTGCCCGTTTTTTACGTAATAAGCCTGAAGCTAAGTTTCTCTTTGTCGCCCATCGCCAAGAAATTCTTAAGCAAGCACAAGCGTCGTATCGTGGTGTGTTACGTAACAGTAACTTTGGTGAGCTGTGGGTGGGCGGGACAAAGCCTGAACACCATCGCCAGCTGTTTGCCTCGATTCAAACACTGAACAATCAATTGGCTGACTTAGCGCTTACGCCGGATTATTACGACTACATTGTGATTGATGAGGTGCACCATATTGCCGCGGCCAGTTACCGTGCAGTGCTGGAGTATTTTAAACCGCAGATTTTACTGGGCTTAACCGCCACCCCAGAACGTCACGATGGCAGTGATATTTTGGCGGACTTTGGTGGTGTGGTTGCAGCAGAAATACGCTTGCCGGAAGCCATTAATCGCCGCCATTTATGTCCGTTTCAATATTTTGCGATAGATGATGATACTGATTTGCGCAGCATTCCTTGGAGCCGTGGCCGTTATGATATTGGC
>LFRZ01000025.1 GCA_001513025.1 Gammaproteobacteria bacterium DTU037
GCCAATATCATAACGGCCACGGCTCCAAGGAATGCTGCGCAAATCAGTATCATCATCTATCGAAAAATATTGAAACGGACATAAATGGCGGCGATTAATGGCTTCCGGCAAGCGTATTTCTGCTGCAACCACACCACCAAAGTCCGCCAAAATATCACTGCCATCGTGACGTTCTGGGGTGGCGGTTAAGCCCAGTAAAATCTGCGGGTTAAAATACTCCAGCACTGCACGGTAACTGGCCGCCGCAATATGGTGCACCTCATCAATCACAATGTAGTCGTAATAATCTGGCGTCAGCGCTAAGTCAGCCAATTGATTGTTCAGTGTTTGAATCGAGGCAAACAGCTGGCGATGGTGCTCAGGTTTTGCCCCGCCCACCCACAGTTCACCAAAGTTGCTGTTGCGTAACACGCCACGATACGACGCTTGTGCTTGCTTGAGAATTTCTTGGCGGTGGGCAACAAAGAGAAACTTAGCTTCAGGCTTATTACGTAAAAAACGGGCAAAGTCGAAAGCAGAAAT
>LFRZ01000040.1 GCA_001513025.1 Gammaproteobacteria bacterium DTU037
GGTAAAGCGCTGCGGTGAAATCTATGTGGGCAACGTCAGTAGTTTAAAACTCGTTAAAACCAAGATGGCCAAGTCAGTGCTGGACGCTGGCTGGGGTCAATTAAAAACAATGCTGGACTATAAATGCGCTCACGCAGGCATTGTTTTTAAGGAAGTAAACGAGGCATACACCACCCAAGCCTGTTCGAGCTGTGGCAGCTTGCCCGAATCGAGGCCGAAAGGTATCGCAGGACTTGGAATAAGAGAATGGACGTGCAGTGGGTGCGGTGTCACCCACGACCGCGATATCAATGCGGCACAAAACATTCTCGCGGTCGGGCATGGCCGTCTAGCAGTAGGAATCCCCGTCTCTTTAGGGCGGTGAGGATGTCAAACGACTCCGTAGCCAGAAAGGCATTGAAAGCAGCAGTGCAAAAAGCAGGCATCCTCAATAAACGTGTTACCTACCACATTTTTCGTCACTCATTTGCCACGCATCTCTTACAAGCTGGACGTGATATTCGCACTGTGCAAGAGCTGCTCGGCCATACCGATGTGAAAACTACGCAAATCTACACCCATGTATTGGGCCAGCATTTTGCTGGAACAACCAGCCCAGTGGATGGACTGGCATTACTGATCAATAAAGAATAAAAAACGCACAGCTCCTTGCGAAGCTGCGCGTCTTATTTTTCACTCTTACTTTGCTTGGCTAATCCACTCTAAGCAACCGCAGATTCTTTATGCTCTTTACGCAATTGCTTAGCCGCTGTCACCATGTGCTCCAGCGCAGCTTTGGTTTCTGGCCAAGCGCGGGTTTTGAGGCCGCAGTCTGGGTTGACCCAGAGCTGTTCCACTGCAATGCGTTTGGCGGCTTTGCGCAGTAAGTTGGCCATTTCTTCGCTGTCCGGTACCCGTGG
>LFRZ01000037.1 GCA_001513025.1 Gammaproteobacteria bacterium DTU037
TTAACTGCGCCGCTTAGCCTAGAGCGACTCTTACACTGGCATAGCCGCCTGTTTGTTGAGGGCAACACCTTTTTGAGCTCAGTGGTGGGTGGCCAACTTCGGGGGGACGCACCGATGCAAGTGGTATCGGGGCGGATAGATAACCCTAAAGTGCATTTGACCGCCCCAAACCGTGCGGTATTAGAAAGCGAACTCAGCTGCTTTATCGACTGGTTTAACGCATCGCAAACCGATACCAGCCTCGACCCATTATTAAGAGCCGCCATTGCACACTTTTGGTTTGTGACTTTGCATCCTTTAGAAGATGGTAATGGACGTATCACGCGCTTATTAACCGACTTAGCATTAGCCCAGGCTGAGCAGCAATCGGTACGCTTTTACGCGATGTCGGTGGGCATTTTAGCCAAACGTGCTAGCTACTATAAAATCCTAGAGCAAAGCCAAAAAGGTGCGATGGATATTACCCCTTGGCTGGTGTGGTTTTTAGATACCCTCAACGATACCTTTGCAGGGGTTATAGCTGAGCTTGAAAAAACGCTCTTTAAAGCCAGGTTTTGGCGTCAAATCGACCAAACACAATTATTAAAAGAACAAGTAAAAGTGCTAAATAAAATGCTGGACGGTGATTTTTCAGATGGCATTAACACCACGCAATATCATCGAGTCGCTAAAGTCAGTAAGCCCACAGCGACGCGTCACCTCAGCGCCTTGGTGGATTTAGGCTGCTTAGTCAAATCAGCAGCGGGCGGGCGCAGTACACGTTATTTGCTACCGCACAAAACCATAGTGTGATGACAAAAATAAAGAATTTTTAACAAGTGAGTTTTGATGGATACGCTTAACTGTGTATGCGGTCGAGAATCTGTATCTTTAGCTTAATCTAGTACACTTGTCAGCACACTACTTACGCTGTTATCTTGTCCGAAATAACACGCCTTTTTCCGGACAAG
>LFRZ01000159.1 GCA_001513025.1 Gammaproteobacteria bacterium DTU037
CAGGTCCAGTGCAGACTCTGCTGCAGCTGTTTGGCCGCTTCGGTATGACAGCGCAGGCAGGCCTGAGTCACCTCGGGACCACTGCTGAACGGCCCCTGCAGCGCCTTGAATTGAGTGTGGTCCGCCGTTGAAGTCTTGTCACTCAAAGGCAGACTCGCTTCGGCCTTGTCCACCGCAGCCGGCACCAACATTACTGATAGTGCCAATACAAGGCACATTCTTAACAGACTATCCATATTCTCCTCCCGAGATCAGGATCAGCCGCAACCGGCCTCTGCCGAAACACGCACACCCTTGAGCCTAGCGGGTGAATCCTGATACTGCCACCGTGACACGGCTGCCAGTTGACATCTCTGTTGTCTTGGCTCATGCGGTTGCGGGTTCCGTTGTCCGAGCAAGCGCCTGCCAGGCCTCATAGGTACTCATGAATACGCGGCCGTTGAGCTGCGCCGGGAATTCAACCAGCTGCAGTCGATCCATCACCGGACCTTTCACTTCCGCCAGATGCAGCTGGATACCCGCGTCCTTGAGCCGTTGATTGATCGACTCCAGACTGTCCAGCGCCGAGGCATCAATATGGTTGATCGCCTGACAGCTCAGCACCAGATGCTGCATCTGCGGATGCTGGCTGACCAGCTCCAGTACGCGATCCTCAAGGTAACGGGCATTGGGGAAGTAGAGACTCTCATCCACCCGCAACAGCAGCAGATGCGGATCGGTTTCTACCTGATGACGTTCCACATTGCGAAAATGTTCAGTCCCGCTCAACCGCCCGACCACGGCACTGTGCGGGCGGCTGGTGCGATACAGGTGCAGCGCCAGCGACAGCCCGACTCCGGCCAGAATACCGGCTTCCACGCCCTGCAGCAGAGTAATGACAATGGTGGCCAGCATGGCGGAAAAATCGGCTTTTGAGTAACGCCAGGTATGGTTGATCGCATGCAGATCCACCAGCGACAGTACGGCGATAATGATCGTTGCCGCCAGAGTGGCGATCGGCAGTGTTGCCAGCAGCGGGGTGAACCAAAGGATCACCACCAGAATGCCGACAGCCGTAAAGGCACCGGCGGCAGGGGTGCGTGCCCCGGCATCAAAATTCACCACCGAGCGCGAGAAGCCACCCGTCACCGGCATCCCGGCACTTAACGCCGAGCCAAGATTGGCGCAGCCCAGCCCGACCAGCTCCTGATCCGGGTCGATGCGCTCACGTCGTTTGGCGGCAAGCGTCTGCCCTACCGAGACCGATTCGACAAAACCGACAATACTGATCAGCAGCGCACCCACCCAAAGCTGCTGCCAAAGGCTCGCATCGCCGGAAGGCAGAGTCAGGGGTGGCAAACCCGCCGGAATATCGCCCACGACGGCCAGACCGGTTGCAGCCAGGTCAAAGGCTGCCGCAATCCAGGTGGTGACGACAACGGCAAGAATGGGCGCCAGACGCCCCAACCCGCCAGCCAGACCCTTGCTCAGCCCCAGGCGTTGCAGCAGTGGCACCAGCCAGCGGCGAGCGCCGTACAGAAACAGTAAAGTACCGGCACCGATCATCAGGGTGGTCAGGTTCAGATTCGGCAGGTTGCGCGCCAGATCGGCCAGCAACTCGGGCAGACTGTGGCCACTGGCGGCGATACCCAGCAGGTGTTTGAGCTGGCTGAAGGCAATAATCACCGCAGACGCTGTAATGAACCCGGAAATCACCGGGTGACTGAGGAAGTTGGCCAGAAATCCCAGCCGGAACAGCCCCATCAGCGTCAACATCAAACCGGAGATAAAGGTCAGCAAAATCACGGTCGAAAGATATTCGGCACTGCCCGGCGCGGCAATGGCACCGGCAGCTGCCGCCGTCATCAGGGCAATGACGGCCACCGGCCCTACCGAGAGGGTACGGCTGGTGCCAAAGACCGCATAGAGCACCAATGGTGCGATACTGGCGTAGAGTCCCACCTCGGGTGGCAACCCGGCCAGCATCGCGTAGGCCAGCGACTGCGGGATCAGCATGACGGTCACGATCACCGCGGCCAGAATATCCTGATTGAGAGTTGTCAGGCGGTAGCTCGGTAACCATTCAAGAAATGGAAAATACTTTCGGATGTTCACTCAAATTCCTTGAGACCTGGGTCAGGTCATCGCTTTTTGAATGTGTCTTTCTGCTCGTGCAGGTCGTGCCCTGCGGCGTGGGCTGCCTGCAGCAAGGGCCCCAAGTCACAGATCGCCTGCTGCATCTGGTTATGAATCCAAAGAGAAACAGCCCGACGTCCGCTGCGACAGAACCCCAATATAGGTGACGGTAGCGTTTCGATTGCTTCGCCAAAGGCTTCAACGACTTCAGGCGTGTACTCTCCGGGAGTGACAGGAATCTCGACCCACTCGATACCGGCCGCTTTTGCCGCCTGACGCAATTCGGTGGCGTCAATGTGGTCTTCAGCTTCGCCGGGCATACGATTACAGATGATCGATCGAAAGCCTCGTGATTTTAGTTCTGCCATGTCGCCAGGGTAGATGGCATGGCAGATCGAAAAGCCAGGTTCAAGTTCCTTGATATCCATGTATGAGCCCTCTTTATTAGAACAGGTTGATCAGTACTTTCAGAGACACCAGAGCGTTGTCTTCGGCAGGCTCAGTACCTTCTGGGTTCAACGACACAAGGTAAATTTAAAGAGTTGAGGTTGGCTATTGGGTCGATGGTTATTCGCCCCATGCTAAAGTGTGAGCGGGAACCAAACCGGGTTTTTGCGCACAAGCCCGCTATATGGAGAGGGAAACTGAATGCCCGCCTGCAGCAAAAAAAACAGAGTCCGCGAAGTCGTGGCTGTTTGGAATCTCGTCGTAACAATTGCAACCTCCTTATCCCATGAAATTGCTGTCAGTCGAGTCATTGAGGTGACACACCGCCAACCGAGCCATCAGGGCGGTGTGCCATCCGGCCTGCCGAAGCAGGCCGGAGTCAGCACCGATGGGTATCAGAGCTGTTGGGTACTATTGTTTCGAGCATAGTGTTCGAGCAATAGTGACAGCCTGAATTAAGACGGCTGTTTGGTAGTACGCAGGTACGGCAGTTTGACGTCGATTTCGCCGAACTTGGCCTTGGCTTCTTCATCGTTCAGCGACAGAGCCACGATCACGTCATCACCCACTTCCCAGTTGGCGCCGGTTGCGATCGGCACCTTGTAGGTGGCCTGCAGCGCATCCAGAGCACGTACGACTTCAGCGAAGTTACGGCCGATGGACATCGGGTAGGTCATGGACAGCTGCAGCTTCTTGTCCGGGCTGAAGATGAACACGACACGTACGCTGGCAGAGTCGGCCGCGGTACGGCCATCCGGCAGGTAGGCATCAGCCGGCAGCATGTCCAGTGCCTTGGCAACGGCCATGTCTTCGTCAGCGATGATCGGGAACTTGGCCGGTGCACCGGCGTATTTCTCGATATCGGCTTTCCATTCAACGTGCTCGTCCACGCCGTCAACGGACAGACCGATCACCTTGGTGCCGCGCTTTTCCCACTCGGCTGCCAACTGAGCGACTGCACCGAATTCGGTGGTGCAGACCGGGGTGAAGTCTTTCGGGTGGCTGAACAGGATCGCCCAGCTGTCACCGATGAAGTCGTGCAGTTTGAAGTCGCCCAGATCGGTTTTCAGATCAAGGTTGGGTACGGTGTCATTAATACGAAGTGCCATCGTTTATTTCTCCAGTTGTCATCCATTTGGCGCTGCTGCGCCGCTACTGAAAACACAGTATTATAAGCTTATAACAAAATCAAATTTAACATGGCAATGGGGGCAATAGTAGAAGTTTATTGCATTGTCCCCATTATCAATCCTGCAGAGCCAGCGCATTCTATTCAAGAGAAGATCAGGTACTTGGGTAGTGGTAAATTGAAGCTGGATGATCCTATTTTAAACGATCAAATCAACCAAGTGCTCAACCTTAACTACTACCGCTTGAATGAGAACCGTAAAGCGGTAATTGATGCGGTGCAGCATGTGTTAGCGAGGACTAAAGGCAGTGCGACCACTGGTGGATTGCAGAGATTGCTTCAGGATTGGTCATCTTTAGATCGCCAGGGTAAACACAAGTCATTTTGTGGGGCTGCTATTTATTATTTGAATAAAAAGCTTGAGCGGGTAAAAAAATAAACGCCAATGAACCAAGCCAAGCAGCTTACGCTGCCTGACTTGGTTGCTTTTATCTCGCGGAGCTGAAAGTTTAGAGTCAATCGTTGCTGTCTTCGTCTTCGTAATCGCTGTCCAGCTGGTAAGTAGCAGTATGTCCGCTTAAGCATGTGCCGACCCAAGGCTCTGTTGGATCATCTTTATCGCAGGGAACTCGGGCACTACAAAACGGACATAAAGGGTCGGAAAACTCAACGGTGTAAGTGAAGGTGT
>LFRZ01000032.1 GCA_001513025.1 Gammaproteobacteria bacterium DTU037
GAGTAGGTCATCGTCAAGCGCCAAATAAGAAAGGCTACCCTAACGGGTAGCCTTTTTTTTCGCCTGCAATAATCTGGCTCGTCTGTGCAGGCTGAGAGCTGTGTGCTGACATAAAGGGCATTCGCCAGCTGGTTTTATAAATGATATCTGTGCTGTCTGGGGTGACACCACTGATGCATTAACGTTGAAGCCAGGTTAGATGTTCAGGTGTAGCCTGTAGTTGGGGCTGAGGTGTAAATTAGCTAGACGTTTAAGGTGGTTCACCACGGATCAACGTTTAAGTCTATCAAAGGCTTCTCCCGTCGCACTGCATTAGGTTATAAGAGGTCAGCTTGTTTCGTCAGTGTTGCTATGATTTCTATATAAAACCTGTCTTATTGCTATATGCGCACCCTCTTCTGATGTTTAGTCAATGCTTTGTGCGTAATACAGCAGCTTTACGGATACATTCCTGCTATGTTTTACTCGCGTAAATTGAAATAACTTGGCTGTTATTGATGGGGCGGTCGAGTAAATGAAAAATATAATATAACTTCCTGTGGAAGTAGTGCTGGAGTGATATGCAAGATTTATTAATGCTGTTGGCTGACGGTAGCTTTCATTCTGGTAGTGATTTAGGGCGTCAGCTTGGTGTCAGTCGAGCGGCGGTCTGGAAAAGAATTCAGCGTATCACGCAAGAATTGGGGATTTCAGTGCAGAGTGTTCAAGGGAAAGGCTATCGATTGGCGCAGCCATTACAATTGTTAAATGGCGATGTTATTCGACGTGTATTTCCGGCGTTGCCTGTTTATATGTATGAGTCCCTTGGTTCAACCAATGAGCAAGCTAAGCAGCTATTGTCTGAGCATAGCGCACCTATGGCGGTTCTAGCTGAGCATCAGACGCAAGGTAAAGGTCGGCGCGGACGAGAATGGGTAAGTCCTTTTGCGCAGAACTTATACTTATCCTATGTTTGGCCAATTACTGAAGGGCTTAATCAGATTGATGGCTTAAGTTTAGTGGTTGGGCTTGCCGTGTCCAAAGCGATTCAGCGACTCAGTGGTATTGCAGCATTGTTAAAATGGCCTAATGATGTGTTAATCGATGGGCGCAAAGTTGCTGGTATTCTTCTTGAATTAATAGGTGACCCAGTGGAGCTATGCCATGTCGTGATTGGTATAGGCGTCAATCTTAATATGCTTGATTTGGTCGATAGCATTGATCAGGAATGGACTTCTTTGAGTAAGGAGATGGGCGCAATCATTGATCGAACGCTATTTGCTCAAGTGCTTATAGAAGAGTTGGATCGCTATTTAGAAAAGCAAAAAACTTATGGATTTGCCAGTATGAAGGCTGAATGGCTGACACAGCATGCATGGCAGGGGCGAAATGCTGTGCTGCAGATAGGGAGTCATTCTGTCAGTGGCAAGGTCGTTGGTGTTGCTGATAAGGGTGAGCTTTGCCTGCTGGTTGAAGGTGAGGAGCGCAAGTATCTCGGCGGTGAATTGAGCTTAAGGTTGCAAGATGATTCTTGAGATTGATTATGGCAATACACGCCTTAAGTGGCGATTGCTGAGTGCTGGCTCGTTAGTGCCTGTGGCAACAGGTGTCGCGTTAGATTTGCAAGGTCTTTGCGTAGCATTAAAAAATCTTGAGTGTGCCGCGGTGGTTTATTGTCGAGCCTGCTCGGTGCGTACGGCTGAAGAGAATGCAAGGCTGGCTTCGCTTATAAAATGTCTTTGCGGGATTGCAATAGACTATGCGCGGTCTCAAAAACAGCTTGCTGGGGTTACCAATGGTTACTTAGAGGCCGGAAGATTAGGTATCGATCGTTGGCTTGCCATTGTTGCAGCCTATACTCAGGTGCAGGGTGCATGTGTTGTCATTGACTGCGGTACGGCTATTACTGCTGACTATATTAGGGATGACGGCGTGCATTTAGGCGGTTGTATAGCGCCTGGTATGGGTTTGATGAAAGCAATGCTGGGCAATGGTACGCAGTTGGTGGGAAGTATACAGGGCGAGACTATTGAGCAGGCAGTGATGCTTGGTGATAACACTCATGCTGCTGTGACTTTTGGTATTAGGTCGATGCTCAATGGTTTTGTCAAAGAGCAGTGGCTGAGTGCGCAGAGTGTGCTGGGGGCGTCCTTTGCTGTGCTTTGCACTGGTGGTGATAGTCGTATTGTTTATTCGATAATTGCGGATGCGGTAGTGGAGGATGATTTGGTTTTTGCTGGTCTGGCGATTGCCTGCCCCTACATGGCAAGGGAGTAAGTAATGCGATGGATTTTTTTAGGGTTGGTTATTATTAATGTGTTTTATTTTATATGGAGCCAGCAGGGCTTTTCATCTGATAAGCAGCAGGTGCGGGTGGTCGCTAAGCCTATGTCGGAGGATGTCGAGCGGGTGCAATTGCTTGACGAGGCTCCGGGTCTAAATGGCGATCTGTCGCGGTAGGCCAAGGGTAGATATTGACAGATATTTTGTTGTTGGATGGTTTTTCTGCTGAAAAAGTGGCACAGGCTGTGCCGTAGCGCTTGTTGAGTCTAAATATTCAGTCAAGTCCCATCGCGCTTGATGCTGGTGTTGTCGAGTATTTACTCTATATTAAGCCGTGATCATTCAAGCTGGCAGAGGCTCAGATACTTAAAAACTGCAAGCGCAAGATATTGGTAGCTCTATTATTGAGCAGGACGATATGAGTCATGGTATTTGCTTGGTTGTGCTTGTGCGGGAGGATATCGCGTAATGTGCCGCTGTGACTGGGTATAAAGCACCATACAGGCTGTGAAATGTCGCGATTAGCATGCTGGGTTGCTATTGCCGCGCGCGCTCGGCATTTGGTTGGGTGGGCTCTATTGAGTCAGTTGCTTAAGGGGTTCTCAGGTATACGCGTAGTGCTGACCAATCATGAGGTAGATGCTGGAATAGATGGCTTAAATTGTGTATTTGCATAAAAATATAGAAGTTGTTTTAAAAGGGCTTGACATCAATCTGTATATAGATCATTATATCGCCTCGCTTAAGGAGGGGTTCCCGAGCGGCCAAAGGGATCAGACTGTAAATCTGACGCGTGAGCTTCGAAGGTTCGAATCCTTCTCCCTCCACCAAATTTTAAGCAAATGCAAAAGCGGGTATAGTTTAGTGGTAGAACCTCAGCCTTCCAAGCTGATGATGCGGGTTCGATTCCCGCTACCCGCTCCAATTTGCCTTTGCAATGTTTCGCTCATGTAGCTCAGTTGGTAGAGCACACCCTTGGTAAGGGTGAGGTCAGCGGTTCGACTCCGCTCATGAGCTCCATGATAAAAATAAAGGCAGATATGTATATATCTGCCTTTCTTGTATGTGCTTATAAAGTAAGCGTGCTTAATCAGAGGGTGATAGCAATGGCTAAGGAAAAATTTCAACGTAATAAACCGCACCTGAACGTTGGTACTATTGGTCACGTT
>LFRZ01000107.1 GCA_001513025.1 Gammaproteobacteria bacterium DTU037
GATTGCTGTGGTTGTTCTATAAGTGTTGCTAGGTTGGCCTGAGACTTACAGAATTGAGGCTACAACCCAGAGGCTTAGGAAAGCACAGGTTATATTTTTCAAGTACATATAAAAAGCCCAGATTAATTGCAGAGCCCAGCTTTATAGGATAGGGTCAGCTCAATCGATCTGGGCTTTTATAGTTTTCAGATGCTGAAGTAGCATCGATGATGCTAACGCTTAGCTATCCGTTTCAATCACTTCTTGAGCTGCACGAAAAGCTTCACTTGCCGCTGGTACGCCTGCATAAACTGCACAGTGCAAAATAGCTTCACTGATCTCCTCTGCTGTACAGCCATTATTGAGCGCACCACGGACATGCCCTTTAAGCTCGTGTGCGGCTTTTAAGGCGGTAAGTGCGGCAATAGTAATTAGACTACGCTCTTTACGACTTAGCCCTTCACGCTCCCATACAGAGCCCCAGGCATGTTGGTTAATAAAGTCCTGTAACGGTTGGGTAAATACTGAGGTGTTTTCCATTGCACGATCAACAAAAGCATCCCCCATCACTTCACGGCGGACTTTATTAGCGGGTACCTTACTCATAATCCCTCCTTAGCGCTGGCTTTTTTAGTTTTCTCTAGCGCGCTTAGGCAACGCTCTTCAGCGGTATCCAACTCAATCTGCATTTGTTGAATATCTAAAATTTGTTGCTCGAGTTGGACACGGCGCTCATTAATCATATCCAGCATAATATTAAGCTGGATATGATTGCCTGCTTGAGGGTCATATAATTCAATTAGAGTTTTGCATTCTGCTAAGGAAAAACCTATACGTTTGCCACGCAGGATCAGCTTTAAAGCTACTCGATCTTTTGGATTATAAACACGCTCTTGGCCACGACGAGCAGGGTGGAGCATGCCTTGTTCTTCATAGAAGCGAATCGCTCTCGTGGTAATATCCAGCTCGCTGGCTAGATCAGAAATACTATAGGTGCGTTGTGCTCTAGTCATTGATTGCCCTTTACGCAGATAAAAAACGCGGAATTAGATTCCGCGTAAAAGTATATAATAAACCAAATCAGTGATTATTTAGCGCAGCCAGTTAGGTGATGATTACACAACCCGTAGCTTCCTGTAATTGCTCAAAGCTGACATCATCAGCCAGCTCGACCAGTTTCATACCTTCAGGCGTCACATCTAGAACACCTAAATCAGTAATAATACGGTCGACAACACCGACACCGGTCAGCGGTAGGTCACAAGCTTTAAGGATTTTCTTATCGCCGCCACGGGCTGTGTGTTCCATTAGAATAACAACACGCTTTACACCAGCGACTAAATCCATCGCGCCGCCCATACCTTTAACCATTTTTCCTGGAATCATCCAGTTGGCTAAGTCCCCTTGTTCTGAGACTTGCATCGCGCCGAGAATAGACAAATTGATATGCCCACCACGAATCATGGCAAAGCTGGCAGCACTATCAAAAATACTACCGCCAGGTAGCGTGGTGATGGTTTGTTTACCTGCATTAATAAGGTCTGGGTCAATGGTCTCTTCGGTTGGGAATGGGCCGATACCTAATAAACCGTTTTCACTTTGCAGCCAAACATCCATACCTTCTGGAATATAGTTAGCCACTAAGGTTGGCAAACCAATGCCTAAGTTTACATAGAAGCCATCTTGCAGTTCTTGTGCGGCACGTTGTGCCATTTGTTCACGAGTCCAAGCCATGATCAGCTCCTTAATGTACGTTGTTCAATACGTTTTTCTGGATTAGCATTGACTACAATGCGTTGCACGTAGATGCCGGGTAAATGCACATAGTCAGGATCGAATTCGCCAACTTCAACAATTTCTTCAACTTCAACAACGCATATCTTGGAGGCCATCGCTGCCAAAGGATTAAAGTTACGCGCAGTTTTATTAAACATAAGGTTGCCTGACTTATCAGCTTTCCAGGCTTTGACTAGGCCGATATCTGCAACTAATGAGCGCTCCATCACATACTGCTCACCATCAAATTCACGGGTTTCTTTGCCTTCTGCCACCAGCGTGCCATAACCTGTTTTAGTAAAAAAGGCAGGAATACCAGCGCCGCCAGCGCGTAGCTTTTCCGCGAGTGTGCCTTGTGGTGTGAACTCAAGCTCCAGCTCACCAGCGAGATATTGACGTTCAAACTCTTTGTTTTCGCCAACATAGGATGAAATCATTTTTTTGATTTGACGGGTTTCGAGTAATTTACCCAGACCAAAGCCATCAACCCCTGCGTTATTACTGATAACAGTGAGTTCTTTTTTACCTGTAGCGCGTAATGCGTCAATCAGGGCTTCAGGGATACCGCATAAACCAAAACCACCGACGGCTAAGGTCATACCATTTTCGACGATTCCGTCGAGAGCCTCGGCGGCAGATGCATATATTTTATTCATTTTTATCTCTCGTATTAATGTGCAGAAGCATGCCAAGCGCGGGCGACTCGAGAGCCTGTTTCGCGACCTAATACAGCACTGATGGTTAATCCTGCAGCAATGACTTTTTCTAGACTGACACCGGTGTGAATACCTAGACCTTTTAGCATATAGAGCACGTCTTCTGTAGCGACGTTACCGCTAGCGCCTTTAGCGTAAGGACAGCCGCCTAAACCAGCAACTGAGCTGTCAAACACAGCAATACCTTCAGATAGACTGGCGTAAATATTGGCTAAGGCCTGGCCATAGGTATCGTGGAAATGACCGGCTAGCTGAGCACGCGGTATATTTTTAGCCACTTCAGCAAAGAGTGCCGCAGCTTTATTGGGGGTACCAACACCAATGGTGTCGCCTAATGATATTTCGTAGCAGCCCATGTCATACAGGGCTTGAGCAACAGCACCTACTTGCTCAGGTGCAATCTCACCCTCATAAGGACAGCCTAGCACGCAGGATACATAACCACGCACGCGCACGCCATGTTGCTGAGCGGCTGCTAGTAGAGGCTCAAAACGTGTGAGGCTCTGGCTAATTGAGCAGTTTATGTTTTTTTGTGAGAAGGATTCAGATGCCGCAGCAAAGACGGCAACTTCTTTGACACCTGCTGCCAAGGCTGCTTCGAAGCCCTGCATATTGGGGGTGAGGGCAGCATAGGTCACTGACTCTGCACGCTGAATCTGGGCAAAGACTTCAGCGCTACCGGCCATTTGTGGTACCCATTTGGGCGACACAAAACTTCCTGCCTCAATAGAGGACAAACCACTGTCGCTCAGTGCATTAATCAGCGCAACTTTATCGGCGATGCTGATGGGTTGTTTTTCGTTTTGTAGGCCATCACGCGGACCAACTTCAACTAAACGTACATGCGCAGGAAAACTCATCACTCACCTCCATCAAGCTCAACGAGTACCATGCCATCCTTGACCATTTCACCTTCAGCGCAGAAGATGTTTTGTACGATACCTGCGTGCGGCGCAATAATGCTGTGTTCCATTTTCATCGCTTCTAACACCACCAGTGTTGCGCCTTGTACCACTGCTTGGCCTGGAGTGACTAAAATTTGTACAATATTGCCGTTCATTGGTGCGGTTAAACCGCCTTGTTGTTGTGAACTGGCGGCCGCTTGCGCAATAAAGTCGACTTCAGTGACTGGGTGTAACTCGCCTTGCCACTCAAGGTATAAGGTCTGACCTATACGCAATGCAGGGTAGTGTTGGCTGATATGCGTGTCTTCAACAATTAATTGATCGTTAACCAACTTAGTATGGGTTAAGTCATCAGCGTAGAGCACAACTTTTTGTTGTTGTTCGCCTGTTTGTAAATTCAGCGTATAGAGTTGCGGTTGCGCACTGCGCCACCCTGAAGCCAGCGCCCACTGTGAAGTCTGATCATCGTTACGGATACGCTTCTCTTGCGAAAGCGCCCATGCACGGCCTGCTAAATTCCAGAATGCTGCGGGTAACTCACTTGGGGTGATAAAGAGATCTTTTTCGTGGCGTGGAATAAAGTCGGTATCCAGTTCTGCAGCAGCAAACGCTGGGTGAGCGAGGATGCGACTTAAAAAAGCTAAGTTAGTACGCACGCCAGAGATATGAGTCTCAGCCAACATAGCTAATAAGCGTTGGCGCGCTTCTTCACGGTTTTCACCCCAAGCAATCAACTTACCAATCATTGGATCGTAGAAGGGGGAAATACTATCGCCTTCTTCAATCCCAGTATCCACGCGACGGCCTTCACCTGCAGCAGGTTCGCGGTATAGATTTAGGGTACCGGTAGAAGGTAGGAAGTCATTATCGGGATCTTCTGCATACAAGCGCACTTCAATGGCATGGCCATGCAGGGGGACTTGCGCTTGGGTGAGAGGCAGTTTTTCACCACGGGCAATACGGATTTGCCAAGCGACTAAGTCTTGTCCAGTAATCAACTCGGTAATCGGGTGCTCAACTTGCAGGCGGGTATTCATCTCCATAAAGAAGAACTCACCGCGCGCATCCAAAAGGAATTCAACTGTACCGGCGCCCACATAACCAATGGCTTGCGCCGCTTTTACCGCCGCTTCACCCATAGTTTTGCGTAATTCTGGGCTGATGCCTGGCGCAGGTGCTTCTTCAACAACTTTTTGGTGACGACGTTGAATGGAGCAATCACGCTCATTGAGATAGACACAGTTACCGTGCATATCAGCAAAAATCTGGATCTCAACATGACGGGGTTTAAGTACGTATTTTTCCACCAGCATTTTTGGGTCGCCAAAGGCTGACTTGGATTCACGTTGTGCGGATTCTAAGGCGTCTTTCAGCTCAGATTCTTTTTCGACCACTTTCATGCCTTTACCGCCGCCGCCGGCGGTGGCTTTCAGCAGGACAGGGTAGCCGATATGTTCAGAGGCAATGCGGAAGGTTTCGTAGTCTTGTTCTTCGCCATGAAAGCCCGGCACCAGTGGCACACCGGCTTCTTCCATTAAAAATTTAGCTGCGGATTTACTGCCCATGGCAACAATAGCGCTGGCCGGTGGGCCTAAAAAGATTAAACCGGCATCTTCAATGGCTTGGGCAAAAGTGCTGTTTTCAGCTAAGAAGCCGTAACCTGGGTGAATCGCTTGGGCGCCAGTGGCTTTGGCTGCTTCAATGATTTTATCAATCAGCAGGTAGCTTTCTGCAGGTTTGGCACCACCTAAGTTGTAGCAAATATCCGCCATGCGGGCATGGCGCGCATGGCGGTCAACTTCACTGTGCACTGCTACGGTTTTTAAACCTAGTGCCTTAGCAGTTTTCATAATACGGCAAGCAATTTCACCGCGGTTGGCAATCAGTAGGGTATCAATGTGACGGTTCATTAGCGTGTCTCCTGCCAAGAAGGTGAGCGTTTTTCGAAGAAGGAATTTAGACCTTCTTGCCCTTCAGGGCTGACGCGTAAAGCTGCGATGGTTTGTTCTGTTTTAGCGCGGGTCAGGGCATCAATTTTGCCTGCGCCGACGTCAATCAGTAGCGCTTTGCTAGCGGCCATGGCGTGTGGACTGTTCTGGCATAAGTTGGCCAGCCATTTTTCTGCCGCTGCATCTAAGTCTTCTGCAGGGTAGCTTTCACACAGCAGACCCAACTGGGTGGCCGTTGCACCACTAAAACGTTCTGCGCTCAGTGCATAACGCCGTGCTGCCCGCTGGCCTAAAGCTTTCACGACGAAAGGACTGATCACTGCGGGCGCTAAACCGATGCGTACTTCGGACAAGCAAAGCACTGCATCCGCAGCACCAATTGCCATATCACAGCAGGCGATTAAACCCACGGCGCCACCAAAAGCCGCACCTTGCACCACAGCTAAAGTGGGCTGTGGTAGATGATAGAGTTTATGCATCAGTTCACCGAGCTCATGGGAGTCGGCTAAGTTGGCGGCATAATCCAATTGTGCAGAGGCTTTCATCCAGCCTAAGTCGGCACCGGCGGAGAAATGTTTGCCGCGTCCACGTAAGACTAGAATGCGAATGTTTTGATCATTTTGGATCGTATCGAGTGCGTGAATTAACTCGCTGATCATACCGGCATTAAAAGCATTATTTTTTTCTGCACGGTTTAACCAAAGAGTCGCAATGCCCTGCTCACCAGTTTCTAATTGTATTTCTTGATAAGCCATGAGTGCTTTCCTTACATGCGGAATACGCCGAACGTGGTCGGCTCAATAGGTGCATTTAACGTTGCTGATAGCGCTAAACCCAATACGTCACGGGTTTGCGCCGGATCAATCACGCCGTCATCCCACAAGCGAGCACTGGAGTAGTAAGGGTGACCTTGGTGTTCGTATTGCGCCAGAATAGGTTCTTTAATGGCCGCTTCTTCTTCGGCAGATAAACTACCGCCAGCCCGTTCAACCTGCTCGCGTTTGACTTGGGCCAAAACGCCCGCAGCTTGTTCGCCACCCATCACGCCGATGCGCGCATTAGGCCACATCCATAAAAAGCGTGGATCGTAAGCACGGCCACACATACCGTAGTTACCGGCGCCGAAGCTGCCACCCACCAGCACAGTAAATTTAGGTACTTGGGCACAGGCGACAGCAGTCACTAATTTAGCGCCATGCTTAGCAATACCACCCTCTTCGTACTTTTTACCAACCATAAAACCAGTAATATTTTGCAGGAAAATCAATGGAATGCCGCGCTGGCAGGCCAATTCAATAAAGTGCGCACCTTTTTGCGCTGCTTCGGCGAATAAAATACCGTTGTTACCTAAAATCGCGACAGGGTAGCCATGGAGATGGGCAAAGCCACAGACTAATGTGGTACCGAACAGGGCTTTAAATTCATCAAATTCACTGTTATCCACTAAGCGGGCAATGATTTCACGCACATCAATCGGCTGTTTAGCATCGGCGGGAATCAGGCCGTAGAGCTCTTGGGCGTCGTATAAAGGTGCTTGTACGGGGCGGGTTTGTAATTCACCCAGCTTTTTCCAATTTAAATTGGACACACAACGGCGAGCAATGGCCAGTGCGTGATTATCATCTTCAGCGTAATGGTCAGCGACACCGGAAATACGGCAATGGGTATCAGCACCACCTAATTCTTCTGCAGTCACAACTTCACCGGTGGCCGCTTTAACTAAAGGGGGGCCTGCTAAGAAGATGGTCGCTTGATCGCGCACCATAATGGTTTCATCTGACATAGCCGGTACATAAGCACCGCCCGCGGTACAAGAACCCATCACCACGGCGATTTGTGGGATGCCTTGTGCACTCATATTGGCTTGGTTAAAAAAGATACGGCCAAAGTGTTCGCGGTCTGGGAAAACTTCATCTTGGTTGGGCAGGTTAGCACCACCTGAATCGACCAAGTAAATGCAGGGCAGACGGTTTTGCTGGGCAATGGTTTGCGCGCGCAGGTGTTTTTTAACCGTTAGCGGGTAGTAAGTGCCGCCTTTTACTGTGGCATCGTTAGCAATAATCATGCACTCGATACCTTCTACGCGACCAATACCTGCAACCACACCGGCCGCAGCAATAGTATCAGCGTAGACCTCGTAAGCAGCTAAGGGAGAGAGCTCTAAAAAGGCTGAGCCGGTATCCAGTAGGGCATTAATACGGTCGCGTACTAAGAGTTTGCCACGTGATTCATGGCGTTGCTGCGCGGCTTGACCACCGCCTTGGCTGGTTGTGTTGAGTAACGCACGCAGGTCATCTACTTGCGCTTGCATCGCTTGTGCGTTGCTCGCAAATTCGGGGGAGCGGGTATTGATTTTAGTTTGCAAGGTGGCCATTGGCTGTTCCTCTACTGTTGTTATTGTTTTAGTGCCCCTTGACTTGACAGTATTGGCTACTTGCAAGGGGCGCATAGAGAAGCGTTATTTGGTTTCGCGGAAGAGTTCACGACCAATCAACATACGGCGAATTTCACTGGTGCCTGCGCCAATTTCATAGAGCTTGGCATCGCGCAGTAGACGGCCGGCAGGGAATTCATTGATATAACCATTACCGCCCAAGATTTGGATGGCTTCTAGGGCCATTTTGGTTGCTATTTCTGCGGTATAGAGAATCACACCGGCTGAGTCTTTGCGGGTGGTTTCCGCACGATCGCAGGCATTGGCCACGGCGTATAAATAGGCGCGACTGGCGTTCATTTGTGAGTACATATCGGCGATCTTGCCTTGAATAAACTGGAACTCACCAATACTTTTACCAAACTGCTTACGATCATGGATATAAGGTACAACCAGATCCATACAGGCTTGCATAATGCCCACAGGACCGCCAGCCAGCACTACACGCTCGTAATCAAGACCACTCATCAGCACTTTAACGCCACCGTTGAGTTCGCCTAGGATGTTTTCTGCAGGCACTTCCACATCGTCGAAAAACAACTCGCAGGTGTTGGAACCGCGCATACCGAGTTTGTCGAACTTAGTCCCACGGCTAAAGCCTTTTAAGTCGCGCTCAACGATAAATGCGGTAATACCGTGCGCACCTTTTTCGGCATCAGTTTTGGCATAAATCACATAGGTATTGGCGTCTGGACCGTTAGTGATCCACGTTTTACTGCCGTTGAGTACATAATGATCGCCTTTATGATCCGCGCGTAAGCGCATAGAGACCACATCCGAGCCAGCGTTAGGCTCACTCATGGCTAGGGCACCGACATGCTCACCAGAAATCAGTTTAGGTAAGTACTTAAGTTTTTGCTCGTGGCTACCGTTACGGTTGATTTGGTTTACGCAAAGGTTGGAGTGGGCACCGTAGGATAGGCCGACTGAGGCTGAGCCGCGGCTGATTTCTTCAATGGCAATCACGTGCTCTAAGTAGCCCATGCCGGCCCCGCCGTACGCTTCAGGCACAGTGATACCTAACAGTCCCATATCGCCAAATTTACGCCACATATCCTCAGGAAAAAGATTGTCTTGATCGATTGCTTCGGCACGTGGCGCAATTTCGCTTTCAACAAAGCTGCGGATTTGATCGCGCAGCATATCGGCAGTTTCACCAAGAGCGAAGTTCAGGCTGGAATATGTCATCTGTAGGTACCTTTGATTTGGTTTTGTATTTTTTATAAGAGGCAAATCGCCCGCTTGTTATATTCAGTGTTATGCCAATTTAGTATTTTTAGGGTGTTTACATCGGCTTCAATTGCGTTGTATGTTGTAGTCATGGATCTGACCTTTACGTTAACGTAAGCCAACCATGGATTAGCTGTCAACATTAATCTTGAAAACAGGATAGGAAACAGCAAATTCAACTGAAGCAACCTCAATAACAAACATAAAATATCGAGGGAATTTTACGATGAGTATTCCAAGCTATACCTGCGGACCGCAGGATAAACCCCTATTGGCGATGACTATTGGTGAAGCCTTTGATCAGACAGTGGCGCGCTTTCCTGATCGTGAAGCCTTGGTCGCCCGTGAACAAGATATTCGCATGACCTGGTCTGAGTTAGGTGTTTTAGTGAATAAATCGGCGCGTGCTTTGCTGGCGCTGAATATTAAACCGGGTGATCGCGTAGGTATTTGGTCGCCGAACTGCGTGCAGTGGCTGGTGACCCAGTTTGCGACCGCTAAAGTTGGAGCGATTCTGGTTAATATCAATCCAGCTTATCGCACCACCGAACTTGAATACGCATTGAAGCAATCAGGCTGTGCTTGGTTGATCAGTGCATCATCGTTTAAAAGCTCTAACTATCACGCCATGATCAGTGATTTATTGCCAGAGCTGGCCCCTGCCACGCCAGGTCAGCTTGAAAGTCCGCGGCTGCCCAAACTGCAGGGGATCATCAGCCTGAGTGATAAACCTGCTCTAGGCATGATGAGTTGGCAAAGTGTTTTGTCAGGCGCGCATGTTATTAGTGATGAAGCGCTGGCTGAGGTCAGCCGCACGCTGCAGTTTGATGATGCGATCAATATTCAGTACACCTCAGGTACAACGGGTTTCCCGAAAGGGGCAACCTTAAGTCATTACAATATTTTAAATAATGGTTATATGGTCGGTGAAAGCCTCGGCTTAACTGAGCATGACCGTATGGTTATTCCGGTGCCGCTGTACCACTGTTTTGGCATGGTGATGGGTAACTTGGGTGCTTTAACTCACGGCAGTACTATTATTTATCCTGGCGCTGCCTTTGATCCAGTGGTTACTTTGCAGACCGTGGCCGAGGAAAAAGCCACTGTATTATACGGTGTGCCGACCATGTTTATCGCCATGCTCGATAGTGAAGAGCTGCCGAACTTAGATCTGAGCAGCCTTCGCACAGGCATTATGGCCGGGTCTATTTGTCCGATTGAAGTGATGAAACGCGTTATGTCAGATATGCATATGGAAGAAGTGCAAATTGCGTATGGCATGACCGAAACCAGCCCTGTTTCTACGCAAACTGCAGCCAACGATAGCATTGAGCATCGCACCACCTCAGTGGGTCGTACCCAGCCTAATTTAGAAAGCAAAATCGTTAACGATGAAGGTCGCATTGTTCCACGCGGGCAAATTGGCGAGCTCTGTACCCGTGGTTATAGTGTGATGCTGGGTTATTGGAATAATCCTGAGGCCACTAAAGACGCCATTGATAGCGCGCGCTGGATGCATACCGGTGACTTGGCGACGATGGATGATGATGGTTATGTAAAAATAGTGGGGCGCAACAAAGATATGATTATTCGTGGTGGTGAAAATATTTATCCACGTGAAATCGAAGAGTTTCTCTATACCCATGAATGTGTGGCTGATGTGCAGGTAGTGGGTATTCCTTGTGAAAAGTTTGGTGAGGAAATTGTCGCTTGGGTGCAGTTACATCCCGGTGACAGCATCAGTATTGATGACTTAAAAGAATATTGCAAAGGTAAAATTGCCCACTTTAAAGTGCCGCGCTTTATTAAGTTTGTTGATGAGTTTCCAATGACGATCAGTGGAAAGGTGCAGAAGTTCAAAATGCGTGACATTAGCGTTGAAGAGTTCTGTCCGCCCACCGCTTAGCTTGCTTGGTCATCAATAATAATAAAGAGGTTGCACTATGTTCCGCTTAAGTCGTTTTCCGGTTCCTGAATCTATTGCACAGCTACCCGATGATGTGCAACAACGCATGCTCGCGGTGCAAGAAAAAGCGGGGTTTATTCCCAATGTATTTTTAATGCTGGCGCATCGTCCGGCTGAGTTTAGAGCGTTTTTTGCCTATCACGATGCTTTGATGGAACGCGAGTCTCCAACCCTTTCGATCGTTGAGCGAGAAATGATTGTGGTGGCGATGAGTGCACAACATGAGTGCTTATATTGCGTGGTAGCGCACGGTGCATTGTTACGTATTTATTCTAAACAAGCGCATTTATCTGATCAGATTGCGATTAACTTCCGTACCGCCCCGATTACTGAAAAGCAACGGGTGATGCTGGATTACACCTACTACTTGGCGATTGAGTGTGGCGTGCTGACTGATCAGTGGGTTGCCAAACTACAAGCGCAGGGGTTTAGTCTGGATGATATTTGGGATATGGGCGCGATTGCCTCCTTTTTTGGGCTATCGAACCGACTGGTGTCTATGGCGGGAACACCACCCAATGACGAGTTTTATTTGATGGGACGGATTCCTCGAAACAAATAACTCACTAGAGCGCACCGCTCGATTTACATAAACAGTCGTTAATAATAAAAAGAGAGACTTACTATGCACATTAAGATCAATAGGATGTTTGTCATCAGCAGCTTAGCAGCAGCGATTGCTATGCCAAGCCTCGCTCAAGCGGCATTTGTTGAAGATGCTAGCGGCAGCTTGAGTTTACGTAACTTTTATATGAACCGTGATTTTCGTGATAACACAAGCGGGCAATCTAAAGCGGAAGACTGGGGACAAGGCTTTATGTTGCGTTTACAGTCGGGCTATACCGAAGGCACCGTGGGTGTTGGGGTGGATGCTTTAGGTTTGGCTGGCGTTAAGCTGGATTCTGGTGGTGGCACCGGCGGCACTGGTACATTGGTGCGCAGTCGTCACTCGGGTAAATCGGCTGACAGTCATGCTTTTGCTGGTTTTACCGCTAAAGCGAAAATCTCTGAAACAGTGTTAACGCTAGGGACGCATGAGCCGCTATTACCCATTGCTTATCGCAATGACACGCGCATGTTGCCGCAAACCTTCCAAGGCGGCCAGGTTCAGTCAAAAGACATTGCCAACCTGACCTTAACCGCAGGTCAGTTTCAGAAAGTACGCTTGCGTGACTCGACCAACTACGAAAATATGAATATGGCTGCGGATGGTGCAACTGGTGGCGTCAGCAGCAATAAGTTTAATTATTCGGGGGCCAGTTATGAGTTTATTCCAGGTTTAACCGGTACCTATTACTTTGCTGAGTTGAAAGATAACTATCGCCAGCACCATGCTAACCTGCAGTTTTTGACGGACTTAAGCAACGATCTTAAATTCAAGAGTGATCTGCGCTATTTCAACAGTTCAGACCAAGGCCAGACCACGGTTGATAACCGCTTAGCCAGCGCTATGTTTTCCTTAGGCTATCAAGGGCATTGGTTAGGCTTAGGTTATCAAGATGCCAGCGGTAAAACCGGAACACCCTATTTAGCCGGCGGTACCGATCCTTGGACCATGAACACCTTAACCTACCAACCTTTCTTACGCGCCAAAGAAGACTCATGGCAAGTACGCTACAACTATGACTTTGCGCAAATGGGTCTTCCTGGTCTGAACTTAATGGCGCGTTATGCCAGCGGTGATAATTTTAAAGTGAATAATCAGAGTGCCAAAGAATGGGAGCGCGATATTGATATCGGTTACACCATTCAGTCTGGCCCATTAAAAGATCTGGGTTTATTGGTGCGTAACGTGATGTACCGTGGCTCACACACCACTGATGTTGATGAAAATCGCATTATCGCTAACTACACCTTTAAGTTTTGATTCCCTAAAGCGAAAAAAAGCATGATTAACTGATAAGTCATACTTTGGTTAATCATGCTTGCTTTAACAGTAAATCCCTTGTTATCGTTAACGTAAAGGTAAGGTAACTGCCAAGCTAATAACCAACAACAATAATCAGGGTTAGAGGGCTGCACATGTCATCGGATATTATTTTAGAAACGCGTGGGTTAACCAAGGCGTTTCGAGGCTTTACTGCCGTCAATGATGTTGATTTAAAAGTTAAAAAAGGCCATATCCATGCCTTAATTGGTCCTAATGGTGCAGGCAAAACCACATTTTTTAATTTATTAACACATTTCTTACCGCCGACCCGTGGAGAGATTCTTTTCCAAGGTAAAGCCATCACCGGCACCCGTGCCAATCAGATTGCCAAGTTAGGGCTGGTGCGTTCATTTCAGATTTCTGCCGTGTTTGGACAGATGACTGTTTTGGAAAACGTACGTGTGGCCTTGCAAAGTAAACAAGGTAATTCGTTTCATTTTTGGAAATCCGAGCGCAGCTTAAATAGTTTAAATGAGCGAGCGATGGAATTACTCGAAAAGGTCGGGCTGGGTAGTTTTGCCGATACGGTCACGCATGAACTGTCCTATGGCCGTAAGCGCGCCTTAGAACTGGCGACTACCATGGCCCTTGATCCGGTGATGCTGTTGTTGGATGAGCCGACGCAAGGCATGGGTCAAGAAGATGTCGATATGGTGGTTGACCTCGTCCGACGTGTGGCGGTGGGGCGTACGGTATTAATGGTTGAGCATAATTTGAGTGTGGTCAGTCGTTTATGCGATGCGATTACCGTGCTGGCGCGCGGCTCTATTTTAGCCGAAGGTGATTATGCAACAGTCTCGGCTAATCCATCGGTACGCGAAGCGTACTTAGGTACTGCGGTGACGGACGAGGTGGCGCTATGAATGCATCCAATCGTGAACAACTCGTGGTTGAAGATTTGCATGCCTACTACGGTCAGTCGCATATCTTGCATGGTGTCAACATGGTCGTGCGCCGTGGTGAGTTAGTGACTTTACTCGGTCGTAATGGCGCCGGGCGCAGCACCACCTTGCGCGCGATTATGAATATGGTTGGCAAGCGTAGCGGTTCGATCATGATCAATGGCACGGAAACCATGACTATTCCGGCCCATCATATTCCGCGTTTAGGCGTGGGTTTTTGCCCTGAAGAGCGCGGTATTTTCGCCAGTCTCAATGTCGAGGAAAACTTACTGCTGCCGCCGACCGTGCGCAGCGGCGGCATGAACCTTGATGAACTCTATGAGATGTTTCCTAACCTGTATGAGCGGCGCTTTAGTCAGGGCACGCGACTCTCAGGGGGCGAGCAGCAAATGCTAGCTTTGGCACGTATTTTACGCACTGGAGCGAACTTATTATTGCTCGATGAAATTACTGAAGGCCTGGCTCCAGTGATTGTGCAGAAATTAGCCGAAGTGCTGATCAAGCTTAAAGAAAAAGGTCTGACTATTGTGTTGGTTGAGCAAAATTTTCGTTTTGCTGCACCCCTTGCTGACCGTCATTACTTAATGGAACACGGCAAAATCATTGACGAAATCAGTGCGGCTGAATTGCCATCAAAACAGGAGTATTTGAGTAAAAATTTAGGTGTATAAACTTTTTCTCAGCAGAGAAACCTCGTAAGAAACCACTTAGTGTGACAACAACAATAAAACTCAAAAGGTGTTCTATGAAAGGTTTAAGAAAAGCAATTGGTCTGGTCGTTGCCGCAGGTTTACTGTCTAGCACTGCGCAAGCCGCCATCAGTGATGATGAAATCCGTATTGGCTATCTGGCTGATATGTCAGGCACCTACCGTGACCTGTCCGGTCCTGGCGGTTTAGAAGCGCTAAAAATGGCGGTTGAAGATTTCGGTGGGCAGGTCAATGGTAAAAAAATTGTCCTTTTTAATGCGGATGATTTGAACAAGCCGGATGTGGGTGCTAATACCGTACGGCAGTGGATTGATGAGAAAAACGTTGATGTGGTGACCGGTCTCGTCGCCACTTCAGTAGTGATGGCAGTGAATAAAATTGTTGAACAAGAAAACAAACTGGCACTTATTTCCGGTTCTGCCTCCTCTGCGTTAACCAATGAATTCTGTTCACCCAATCATATTCACTGGGTCTATGACACCTATGCCTTATCCAATGGTACGGCGCATGCGGTGCTACAAGAAGGTGGTAAAGATTGGTTTATTCTGGCGGCTGACTATGCCTTTGGTCACGCTTTAGAAGCGGATCTAACCAAGGTGATTGAGGCTGAAGGTGGGAAAGTCGTCGGTAAGGTTCGTCACCCATTCCCCAGTACTGATTTCTCTTCTTATATCCTGCAGGCGCAAGGTTCTGGTGCTGAAGTGGTCGCTTTGGCCAATGCTGGCGCCGATATGGTCAACGCTCTGCAGACCGCCAGCCAGTTTGGTTTAACCCAATCAGGGCAAAAATTGGCCGGTATGGTGGTGTTTCTAAACGATGTGCATTCGATGGGTTTAGACGTCACTCAAGGACTGATGCTGACCACCGGTTGGTATTGGGATATGAATGATGAAACCCGAGCGTGGGCGCAGCGTTACTACGAGCGTGTCGGTCGCATGCCGGGTATGGCACAAGCAGGTGTTTACTCCTCCACTTTGCATTACCTCAATGCGGTTAAAGAGACAGGTTCGGATGAGGCGCAAGTGGTTCGCACACAAATGATGGGCACGCCAATCAATGACATGTTCGCCAAAAATGGCACGCTGCGTGAAGACGGCCGTATGGTGCACGACATGTACTTAGCGCAAGTGAAGACGCCAGCCGAGTCTAAATCAGAGTGGGATTTATATAAAATTCTGCGCACCATTCCTGGTGATCAAGCCTACCGCCCATTGGCTGACAGCCAGTGCAAGCTGATCAAAAACTGATTGTTTAATGCCGTTATGAGTCGCTGCAGCTCGGTTGCAGCGACTTTTTGGAGTGGGTGACAACCATGATGATACTTTTTGGCGTTCCCCTCAGTGTGCTACTGGGGCAATTGCTATTGGGACTGATTAACGGGGCATTTTATGCGTTGTTAAGTCTGGGTTTAGCAATTATTTTTGGCTTACTGCGCATCATTAACTTTGCCCATGGTGCTCTGTATATGCTGGGTGCGTTTGTCACCGTCTTGAGCTTGCAGTACTTAGGGATTAATTATTGGTTTGCGCTGTTTTTAGCACCATTGACCGTTGGCCTGATCGGCATGGCGATTGAAAAGGGTTTGCTGCGCAGAATTGTTGGCGAGGATCACCTTTATGGTTTGTTGTTAACTTTTGGTTTAGCACTGATTATTGAAGGGTTATTCGTTAAGTTATTTGGCGTGTCCGGTAGCTCGTACCCCATGCCTGATGCTCTGAAAGGCGGCTTTAATCTAGGCTTTATGTTCTTACCTAAATACCGTGCTTGGGTGATTGTCGCGGCCTTAGTTGTCTGCTTTGTGACTTGGTACATGATTGAGCGCACCCGGCTCGGTTCCTATCTGCGTGCCGGTACGGAAAATCCAAAACTGATGCAGGCCTTCGGTATTAATGTGCCACTGTTAATCACCTTAACTTACGGTTATGGCGCTGCCTTAGCCGCCTTTGCGGGTGTGTTAGCCGCCCCGATTTATCCGGTTTCGCCTGGCATGGGCGCGAACTTATTGATTGTGGTCTTTGCGGTGGTGGTGATTGGCGGTATGGGCTCGATTATGGGCGCTATTATTACGGGTTTATTGATGGGCTTGATTGAAGGCTTAACCAAGGTGTTTTATCCAGAAGCGGCTAACACCGTGGTGTTTCTAGTGATGGTGCTGGTGTTGTTAGTGCGTCCAGCGGGCCTATTTGGTAAGGAGACATAAAATGTCTGAGACGATCAAGACCCAAGTACAACAACAGCGTATTCGTGTTGAGCGGGAACGTCGGCTTGCTGCCAGTCGGCGCAATAAAATATTCTTTGCCGTGTTTATCGCCATCGCTTTAGTGGCGCCCTTTGGCATTTATCCTGTGTTTTTAATGAAGCTGCTATGCTTTGCGCTATTTGCCTGTGCGTTTAACTTGCTGCTAGGTTATGCCGGTTTATTGTCCTTTGGACATGCGGCTTTTTTAGCCACCGGCGGCTACATCACAGGCTTTGTACTGACTGAATACAGTGGTTTAAGCACAGAAGTCGGCATTCTGGCTGGGACAGCCGCATCGGCTGTCTTAGGACTGGGTTTTGGCTTATTGGCGATTCGTCGACAAGGTATTTACTTTGCGATGATCACCTTGGCTTTAGCGCAGTTGGTGTTCTTTATGTATATGCAATCCAGTTTCACCGGTGGTGAGAACGGCTTGCAAGGGGTACCGCGCGGGCATTTATTTGGTTTTATTGATCTGCAAGATAATCTGAATATGTATTACTTTGTCTTAGCGGTGTTTCTCTTTGGTTTCTTGCTGATCCAGCGCACCATCCACTCGCCTTATGGGCAGGTGCTGAAGGCGATCCGTGAAAATGAGCCGCGGGCAATTTCCTTGGGTTACAACGTCGATGCGCATAAGTTGCTGGCCTTTGTTTTGTCGGCCGCTTTAACTGGCTTAGCCGGTTCGACTAAAACCGTGGTCTATCAGTTGGCCTCGTTAACCGATGCACACTGGCATATGTCCGGTGAAGTCATTTTGATGACCTTGCTTGGTGGGGTGGGGACGGTGCTGGGGCCTTTTGTCGGCGCCAGTATTGTGGTGACCTTGCAAACTTACTTAAGCAGTGGCCCGCTCGGTGCTTGGGTACATGTAATTTTGGGGGTGATTTTTGTCCTTTGCGTGCTGATGTTCCGTGCTGGGATAGTGGGTTGGACGACTAAGCTGATCCAGAAGAACTTTAAATAACGTGTAGAGAACCGGGTCGGATCGTTGAGTTGTGACAAACAGACGTGAGCGGTACTGAGTTATTTAAAGTGTTGTTACAGACAAAGCGGCCCCAGCACTGAGTTTAACTTCAGTGCTGGGGCCGCTTTTTTTAGAGTCAACTATCGCTTGGGTTAAAATCTGTTACTGGCTAAACCCATTAGGATTGTTTTGCTGCCAGCGCCAAGTATCACGCATCATATCATCGAGGCTGTGCTTGGCTTTCCAGCCCAGTTCTTGTGCCGCTTTTTTTGGATCGGCCCAGCATTCAGCAATATCACCGCTGCGGCGGGGGGCTATTATATAAGGAACGGCGACACCCGCGGCTTGTTCAAAAGCACTGACCATCTGCAAGACGCTATAGCCTTGTCCGGTACCTAGATTCCAGGTATGCACACCTTGTTCGGTAGCAATGGCGGCCAAGGCTTTTAAGTGGCCATCAGCCAGATCAACCACATGGATATAATCACGCACACCGGTGCCATCGACGGTTGGGTAATCATCACCGTAAATGGATAGTTTCTGCAGTTTACCCACCGCTACCTGACTGATATAGGGCAGCAGATTGTTTGGAATACCGTTCGGGTCTTCACCAATCAAGCCACTGCTATGGGCGCCGACCGGATTAAAGTAGCGCAGTACGGCGATACTCCAGCGTGCCTCTGAGAGGCTCAAATCGCGCAGTATCTCTTCGATCATTAACTTGGAACGACCATAGGGGTTGGTTGGTATGCCGGTAGGGCAGGCTTCACTGATGGGCATCTGTTTAGGCTCGCCATAGACTGTGGCGGATGAGCTAAAGACCAGATTAAACACACCGGCCGCGGCCATGGCTTGAAATAACACCACACTGCCGCTGACGTTATTTTCATAATAGGCTAGCGGTTGCTGGACACTTTCACCCACGGCTTTTAAACCGGCGAAATGCAGTACCGCTTGGATTGAGTGGCGGGCAAAGATGGAGTCGAGTAATTCGCGATCACGAATATCACCTTGAATAAAGGTCGCCGCTTTACCGCAAATGCGCTCAACACGGCGCAAGGATTCCAGCGAACTATTGGCGAGGTTATCTAAGATAATCACCTCATGGCCTGCTTCAAGCAGAGCTAGAGTGGTGTGTGAGCCGATATAACCCGCGCCGCCGGTAACTAATATGGATTGCTTCATGCGCTGTTTTCCCGTCCTTAAATTAATGAGATGTTGGATGATCGTGTGGGTGCTGCTGTGCTGGAATTAAGCGTTTTCTGTGCCATTGCAAAGCACAGACGGCAAACAGTAGTAATAAGCCGGGAATCCACATAATCTCTTTACGCATCCGGTCAGTGGGCGCGCGTACCAGTACGATTTCTTGATCAAACTCTAAGCCTAAATCTGCCGCTTGGCTGGCAAAGGCGACCTGATCAACTAGGGTTTTACCATCCTCTTGGATCAACTCTAAACCCAAAGCTTGCATACGCTCTTCGCCGCTGGCACCTGCGGGTACGGGTAATAACACGACAAACTCGCGTGGCTCACCAAGCTCATCTTCACCTTGTATGCGTAAGCGTAGTTGACTGCCTTCATCGACTTGGCCAAGCGCTTGGGCCATTTCGCTAGGCGGAATATTTTGGTAGGGGTCATGCACCATATCCATCCAGAAACCGGGTCTGAATAAAGTAAAGGCGACCAGTAACAGCAGGATGTTCTCATACCAACGGCTACGGGTGATAAACCAGCCTTGAGTACCTGCAGCAAAAATCAACATGGCCGCAGTGGCAACAATAAAAATCAAAATCCCGTGCATAAAACCGATGTTAATCAGCAATAAGTCAGTATTAAAGATAAATAGGAACGGCAGTAGTGCGGTACGCAAGCTGTAATAGAAGGCCTGTACCCCCGTTTTAATTGGGTCACCTTTAGAGACTGCGGCTGCAGCAAATGAGGCCAAACCGACTGGCGGTGTCACGTCGGCCATAATGCCAAAATAGAAGACAAACAGATGTACGGCTATCAACGGCACAATTAATCCATTTTGCTGGCCGAGCGTAATAACCACAGGCGCTAATAAGCTGGAAACTACGATGTAGTTGGCGGTAGTAGGCAGGCCCATACCTAGAATTAAACTGAATACTGCGGTAAAAATCAGCATCAGTAGCAGGTTGCCCATTGAGAGTAATTCAACTAGGTCAGCCAGTACGAGGCCAACCCCAGTTTGTGATACTGCGCCAACAATGACACCAGCGGCGGCGGTAGCAATACCAATACCAATCATATTACGCGCACCGGCAATCATGCCTTCGCGCAAGTCAAGCGCACCGTCTAACCAGCCACCATGGTCATAGCTATTATCTTTACGCATCCAAGTCAAAATAGGACGCTGGGTGAGCAAAATAAAGACCAGCATCACGCTGCCCCAAAATGCCGACAGACCCGGTGATAAGCGTTCAACCATTAGGCACCACACCAACACCACCACCGGTAAGATAAAGTGTAAGCCAGACAGTAAAACCGTACGGGTGACCGGTAATTCTTCCAAGGGTTTATCGGGGTCTTCGAGCGGCAGAGGAGGGTTGCTGGCGGCAATTTTTAACAGACCTAAGTAGGTGATCGCTAATAAAATACCAATGCCTAACAGGGCGTGCTCACCCAGCGCTGGCTTGAGCCAACCAAGGCCGTAGTAAACCACTAAAGAAATGCCGGAAATTAGCGCAGTACCAAAAGCAAAACCGGTTAATCGACGCAACCAAGGTTTAGGCTGATAATGGCCGATCGGTTGCATGTTTAATTTAAGCGCTTCTAAATGCACGATATACAGTAGAGCGATATAGGAAATGGCTGCCGGTAAAAAGGCATGCTTAATGATTTCGACATAAGGAATACCGACGTACTCGACCATTAAAAACGCTGCTGCACCCATCACTGGCGGCATAATTTGCCCGTTAACCGAGGACGCCACTTCGACGGCACCGGCTTTTTCGGCGGAGAAGCCAACGCGTTTCATCATTGGGATAGTGAAAGTGCCGGTGGTCACCACATTGGCGATGGATGAACCGGAAATCATTCCGGTCAAGCCAGATGCGACCACCGCTGCTTTGGCCGGACCGCCGCGCATATGACCAAGTAGGCTAAAGGCCAGTTGGATAAAATAGTTACCGGCACCGGCACGCTCTAATAAGGCACCAAACAACACAAACAAAAATACAAAGCTGGTGGACACGCCGAGTGCAATCCCGAATACACCTTCGGTGGTGATCCACTGATGATTGGCTAGAGCGGTAAAACTGACGCCACGATGGGCGAGCATCTCTGGCATATAAGGGCCAGCAACGCTGTAGGTCAAAAATAGTAAGGCAATAATGGCCAGCGGAGGGCCGAGTGTCCGGCGGGTGGCTTCCAGTAATAGCGGAATACCAATGCAAGCCGTGACTAAGTCAAAGGTGGTTAAGCTGCCGGGACGTAAGGCCAGCTCTTGGTAGAAAATAAATAAATAAGCGGCACTGGCGGCAGCGACTAAGCCCAGCGCAATATCAGCGAATGGTACACGATTACGTGGCGATTTTTTAAAGGCAGGATAGGCTAAAAAAGCTAACAATAGAGCAAAGGTTAAGTGGATCGAGCGCGTCTCGGTATCGTTAAACACGCCAATACGGAAAATAAATGGCAGCGGTGAAGCAATCCACAGTTGAAACAGTGACCAGAGCAAAGCAAGGCTGGCGATCACTTGCGCCATAATACCTTCAGGCAAGCGCGCTCCTGAGTCTTGGGCAATCAGTTCTTCGGCGGAAAGATGAGTGTCTGACATGGCGGCTAACCTAGTTAAAATCTAAAGAACTCAATATGCCAGCGCGAGGGCGAGCGCCGACATATTGAGATAAGGCAGCTAAGGCGTGCGCTATTACAACCAGCCGCGCTCTTTGTAGTAACGTACCGCACCTTCATGCAGCGGCGCGGATAAACCGGCCTCAATCATTTCTTCAGCTTTTAAATCTTTAAAGGCTGGGTGTAAACGCTTGAAGCGATCCAAGTTGTCAAAGACTGACTTAACCATTTGATAGACCAGGTCAGGACTGACTTTGCTGCTGGTTGAGAGTACCGCTTTACCACCAATGGATGGGGTTGGCAGATCATTACCAGTGTAAATGCCACCTGGAATTTCAGCTTTGGTGTAGTAGCTCTTTTCTGCTAATAGAGCATCAATCTCTGGGCCTGTTACTGGAACCAGCACCGCATCAACGGTGGTGGTCGCTTCTTGAATAGCTCCGTTTGGGTGGCCGACAAAGTAAGTCATGGCATCAATGTTGTTGTCATTTAGTGCACTGGCTTGCTCAGCAGGTTTGAGTTCAGCGGCTAAGGAGAAAGTTTTACGATCCCAGCCTTTTTTCGCCATGATTTCTTCAAGGGTGTCGCGTTGACCGGAACCTGGGTTGCCGATATTGACACGCTTACCTTTCAAATCATCAAAGTTGGCAATGTGCGAGTCACGGCGTGCCAGTACGGTGAAGACTTCACTCTGCAATGAAAACAGTGCGCGCATATCATCCATAGCACCCTCAGCTTCAAATGGCGCTAAGCCTTTCATCGCTTTGTATTGATGGTCGGATTGCATGACGCCGAAGTTGAACTCGCCGCTACGGATACCGTTCACGTTGGCTACACCACCGCCACTGGCTGGTGCATTACAACGTACGCCGGTTTTTTTGCTATCACGATTAATAAAGCGGCAGATCGATTGCCCTGCAACGTAGTACACGCCGGTTTGTCCGCCGGTACCAATGGTGATGTACTTTTCTTCGGCCTGTGCCATGCCACTTAAGCTTATACCAGCAAGGGTCATGGACAGGGCCCATGCGAGAGTTTTGCTTTTGATCATGGGAATTCTCCTCAATTATTATAAACACCGCGCGCAACAAGGGCCGTTGAGCGTTGTGTTGCAAGTCGTCGTGTGTATCTTAACCCACCACAACATTTCTGCACTTTAATGGCTTTCTACACTAAAGACTATTAGCTTAAGGTTTTGCGGAAAACTTTAGAGTTACGCTGAAAGTTATACATAGATGCTTTTGCGCTGGGTAGCTGCTCCAGTGCACAGGCCTGAAAACCGCGTTCTTGAAACCAATGTGCGGTGCGAGTGGTCAGGACAAACAGTGAGTCGAGTTCTAGCGCGCGCGCGCGGCGCTCAATACGCTCAAGTAATATATCGCCATGTCCACCATGGCGATAATCTGGATGCACGGCCAAACAGGCCAACTCACCAGTGGCTTGCTCAGGGAAAGGGTAGAGTGCGGCACAGGCAATAATTAAACCATCGCGCTCCACAATACTGAACTGGGTGATTTCACGTTCAATTAAATCCCGTGAACGTCGCACCAAAATGCCTTGTTCTTCCAGGGGGCGGATTAACTCTAATAAACCGCCGACGTCTTCAATTTGTGCTTCACGTACTTGCTCAAATTGACCTTGATCGACCAAGGTACCGCCACCATCACGGGTGAACATCTCGGTAAGTAAGGCACCATCGAGCTGATAGCTGATGATATGACAGCGTGCTACGCCACCACGACAGGCGCTGACCGCGGCTTGTAATAACTCCGCTTGCTCAAGCTGTTTATGGGTTTTAAAACGCTGAATATGTTGCTCGGCTTGCTGCGCCGGTAACTCGCGAATGAGTTGTCCTGTGCTATCTAACAAGCCTTGCTCTGAGCTAAAAAGCAGCAGTTTATCTGCTTTGAGTTCAATGGCGGCGCGCGTGGCAATATCTTCACAGGCGAGGTTAAAAGTCTCGCCTGTGGGTGAATACCCCATGGGTGGCAACAGAACAATGCTGCGATCATCCAATAAACGCTTAATTCCTTTGCTATCAATGCGGCGTACTTCACCAGTGTGTTGATAATCCACACCACCGATCACACCTAGGGGTCTGGCTGTGACTAAATTACCGCCAGCGACTCTTAAGCGTGCACCTTGCATTGGTGAGGCGGCCATATCCATGGATAAGCGTGCTTCTATCGCGGCGCGGAGTTGACCAACTGCATCTAAGACACAGCTGAGTGTCGCCGCGTCAGTGATGCGTAAGTCTTGATGGTAGTGTGATTCTAAGCCTTGCGCAGTTAAGCGTGCTTCAATTTGAGGGCGTGAGCCAAACACGAGCACCAAGCGCACACCCAAGCTGTGTAGCAGCACCAGATCGTGGACTGTATTGCCAAAGTTTTCATGGGCAATACTTTCACCAGGCAGCATCACGACAAAGGTGCGTTCACGGTGCGCATTGATATACGGCGATGAATGGCGGAGCGAGTTAACGTAATCGTGCATGAGTGCGTCCAGTCATGGCGACAGCTAAGGGATTATAAGTGTTTAGAGTAGTTGGCTGTCACTGCATAGAACAGTGCTGTTTTTTCAGGCAATGCGCAAGGCACTGCCTGAAAAAACCCAGTGTTTAGTATTATAAAAAGATTAATTTTAAAATACTAAAGAATACGATCGCGAGGAACGCACCCGCAGGCAAGGTAATTGCCCAAGACATAAAGATTGAGCCAATCACGCGAAGATTCAGCGCACCAATACCGCGCGCTAAACCAATACCTAAGACCGCACCAACCAGAGTGTGGGTCGTCGATACCGGTAAGCCAATGGCTGATGCACCGACCACGGTTGACGCGGTAGCTAGCTCTGCAGCAAAGCCACGACTTGGCGTCAGTTCAGTAATACCACGGCCAACAGTGGCAATAATCTTATAACCGTAGGTAGCCAAACCAACCACAATACCCACTGCACCCAAGAGCAGAACCCAGGCCGGAACTGCTGATTTAGCCGTCAGTTCAGCGACGCCGTTACTTTGAATGACACCGGCAATCGCCGCTAAAGGACCGACTGCGTTAGCCACATCGTTAGCGCCGTGGGCGAACGCCATAGAGCAGGCGGTGAAAATCATTAAGGTGGCAAAGACTTTTTCCACGCTGGCAAAGTAGGTGCTGCGATTAGCATCGGGCGCAATTTGTACTCGGCGCAGTAGAACGATGCCTAGCAGCATCACTAAGATGCCAACACCCACAGCGAGTACCACGCTTTGTTCGCTATTAATCTCTAGACCAACATGCTTGAGCCCTTTAGATAGGGTCATTAAGGCGACCATAAAACCGGTCAGAAACATATAAAAAGGCACGTAGCGCTTGGCGTTCTCAAATGGGTTATCAGTATTGATAATCAGCTTTTGTACACTGACGAATAAACCAAAAGCTAAAACACCGGATAAGAAGGGTGTCACAACCCAGCTGGCAGTGATCGGCAGAATCGCGCTCCAGTGCACCGCATCAAAGGACACCCCAAAGGCAGCAAAGCCCACTACAGCACCAATGATGGTGTGTGTAGTGGATACTGGCCAGCCTCTATTGGTGGCAATCAACAGCCAAGTACCAGAGGCAAGTAGTGCTGACATCATCCCTAGGACCAGCAAATCTGCGGTCATGACATCAATATCGACAATACCGTTTTTAATGGTTTCGGTAACCTCGCCTCCGGCTAAATAAGCACCGCAGAACTCAAACACCATTGCCACAACAATAGCTTGCTTGATGGTGAGTGCACCTGATCCCACTGATGTACCCATGGCATTGGCAACATCATTGGCACCGACGCCCCAAGCCATAAAAAAACCAAAGAGACAGGCTAGAACTAAAAGTATAAAGCCGTAGTCTGTTAAAAGAGCCATAAAAAATCCGCTTGTTTCATGTGGGGCGAGCTAAATGTCAGCGCGCAAGCAATTGTTCCAGTCGGTTGCCGATGCGCTCAGCGCGGTCAGCCACATCACCAATCCATTCGATAATGGTGTAGAGAAACATAACATCGACAGGCGGCATCTCTTTTTCCAACTTAAAGAGTGTGCGGCGCACTTCAATTTGCATCCGGTCGGTGTCGTGTTCAATGTCTTCAAGGACTTCGATCATGGCGGTGACACGATTAACTTCGCGGTTACCAAATCCTGTTTCAAGGATTTCGTCCAGCTCATTCATTGCCGTGAGCGCTTGCTCACTGGCATCGACAACGCGCTGCACAAAGGCAAGAATCATCGGTTGTAATGGCTGTGGGATGGTCATTTGACGGCCCAGCATTAGCCCCGCAATGTCTTTTGCGCGGTTGGCGACTTTGTCCTGTACACTGAGCAGTTCTAGTAAGTCAGAACGTGGTACCGGTAAAAAGAGACTTTTAGGTAGGTGAATACGCACATTGCGCTTGAGTTTATCGGCTTCTTTTTCCAGCCGAGACATCTCTTGCTGCACAAGCTCAACGCGTGCCCAGTCTTCCGCAATCACGGCTTGAAAGAAAGGCACCAAATTTGAAGCACATTCATGTGCTTTGGCAATATGTTGCTGCATCGGCCCAATGGGCGAACGACCAAACAAACTAACAAACGGGTTTATCGACATAGAGAGCTGCGCTCGGTTAGCAATGACAGCGTAGATTATACGATGCCGTCATAGGGTTCGGCCAGCATAGCGATAGACTAGCAACAATTTGAATTGAGAATACCATGGCTAAAGAAACCGAAATAAAGCTACGAATCAGCCCTGCAAGCCTTGCTACGCTGCGTGAACACCCCAGTTTAGCTGCGCGTGGCGTGGGCCAGTGGCAGACCAGTGAACTGCTTAATCGGTATTACGATACCGCTGATTTTGCCTTGGCTAACAGCCAAGTCGCACTACGCATTCGTCGTGATGGCGAGCAATTGATCCAAACCCTGAAAAGTAAAGGGGCGAGTGTCGCAGGATTATCCGAACGTAATGAGTTCGACTGGTCTTTAAAAAGCAACCGTTTGGTACTCAGCCATTTAGATGACAATTGCTGGCCAGAGAGTTTGCGTGAGCTGGATAAAAAGCAACTGAAAGCAGTGTTTAACACAGATTTTAAACGTCAATTTGCTGAGTTACGCTGGTTACGTGATGGCGTGGCAACTGTGGTTGAGGTGGCGCTGGATCAAGGTCTAGTGATTGCCGAACAGCAGCAAGAAGACATCTGTGAAGTGGAGCTGGAGTTGCGTGAAGGCAATCCGTTGGCCTTGTTTGAGCTGGCGCTGGAATTGGCCGCCGACGTGGCTTTGATGCCCTGCGATATCAGTAAGGCCGAACGTGGTTATCGTTTATTTGATGGCAACAGCTACAGTGTCACTGCAGATGCTGCGCAATTGAGCGCTGAGATGCCATTAGACGATGCCTTTGCTGCGATTGCTTGGCAGTTACTGGGTAGCAGTCAGCGACTGGCTGAGCAATACCGTTTTAATGGTCACTGGAAGTTGTTGGAGCAATGGCTGCAGCAGTTAGTTAATTTGCGTGCTTTGTTAGCCAGTCTTGGACAGGCCATGCCGCGCAACACCAGCAGTGCTTTACGCGAGCAATTGGATGCGCTGATTAATGATTGGCGTGTGCGTATTCTGGCCGGTACTGACGAGCAAAGTGTTCGCGAAGCGACGCCGCTAGAGTTTGCCGCTGAATTAAATAATACCCGTTGGGGCGTGCTCTCATTGCAGATGGCGCTTTGGCTGCAAAATAAAGAATGGCAGAGCAAACGTACCACTCGCGGTGCTCGTCAAGGCACAGCAGCTTTGCAGAACTGGTTATTGCAGTTCTTAAAAGACGAAGCAAAGGCGTTACAGGTGCATCGTTATATGCGTCAGCCAGAAGACTTGGCCGAACAAGTGCCGCGTATTGAGCGCTTGTTAGTTTGGTTACAGACCGCGCGTCATATAACAGAGCTGGTGGATAGCGATCGCTTATTTGGTGTGTTGCGCGAGTTGCACAGCATCGCCTTACAGCCGCTGGATGCTGAAGCTTTAGTCGCACGCCGCGAGCATTTAGGGCATGTGCTGACCCTTAATGCGTGGAAGCAGTTGTTGCGTTAAATTGGGTCATTAACGCTGCAGGGTGTCTATGCCTAGCACAGCCTGTAGCGAATGGTTCGAGCGCTTAACTAGGACAACTATGTCGTCTACTGTGCCTGATTGCTTGCTGGGTTTAAATAAAGACTTGGTTCAGCTGGTGACGTAGGGGCACACGAATAAATCCTGCGGGTGACGCCGCAAAGTCAGAAAAATAACACATGCCTTTTACCGCACGCACCCTATAATCAAAACTTAACTTTGCTGCTGGGATGGGTGTGTTATGGATATTGGTTTGGTTTTATTTCTATTTGTGGCCTTGATTGCAGCCGTTGTCTTTATGGGCTTTAAGGTCGTGCCGCAAGGCTATGAGTGGACGGTGGAGCGCTTTGGCCGTTATACCGACACCTTGAAACCGGGTTTAAATATTATTGTGCCGGTGATGGATACCGTGGGTCGTAAAATCAGTGTGATGGAGCGCGTACTGGATATTCCCGCGCAGGAAGCGATCAGTGCCGATAACGCGATTGTGCGTATTGATGCGGTGTGCTTTTTCCAAGTGGTGAATACTGCGCAGGCGGCCTATGAAGTGAGCGATCTGGAGTATGCGATTTTAAACTTGGTAATCACTAATATTCGTACCGTCTTAGGCTCCATGGAGCTGGATCAAATGCTCAGTCAGCGCGATGTGATTAATGAGCGTTTATTGCATACCGTTGATCAAGCTACCGCGCCTTGGGGGGTTAAAGTCACCCGGATTGAAATTAAAGATATTACCCCACCTGCTGATTTAGTGGCTGCTATGGCCAGTCAAATGAAGGCTGAACGTCTTAAGCGCGCTTCGATTTTAGAGGCAGAAGGCCGTCGTCAAGCCGATATTTTAACCGCAGAAGGCGAGAAACAGTCACAAATTCTTAAAGCTGAAGGTAAACGTGAAGCCGCGTTTCTCGAAGCACAAGCGCGTGAGCGCGCCGCGCAAGCTGAAGCTGAAGCCACGCGCATGGTTTCAGAAGCGATCAGTGGCGGCAGTATGCAAGCGGTGAACTACTTTATTGCGCAAAAATATATTGAAGCCTTGGGTCATATTGCCTCAGCGGATAACAGTAAAGTGATTATGATGCCGCTAGAAGCCACTCAGTTGATTGGTTCCATTGGCGGTATCAGTGAAATCGTGAAGGCCTCTTTTGATGGTAAGCAGGGATGAGTGTCTACTTACAAAATTTAGCCGTGTGGGACTGGCTAGCGCTGGCCGTGCTCTTGCTGATTGTTGAGGTGTTTGGCACGGCGGGCTATTTTTTGTGGTTTGGTAGCGCGGCCGCCATGGTTGGCGTGTTGCTGCTGGTTTTTCCTGAGCTGTCTTGGGTTTGGCAGTTCACCGCGTTCGCCTTGTTATCTTTGGCCACGGCTTGGCTATGGTGGCAGCGTTTGCGTACACAGCCTTCGGTTGCGCCGCGTTTAAATCAACGTGGCAGTGAGTTGTTGGGGGGTGAATATATCCTGCATGAAGCGATCAGTGCTGGGCGCGGTAAAATTAAAGCAGGTGACAGTTACTGGTTAGTCAGTGGCCCCGATTTAGCCGCAGGCCAGCGGGTTAAAGTGATAGGTCAACAAGGTACAGTGTTAAAGGTTGAAGCCTGCACGGTTGATTAACGCTCGGAGCTACTGTATTCAAGTAACGTACTTATCTGATATCGAGTGATTTATGTGTTTAGTGGTCTTTGCTTGGCGGCCTGAGCATCGCCAGCCGCTGTTAATTTTAGCCAATCGTGATGAGGTTCATGCGCGGCCCAGCGCAGCGTTGGCGCAGTGGGCGGATCAACCGCGTATCTATGCGGGGCGCGATTTAGAAGCCGGTGGCGCGTGGTTGGGGGTTGCTGAGCAGGGACGTTTTGCTACTTTGACCAATATTCGCGGTAAGGCGTTGCCCGTTGCTGAGCAGTCGCGTGGTGCTTTGGTCAGTGATTATTTAGCCTCGCAACTCTCCCCGCAAGCCTATTTGCATAAGATTGCTGTCAGTCTTAAGCAATACAGTGGCTTTAATTTATTGCTCGGTGATCTGCAGTCGGTTTGGTATATCAGCTCAACCCAACCGCGGCCCATACGTTTAAGTCCTGGTGTCTATGGCTTATGCAATGCCAGTTTAGACACGCCATGGCCTAAATTAGTCCGTGCCCGCAGCGCATTTGCGCAGCACCTCGATGCACCAGATCATGTGTTGTTTGAGTTGATGCACGATGAACTGCGCGCGGATGATGATCAGCTGCCAGATACCGGTGTGGGTTTGCCGATGGAACGCATGCTGTCCAGTATATTTATTCGTGGCCAGACGTATGGCACCCGAGCTATCAGCTTAGTGCGCCGTTTTGCTGATGGCGCAACGACTTTGACTGAGCGTAGTTATACCTCGCATGGGCGTTTTCTAGGTCAGGCACAGGTTGAGCTGGCCGCTGCTGCACCGACCGATCCAGATGTGCTTGCCACCTAAGCACAGGTCTTAGCTTAGGTTTGTACGCTGGATGCAGGGTTCAGTACTTTACTTAAGCCGAGATTGCCCAAGGCGAGATTAAGTGTGCTATGAATCAGCTCTGGATTGTCCATACTGGACACTTCAGCGAGTAATGCCTGTGCGTGTTGTAAGGTCATTTTGCGCAGCAGCCATTTTACTTTGGGGAGGTGGGTCGAGTTCATGGATAAACTGTCAAATCCCATGGCCAGTAGCAAGACCGCAGCCACTGGGTCGCCGGCCATTTCACCGCAAATACTGACTTGCTTACCTTCTGCATGGGCGGCGCTGACTACCTCTTTAAGCGCCATTAAGACCGCAGGGTGCAAATAGTCATACAAGGCGGCCACCCGCGCATTATTACGATCGACGGCCAGCAAGTATTGGGTTAAGTCATTGGAGCCAACCGAGAGGAAATCAGCCATATGCGCCAGTTCGCGCGCTTGATAGACGGCTGAAGGCACTTCAATCATCACACCAATTTGCGGCATCTCAACATCCAAGCCTTCGCTGGTCAGCTCACCCCAAGCGCGGTGAATTAAATGTTGGGCATCATCCAGTTCGTGCACACCAGAGATCATCGGTAATAAAATACGCAGATTATTTAGACCGGTACTGGCTTTAATCATCGCCCGTACTTGCACCAAGAAAATTTCTGGGTGATCGAGGGTGATGCGAATCCCACGCCAACCTAAATAGGGATTGGTTTCTTTAATTGGGAAATAACTCAGCGGTTTATCGCCACCAATATCTAAGGTGCGCATGGTCACGGGTAGCGGATGGAAAGCTTCCAATTGCTCACGGTACATCTGCACTTGCTCGCTTTCACTGGGAAAGCGAGAAGAACCCATAAAGGCTACTTCAGAACGGTATAGACCCACCCCTTCGGCACCGCGTTGCTGAGCCCGCTTAACATCAGCCAATAAGCCGGTATTGACCCATAATGGCAAATGATAACCGTCTAAGGTGACGCAAGGTAAGCTGCGTAAACTGTCTAAATCTTTATTGATTAAGCGCTCTTCTTTGACCACTTCGGCGTATTGCTGGCGCAGCAAAGTGCTCGGGTTGGTAAAGACATCACCGTGATAGCCATCAATAATTAACTCAATGCCATCGAGACGGGTGTAGGGCAGGTCAACTGCGGCGACTACGGTGGGAATGCCCATGGCCCGCGCAAGAATGGCCACATGTGAGTTACGTGAGCCCAGCACTGAGACTAAACCAACCAGCTTGTCACTGGGCACTTCACCGAGCATCGCCGGCGAGAGTTCTTCACTGACTAAAATCGTGTTATCGGGGTAGACCAAGCTTTGTTGCTGAGCTTGCTGTAGGTAGGATAGTAAACGCCGACCAAGGTCTTTTACATCCGAGGCACGTTCACGTAAATAGTCATCATCCATATGCTCAAAACGCTGCACATGTTCACTGACAACGTGGCGTAAGGCCCCTTGTGCCCATTGCCCAGTACGAATCACTTGAATCACATCACCCGCCAAGGCGGTATGCTCAAGCATCATTAAATACACATCAAACAGCGCACGTTCTTGTGGGCGTAATTGCTTGGCTAAGCGCGCCGATAAGCTGCGAATATCAGCGCGAACTGACTCTAAAGCTAAGGCAAACAGCTCCAGTTGTTCAGTAATGTCGATGCTGGTTTTATCCGGAACCACATCAAGGTCAGCCACTGGTAACACCACTACCGCAGTGCCGAGTGCTGCGCCGGGTGCGCCGGGTACACCGATAAAGCGTGCTTCTTGGATGCCTTTACCTTGTTTGCCGAGACCGCGAATAGAGCCTGTGGCTTCGGCGTGGGCAATCACCCCTGACAGTTGCGCACTCATGGTGACAAGAAAGGCTTCATCGCCCTCATCAAACTGGCGACGCTCTTTTTGCTGCACCACTAAAACGCCGAGCACTTGGCGGTGGTGAATAATAGGTGTGCCTAAAAAAGAGGCATAACGCTTTTCGCCCGTCTCGGCAAAGTATAAAAAACGCGGGTGGCTCATCGCATCTTCAAGGGTAATAGTTTCTGCTCGGCTGCCGACTAAGCCAACTAAACCCTCATGGGAGGCCATGCTAACCTTGCCTACTGCGCGTTTATTTAAGCCTTCAGTGGCCATTAACAGGTAACGGTCGCTATCGGCTTCATATAAATAGACCGAGCAAACATGGCTGTTCATCGCCACCCGTACTTGCTTGACGATAATCGCTAGCGCCGCCGGCAAATCCTTAGCGGCGTTGACTTCTTGAGAGATTGTACGCAGCATATTTAACATGCTGCTGTCGGTGCGAGTCGAGTCTGACAACTTAGGGTTAATCTCGAATAGGAAGTTGATAAGCCAGCTCTTTTAAAGCCCGCCGGTACACATCGCGTTTAAATGCAACCACTTGCCCCAAAGGGTACCAATAACTGACCCAGCGCCAACCATCAAATTCAGGTTTTTCCGTTAGATCCATGCGTACGCGCTCATCATCACTGCGTAAACGCAGCAAAAACCATTTTTGTTTCTGGCCAATACACAGGGGTTGACTATGAGTGCGTACCAAGCGTTGCGGTAAGCGATAACGCAACCAACCACGGGTACAGGCTAAAATCTCAACATCATGCGCCTGCAAGCCAATTTCTTCATGCAGCTCACGGTACAGTGCCTCTTCGGCACTTTCATGCGGGTTAATACCACCTTGTGGAAACTGCCAGGCATCTTGGTTCACACGTCGCGCCCAAAGCACTTGCCCGTGGTCATTGGTTAGAATGATGCCGACGTTCGGACGAAACCCATCTGAATCAATCATGTCCGCATCCTTTGCTAAAAGTCTTATGCCATTGTTCCACAAAGCGCGCAAGGGCGGCAACGCGCTTTCTTGTCTGAATGGGCAAGCGCTGTGAAAATCGCTATGCTGGGCACTCTTTTTATCATTGATTAGGGTATTTGCCGTGCGATTGGCCATTTTTGATTTGGATAACACCTTATTAGCCGGCGACAGTGATCACCTTTGGGGTGAATATTTGTGTGCACGTGGTTTGGTTGATGTTGACGCTTATCGTGCGAAAAATGATAATTTTTATGCCGACTACTTAGCGGGCAAGTTGGATGTTGTCGCCTACCAAAACTTTTGCCAAGAAGTGCTTGGATGCACCGATAAAGCGCAACTGGATGCTTGGCATGCAGAGTTTATGCGTGATTTTATTGAACCGATTATTTTGGCTAAAGGAGAAGCGCTGTTAGCCAAACACCGTGCAGCAGGTGATCTGTTGATGATTATTACCGCGACCAACCGTTTTATTACCGGTCCAATTGCTCAGCGTTTAGGGGTGGAACATTTAATCGCCACTGAATGCGGCATGCAAGAGGGGCAGTACACTGGCGCGTTAGTCGATGTGCCCAGTTTTCAAGCGGGTAAAATCACTCGCTTAAATACTTGGTTGGCTGAGCATCAAGCCACGCTGGCAGACAGCTACTTTTACAGTGACTCGCACAATGATTTGCCGTTGCTTGAGCAAGTGCCCCATCCGGTGGCGGTTGACCCCGATGATACCTTGCGGGCACTGGCTGAGCAGCGTGGTTGGACGGTACTGAGTTTGCGTGATTAAGCGCGTAGGCCAAGGCATAGTGGCGCATGGCTGATCAATAGCTGTCATTAATCTATAGTTGTGTATTATATTGATATCAACTTAATAAAGAGAGCTGGCGTATGACTCGTGTAAAAAGTTTAATCAGCGGTGTGCTGTTGTCACTCGCTATGTGCTCTGTACAGGCGGTGGAGCTGGCCATCAGTGCTGAAGAGGCCTATGCGAAAACTCAACAAACTGCGCAGCCGCTGTTGTTGGTAGACGTGCGTGATCCCGTCGAAATTATGTTTGTTGGTTTTACGGATGCGGTGGATATCAATATTCCCTTTATGACGGCCGATCGTACCCAATGGAATGCTGAACGTAATATCTTCCCTATGCAGCGTAATCCTGAGTTTGTTGCGCAAGTTAAAGCCGAACTGGCAAAGCGTGGTTGGGATGACAACACTGAAGTGATCACGATGTGCCGCTCTGGCAGTGAGCGCGGTGAGCCTAGTGCGGTTGTGTTGCGCGAGGCAGGTTTAGTCAACGCGCGCTTTATTGTTCATGGCTTCCAAGGTGATGCCCTCAGCGAAGGCCCGCAAACCGGTATGCGTTTGCAAAACGGTTGGCAGAACTCAGGTTTACCCTGGAGTCGCAGCTTAAATGGCGATAAAATTTACCGCTTGGACCGTTAAGCGAGGTTGCACTGTGAATACGCATGCCGTATGTTAATAGCATTGATTGGAGATGGTTATGTTGAATCGCAAGATTAAAATGAAGTTAGTCGTACAGCCCTATGCTGTATTGCTTAACTGTGTGCGTTCACTGAACAACTCTGTTGCGTATTATTTTTATGGGTATTGGTTTAGCCAAAGGCGCGCCTGATACTCATACAGGCGGGCCTCTTTTAACGGGTCGCCTACCACTGCTTTAGATAAACCCCGGTTGGCTTCCCACCCGGGGTTTTTTGCTTTTAGAATTTAAGTTTTAATCAGTTAAGAGGATAGGAACATGGCAATGTATGCAGTTTATCCAGAGCGTTTTGATGATTTGAGCTGGCGATTTAGCAACCACAAGCTGGCATTACCTCATTGTTTAAGACGACTTTCTCGATAAAGCCTGCGGCGCGACAGTCGCACAGGTAAGGACAATAAATATATGAACGCTTTAAATACAGCTCTTTCACTCGATAACAGCACAGCAGTGCTGGAGTCAGCGCAGGTCACCACATTGATTCAGCCAAGTCGCAAAACACGCGTACTGGCCAGCCCGCAAGAACTGCGTCAGCAACTGCCTTTAAGCGCTGCATTAGCACAGCGTGTACAGCAGCAGCGCGAGCAAGTACGAGCCATTTTAAACGGTGAGGACTCCCGTCTCTTGGTCGTAATTGGCCCCTGCTCGATCCATAATATTGATGAAGCGCATGAGTATGCGCAGCGCTTGGCCGATTTATCTAGTCAAGTTTCTGAACACATGCTGTTAGCCATGCGCATTTATATTGAGAAGCCGCGTACCACCGTGGGTTGGAAAGGGCTGTTGTATGATCCGCATCTAGATGGCAGCGCCGATATGGCGCAGGGCTTGCAGTTATCTCGGCAGTTGATGTTGCAGATGTTAGAGCTGAATTTACCGGTGGCCACTGAGCTATTACAGCCGTTAGCCGCGAGCTATTTTGATGATGTATTAAGCTGGGCGGCAATTGGTGCGCGTACCAGTGAATCACAAATTCACCGGGAAATGGTCAGCGGTTTAACACTGCCAGTGGGCTTCAAGAACGGTACAGACGGCAGTGTCGGTATTGCCCTCGATGCGATGCGCTCAGCCGCACATGCTCATCAGCACTTTGGTTTAGATGCGCAAGGGCGCGCAGCGTTGGTGGAAACACAAGGTAATCCAGATACTCATTTAGTTTTGCGTGGCGGTCATCAGGGTCCAAATTATGACGCGCAGAGTATTGCACAGGCTTGTGCGGCAATGCGCAAGGTCGGTTTAGAGGCTTCGTTAATGGTGGATTGCAGCCATGCTAACAGTGCTAAAAACCCGCAGTTGCAACCGCAGGTTTTACAGTCGGTATTGAGCCAACGGGCGG
>LFRZ01000028.1 GCA_001513025.1 Gammaproteobacteria bacterium DTU037
TGGTTTTAACGAGTTTTAAACTACTGACGTTGCCCACATAGATTTCACCGCAGCGCTTTACCAGCGTGCGGCTGAACTTGTGCAATGCGTCTTTTCTGCGATTGGCGATCTTAGCGTGAAGGGTTTTTACTTGAGTTTTATTTCTAGCCCGTTGCGCTATGGCTAATTTTTCCTCAAGACCTCGATAGAAACGACCCGCTTCCAGCTTGGTGCCGTCCGAGCAGGTAGCTGTGTCGGTTAAGCCTAGATCAATGCCGATGCGGTCTTGGCCGGCGGGTATCTCAGCTTCAACATCAACCACCACATTGAAGTACCAGCGGCCACGGGCATCTTCGTTGAAGCTGCCAGAGCGAAACTTATATTGGCCCAAGCCATAACTGTCCCACACCTTGAAGTAGTGGCCATTGTGGTAGACCTGACCATTTTTCCATTGAGCCGCAGCTGTATTAACAGGAACCCAGCCCAATGAGCGGCGTACACCGCCTGATTTGCGCCAATTCAGCCGTGCTTTCTTAAACTGCTTACGGCGCGTAGTGTACTCAACTGCAATGCGTTGCACTGTTTGACTATGCAGCCCTAAATCCTTACCCGCACCATTGGTATATTTCTGAACATCATAGGCAGACAAAAACACACCGCGCTCTTTAATCGAGCGCTGGCTCAATTCATTGACAAAGTTCCAGACGAAATTAACACTTCGAGCCATACTGTTGAGCAGTGGCGCATGCTTATCTCGAACGCGGACTTTTAATGTTTTGGCGTGCTTTATCATGCTGTATACAATACCAGTATTCGTACGCACTGCAAAGACTTTAGCAGTCTACTTGGGACGGTTTACGCCGCCCCCGCTATCCATCCTCGCACTAAAAGTACGAGGCTTTCCGCTATTTTGGTAAGTTTCTAGGTTTACTCGCAGGAATATAATCAATATCACCCAGTGGCTGCTGTAAAAACTTGTTATATAAGAAAGCCAGAGCATTTAAAGCAATCTTTTGCGTGCTTATTGCTACGTGCTTGTCATTCGCTAAGCTGTACAAAAATTGCCGAACGTCTTCACTGCCCATGGCCTGTGGGTGACGTTTTTTATGAAATAGAATAAAGCGCTTAATCCAGTGCAGGTAGGTTTTTTCAGTTTTAAGTGCGTAACCCTTTTGGCGCATATCCATACGTATGGCGTTTAGAAATGGACTTTTAGACATAAGACGCTCCTTGTCTTGCAGCTATTTATCTATACAGTCTATTCTAGCTGATATTTAGTGATACGCTCGATTTCACGCTTAGGGTTGCTTGTTTCTCTGCTGTCTTTTAATTTAAAGACATACAGATCAAACAGTTATAAAATTCACGGGCAGGATAGTGCGCATGCCGCTAGCAAGTTGCACATAGCCGCTACGCGGCAGAGTATTAACATTGGAGTTATGTATATAACAGCTGAGGACAAAGGATATGTCCAATCGAGCCATACAAAATCTGTTTGCTTGTTACTCTGAACAACTTAAGAATACCAAGCAGCCGCTTAAAAACCTCAAGGCAATTGATGCGCTAACCCATTGCCGTACACGTGCATTGGGTGCCAGTTACTACCGCTGCAAGTTAAACCATGCCGAGATAGAGCAACTACACTCGTGTCGCCATCGCAGCTGTTATGTCTGCGCTCATAAGCAACGCCTTGACTGGATTGAAAAGCAAAAAGCGCGCTTGCTCGACGTGCCGCACTTCCATGTTATTTTTACCTTGCCGCATGAGTATTTACCGCTGTGGCGTTATAACGAAGCGCTATTTGCTCGGATTCTGTTTAAAGCGAGCCAAGAAACATTGCAGCAACTGCTAGGGCAGAAGCGTTATGGCGGTGTCACGCCCGGGATTTTAATAGCGCTGCATACGTGGGGACGACAGCTCACACTCCACCCGCATACCCATTGTTTGGTGACTGCCGGGGGTCTTGACTCAAACAATGACTGGAAGGCGTTAGGGAATTACCTCGTGCCTAGTGCCGTGATGCGTTCGGTCTATCGTGGCAAGCTGCAATCTTATATTAAAACGGCGTTTGATTTAGGTGAGTTGATCTTGCCGCCAACAATGTCGGCCGCGCAGTTTTGGTCGATGTATCGGAGTCTGTACAAAAAGCATTGGTGTGTGCGTATTGAAGAACGCTATGCGCATGGCAAAGGCGTGGTGCTTTACCTAGCGCGCTACTGCAAGGGCGGGCCTGTTGATCCGCGACAGTTAAAGCAGATTACCGCTGACGTGGTGACGATGAGCTATCTGGATCATCGTGATAAACGCATTAAACAGCAACGACTCAAACCAATGGATTTTATAACTCGGCTACTTCAGCATGTGCCGCCCAAAGGCTTACATACCATTCGCTATTACGGGCTGTATGCTTCGGCAAGTAAATTACGCTATCAGCAATGCCAGCAACAAATCGGCACGCTAGAGCCTATAACACGTGCAAGTAGTGTTGAGCGGCTATCGATGGTAGTTTATTGCAAAACCTGTGGCGGGCCAGCGCAGTTAAGTCGTCGCTGGTGGTCACGTAGGTCAAAAGGAATTTCCATTAATAAAGAAGCGCTGAACATGTGTGTCAGCGGCTCTGTACAACAAGTCGATGAACCGCTCCTTGCGAGTGGTTTTTACAATACGTCCTAAAACTCCGAATGGGTCTTTTTTTTGGTGCGGCAAGGACGGTTATCTAAGCGTTAGAAACCGATATGGCCGTAACATCACCCGACACTAGGAGGGGTAATGAAAAGAACACTAATATTGACGGCGATGATAATGCTGGCGGGCTGCGCGTCTGTACAAACTATCGCGCCCGAGTATCAGACCGGTAAATTTCCGAAGTTAAACGTTGAAGCGACAGTTAACGTAGGCCAGGTAATGGTCGGCGAGCACGATTATTTGTCGCAAGATCGGGCAATACTTAGGGGCTCTCTCAACGGTAGCTTCTGGATGGGGCGTAATGCGGCGGTAGCGGGTAACTCACTTGTGGCAGTGATGTCTTCTGGCCAAAAGGTTTACTGTATGCCTCCTGGTGGACTGGGGTCGCCATGTGTTAAGGACACCCATGGCGATGGTTTCTTTGACAAAGCATTTACTATGAATGCCTACGGCATGCTGGTAAATGAATCGAATATAGATCCGGTCGGGTATCGGCAAGCAAACCAAACCATCGAAGACGGATTTAAGTACGAACTTATCTATCAAGGTCGTGACAGTAGTGTTGTTAGGATCGCTTATCGTGAATATACCGATAATTTGGCTAAGCCAGCATTTAGTCAAGAGCTAACTTATACGTTAGAGCCCGGTGTCGATA
>LFRZ01000030.1 GCA_001513025.1 Gammaproteobacteria bacterium DTU037
TGCTGGTGACACACGATCCACTGTCTGCGGTTGATGTTGTGTATAAGGTGCACTGGGCTGTGCCTGACCCCGATTTTGATTATTATTTTGCCAGTTGCTATACGCTTTGTAGGCCACAACACCCAGCGCTGCTAAGCCACCATAAGTAATAACATTGCCGCCTACCTTGCGTGCCTTTTTACTGGACATCAGTAAGCTAATAATACCGCCACCCAAAGCACCCCCGCCAAGACTACCAAGCAGACCATTCAGTGCTGCATTGGGCTCGTTTGAAGCGGCCGGATTTGCCTGATGGGGTTGCGCTGTATTTTGCCCTTGCAGTAATTCTTTACCTGAGCTGAGAAGCTGATCGAGCAAGCTGCGAGTATTCATCTATGTCTCCATTGCAAATGATAATTGATCCGAACTTATTGACAGGATAATAGTCAAATGATTCTGAGTCACTGAAATCTTTCAGTGACTCAGCTAGGCTTACCTGATCTTACATTCGCGCTTGAGCTGTACTTTAAAGCATCAAATAACGTTCGTGAAAAACTTTTAGCACAAGCTTAAATAATACATATTATTTAAGCTTGAATTAAGGCAGCGTCTGTAATCTCGGTATCGTAGACACACAATATCGTTGTGTTGCAACTTCCAGACAAGGAAATAACCATGAAAACTTTAACTACATTATGCGTTTCCGCTGCTTTAATGATGGGCGCAGGTTTAGCTCAAGCTGATGTCAGCCCTGCTAAAACAGTTGAGCTCAGCACTTCAGGCGCGATTTTAGCCTTTGATAAACTTGACCAAACAGCTTTAGCGCAACATCCAAAGGCCACCATAGTGGACACAGAGCTTGATGAGTCGTACGGTCGCTATATTTACCAAGTAGACCTGCGTGATGATAAAGGCCAGAAATGGGAAGTTGAAATGGATGCCGCTACTGGTGAGATTTTGAAAAACCGCCAGGATGATTAACTCTTAAAGAAACCTGTTGACAGAGCTGCGCAACTCCCCATGGTGAGAACTCTTTTAAAGTCCCGCCATGGGTACGCTCGTTAACCATGAACCACTTGAAGCCATGCAGCGCGTGGCACTACGTATACAGCTTGTGAATATCCCTATTCAAATCAATACATTAGACTTACAGTATCGGCCTTCCAAATATAGAATTTTGATTTTCAAACGCTAAAACATATTGATTGTGTCAGCATTCATTAATTCAAATACCCCTCTGCTACAACTAAACGAGATATTTATGTACTTAAAGACTGAAAAGCAGTCTAGGCGTTCGATGCAAGCTCGTATCTGGATGTGGGTAATGCTGTGCTTGCTCGTGGTTGCTGCGTTCCAGTTACATACGCAGCGTATTGATTATCGCTTGTATTACTGGCTAAAAACTCACATGCACGCTGATGATTGGCAGGATCGTGCAGTATGGTTACCAAACTATCGCGTAGAGATCGACGCTAAGCCTGTCATTGGTATAGACAACAATCTTTCCGGTCTGACCTATGACCGCGATCGAGGCATGCTATGGGCTGTCATTAATGGCCCTAATGAGTTAGTTGCTTTAAACCGAGATGGTGATGTGCAGGCGCGTTATAGCCTTGAGGGATTCGATGACGTAGAGGCAGTGACTTATATTGGTAATGGCCAACTGGTCGTTGCGGAAGAACGTAAACAAAACCTAGTTATTATAGATATCCCAGTGAGTGTTGATGGCACGCTACTTACCAGTGGATCTCTAAATAAGGAAAAATATCCATCACTCAAACTTGCATTCTGGACTGAGGACAATAAAGGTTTAGAAAGCCTTACCTACGACCTTAAAAATGATCGTCTGTATGTGGCTAAAGAGCGTGACCCTATCCAATTGCTTGAGGTGAGTGGTCTGCGTGCAAGTTTAGGTGAAGGGCTTCCTGTGAGTGTGCGTAATCTATCAGGCTGGATAAGGGATAACGTATTCGCAACCGATGTATCGTCGGCTACCTACGATGAAAAGAGCGGCCATTTAGTTTTGTTGAGTGATGAGTCGAAGCTACTGATCGAAATAACCACTGAAGGTAA
>LFRZ01000002.1:0-4012 GCA_001513025.1 Gammaproteobacteria bacterium DTU037
GCGGGCTGGCCATCAAAACTCATTAAAGCGCGCGGTGGCTCAATCGTTGAGCGGGTGATTTTGGCGATATCTTTAAGGAAAATCACCTGTTCACCGCTGCGCGAACCTAGGGCAATATTGCCTAAGGCTTGCACCGAATCCACTTGCCCTTTGGGACTAAAATGTACCCGCTGCGGGCCAACCAATAAGTCACCTGAAGCGGTAATGACATTTTGCTGACGCAATGACTGATAGATTTCTTCTTGAGCAATACCCAGCTGTGCTGCTTTTGCCGAAGCAATCTCAATAAAAATCGCCTCTTCAGGTTCGCCCAAAGTGGCCACCCGCGCCACGCCCGGCACTTGCAACAACTCGCGCTCTAGCACATCTAAGTAGTCTTTGATCTCTTGCAAGCTGTAGCCTTCACCGGTCACGGCAAAAAACAGTGCATAGACATCGCCAAAGTCATCATTGACAACAGACGTCCCCGCACCCGGTGGCAGCTTATGTTGGGCGTCATTGACTTTACGCCGCAGCTTATCCCACACCTGCTCCAGCTCGGCTTTATTCTGGGCAAAGGCTAAGTCAATTTCGACCTTAACCAGCGAGTTGCCCATCCGCGAAACTGAGGTGACTTCTTTAAGCTCTTGCAGCTGCTGTACCGCTTCCTCAATCACCTCAGTGACTTCTTCAGCCACTTGCTCAGGTAAAGCACCGGGGTAAGAAGTGGTAATCGCCGCTTGGCGAATGACAAACTCTGGATCTTCAAAACGGCCGAGTTTCTCATAACTCAGATAGCCCCCCAGCAACACCAAAGCGGTCAGCATCCAAGCAATGGTGCGCTTAGCCAGCGTTTGTTCAGCAATATTCACGGTATATACGCCTTGTATGTATTGTCCGACACGGAATTAAAGGGATCGAACCAACATCACGTCACGCAACTGACTCACGCCTGCGGTGACAATGGTCTCACCACCCTTCAAGCCCTTTAGCACCACCACATCAGTGCCAAGCACATCGCCCAACTCAACTGGCTGTAAGCTCACGCGTGAGGTATCAGGATTGACCACCCAGACACCAGTCACCTTGTCAGCACTGGCGTAAATAGCCTGCAGCGGTACTTTGACATGTCCCGCACTGAGCTCTTGCAGCACTTGTTGCGGAATAACATCCACGGACATACCCGGCAAAATAGTCAGTTCATAACCGGAAACAAGTGCCAACACCACTTCATAGCTCTGGGTTTGACTGTTACTTTCCGAGGAAAAGGATTTCAAGGTCACCGGCAGTAGTAGCTCAGGCTGATCAGCAAATATCGCATAACCGGCCACGTTCTTAGGCGTATTACGCACAATGCGCTCAGGCACATTAATCACAATTTCCAGATGATTTAGATCTTGCAGACTGACAATGGCTTCTTTGTCTTCGACATTGCTAAAATTCTCCACATAACGCTTGGTCACCACACCAGTAAAGGGGGCGATAAGCCGCGTATCATCAAAGTCTTTTTTAGCTAAAGCATAATCCGCCTGCGCCACATCCATCGCCGTACGTTGTTTATCGACCTCCGCCTTGGCCACCGCCTGACTGCGCTGCCACAATTGCTCAACGCGCCCGTAATCAGTGCGCGCCTTATTGTATTTAGCCTGTGCCGAACGCATTTGAATACGGTAGTTCGCATCATCGAGACGCGCCACCAATTGACCCTTCTCGATCAATTGCCCTTCTTTGGCCGGTAACTCAAGCACTTGGCCCGGCACATTAAAAGCTAAATCCGCACGCTGCGCGGCACGCACACGCCCAGGAAAACGCAAGCTTGAGGTTTTATCGGAGGTGCCCACCACCATCATTGGCACCGGGCGCGAGACATCAACAGGCTCGACCACGGCCTCGCCTTCCCCGCAGCCACTTATGACAGTCAGCAGCGCAGCACTTAGCAGCCAGCCAATACGTTTGATCAACCTGTTCACTCCTGATTTACCCACTCATCATTGGCGCCGACTTAGCGTCAATAGGATTGATAGCCGCCTAGTGTCACTGAAGCAACGGGGCTAAGCAACGCAATCTATTGCCAAAATGGCCCAGATGCGCGTTTAGAGCTGTCAACCGCAGTACCCAGGCAGCAAGGCGATACAGGATCAAACCTACACTATCGAGGCGTACTGCAGACAACTGATGATGCTGCGCAAAAAGTTTTGCGCCTAACCGCTGCAGACAACCTAAGCGCGACCCAATAATAAAAAGATCGGATAACTGCGGCCATTTTTATGCTTAATGTTAAAAATCTCGCGATAACTTAACTGTTTAAAACCCACTTTGGCGGCTTGCTCCAGCAATTGCTCAGGATCAAACCCCAAATGGACCACCCCCTTGCCGGCGTTATCACCATGAAAACTGCCATCTTCACTGTACAAATCAATCAGCGCCAACTGCCCGCCCTCGTCCAGACACTGATGCATGCAACTTAGTAGCCCAGCAATATCGGCGACATGGTGCAGCGCCATACTGCTGATCACCCCAGCATAGGTTTCACTTAATCCGCCAAAAATATCCTGCTCAAGCGCAGTGATATTCGCGACATCTTTCTCACTCAACTGAGCCAGCATCGCCGCCGACGTATCCAGCGCCGTCACTTGCCCCACATACTCGGCTAAAGGAACACTGAGCGCGCCGGTGCCGGCACCAAAATCCAACCAATGCTGATTTTTATTCAGTGTTAATAATGGAAAAACCTTACCCGCTAATGTGGCTAACTGCTTAGAAATAGGACTGCGTTCAAATCCTTCCGCCACTTGGGCGAAATGTGCATTGGATAAGACCTGTAATTCATCTGCCATGCAGCGCCTCCCGATAAAAAGTGTTATACAAACTGCGAGTAGTTTACATGATCGCATCACCCATCGCGCAAATCCGCCAGCTACACCTTTGCTGTCGACATCCATCGCCCATCAAAGGATAGATAGACTGATGCACAGTGGCTAGCGAATCAAAAAGAAATCTGAGGGACACTTTGCTCTACACAGAGCGACTGGGTGACACTTAATGAAGCGAGCGTGCGCAAGCAAACTGCTCAAGCATATGAACCATTGATTCTTGCAGGCCGAACAGAGGACAACACTATGAGCAATCAAAACAACAGCACAGATTCACCCTGTGATATTGAAACCGGCGGCACAGGAGTCGAGCAACTGATTCACCCCAAAGACCAAGAGCTCGGCGGTTTCAGCATACGTCGCAGCTTACCCAGTCGCGGTGCCAGGCGGATTGGCCCTTGGGTTTTCTTCGATCACATGGGGCCAGCTGACTTTCCAGCAGGTGAAGGCGTTAACGTCCTGCCGCATCCCCATATCAATATGGCCACTGTCACCTATTTACTTGACGGTGAAATGCTCCATCAAGACTCTGTGGGCAGCGTACAAAGCATCCGTCCCGGCGATTTAAACCTCATGGTCGCAGGCTCCGGCATCGTGCATTCGGAGCGGCAATCTGCCGAAGTCAAACGCCAGCCGCACGCCATCCATGGTTTTCAATTATGGCTGGCATTACCCGCAGAAGATGAAGAAACCGAGCCTGCATTTTATCACTACAACAGCGCGCAGATCCCTTCGCTGGAGATTGATGGTGTCAGCGTCCGCGTGTTGATGGGCACAGCCTACGGCGTCACTTCTCCGGTCAAAACCTTTAGCTCAACCTTATACATTGAGGCCAAGCTTAAGGCCGGACAGTCCTTAGCCTTGCCCCACGCTGCCATGCGCGGGCTGTACGTTGTGAGCGGCGCAATCAGCATCCAAGATTTGAGCATCGCCCAGCACCGACTTGCGCTATTAAGTGACGATCAACAGATCATTATTCGCGCCGAGCATGACAGCCAAGTGGTGTTAATCGGCGGTGATGACATCGGTCACCGCTACATGGACTGGAACTTTGTCTCCAGCCGTATCGAGCGGGTCAAGCAGGCGCGCCAGCAATGGATTGATCAGCAATTTGCAAAAATACCAACCGACAATCAAGAGTACATTCCCTACCCAACTAT
>LFRZ01000002.1:4017-4380 GCA_001513025.1 Gammaproteobacteria bacterium DTU037
TTATGCAAGTAGCGTGATCTTAAATAGTAAGCAACATAATTAACGGAGTACATTTATGATCAGTAAAAATATTTTAATCAGTGCTGCAACGGCAGGCTTTTTATTATCACCTTTTGCATTACAAGCAGCTGATCCAGTATCCAACATCGGTATTACCGGAAGCTATAATCAATATAAACTCTCATCTGATATTGGCGGATTAGACAACAATAAACAGCGCATGCCTAAAGCAGGTATTTATTACAATTACGGTAATAAAATGACCGGAACAGAAGGCCTCATTTATCAAGCTGGAATTGAAGCAAAATACGGTAAAAGAAATGATGTCAAAAGCAAAGAAGCCAAAGTAGAAGCGGATATTGG
>LFRZ01000104.1 GCA_001513025.1 Gammaproteobacteria bacterium DTU037
GATCCACCTCCACCTGGCGTAGTACCCATATCGGGTATTTCACCTGGGTTGTAGCCGGATGGCAGGTCTCGTAAATCAATAGTAGTGCTTCCGCTAAGAGGGCTGACTGTGCCAGAGCCTTGCCCTGCAGCTGTTATGTAGCCGTGTATGATAGTGTTTCCGCCCGTGATCGGCGCATCACCAGCAATGACACTGCCAAAGATTTCAGTAGAGCCACCTAGGTCAATGGTTCCGCCTTCGAATGTAGTGCCGACATACCCCCCTGCAAGTAAAGCTATGTTGCTTATCGAATTACTATGTAAGCGGGTTGTTCCACAAAGATTAGTGGGGTGGATATTTGGAAATGTAGTGTTCTGACAGGTCTCTTGATAGCCATTGTAGTTGACTGCAGAAACTTTAGTACTACCTGAGGAGGTAATCGAACCACTAGCAATGATGCTATTACGGTAAAAACCAAGAGGTAAAGACAGGTCGCCTGCAAACCACAAAATGCCTGGTGCGAATACAGTTTGTCCACTTTGCCCTGTCAATATCCATTTTTTACCATTAGATACGTACTTGATGCACTCCTCCCCGTCCCAAGTGCCTTGGCAGATTTTGTGTAATTTCTCAATACCTGCGCCAGTGCAGGCTCCGCTGGTTATGGTTGCGCATTCGGTTTTACAAAAATCATTGCTATCCAGTACGCTGCAAAGATAGCCCCATTTATTGTTGTAATCTTTTTTTATCTTGCCAACGCGATAAATGCCATCACTGATAGCATTGATGTTTTTCACCTTTACTTGAATACCACTGCTATAGCTGAACACATAGTTTGCGGCATCTTGTAGTTGGTATGC
>LFRZ01000055.1 GCA_001513025.1 Gammaproteobacteria bacterium DTU037
GGTCTGCGTTTCGCGATTCGCGAAGGTGGCCGTACCGTTGGTGCTGGTGTTGTTGCAAAAATCATCGCTTAAGTGATGACCATAGAAGAACCCTCGCTTGCGGGGGTTTTTCTTTATAGTTGACATATTATCTAGACGCCATTAGAATTGCGCCTCCTTTTATCGGGCGAGGTTCGTCTGATGGGGAAGGTAACTAAGAGTCTGAGGTCAGAATGCAAAATCAACAAATCCGTATCCGGTTGAAGGCTTTTGACCATCGCCTGATCGATCAATCAACCCAGGAAATCGTGGAAACCGCGAAACGTACTGGTGCTCAGGTGCGTGGTCCAATTCCACTGCCGACCCGTAAAGAGCGTTTTACCGTTCTGGTTTCACCGCACGTCAACAAAGACGCGCGCGATCAGTACGAAATTCGCACTCATAAGCGCGTTCTGGACATTGTTCAGCCAACTGATAAAACAGTTGATGCGTTAATGAAGCTTGATCTTGCGGCTGGCGTGGAAGTGCAGATCAGCCTCGGCTAAAACCAGGTGGTTTTAGTCGTGTAACGCTCTGAAATGGGCGGCCATAGCGGGTGAAAGCCCCGTACACTCATGAGGTTTTAGACATGACTATAGGTGTAGTCGGTCGTAAGTGCGGGATGACCCGTATTTTCACCGAAGATGGTGTCTCTATTCCGGTGACTGTTATTGAAGTCGAGCCGAATCGAGTCACTCAATGTAAAAACGAAGAAAGCGATGGCTATCGTGCTGTGCAAGTGACTGTGGGCGAGCGTCGTGCTTCCCGCGTGACTAAAGCGCAGGCAGGTCATTTTGCTAAGGCTGGCGTTGCTGCTGGTCGTACAGTTCTCGAGTTTCGTCTTGAAGACGGCGAGTACCAAGCGGGCGACCAAGTCACTGTTGACTTGTTTACTGCGGGTCAACTTGTCGACGTGACGGGCCAGTCTAAAGGTAAAGGCTTTGCCGGTACTATTAAGCGCTGGAACTTCCGTGGTCAGGACAATACTCACGGTAACTCTGTATCTCACCGTGTTCCGGGTTCGATTGGTCAATGCCAAACTCCGGGTCGCGTCTTCAAAGGCAAAAAAATGTCTGGTCATATGGGCGCTGAGCGCGTGACTACACAGTCCTTAGAAGTCGTGCGTGTCGATGCTGAGCGCAATTTGCTGTTGGTTAAAGGTGCTGTTCCAGGCGCTCCCGGCGGTAATGTCATTGTGCGTGCAGCGGCGAAGGCTCGCGGTTAAGAGGGGAATGCCGAAATGCAAATTAATGTAAATGGCGCCCAGGCAATTGATGTCTGCGAGCGTACCTTTGGCGGCGAGTTCAATGAAACTCTAGTTCACCAAGCCGTAGTCGCTTACATGGCTGGTGGTCGTCAGGGCAGTAAAAAACAAAAGACTCGTGCAGAAGTTTCTGGCGGTGGTAAAAAACCTTGGCGTCAAAAAGGTACAGGTCGTGCCCGTGCTGGTACGATTCGTAGCCCGATTTGGCGTGGGGGCGGGGCGACATTTGCTGCGCGTCCACAGGATCACTCACAAAAATTGAATAAAAAAATGTATCGTGCAGCGATGCGTTCAATTTTGTCTGAGCTGGTTCGTCAAGACCGTTTAGTGGTAGTTGAAGATTTTTCTGTTGATGCCCCTAAGACAAAAGCCCTGCTCGGTAAATTAGATACTTTGGGTCTGCAGGATGTGTTGATCATTTCAGAAAATGTTGAGCAGAATTTATATCTTGCTGCTCGCAACCTGCCGCATGTTGATGTGCGTGATGTTCAAGCGTCTGATCCAGTTAGTCTGATTGCTTATGACAAAGTCTTAATGACTGTGTCTGCAGTTAAGAAATTTGAGGAGATGCTGGGATGAACCAGGAACGCGTATTTAAAGTGCTACTTGGCCCGCACGTCTCTGAAAAGGCTACTATGCTGGCAGATGGTAAGAGCCAGTTTGTTTTTAAGGTTGCAATTGATGCAACTAAGCTTGAAGTCAAGAAGGCTGTTGAAAGCTTATTCGACGTAAAAGTAGCGAATGTGAATACTCTTAAAGCTAAGGGTAAAACAAAGCGCACCGCACGTGGTTTAGGTCGTCGCAACGACTGGAAGAAAGCGTATATCGCTCTTCAGCCAGGCCAGGATATCGATTTCACCAGCAGTGCTGAGTAAGATAGGGGTGCATCATGGCAATTGTTAAATGCAAACCGACTTCGCCTGGCCGTCGTTTCGTCGTCCGCGTAGTCACAAAGGAGCTTCATAAAGGCGCTCCTTACGCACCACTGCTCGAGAAAAAATCGAAGACTGGTGGTCGTAACAATAATGGTCGTATTACCACACGCCACATCGGTGGTGGACATAAGCAGCATTACCGTTTGGTGGATTTCCGTCGTAACAAAGATGGCATTCCAGCAACAGTAGAGCGTATTGAATATGATCCAAACCGTACTGCGCATATTGCTTTATTGAAGTATGCTGATGGTGAGCGTCGTTATATTTTGGCACCTAAAGGTGTGAGTGCTGGTGAACAGCTGATGTCGGGTGCGCATGCGCCGATTAAAGCAGGTAATAGTTTACCGCTACGTAACATTCCTGTAGGTTCTACAATTCACGGTGTTGAGCTTAAGCCAGGTAAAGGTGCACAAATTGCACGTTCAGCTGGTACTTCAGCGCAGCTCGTTGCTCGCGAAGGCGTGTACGTGACTTTGCGTCTCCGTTCAGGTGAAATGCGTAAGGTGCTTTCTGAGTGCCGCGCAACATTGGGCGAAGTGTCGAATCATGAGCATTTCCTACGCTCACTGGGTAAAGCAGGTGCTTCACGTTGGGCAGGCATTCGTCCTACCGTTCGTGGTGCTTGTATGAACCCGGTTGACCACCCGCATGGTGGTGGTGAGGGTCGTACTTCTAGTGGTCGTCACCCGGTTACACCGTGGGGCAAGCCAACTAAAGGTGCGAAAACTCGTTCGAACAAGCGCACCGATAACATGATCGTTCATCGCCGCAAATAATTAGAGGGATACGCAAGTGTCACGTTCTCTTAAAAAAGGTCCTTTTATCGATCTTCACCTTTTGAAGAAGATCGAAGTGGCGGTGGAAAAGAACGATCGCAAACCAGTGAAAACTTGGTCGCGTCGTTCGATGATTCTACCGCAGATGGTTGGTTTAACCATCGCAGTTCATAACGGTCGTCAGCATGTCCCAGTTCTAGTGAGCGAAGACATGGTCGGCCATAAACTCGGCGAATTTTCTGCTACACGTACCTATCGTGGTCACGTTGCAGATAAAAAAGCCAGGCGTTAAGGGGTATTAATGATGGAAGTTGCCGCTAAGCTGTTGGGCGCTCGCATTTCTGCCCAGAAAGCTCGCTTGGTCGCTGACCAAATTCGCGGGAAGAAAGTGGGTGAAGCGCTTAATATTTTGACTTTCAGTAGCAAAAAAGCTGCTGAAATCATCAAGAAAGTGTTGGAGTCTGCGATTGCTAACGCTGAACATAACGAAGGCGCTGATGTAGATGATCTTAAAATCTCTACAGTTTTCGTTAACGAAGGTCGTTCGCTAAAGCGTATCATGCCTCGTGCCAAAGGCCGAGCTGATCGCATCGTCAAGCGGTCTTGCCATATCACTGTCAAGGTTGCCGACAAGTAACGGAGTTGATCAGATGGGTCAGAAAGTACATCCCATTGGCATACGCCTGGGAATAGTCAAGGAACACACGTCTGTTTGGTATGCAGATCGCAAAAACTATGCGAATTATCTGAATGCCGACCTAGAAGTACGTGCGTATCTAGTAGACAAATTAAAAAACGCGTCCGTTAGCCGTATCGAGATTGCTCGTCCGGCTCAAACAGCACGTATCACCATCCACACTGCTCGTCCCGGTATTGTTATCGGTAAGAAAGGTGAAGATGTTGAGAAATTACGTCAGGACCTGACCAAAAAGATGGGCGTGCCTGTGCACATCAATATCGAAGAGATCCGCAAGCCGGAACTTGACGGTATGCTAGTCGCACAGAGCGTTGCTCAGCAACTTGAACGTCGTGTTATGTTCCGTCGCGCTATGAAGCGTGCGGTACAGAACGCTATGCGTATTGGTGCCAAGGGCATCAAGATCCAAGTGAGCGGTCGTCTTGGCGGTGCTGAAATCGCACGTACCGAATGGTATCGCGAAGGTCGTGTGCCATTGCACACACTCCGCGCTGATATCGATTATGCTAGCTACGAAGCTCACACTACTTATGGTGTGATCGGTGTTAAGGTTTGGATCTTCAAAGGCGAGGTCATCGGTGGCCAGCATGAAGAACTAAAACCAACCGCACCAGCGCCTCGTAGAAAAGCTGCACGTTAAGGAGTACGCAGATAATGTTACAACCAAAGCGTACGAAGTTCCGCAAAATGATGACAGGCCACAACCGTGGTCTGGCTCAGCGCGGTAGTAAAGTGAGCTTCGGGGAATACGGTTTAAAAGCTGTTGCCCGTGGCCGCCTCACAGCACGTCAGATTGAGTCAGCACGTCGTGCATTGACCCGTCACGTTAAACGTGGTGGTAAAATCTGGATTCGTGTATTCCCAGACAAGCCAATTACCAAAAAACCACTCGAAGTTCGTATGGGTAAAGGTAAAGGTTCTGTTGAGTACTGGGTTTGCCTGATTCAACCAGGTAAGATTCTGTACGAAATTGAGGGTGTTTCGGAAGAGTTAGCGCGTGAAGCATTTGCTTTAGCCGCTGCTAAACTACCAATCGCTACATCCTTTGTTAAGCGGACGGTGATGTGATGAAAGCTACCGAACTTCGTGAAAAATCAGTAGAGCAGCTGAACGAGCAATTGCTTGATCTGCTTCGTGACCAGTTTAATTTGCGCATGCAAAAAGCAACTGGCCAATTGACGCAGTCTCACCTGCTGTCGCAAGTGAAGCGTGATATTGCGCGCGTAAAGACTGTGCTCAAGCAGCAGAAGGCAGGTAATTAATCATGGCTGAAGCTCAGAAAACTGTCCGCACACTAACAGGTATGGTTGTTAGTGATAAAATGGACAAGACAATCACTGTATTAATCGAGCGCCGTGTTAAGCACCCGATTTACGGTAAATATGTTAAGCGTTCGACTAAACTGCATGCGCATGACGAAACTAATCAATGCCGTACTGGCGACAAGGTCACTATCAGTGAAACTCGTCCGCTAGCTAAGACTAAGTCTTGGGCGTTGGTTGAAGTCGTTGAGCGCGTGGAAGTGGTCTAAGGGCCTAGGGTCGGAGAAATTATATGATTCAGACTCAAACTATGCTGGATGTCGCCGATAACAGTGGCGCTCGTCGAGTAATGTGCATCAAGGTCCTTGGCGGTTCACACCGTCGCTATGCTGGTATCGGTGATATTATTAAAGTCACTGTTAAGGAAGCAATTCCACGCGGCAAAGTTAAAAAAGGCCAAGTAATGACCGCAGTGGTCGTGCGTACCCGTTTTGGTGTGCGTCGTCCAGATGGTTCAATCATTCGCTTCGATGGCAACGCTGCTGTTCTTTTGAACAACAAGCAAGAGCCGATCGGAACTCGTATCTTCGGGCCAGTGACGCGCGAACTTCGTAACGATAAGTTTATGAAGATCGTCTCACTTGCGCCTGAAGTGCTTTAAGGAGTCGCCGTCATGCAAAAGATTCGTCGTAACGACGAGATCATCGTCATCGCCGGCAAGGATAAAGGCAAACGTGGTAAAGTGCAGCACGTATTGGCTGACAACCGTCTGGTTGTAAGCGGTATCAATATGATGAAGCGCCATACCAAGCCTAATCCGATGTCCGGAGTTCAGGGCGGTATCGTTGAGAAGGAAGCGCCGTTAAATGCTTCTAACGTGGCTATTTTTAACGCTGAAACCAATAAAGCAGATCGCGTTGGTTTTAAAGTTGAAGATGGCAAGAAAATTCGTGTCTTCAAGTCAACCCAGAAACCGGTTGAAGCTTGAGGCTGCTAGGTAGATCACCATGGCACGACTGAAAAGTATATATAGGGACGAACTGGTTCCACAGCTCAAGGAAACTCTTGAGCTAGCGAACGTAATGGAAGTTCCGCGTGTAACGAAAATTACACTGAACATGGGTTTGGGCGAAGCTGTAACCGATAAGAAAATTATCGATCACGCAGTGTCTGACCTTGAAAAAATCACCGGCCAAAAGCCAGTGGTGACCTATGCACGCAAATCTATCGCGGGCTTTAAAATCCGTGAAGATTGGCCGATTGGGGTCAAAGTTACATTACGTAACGATATTATGTATGAATTCTTGGATCGTTTGCTTTCGATCTCCCTGCCTCGGGTTCGCGACTTCCGCGGCCTGAATGCCAAGTCTTTTGACGGACGTGGTAACTACAGCATGGGTGTTAAAGAGCAAATTATTTTCCCTGAAATTGATTACGATAAGATCGATGTGTTGCGCGGACTGGACATTACCTTGACCACGACCGCACGTAACGATGAAGAAGGCCGTGCTTTATTGCGTGCTTTCAAATTCCCGTTCCGTAACTGAGGGTTAGCACATGGCTAAGAAAAGCATGATCAACCGTGAGCTGAAACGTACGCTAACGGTAGCAAAGTACGCTGTAAAGCGTGCTGCGCTTAAAGCTATCATTGCCAATCCAGAGTCTAGCGACGAAGCGCGCTGGGAAGCTCAGGTTGCATTGCAAAAGCAACCACGTGACGCCTGTCCTGCACGTCAGCGTAATCGCTGCCGTATTACAGGTCGTCCACATGGTGTGTATCGCAAGTTCGGCTTAGGCCGTAATAAATTGCGTGAAGCTGCAATGCGTGGCGATGTACCAGGTCTGGTTAAGTCCAGCTGGTAACATATTTAGCTTATAACGTGTTTATAAGCTAAAAAATACCTATCAAGCCCCTTATGGGGCTTGATTCGTTTGTGCTTTATCATTTAGAATGTCCGGCTCGCAGAGTCTTTATTTCTAATTGTTTTGCGACAGTGGCCGATTGGCCTTATTATTTATGTATCAGGAGATACAAGCCCATGAGTATGCAGGACCCGTTGTCAGATATGCTGACTCGAATCCGTAATGCCCAGATGGCTGAAAAATCTGTTGTAGTTATGCCTTCTTCAACTTTGAAGCAAGCAGTTGCCAATGTTCTTAAGAACGAAGGTTACATTACAGACTTTCAGATCAGCAGTGATGTTAAGCCGCTGTTGACCATCGATTTAAAATACTTCGAAGGCCGTCCGGTTATCGAAGAAATCAAACGTGTTAGTCGTCCTGGTCTGCGCCAGTACAAAGCGACTAATGATCTGCCAAAGGTTCGAGCAGGTTTAGGTGTAGCGATCGTTTCCACCAATAAAGGTGTGATGACTGATCGAGCTGCGCGTGCTGCCGGAATCGGTGGTGAAGTTCTTTGTAGCGTATTCTAAGGGAGATAAGCATGTCTCGCATTGCTAAGAATCCCGTCACGCTACCAGCCGGTGTAGAGTTTAAACTCGCTGGCCAAGAGCTTTCGGTGAAGGGTGCTAAAGGCGCTCTAGATTTGACTATACATTGCTCTGTTGAGGTGACTCAAGAAGCTGGCGAACTACGTTTCGCTGCACGCAATGGTGATCAGCATTCACGCGCTATGGCCGGTACAACCCGTGCTTTAGTCAATAATATGGTTACTGGTGTTACTCAGGGTTTTGAGCGTAAATTGAAACTTGTTGGTGTGGGCTATCGTGCTCAAGCCAAAGGTTCAGTTTTATCTTTAGCACTTGGTTTCTCGCACCCTATTGAGTATGAATTGCCTGAAGGCGTAACGGCTGAAACGCCAAGCGCTACCGATATCGTGATTCGCGGTATCGACAAGCAGGTTTTGGGTCAGGTTGCTGCCGAAATTCGTCAGTACCGTCGTCCAGAGCCATACAAAGGTAAAGGTGTGCGCTACGCTGATGAAGTTGTGCGCCGCAAAGAAGCTAAGAAGAAGTAGGGCTAGCATATGAACGACAAGAAAGTTTCAAGACTGCGTCGCTCTCGCAAAGCACGCCTGAAGATGAGCGAGCTACAAGTAACTCGTCTTTGCGTGTTTCGCTCTTCGCAGCATATTTATGCCCAGGTCATTTCGGCCGACGGCAGCCAGGTATTAGTTTCGGCTTCTACTTTGGATTCGCAACTGCGCGATGGAGCCACAGGCAACATCGAAGCAGCCAAAAAAGTAGGCCAGCTGGTCGCCGAGCGTGCGAAAGCCGCTGGAGTTGCCAAAGTGGCTTTTGACCGTTCTGGCTTCAAGTACCATGGCCGTGTGAAAGCACTGGCTGATGCTGCTCGTGAAGGCGGGCTGGAGTTTTAAGTTATGGCAAATCACGAGCAAAAACGCGATAACCGCGACGATAGCCGCGATGAGGGCTACATCGAGAAATTGGTGCAAGTCAACCGCGTTGCTAAAACCGTAAAAGGTGGCCGTATCTTCACTTTCACAGCGCTGAGCGTTGTCGGTGATGGTAAAGGTCGCGTTGGTTTTGGCCGCGGTAAATCACGCGAAGTTCCAGCAGCAATTCAAAAAGCTATGGAAGCAGCACGCCGTAATATGATTCAGGTTGATTTAAATGGTGTTACCTTACAGTACCCAATTAAAGCAGTGCATGGCGCTTCACGCGTATTTATGCAGCCTGCATCAGAAGGTACTGGCGTTATCGCCGGTGGCGCAATGCGTGCCGTTTTAGAGGTTGCAGGTGTTCAGGACGTATTAGCTAAGTGCTACGGTTCTACCAATCCAGTCAACGTTGTGTATGCAACGTTTAAAGGTTTGAAAGCAATGCAATCACCTGATTCAGTTGCCGCTAAACGTGGCAAAAGTGTCGAGGAGATTCTCTAACCATGTCTCAAGCAACCGTTAAAGTGACTCTTATTAAGAGCACGATCGGCCGTTTGGCCAATCACAAAGCTTGCGTACGTGGCCTAGGCCTACGTCGCATTGGTCACACTGTTGAGGTTCTGGATACTCCAGAAAACCGCGGCATGATCAATACAGCTTATTATTTGCTTCGAGTGGAGGGCTAATCCATGCAACTGAACGATTTATGTTCTGCACCAGGTGCCCGTCGCGACAAACTTCGTGTAGGTCGCGGTATTGGTAGTGGCTCAGGTAAGACTGCTGGCCGTGGTCACAAAGGTTTGGCCTCACGTTCTGGTGGTAAAGTTGCCCCAGGTTTTGAGGGTGGCCAACAACCACTGTACAAGCGTCTGCCAAAATTTGGTTTCACATCATTAAAAGCTATGGATCGTGCGGAAATTCGCACTTCTGAACTGGCTAAAGTTGATGGTGATGTGGTATCAGTACAGACTCTTAAAGATGCCAATCTAATTGGTTTGCATGTAAAGCGCGTGAAAGTCATGTTATCTGGTGACGTAACTCGCGCAGTTACTTTGCAAGGTATTGGGGTCACCAAAGGTGCCCGCAGTGCAATCGAAGCAGCTGGCGGAAAAATCGAGGAATAAATGGCTAAGCAAGGTTCTCTCTCTGCAATGGGTGGTGGTGGTTTGTCCGAACTATGGGCACGCTTACGCTTCCTCTTTATGGCGATTATCGTCTACCGTATTGGTGCACACATTCCTGTTCCAGGAATCAACCCTGATCGTCTCGCGGATCTGTTTCGACAGAATGAGGGAACCATTCTCAGCCTGTTCAACATGTTTTCAGGTGGTGCGCTTGAGCGCATGAGTATCTTCGCGTTGGGAATCATGCCGTATATTTCGGCATCGATTATCATGCAGTTGATGACCGCTGTGAGCCCTCATCTGGAACAGTTGAAGAAGGAAGGTGAGTCTGGTCGTCGTAAGATTAGCCAGTACACCCGATACGGTACCTTGATCTTGGCATGTGTTCAGGCTATCGGTATGTCCGTAGGCTTGGCCAGTCAAGGTATCGCTTTTGCAACTGACTTCAACTTTTACTTTGTTGCAGTGACAACTTTTGTTGCTGGGGCAATGTTTATGATGTGGTTGGGTGAGCAAATTACCGAACGCGGTATTGGTAACGGCATTTCGATGCTGATTTTTGCCGGTATCGTGGCAGGTTTGCCTGCAGCAATTGGTCAGTCTTTCGAGTCTGCCCGTCAGGGTGATATCAATATCTTCGCCTTGATTGCCATTGGTTTGCTTGCTGTTGCAATTATTGGGTTTGTGGTCTTTATCGAGCGTGGTCAGCGTCGTATTGCTGTGCATTACGCTAAGCGCCAACAAGGTCGCAAAGTGTTTGCTGCGCAAACCAGTCATCTCCCTTTAAAGGTGAATATGGCAGGTGTGATTCCGGCTATTTTCGCCAGTAGTATCTTGTTGTTCCCGGCGTCTCTTGGTCAGTGGTTTGGCCAGTCAGAGGGCATGTCGTGGCTTGCGGATGTTTCGCAAGCGCTGGCACCAGGGCAACCTTTAAATATTTTGCTGTTTAGTGCAGGGATTGTTTTCTTCTGCTTCTTCTACACAGCATTAATGTTTAATCCAAAAGATGTTGCTGAAAACCTGAAAAAATCCGGTGCTTTTATTCCGGGTATCCGTCCGGGTGAGCAGTCAGCACGCTATATTGATGGTGTGTTAACCCGCTTAACCGCGTTTGGTGCCTTGTACATGACGGCTGTATGTTTGCTGCCTCAATTCCTTGTTGTAGCTGCAAATGTGCCGTTTTATCTCGGCGGGACATCGCTGTTGATCGTTGTTGTGGTTGTAATGGACTTCATGGCTCAAGTACAATCACACCTCGTTTCTAACCAGTACGAATCCCTGATGAAGAAATCCAACCTGAAGGGCTACGGTGGCAACGGTTTGTTGCGCTAATTGGTCTTTAGGCTATAGGAGTTAGTGATGAAAGTTCGTGCATCGGTGAAAAAGCTTTGCCGCAATTGCAAGATCGTACGTCGTGAAGGTGTTATTCGCGTGATCTGTAAAGCGGAACCACGTCACAAGCAGCGCCAAGGCTGATTGTGTAGTGTCATGAACCGAGCAGCTAGTGCGCTGTTCGGTTGAATAATAGTTATTACAGCATTGGTTCTTACTTTCTTCCTTGGCTTCCTGAGAGTGAGTCGCTGTCAATTGGAGTTACACTGAATGGCCCGTATTGCAGGCGTTAACATTCCGGATAACAAGCATACTGTTATCTCGCTGACCTATATCTTTGGTATTGGTCGGACAACTGCGCAAAAGATTTGCGCTGCTACTGGCGTTAATCCAGCAGCAAAGATTAAAGATCTCTCTGATGAGCAGGTCGAGCAGTTGCGTGGCGAAGTCACTAAGCTTCATACAGAAGGTGACTTGCGTCGCGAAATCAACATGAACATCAAGCGCTTGATGGACTTAGGTTGCTACCGTGGCTTACGCCACCGTCGTAGTCTGCCAGTCCGTGGTCAACGCACCAAAACCAACGCGCGTACCCGTAAAGGCCCACGCAAGCCGATCCGTAAGTAATCGCATTGGTTCTAGATAGGAATTTGATTAATGGCTAAAGCAGCTGCTCGTCCTCGTAAAAAAGTTAAAAAGACAGTGGTTGATGGCATCGCCCACATCCATGCATCTTTTAACAACACAATTATTACTATTACAGACCGTCAGGGTAATGCTCTGTCATGGGCTACCTCAGGTGGTTCTGGTTTCCGTGGTTCGCGTAAAAGCACACCCTTTGCTGCGCAAGTTGCAGCAGAACGTGCTGGTCAAGCGGCTCTGGAATTCGGTTTGAAAAATTTAGATGTTAACGTCAAGGGCCCAGGTCCAGGTCGTGAATCAGCAGTCCGCGCTTTGAATGGTTGCGGTTATAAAATCGCAAGCATCACCGACGTGACGCCCATCCCCCATAACGGATGCCGCCCGCCGAAAAAGCGCCGCGTGTAAATTAGGAGACAGTGAAAAATGGCTCGTTACATTGGTCCCAAATGCAAACTGTCCCGTCGTGAAGGCACAGACCTCTTCTTGAAGAGTGGTTCACGCGCGATTGAATCTAAATGCAACATTGAAGCAGCACCTGGCCAGCATGGTCAGCGTCGCACTCGTTTATCCGAGTACGGTACTCAGTTGCGTGAAAAGCAAAAAGTTCGCCGTATGTATGGTGTGCTTGAGCGTCAGTTCGCCAGCTACTACAAAGAAGCAGCGCGCCGTAAAGGTGCAACCGGTGAAAACCTTCTGCAACTTTTAGAGTCACGTCTGGATAACGTTGTATACCGTATGGGCTTTGGCTCTACACGTGCCGAGTCGCGTCAGCTGGTATCGCATAAGTCGATCAGCATTAATGGCAAGACTGTAAACGTTCCGTCATACCAGGTTCAGGCCGGTGATGTCGTAGCTGTACGTGAGAAGTGCAAAAACCAATTACGTATTTCCCAGGCTCTCGAATTGTGTGTCCAGCGTGGCCGCGTCGAGTGGGTTGATGTAGATGCAGAGAAAAAGTCAGGTGTGTACAAAAGCATTCCTGAGCGCAGTGATCTGTCAGCCGACATCAACGAAAGCCTGATTGTCGAGCTCTACTCCAAGTAAGGGCTAGAAAATAGGTGTATCCATGCAGATTTCGGTAAATGAGTTCCTGACCCCTCGTCAAATTAATGTTGACATGGTCAGTCCGACCCGCGCCAAAATTACACTTGAGCCTCTCGAGCGTGGTTTTGGACATACTTTGGGCAATGCGCTTCGGCGTATATTGTTATCTTCAATGCCTGGTTGTGCAGTTGTCGAAGTTGAAATCGACGGCGTACTGCACGAGTACAGCGCTATTGAAGGGGTTCAAGAGGATGTGATTGAGATCCTTCTTAACCTGAAAGGCCTTGCAGTAATTATGCACGGTCGTGACGAAGCCACGTTAACTCTAAGCAAAAAAGGGCCGGGCGTGGTGACTGCTGCCGATATTAAGCTGGATCATGATGTGGAAATCGTCAATGGCGACCACGTTATTGCCAATCTGGCTGACAAGGGCGCATTGAATATGAAGCTACGTATTGCACGTGGCCGTGGCTATGAGTCAGCTGATTCGCGCTTTAGCGATGAAGATGAAACGCGTAGCATCGGTCGTTTGCAAATCGATGCACTATTCAGCCCTGTCCGCCGTGTAGCGTATGTGGTAGAGAATGCCCGTGTTGAGCAGCGTACTAACTTGGATAAGCTGATCATCGACCTTGAAACCAATGGCACGCTTGATCCTGAAGAAGCGATTCGTCGCAGTGCAACAATCCTGCAGCACCAGCTGGCAGCTTTTGTTGATCTTCAAGGTGAAGCTCAGCCGGTTGAAGAGAAGCCGGAAGATGAGATTGATCCAATCTTATTACGTCCTGTTGATGATTTAGAGTTGACTGTGCGTTCGGCTAACTGCCTCAAGGCGGAAAGCATCTATTACATTGGTGATCTGATTCAGCGCACTGAAGTAGAGTTGTTGAAAACTCCGAACTTGGGTAAAAAATCCCTGACTGAAATCAAGGATGTTTTAGCCTCGCGTGGTCTGTCCCTCGGTATGCGCCTTGATAACTGGCCGCCGGCAAGTCTGAAGAAAGACGATAAGGCTACGGCCTGATCGCCATTATCACCGAACCGAAGAGTTTGGTAAGGAATTGAATCATGCGTCATCGTAAAAGTGGCCGTCACCTAAGCCGTACCAGCGCCCACCGCAAGGCTATGTTTCAAAACATGGCAGTGTCGCTGTTCGAGCATGAACTGATTAAAACTACTTTGCCTAAAGCCAAAGAACTGCGCCGCGTTGCTGAGCCGTTAATTACTTTAGCTAAAGAAGATAGCGTTGCTAACCGTCGTTTAGCATTTGCCCGTACTCGCTCTAAATCAGCGGTTGGTAAATTGTTTAATGATTTAGGTAAGCGTTATGCAACACGTCAAGGCGGATACTTGCGCATTTTAAAATGCGGCTTCCGTGCTGGCGATAACGCGCCTATGGCTTATGTTGAACTGGTTGACCGTCCGGTTACTGGTGAAGTAGAAGCCGCAGAGTAAGCTATACTGCAGTTCGAAAAAAACCGAGCCTTGAGCTCGGTTTTTTTATGCGTACAAATCGTTGATAGCTATCGACTATCGACTGATTTTTTTTAATATATTAGGCAGCGTGTATTTATTTGGTTACTCTCATGGCACGTTCTTTCTTTGTTAGACGCGTAGGAGATAAACCATGAGTGATAAGCCTAAACTGACATCCGTTTCAGGGTGTCCAATCGCCAATAACCAAGACAGCTTAACGGCCGGTGCACGTGGACCGATGCTTCTACAAGATGTTTGGTTTCTCGAAAAATTAGCTCACTTTGATCGTGAAGTAATACCGGAGCGTCGTATGCATGCTAAAGGCTCAGGTGCCTTTGGTAGCTTTACCGTGACCCACGATATTACTCAATACACTAAAGCGCTGTTATTTGCAGAGGTGGGTAAGCAAACAGATATGTTTGTGCGTTTTTCCACCGTAGCGGGTGAACGCGGTGCAGCGGATGCTGAGCGTGATATTCGTGGCTTTGCCATGCGATTTTACACTGAGCAAGGTAATTGGGATTTAGTAGGTAACAACACGCCAGTGTTCTTCTTCCGTGATCCGCTGAAATTCCCTGATCTGAACCATGCGGTTAAACGTGATCCGCGCACTAATATGCGCAGTCCCACGAATAACTGGGACTTCTGGACTGGCTTGCCTGAAGCCCTGCACCAAGTCACCATCGTGATGAGTGATCGCGGCATTCCCGCCTCATTTCGACATATGCATGGCTTTGGCTCGCACACCTTTAGTTTTATCAATGCCAACAACGAGCGTTACTGGGTTAAGTTCCACTTTAGGACCCAGCAGGGGATTAAAAATCTAACCGATCAAGAAGCGGCCGAGTTGGTCGGTAACGATCGGGAAAGTTCGCAACGCGATTTGTATGAAGCGATTGAGGGCGGCGACTTCCCGCGCTGGACTATGTTTGTGCAGATTATGCCAGAAGCTGATGCAGCTAAAGTGCCTTACCATCCGTTTGATTTGACTAAGGTTTGGCCCAAAGGTGATTACCCATTGATTGAAGTGGGTTACTTTGAGCTGAATAAAAACCCAGAGAACTACTTTGCTGATGTTGAGCAGGCTGCGTTTAATCCTGCACATATTGTGCCTGGTATTAGTTTTTCACCCGACCGTATGCTGCAAGGCCGTCTGTTCTCTTATGGCGATGCGCAGCGTTACCGCTTAGGCGTTAATCACGCACAGATTCCAGTGAATACACCACGCTGCCCATACCACAGCTACCACCGTGACGGTGCGATGCGTGTGGATGGCAACCAGGGCAGTCGTTTGCACTACGAGCCTAATAGCCAAGGTGAGTGGCAAGAGCAGCCTGATTTCTCTGAGCCACCGTTGGCCTTAGACGGCGCGGCCGATCGCTTTGATTACTGGGAAACTGAGCCAGATTACTTTACCCAGCCGGGTAATTTATTCCGCTTGATGAGTGCCGAACAGCAACAGGTACTGTTTGAGAACACTGCGCGCAATATGCAGGGTGTGCCGGATGCGATTAAACTGAAACACATCTGTCATTGCATGCAAGCTGATCCTGCTTACGGGCAGGGGGTCGCTCAGGCGATGGGAATTGAGCTGCCAGAATAGACGCTCAGCTGATCTGGACGAGTGATAACCCAAGTCTCTCTGCAGAGGCTTGGGTTGACTCAGTGGTTAGAGTTTATCTTTAAGAAAGCGCCCCGTATGTGACAGGCTATTTTCGGCGATTTGCTCAGGTGTGCCCGTGGCAATAATTTCGCCACCGCCTGAACCACCCTCAGGGCCTAAGTCGATTACCCAGTCCGCGGTTTTAATCACATCCAAGTTGTGTTCAATAACCACCACTGTATTACCGCGGTCACGTAAGCGATGCAGTACATCGAGTAATTGCTGAATATCGGCGAAGTGCAAGCCTGTGGTGGGCTCATCGAGGATATATAGGGTTTGTCCGGTATCGCGCTTAGACAGTTCGCGGGATAGTTTAACCCGCTGCGCTTCACCACCTGACAGCGTGGTCGCACTTTGTCCAAGGCGAATATAGGATAAGCCCACATCAATAAGCGTTTGCAAGCGACGTGCTAGCGCTGGAATGGGATCAAAGAATACGCGAGCTTCTTCAATAGTCATATCTAGCACTTCATGGATGTTTTTGCCTTTATAACGAATATCCAAGGTCTCACGATTGTAACGTTTACTCTTACAAGTATCGCAAGTGACATAAATATCAGCCAAGAAATGCATCTCAACCTTAATGACGCCATCGCCTTGGCAGGCTTCACAGCGACCACCTTTAACGTTAAAGGAGAAACGGCCTGGGGTGTAACCCCGTGCGCGCGATTCAGCTACGCCAGCAAAGAGTTCACGGATCGGGGTGAAAATGCCCGTGTAAGTGGCAGGATTCGAGCGTGGCGTACGGCCAATCGGGCTTTGGTCAATATCCACAACCTTATCGAGCTGTTCAACACCTTCCAGCAAGCTGTAGGGCGCGGCCTCTAAAGTGGTTGCACCGTTTAACGCGGTGGCCATCAGTGGGTACAGGGTATTGTTGATCAGCGTTGATTTGCCTGAGCCAGAGACACCGGTGACGCAGGTCAACAGGCCTAGGGGCAGATCTAAATTGACATTTTTTAGGTTATTGCCACTCGCACCGTGTAAGCGCAGCATTTTATCTGGATTAATCGGTGTGCGTTGCTCTGGGTAAGTGATTTTTACCTTGCCCGAGAGGTATTGACCGGTTAGTGAGGCAGGATTAGCCATCACTTCTGCTGGTGTGCCTTGTGCGACGATCTGTCCGCCATGCACGCCAGCGCCTGGGCCAATATCCACCACATAGTCCGCCATGCGAATCGCATCTTCGTCATGCTCAACCACGATCACGGTATTACCAATTTTACGTAAGTGATCCAGAGTCTGGAGTAAGCGTTCATTATCGCGCTGATGTAAACCAATGGATGGTTCATCAAGGATATACATTACGCCGACTAAGCCTGCACCAATTTGACTGGCCAAACGAATGCGCTGTGCCTCACCGCCAGATAAGGTATCGGCGCTGCGATTTAGAGTGAGATAATTTAAGCCCACGTTAACTAAAAACTGTAAGCGCGCACTGATTTCTTTAAGGATTTTCTCTGCGATCTCGCCGCGTTTACCGGGCAAAGTTAGAGCTGAGAAATACTCAAATGCCTCACCAATCGGCATGGCAGTAATACTCGGCAAGGTTTTTTCGCCGACCCATACGTGGCGTGCTTCACGGCGCAGGCGTGTACCTGAGCAATCGGGGCAGGCCTGAGTGCCGAGATATTTGGCCAGTTCTTCACGGACGGTATTGGATTCCGTTTCGCGGTAGCGGCGTTCTAGATTCGGTACTATGCCTTCGAAGGGGTGCGAGCGCTTAACAATGCTGCCACGGTCATTGAGGTAGCGAAATTCAACTACTGTTTGCTCTGTGCCGTGTAAAATCACTTGTTGCGTGGTTTTGTCCAGTGACTTAAACGGCACTTCAAGGCTGAAACCATAATGCTCAGCCAGCGAGTTGAGCATTTGGAAATAGTAGACGTTACGTCGATCCCAGCCGCGAATTGCACCTTCAGCAAGGGTCAGTTCGCCATTGACCAAGCGCTTGATATCAAAGAACTGTTTAACCCCTAAGCCATCACAGCTTGGGCAGGCGCCGGCTGGGTTGTTAAAGGAAAATAGCTTGGGTTCCAGTTCGCTAATTGCATGACCGCAATGCGGGCAGGCGAAACGTGCAGAAAACACCATCTCTTCGCTGTCGTCAGCATCCATGGAGGCCACTAAAGCAATACCGTCAGTGAGGCGCAGTGCAGTTTCAAAGGATTCGGCTAAACGCTGGGCTAAATCCTCGCGCACTTTAAAGCGATCCACCACCACATCAATTGAATGTTTCTTTTGTTTGTCCAGCTGAGGTACATCATCTATTTCATAGAGCACGCCATTGACGCGCACGCGGACAAAACCTTGCGCACGCATTTCTGCAAAGACAGAGAGATGCTCACCTTTACGCTCACGTACCACCGGGGCCAGTAGCATTAAGCGGCGCTCAGCTTCTTGAGCCATCACCAAGTCAACCATTTGACTGATGGTTTGTGCTTCGAGCGGCACATTATGATCAGGGCAATGCGGTATACCTGCGCGAGCATAGAGCAGGCGCAAGTAGTCATAAATTTCGGTGATGGTGCCGACGGTTGAGCGGGGGTTATGCGAGGTTGATTTTTGCTCAATAGAAATGGCTGGGGATAAGCCTTCAATGGTATCAACGTCAGGTTTTTCCATCATGGATAAAAACTGTCGTGCATAGGCCGATAAGGATTCAACATAACGGCGCTGGCCTTCGGCATATAAGGTGTCGAAGGCTAATGATGATTTGCCTGAACCGGATAGACCGGTGATCACAATCAGTTTATTTCTAGGCAAATCGAGATCAATATTTTTTAAATTATGGGTCCGAGCCCCACGAACTACTATGGTATCCACTGCATTCCTCGCGTTGCGAGTGTAAAGGCTTGAGTATACGGGTTCGAGGTATGCTGCGGCAAAGCGTTCCGCCTGATAGAATCGCCGCTCTAGATTGAGGGGACGTCATGAACGCGCATAATAACGATGCAATGAACACTCAAGAGCGACGTGCGACAGCTGGCTTAGCGCTGGTCTTTGCTTTTCGTATGCTGGGTATGTTTATGGTACTGCCGGTACTGGTGACCTATGGACAAGATTTATCCGGTGCGACGCCTTTTTTATTAGGTTTGGCGATTGGTGCTTACGGCTTAACTCAAGCCATGTTACAGATCCCCTTTGGTATGCTCTCGGACCGTATTGGCCGTTTACCGGTCATTTATACGGGCTTGTTGATCTTTGCAGCAGGCAGTGTGGTAGCCGGTTTGTCTGACTCGGTGTGGGGGGTGATTGCCGGTCGTGTCTTACAAGGTGCTGGGGCGATTTCTGCTGCGGTGATGGCGCTGTTATCCGATATCACCCGCGAGCAACACCGTACCAAAGCGATGGCGGTGATTGGTATTAGCATCGGTATCTCCTTTGCTGTGGCGATGGTGGTGGGCCCGCTGGTCACCCGTGCTTTTGGTTTATCGGGGCTGTTTTGGTTTACCGCGGCGATGGCTGTGCTGGGGATCTTCATTATTGCCTTCACTGTGCCTAAGCCTGCAGTGCAGTTGCAGCACCGTGAATCAGGTGTGGCGCCGGCGGCGTTGTCTGCCACCTTGCGTAATGTGGCGTTATTGCGTCTAAACTTAGGTATTTTCGTTCTGCATGCGTTATTGATGGCCAGCTTTATTGCTTTGCCTTTGGCGTTGGTGGAGCAGGGTGGCTTGCCCAAAGAAGAGCATTGGTGGGTGTATCTGATTGCGATGTTTGTCGGTTTTTTTGCCATGCTGCCGTTTATTATTTATGGTGAAAAAAAGCGTCAGATGAAGCGTGTATTTATCGGCGCTGTCAGTGTTTTATTGCTCAGTGAGTTGTTTTTTTGGTGGTTTGGTCATCGCCTAAGTTTACTGCTGCTCGGTACTATTGCCTTCTTTACCGCGTTTAACTTATTGGAAGCCAGTTTGCCGTCGTTGGTCAGTAAGTTCGCACCAGCGGGTGCTAAAGGCACGGCGATGGGCGTGTATTCGACCAGCCAGTTTTTAGGTGCCGCCTTGGGTGGTATCTTAGGCGGTTGGTTGTTTGGTTTGGGTGGTGCACCCGTTGTTTTTGCAGGATGTGCCGCACTGGCAGCACTCTGGCTTGTTTTTGCTGCTAATATGCAAGAGCCGCCTTATGTCACCAGTCTGCGCTTGTCGGTCTCCCCGGCCGCGATACAAGCGACGCAATGGTTGACGCAATTACGCTCACAAGCAGGTGTTATGGATGCTGTGTTGGTGGCAGAGGAAGCTGCTGTTTATGTAAAATTTGATACGCAAATAATAGATCGTGCGACTGTTGAAGCTTATTTATAAGTAATCTGAGCACCGACTGGATGGAGAAAGCTATGGCTCGTGGAATCAACAAAGTAATTTTAATTGGTAATGTGGGCGGCGACCCAGAAACACGTTATTTGCCCAATGGCAATGCGGTGACCAATCTGACCTTAGCGACCAGTGATAGCTGGCGCGATAAGCAAACCGGACAAATGCAAGAGCGTACTGAATGGCATCGTGTGTCGTTCTTCGGCAAAATTGCAGAAATTGCTGGTCAATATTTGCGCAAAGGTTCGAAAGTCTATATTGAAGGTCGTTTGCAAACCCGCGAGTGGGAAAAAGACGGTGTTAAGCGCTACACAACGGAAATTGTTGTGGATATGGGCGGCACTATGCAAATGCTCGATAGCCGTGCTGATAGCGAAGGCGGTAGTCGCCCTGCACCTGCACCGCGTCCTCAGCAACAGGCTCAGCCGCAACAGCAACAACAGTCACAACAGCAACGTCCTGCACCAAGTGTGCAACACGATGCGCAGCCGGCACCAGACTACGATAGCTTTGATGATGACATTCCGTTCTGAGGCGGGCTAGAGGCTAGATAACATCTTTGAGGGGTTGATATGCAATTACGTTTGGTTTTGCTGGGCGGCGGTAACGCGCTAGGAAAGGCATTGGTACGTTTGGGTGCCGAAGATGATATTTCTTTTCTGGCCCCTAAACCTGAAAAAGGTGCTTGGGACGCGGCCAGCTTAACCACCCTCCTTGATGAAGTACGTCCTGATGTGGTGATCAATCTGGCGTATTACTATGACTGGTTTCAAGCTGGAGCAGTTGATCCGGCACATTTTATACCGCAAGAGCGGGCAGTTGAGCGCTTAGCGCAGCTGTGCAAGCATCATGATTGTATTCTGTTACAACCGTCCAGCTATCGGGTATTTGATGGAGTGCGTGCTACCGCCTATAACGAAACCAGTGAGTGCAAGCCGCTCAGTCCACGAGGACAGGCTTTGCAGCGTATGGAACAGAGCGTACGAGCGTTATGTTCCAAGCATATTTTGCTGCGGGTTGGCTGGTTACTGGATGACAGTCCTGAAGGGATGTTGGGTCGTGTATTACGTCGCGCACAAGATCATGAACCGGTCGAGATGGCCGATGATCGGCGCGGCAATCCAACGCCGGTGGAAGATGCTGCGCGGGTTATGTTGGCGATATTAAAACAGCTCGATTGTTCGGCGCCGTTATGGGGTACTTACCATTATGGCGGGCAAGAAGCCGCGACGGCGTTAGCAGTTGCGCAAGCAATTTTAGCTGAAGCCCAGGCTTGGCGGCCGCAATTGAGTCAAGAGGTGGTGTCGCGAGCGCATGCGAGTTTTGCTGATGCGGTGATTGAGCCACAGCATGGTGTGCTAGACAGTCGTAAGATTACCCATACTTTCGGCATTAAGCCGCGGGCGTGGCGAACAGGTTTGGCAGATTTGCTCGACAGCTATTATCGCAATGTCTAAGGTTTGTCTGATCGAGTCAGCGCTTGCGTTCCTATAGGAACGCAAGCACTTTAATAGTTTAGCGCAGGATGTTGCAGCACAAATAAAAACAGGCGCTTAATGCGCCTGTTTTGTTTTCGCTGGTAAAACTTAGAACTTGTAGCCAAGACCGACCATGTAAACCCATGGTTTAACATCAACATTTACTTTGGCGCGAGCCACATCAGCCACATTCACATAAGCATCTGTATCAATATCGATATAACGAATTTGGCCGTTGATCAGCAAATTATCATTAAGCATATAGTCAGCACCAATCTGCGCTGCTAAGCCCCAAGAATTTTTAATATTTAAGCTTTTCAGTGGAAGGCCCGCTGCGTTATTACCAGCTTTAGCACCACTACTTACGCTCTCGTCAAAGAACCAAGTGTAGTTAATACCTGCACCAACATAGGGCTGGAAGGCTGATTTACTATCCAGTGGGTAGTACACAGCACTTAAGGTCGGTGGTAAGTGCTTAAAGCTACCAAGCTTACCGTCAACCGCGCCGGTGCCTTTAATGTTCGCTTCATGCTTAAAAGGTGTTGCTGCTAGTAATTCAACACCCCAATGGTCAGTGACCATATAAGCAAAGTTTAAACCCAGTTGGGTGTCATTATTTAGAGTGGCTTTACCACCAAGATTTGCGCCTTCAAGAATACCTCGGTCACCTTTAACACCGGAAGTGCTTTCATGAGTTTGTACAGTCACAGCACCTGCACGAACGATAATATCGCCGGCTTGGTGAGCTTGCACTGAAGGTGCAGCAATCGCTAATGCTAATAATGATGTGGCAAATAAAGTTGTGCGCATGATGTGCTCCATTTACAACTTATGGATTGTGTTGGTTGGTAACAATGTTACGTAATGAAGCGCGGCGCTATTTGATGTGGATCAATAAATACACTGCTAGTTAATTATGTGGCCGTTAAAGACGCTGTTTAGGCGGATAAGCGTGACATGGTTGGCTTTTTTAACTGATGCGATCACGGTCTAGCCGATTTAACTATTGTTTTTAATACGATTTTAGAAGATCTGTAGGCCGCAAATGAAAAGCGTTGCAGCATTTGGGGTCACAAAGCGGTAAACTTGCGGGCATATTTTTTCCTACTCCGTTGGAGCGTTTTATGTCACGCACGAGTTCACGCACGAGTTTAAGTCGTTTCCTTATTGAGCAAACACGTTCACATCAAACCCCTGCAGAGCTACGCTTTTTAATCGAAGTTGTGGCACGGGCTTGTAAAATGATCAACCATCAAGTGTCTAAAGGTGCTTTAGGTGGTGTGTTAGGCAGTATGGGCACTGAAAACGTACAGGGTGAAGTACAGAAGAAACTCGATGTGTTATCCAATGAAATTCTTCTTGAGGCCAATGAGTGGGGCGGCCACTTAGCTGGTATGGCGTCTGAAGAAATGGACAACGCCTATCAAATCCCAGGCAAATACCCAAAAGGCTCCTACTTGCTGGTATTTGACCCATTGGATGGTTCGAGCAATATTGATGTCAACGTTTCTGTGGGCACTATCTTCTCAGTATTGCGCTGCCCTGATCGTAATGGCGAAGAGGGTGACCTCGGCGAAGAAGCGTTCCTACAGCCTGGCACTGAACAAGTGGCTGCAGGTTATGCGATTTATGGTCCACAAACCATGTTGGTGTTGACCTTAGGTAATGGCGTAAAAGGTTTTACGTTAGACACTGAAATGGGTTCATTTATTATGACCCACGACGATATTCGCGTGCCTGAGCAGACTGCAGAATTTGCGATTAATATGTCCAATCAACGCCATTGGGAAGCGCCGGTGCAACGCTATGTCAGCGAACTGTTGCAAGGTGCAGAAGGGCCGTTAGAGAAAGATTATAATATGCGTTGGGTGGCGGCAATGGTCGCTGATGTACACCGTATTTTGACGCGTGGTGGTGTCTTTATGTACCCGCGTGATAAACGTGAGCCGGAAAAGCCAGGTAAGTTACGTCTGATGTATGAAGCCAATCCGATGTCATTTATTATTGAGCAAGCCGGTGGTGTTTCGACCAATGGTTATCAGCGTATTATGGATATTCAACCCAGCTCATTGCATGAGCGCGTGGCAGTCTTTTTAGGCTCAAAGGAAGAAGTTGAGCGCATCACCGGCTATCATGCCGAATAAAAAGCTATAGCTGGCCGCTCCACCCTATAAAACTCAGTGCATCTGGTTTTGTAGGGTGAGAGTGGCAAGTATTGATCTATATCAATATTTGATTAGTTAGTAGGTTTTAGCAGATATTATAAATGTAACCCCGCATGTCTGATGTCCTGTACGTTTGCGTGGTTATTCTGAATAATCGTCTGTCCAGTAAAAAATAGGCATGATTTTGATCAAGGTATGTTTGCGCCCTTGCTTGCTAAGCTCGACATACTTATTAAGTATCAGGGCACTATCATGCAGGCTAGTTATATATATTCACAACGGAGATGGTTAGCGAGCATCACTTGGCTAATGATCTTGCTGATACTGTGTTTTTATGGGCTCAGCTCGGCGCAGGCCGCCAACTTAACCGCGTTAGAAAAAGGGCGGATTGCTTTAACTTTCCCACAGTCGGGCACTATCACTGAACCCGAAGGTGAGTTTCAAATCAGGCAGATTTTGTCGGGCGATGAACTGCTTGGCTACGCCTATCAAACGATCAACGTTGTTGATATCCCGGCCTACTCCGGCAAACCGATTAATTTGCAGGTACTCTTAGATCCGCAAGGCGTGATTCAAGATGCCTATGTTTTAGAGCACCATGAGCCTATTTTGCTGATTGGTATTCCTGAACAAAAACTGCATGATTTTGCGGCTAAATATGCCGGTATTAAAGTCGATCAGCGCGTGGTGATTGGCCGCTCTAAAGACGAGTCAGCCATCACAATTGATGCGGTCTCGGGTGCTACTGTGACGGTGATGGTGGTCAACGAAGCCATTATGCGTTCCGCTCACCAAGTGGCGGTATCCCTAGGCTTAGTCTCTGCTCACTCGCAAATTAAAAACAAGCCTGCCATCGTCCTGATGGACCAATATCAGAAGGCCAGTTGGACCACGCTAACCGGTGATGGCTCTATTCGTCGCTTGTTGCTCAGTCGCGGCCAAGTGGACGATGCCTTTATTGGTAGCGAAGCCGAAGGGGTGGATGCGGCGAGTCCAGAGCAGCGTGATGATACCTTTATTGATTTGTATGTCGCCGAGCTGAACCCGCCAACTATTGGTCGTAATCTACTGGGCGAGCGACAATATCAAGAGTTAATGAGTGAGCTGAAAGCTGACGAGCGCGCCATTGTCGTGCTGGGTAATGGTGAGTATTCGTTTAAAGGATCGGGCTATGTGCGTGGTGGTATTTTTGACCGCATTCAGTTGCGCCAATTTGGCGACGTTGTCAGCTTCCGCGATTTAGACTTTTATCGCTTAAGTGATGTGTATGCCGAAGGCATGCCGGACTTTAGTGAAATGGGCATCTTTATTATTCGCCCACAATACGCCTTTGATTCAGGCTCAGATTGGACTTTAGAGCTGTTGGTACGCCGTCAAACGGGTCCGGTTGACAGTATCTTTACCAGCTTTGAGTTAGCCTACCAAATGCCTGAGATGTACCTTGAACGCCCCCCGTTAACCGCCTCTGAGCAGGCGGCGATTGATGAAGCGAACCGTCCATTATGGCTCAATATCTGGTACCAGAAAGACTTTCAAATCATTGTCTTAGGTATTGGCTTGGTTGCTCTGTTCGCGATTCTGTTCCTGCAGGATTATTTAGTTCGTTACCCTAAAGTGCTGCACCGCGTGCGTATGGGCTATCTGACCTTTACCGTGGTGTTTATTGGTTGGTATGCGCTGGGACAGCTGTCAATTGTTAACGTGCTGACCTTTGCTCATTCGATTATGAATGGCTTCAGTTGGGAGCTGTTTTTAAGTGACCCGATCATCTTTATTCTTTGGGGTGTGACGGCGGCTATTGTCTTGCTCTGGGGGCGTGGAGTGTTCTGCGGTTGGTTGTGCCCATTCGGTGCCTTGCAGGAGATCATCAATGAGGTTGCGCGCAAGATAAAGATCCCGCAGTACGATGTGCCTTTTGCTCTGCATGAGCGTTTGTGGGCAATCAAGTACATTATTTTACTGATCCTCTTTGGCATCTCCTTGGAGTCCATGTCAGCGGCTGAGAAATATGCTGAAATTGAACCTTTTAAAACGGCAATTACATTGAAGTTTGATCGTCAGTGGTGGTTCGTTCTCTATGCCGTTGTTTTGCTGGTGATCAATATCTTCACTCGCAAAGTCTATTGCCGCTACATTTGTCCGCTGGGTGCAGCCTTAGCAATTCCGACCAAATTACGTTTGTTTGATTGGCTCAAACGCCGCAAAGAATGTGGTACGCCGTGTCAGTTATGTGCAGTTGAGTGTGAGGTTCAAGCCATTCATCCCGATGGCACGATCAATGCCAACGAGTGCCACCACTGCCTTGATTGCCAAGTCACCTATTTTAATGAGGACCGTTGTCCTCCGTTAGTGGCGAAGAAAAAGCGTCGCGAACGTAATAAAGCAGCTCCGCAAATGCAAGAGCCGCACATTATTCCGGCCGTCCAGCTGGATACCCCGTCTTAATTCCGTCCAAATTAAGACACATTACCCAGGAGATGTATCTGTCATGAGCGAAAAGAAAACAACAACTGAGATTGAAAAGGCAGGCTTAAGTCGGCGCGGCTTTCTTGGCGCCACTGCAGTCACTGGTGCAACCATAGTCGGTGCTACAGCCATCGGCTCTTCAGTTATGAGTCGTGAAACTTGGGCGGCCGCTGTTAAAGAAGCAAAAAACAAAGCCCATGTTGGTCCAGGTGAGTTGGATGATTACTACTGCTTTTTAAGTGGTGGTCACCAAGGTGAAGTGCGTGTGATGGGTTTACCCTCCATGCGCGAATTGATGCGTATTCCAGTATTTAATATGGATGGCGCAGTGGGTTGGGGTATTACCAACGAAAGTAAAGCGGTATTGGGTGAAAGCGCTAAATTTATGAACGGCGACTGTCACCACCCACACATTTCTATGACTGATGGTAGTTACGATGGTAAATACCTGTTTATTAACGATAAAGCCAACACCCGTGTTGCGCGGATTCGTTTAGATATCATGAAGTGCGATAAAATCACCACTATTCCTAACGTGCAATCGATCCACGGTTTACGCTTGCAGAAAGTGCCCTACACCAAGTATGTCTTCTGCAACGCAGAGTTCATCATTCCGCACCCAAACGATGGCACTAACATCGACAATCTCGATGCCGCGGAAAAGTACACCATGTATAACGCCATTGATGCGGAAACCATGGAAGTAGCATGGCAGGTGATAGTTGATGGTAACCTTGATAACACTGATATGTGCTACACCGGTAAATATGCTGCAGCGACCTGCTACAACTCAGAAGGTGCTTACGATATCGCTGGTATGATGCGCAATGAGCGTGACTGGGTCACCATCTTCAACATCCCGCGCATTGAAGAGGAAATCAAAGCTGGCCGCTTTATCACCCTCGGCGACTCAAAAGTGCCGGTGGTTGATGGCCGTAAGAAAGAAGGCAAAAACGCCCGTGTGACGCGCTATGTGCCAGTACCAAAAAACCCACACGGCTTAAATACTTCACCCGATGGTAAGTACTTTATTGCCAACGGTAAGCTGTCACCCACCTGCTCAATGATTGCCATTGATATGCTGGATGATTTGTTTAATGACAAATTTGCTGATGAGCGTGACGTGATTGTTGGTGAGCCAGAGTTGGGTCTTGGTCCATTACACACGACTTTCGATGGTCGCGGTAATGCTTACACCACACTGTTTATTGACAGCCAAGTGGTGAAGTGGGACATGGCAGAGGCAGTACGCTCTTATAAAGGCGAAAAAGTGAACTACATTAAGCAAAAGCTTGATGTGCACTACCAGCCTGGCCACAACCATGCCTCTTTAACTGAAACTAAAGATGCCGATGGCAAATGGCTGTTGGTATTAAGTAAGTTCTCTAAAGACCGTTTCTTACCCGTGGGTCCATTGCACCCAGAGAATGATCAGTTAATTGATATTTCTGGCGATGAAATGAAAATCGTGCATGATGGTCCATCCTATGCAGAACCGCATGATGCGATTATGGCGCGTCGTGATCAGATCAAAACCAAGAAAGTTTGGGATCGTGATGACCCATACTTTGCTGCGACTGTAGCGCGCGCCAAAGAAGACGGAATTACCTTGGAAACGGATAACAAAGTCATCCGTGAGGGTAATAAAGTACGTGTGTACATGACTTCTATTGCTCCGTCTTACGGTATGAGTGAGTTTACTGTTAACCAGGGTGACGAAGTCACAGTAACTATTACCAACTTGGATATGATTGAAGACGTGACCCATGGTTTCTGCATGGTTAACCACGGTGTCAGTATGGAAATCAGCCCACAGCAAACGTCATCAGTAACCTTTACTGCGGATAAGCCTGGCGTGTTCTGGTACTACTGCAACTGGTTCTGCCACGCACTGCACATGGAAATGGTTGGTCGTATGCTAGTTAAACCTGTGTAAAACAGGTAAAAGTGATCGGCGCTGTTCTCGCAATGAGGCAGCGCCGGTTTTCTGGCACATTGGGGACTTATATGCAGACTCGTAGACAACAGGATGCGCGGCGATGATTCGCGGAATTATTTACAGTGTTGCATTGCTTTTAGTGCTGCCTGTTTACGCAGCAGAAGAAGTGCCAGACGCATTGAAAGACGTGCAATTGCACGAGATTCAAGCCGCACCCGATGCGGACCTACAATTACAATCAATCACTCAACTGCCGTTAGAAAAAGTCTCTGAGCAGCATTGGCGTTTACCTGCGGGTGACTATATAGGGCACTTTGTGATTGATCAGCCGATGACCTTTGAGTGCGCAAAAGATGCTTATTTGCGTGGCGGAGGGCTAGGCAATGCACTGAATATTCGTGCAGCTGATGTCAGTGTTATCAATTGCGATATCAGTCAGTGGGGACATAACCTCACGCAAATGGATGCGGGTATCTTTATTGAGCGCACAGCTAAAAATGCGCGTATCGAAAATAATTTTATCCATGGCCAAGGCTTTGGTGTGTGGGTTGATGCCACGCACAATGTCAGCATTATTAATAATAAAGTGCAGGGCGACTTAACCTTGCGCAATCAAGACCGTGGCAATGGGATTCATCTGTTTGCTGTGCGTTTTGCCAATATCAGCGGTAATGAAATCTGGGAAACACGCGACGGTATTTATATTGAAGCGGCCAATGACAATATTATCCATAACAATCACATGCGTGATTTACGTTATGGCGTGCACTATATGTTTTCCAATCGTAATGAAGTGACCGACAACAGCACCACCCGTACCCGCACTGGCTATGCCTTGATGCAAAGTCGCCAGCTGACGGTGACGGGTAACCGTTCTGATCATGATCAGAATTACGGTATTTTAATGAATTACATCACCTACTCAACACTTAAAGATAACTTTGTCACTGCTGTACAGCCTGGCTCAGGTGATGGTGTACATATCAGTGGAGCCGAAGGAAAAGCGTTATTTATTTATAATTCACTGTTTAACACGCTGACCGGTAATCACTTTGAGCACAGTGCCTTGGGTATTCATTTAACCGCAGGCTCAGAAGACAATCGTATTTATCATAACTCCTTCATTGGTAATCAGCAGCAGGTTAAGTACGTCGCGATTCGTTATCAAGAGTGGTCATATGAAGGCAAGGGTAACTATTGGAGCGACTATTTAGGTTGGGATCGCAACAGTGATGGCATCGGCGATGTAGCGTACGAGCCTAATGATAATGTCGATCGCTTATTATGGATTTATCCACAAGTGCGTTTATTGATGCACAGTCCAAGTATCGAGTTATTACGTTTAGTGCAGCGGGCTTTTCCAGTGGTGAAATATCCCGGCGTACAAGACAGTTATCCGTTAATGCGTCCGGTGACTCGCGTTGCACCCCTTTCTTCAGGACTATCAGAATGAATGCTGTAGAACTGCACAATGTGTATCAGCAGTACGGCTCTATGGCTGTACTCGACAATATTAGTTTGAGCCTTGCTGAAGGCGAAGTTTTAGGCCTCTTTGGTCACAATGGTGCGGGTAAAACCACCACTGTGCGCTTGATTCTAGGCTTGTTGCAAGCGACCACCGGAGAGGTCCGCGTGCTCGGTGGTACGCCGGGGGAGAGCGATATTCGTCGTCAAATCGGCTTTTTACCGGAGAACGTGACCTTTTATCCACAGTTGACTGGGCGTGAAACCTTGTTACATTTTGCCCGTTTAAAAGGCGCAGCTGTACAACAGGTGGATGATTTACTGGAGCAGGTGGGTCTCACCGCCGCCAGTTCGAAACGGGTCAAAACCTACTCGAAAGGAATGCGTCAACGTTTAGGTTTGGCTCAGGCTCTATTGGGGCGTCCGCGCTTACTGTTGCTGGATGAGCCTACCGTTGGTTTAGATCCGATTGCCACGCAAGAGCTGTATCAAGTGATAGGTCGCTTGCGTGATGAAGGCACCAGCATCGTGATCTGCTCGCACGTACTGCCGGGCGTTGAACCTTATATTGATCGCGCTGCGGTCTTAGCTTTAGGTCGATTAGAAGCGGTGGGCACCTTGCATGAGTTGCGCAGTCAAGCGCAGTTGCCCGTACGTATTCGTGCGGCAGGTTTAACTGTTGCACAGCTGAGCGCACCCGAGGTGCAAGCGATTCGCCCCTTGCATGGTGTTTGGCACGAATTGCTGGTGGCACCTATGGATAAGTTGGCCACGGTGCAGCGTATTTTACAGTTACAGCCGCAAGATTTAGAGGTGCAGCCCCCTTCTTTAGAAGACTTGTACTGTTATTACATGGAGCAAGCGGGCGCCTTGGGTGTTGCAGGAGTTCAGCAATGAATCAGATTTGGAATATTGCCCGTAAAGAGTTCAGTGATGGCTTGCGTAATCGCTGGATGCTGGCCATTAGTGTGGTATTTGCCTTATTGGCCGTGGGCATTGCTTGGTTTGGGGCCGCAGCGTCTGGGCAAATTGGCTTTACTTCAATTCCGGCAACCATTGCCAGTTTAGCCAGTTTGGCTACTTTCTTAATGCCGCTGATAGCTTTATTGCTGGCCTATGACGCGATTGTTGGCGAAGACGAAGGTGGCACCTTGATGCTGCTACTGACCTATCCCATCAGTCGTGGGCAAATCTTGCTGGGCAAATTTGTCGGGCATGGCATGATTTTAGGTTTAGCAACATTGATTGGTTTTGGGTGTGCCGCTGTGGCCATCGCCGTATTAGTCCCTGAAATTGAGCTGGCTATGCTGGTTTGGGCCTTTACCCGTTTTATTGTGTCTTCGACTTTACTGGGCTTAGTGTTTTTAGCCTTGGCTTATGTGCTGAGCAGTCGCGCCGCTGAAAAATCCAGCGCCGCCGGTCTTGCCTTAGGTTTGTGGTTTTTATTTGTGCTGGTGTTTGATTTGGCTTTGCTCGCGGTATTAGTGATCAGCGAAGGCACTTTCAGTCCCGAAGCATTGCCGTGGTTATTATTGCTCAATCCTGCGGATATTTACCGCTTGATCAATCTCGCCGGCTTTGAGTCCAGCTCAAGTACGGTGGGGGTGATGGCATTAGCCGGTGATTTGCCTGTCAGTAGCGCGGTGTTGTGGGGCTGCTTAGTGGCTTGGGTGGTTGCTTCATTGGCTTTAGCACATTGGATGTTTGCGCGGCGCACAGCCTGATTTGATACTAATTAAGAGGTTTAAAATGATGAGAATGCAAAGTGCGATAATGCGTTGGTCTGTTGTGCTGTTTGCCAGTTTTTTGCTGACGGCCTGTAGTGATGACAAGCAGGCGACAGACGTCGTTGAAGTGTTAGGGCCTGTGGCTTTTGAGGCCGGCGATGAGTGTCATGTCTGTGGCATGATTATTACTGAACTGCCGGGGGCTAAAGCTCAGGCGGTGGAAAGCCGTAGCACAGCTGTACGCAAGTTTTGCTCAACGCAAGATATGCTCAGCTGGTGGTTGCAGCCAGAGAATCAAAACCTTAAAGCTGAGCTGTATGTACACGATGTGGCGCAAACCCCTTGGGAGAACCCAAAAGATGAGCACCTGATTGATGCGCGTAGCGCATGGTATGTTGCCGGCTCCAGCTTACAAGGTGCGATGGGTCCATCTTTAGTCTCTTTTGGCAGTCGTGAAGCGGCAGAGTTGTTGGCTGCTTCTAAAGGCGGTCGTGTGCTGAGTTGGGACCAACTTGATTTAGCGGTACTGCAAGAGTTGGCCAGTGCCGGACATGAGCATGCGGCGGCATACGGTGAGCATGTGATGGCCGAGCACGGTGTTACCGAAGTGGCAGATCAACAGAGTCAGCACGATGAGCACGCCGCTCCCGTTGCCGCACCTGCTGCTGACGCCTCAGCTGAACATGATATACACAGTCAGCATCAGTCACATTAAGCCCAGCATCCCACTCAATCGGCCTTCGCGGTCTATTGAGTGGGGTATCTAATCGCCTGTTTAGGCGCCGCTACATCTGCGAGTAACAGCCCAGCATTAAGTTGTGATCTACCGCTCGATCGTGACTTCAATATTTGTTATCTGCATAAGGCTCTACTATGCCCAAATCAAGCATGCTTCCTCGTCCAGCTGCCACGCTTATTCTGAGTCGGGATACTGCCTGTGGGTTGCAAGTGTTTCTGATGCAGCGTACGCAGCATGCGGTGTTTCTGCCAGGGTTTTTCGTGTTTCCCGGTGGCGCAGTGGATCCTATGGATGCCAGCGAGACAATGCTGGCGCTGTGCAAGGGCACTGATAACGCGAAAGGCAGCCCTATACTGAATATGGAGCAGGGTGGACTGGCCTATAAAATTGCTGCGATTCGTGAAAGCTTCGAGGAGGTCGGTTTGCTGCTGGCCGAGAATAGGTCTGGCGAGTATATAGAGATCGCAGAGCCGGGTGATGTTGAATATTATGCGGGCTTGCGTGAGCGGCTTAATGCGGGGCAACTGACTTTAGCTGATGTGTGTCGTCAACGCGATTTGAGCGCGGCAGTGGATAAGCTTGCCTTCTTTAGCCATTGGATTACGCCTGTTGGACTACCGCGCCGTTACGATACGCGCTTTTTTGTTGCGGCCGCCCCGGAACGACAGACGGCCGTGCCGGATGGACAAGAAGCCATCGATCATATTTGGATTGCTCCTGCTGAAGCGCTAAAACGGGGCCGGCGCGGTGAGTTTCCGCTGTCACCGCCAACCATGCTGACATTGCGGGAGTTGGCTTCATTCGAGACGACCGCGGCGCTGATTAATTATGCGCGTCGTCCACGCCAAGATTGCCAATCGCAGAAAAGATGCGCTGCACAAGTTCAGCCGTAAGCTGGTCAATCGCTGCGGTGAAATCTATGTCAGCAGTTTAAAGCTCGTTAAAACCAAGATGACCAAGTCAGCGTTGGATGCTGGCTGAGGTCAATTAAAAACAATATTGGACTATAAATGCACTCACGCAGGCATTGTTTTAAGGAAGTCAACGAGGCATACACCATCCAAACCTGTAGCTGTTGTGGCGCATGGCCCAATAGTAGGTCGAAAGGGATCGCAGGACTTGGAATAAGAGAATGGATATGCAATGGGTGTGGTGTCACCCACGACCGTGATGTCAATGCGGCTAAGAACATTCTCGCGGTTGGGCATGGCCGTCTAGCTGTAGGAATCCTTGCTCTTTAAGGCGTGGAAGATGTCAAGACAGCGATACAGCTTTACCCAGTTTGATCGGTAAGATGCTGAGGTGACTTGCGAGATATTATAATGCGTAGCGATTGTCGGTTTTTCTCGCAGGGTACTGCGGCTCACTGTGTTGAGCCTCAGTGGCGCAAGCAATTCTGACCTTGCTGATAAGAATGAGGTTGAAGTCAAGTTCTAGGTCGCAGCGAGCGACAAATAGATCAATGCGATTGCCGCCGCTGCTCTTGGCTTTATTTATTTAGCGTTTGATATGAGAGATTTTTGTGCCCTCAATGCTCACTCCAGCCATCAAACCTTGCTGGCTAAAGATAAATGCATAGGCATCATTTTTCAGCGAGGATGACGAGATATTTTTTGCTACACCTTCGTCAACTACAACCACGGTCGGACCGACACCCACTTCCCAACCCTTGGTCTTTTCGATATAGCTCACCGCGTCATCGGTCATTAGAAATACAGCATAGCCATAAGTCTGCGCGCCGACCTGAACGCCCCATGAACCAGCCACTGAGTTGTAGTAGTCGATCACTTTAGAGCCTTTGAGTAAGACCCCCTCGCCGTAGCTGCCACCAAATACCAGCCCAGCCTTAATCACATTAGGGAAAACCAGAACGGCTTTGGCGCTCTGTGCCAGTGTTTTGGCAACAGGTTCGGCTTTATAGAGTGTCTGCAAGGCCTGCAAAGAATCTCGATCTAAATCCTCGGCCGTTGCTGCACTGGCGACACTTATGCTGCCCATCGAAATCGCGGCGAGCGCCGCAACAGTGAATGCAAGAAATGTACTGCGTAATTTATTCATTTTATTGTCCCTTCCAAATGGGTATACGGATATGTTCCTAAGCGCCTAAGGGCTGAGTGTTATGCCCGTCAGCACTTCAACATTACTGCTGAAACCGCTTTATAGCGAGTTAAATAATACATCACTGCACACCGTTGTTGATGAATTATGGCCTCTGGCCTGAATGCTAGGCGCGTTATGCTTTGGGTTTGAGCTTAAAGCGCGCGGCAAGGCTTGAGTTGAAACACGACAGCCGCGAGCCAAGCCCTTAGCTATCAAGCAGCGGCTCCAGCATCGACTGAAGCCGCTGGCGACGGCACTACCCGTTCAACACCACCTCGACAGTGTGGCTCTTATGGTCATCTAGCAAGGGGATCGCTTGGGTGACCTTGGCATCAGTGAGCTCAACCCCATCAAGGGTGATGGATTGCACTTGCCCTGAGGGTTCGCCGTCACAGCTGAAGGTGATGTGATACAGGGTCTCGCGATAACGGTAACGGACGCTGTAGGATTGCCAATTGGCGGGAATGCAGGGCGCGATCAATAAACGATCGCCTGCCAGGGTCAGCCCCAGCAGAGTTTCCAAGGCCAACTGATACATCCAACCGGCAGCGCCTGTGTACCATGACCAGCCACCGCGGCCGGTATGTGGCGCAGCGCCGTAGATATCGGCGCTCATCACATAGGGCTCGACTCTGTAGTGCTGCATGCTGTCCGCTGTGCTGCCGTGATGGATAGGGTTAAGCATGCTAAACAGCTCCCAAGCACGCTCGCGGTCGCCTAATTTGGCAAATGCCATAGCGCTCCAGATCGCCGCATGGGTGTACTGGCCACCATTTTCACGTACGCCGGGCACATAGCCTTTGATATAGCCGGGCTCCAGTGCAGATTTATCGAAGGGTGGATCGAATAGTTGGATCAGCTGCGCATCGCGGCGTACCAAACGCTGATCAACCGCGGTCATGGCTTGCTTAGCCCTTTGCGGATCGCCAGCACCGGATAACACCGCCCAGCTTTGGCTAATGGAGTCGATCTGGCATTCATCGTTTTCCGACGAACCCAAGGGCGTGCCGTCATCGAAATAGGCGCGACGATACCACGCACCATCCCAAGCATTGGCTTCAATATTGGCTTGCAACTGAGTGGCCTGTGCGCGGCACAGTTCGGCAAAGTCGGTATCGCTGCGGCCATCGGCTACATTGGCAAATGATTCTAGATTTTCATATAGAAACCAAGCCAACCAGACGCTTTCGCCTTTGCCACCACTGCCGACTAGATTCATCCCATCATTCCAGTCGCCACCGCCCATTAGGGGTAAGTTGTGCTTGCCAAAGCGTAAGCCATATTTGATCGCACGTACGCAATGCTCATACAGGCTAGCGGTGTCGGCTGACTGTTGTGGTTGATCATAATAGGCTTCCTCCTCAGCATAGAGTTCACGTCCTTCGAGGAAGTGAATGGATTCGTCAAGAATGCCAATATCGCCGGTAGCCAACACATAACGGCTGGTGACATAGGGCAGCCAGAGATAATCATCCGAAAAGTGGGTGCGTACCCCTTGTCCTTGCGGCGGATGCCACCAGTGTTGCACATCCCCTTGATGGAATTGGCGTCCGGCGCAACGGATGATTTGCTCGCGCGTCTGCCAAGGCTCTGCATGCAATAAGGCTAAGGTGTCTTGCAATTGATCGCGGAAACCATAGGCACCACCGGACTGATAATAGCCACTGCGGCCCCAGATACGTGATGACAGAGTTTGGTAGAGCAGCCAGCCATTAACCAGCACATCGAGGGCTGGATCTGGTGTTTGCACTTGCACTGCACCCAAGGTATGTCGCCAGTACTGGTGAACTGACTGCAACGCCTGCTGCGCACCGATTGGGTTGTCGAAACGCTGAAGCAAGTCTTGCGCTGCTTGGCTGGTACTCGCAGCGCCGAAGACAAAAACAATCTCGCGTGTTTCGCCATCCGCCAGTTCAATCTGAGTTTGCAAAGCGGCGCAGGGGTCCAAGCCAGCACCGGTTTTGCCAGATAAATGCACCCGCTGTAAGGCGGCTGGATTGGCCAGAGAGCCATTGCGTCCAATAAATTCAGTGCGGCTGCCGCTTAAGGTCTGCCGCTGTGGGCCCTGTCCATCATGCTTAACTTGGGCGAAAACCACGCGGTTGGCGCATGCACGGCCATAGGCATTGCGTGCGAATAAGGCACCGCTGTGCGGGTCTTGCTCGGTAACGATATGCATAAGATTGGCATGGCGCCACTCGCCCAGCACCAGCTCCCAATAGCCGGTCAAGGATAGACGCCGCTGGCGCCCTGACTGGTTGCGCAGTTTGACCACGACAAATTTCACTGGCGCGTCCATGGCCACGTAGGTGGTCAGTTCTGAGGCGATACCTGCTTGCTCGTGTTCAAAGATGCTGTAGCCAAAACCATGACGGCAAGTATAACCGGCTTGGCTGTGCTGGCTGGCGGTGGCGGGTAAGGGAGTTGGCGACCAGACGGCACCGCTGTCTTCGTCACGGATATAGAGGGCTTCGCCACTGCTGTCGCTTAAGGGATCATTGTGCCAAGTGGTCAGGCGGAACTCATGGGCATTCTCCACCCAGGTATAAGCGCCGCCGCTTTCACTGACCACAGTACCTATATGTGGGCTGGCGATGACATTCACCCAAGGTGCTGGCGTGTGCTGCCCTGGTGCTAGAGTGATGATATATTCACGCCCATCGGGGCTAAAGCCGCCCAAACCATTGGAGAAAATGCGCTCAGCTATGGCTAAGGGCTGGCTCGGGCTTGCATGGCTATCGACGGTTAAACTAGGTGAAAGAGGCTTGGGTAAGAGCTCGGCTAGGACAAAACGATCCATCTGTTCCAGCAGCGTCTCGTTGTTATCTTGCAGCACAATATGTGCTACGGTTTGGAATAAAACGAGTTCCTCTTCCGACAACTCATCCACACGGCGTAAGAATACACCGCCCGGCGCATCGATGACCCGCGTTTCGGGGCCGGCATTGATCAACGCGATGATTTGATCCTGCAGCACTGTGCGATAGCCGGAGAAGTCTTTATTGAGGATCACCAAGTCAACGCGTAGGCCCTTTATTTGCCAATAGGCGTGAGCTTCCAGTACTTGCTTGACCAGATCAATGCGCTTGAGGTTGCCAATGTGCAGCAGCACTATGGGTAAATCACCAGAGACGGCAAAGCGCCATAGCCCAGCTTGGCCCAGCTGATTACGGGCAATTACGCTAGGTGCGGCACGACGTAAGCCGCTTGCGTAAATCACTGAGCTGGCGAGACGATCATAGACTTGCGCATCGGCTTCGCTGGCATTGATCTGGCGCAGCACTTGTTGACTGTCAAACCAAGCCATTTCAAAAGCGCGTTCCACCAAGTGGCGGTCGGTGCTTTTTTCAATCAGGGCTAAGGCCGCTTCACGGCTGTCTGCGGCACCTGACACAATTTGGATGGTCGCTGATTCATCGGGTGCCAAGGTGATGGTGCGACGTATAGCTACGATAGGATCCAGCACTGAACCGGCTGTATTGGATAATTCTCTGGATACAGTAGGACTGCTTTGCAGAGCCAAAGGATTGGCTGGGGTGCGTCCGCGTCCGATAAATAAACTGCGATCGGTTTCATAGGATGAGGCGCTGGCATTGGCGTCCGGTGTGGCTAATACATGGAACACCCAAGGCACTTGCTCCCCAGGTGTGCGCTGGCGCCTGGTGCAGAGAATGGCCTCAAGTTCAGGTAAAATTTCGGTTTGCACAAAAAGATTGCTAAAAGCGCGGTGGGCTAGATCACTGTTCTGTGGCGCTAGCACCACTTCCGCGTAACTGCTGACCTCAATCTGTCGCGTACGCGAGGATAGGTTGGTCAGGGTGACGCGGCGGATTTCAAGATCCTCTTCCGGCGAAACAGTGATCTCAGTATGGGTCTCTATGGCCTCGTCACGGCGTCGATATTCTGCGCGACCTTGGACAAAAATCGCCTCGTAATACTCCGCTTTGCGTTTTGTTGGTTGATAGGCGCTGGACCAGTAGCGGCCCGTGTCGATATCACGCAGATAAATAAAGGTGCCACGATCATCGCAGGTGGCATCTTCACGCCAACGGGTGATGGCTAAATCACGCCAGCGGCTATAGCCACCACCGGTATGGGTGGCCATCAGATGGTAAGTGCCGTTGGATAATAAGTGGACTTCAGGTATTGGCGTATCCAGGTCGCTGTAGACACGCATGGTGGCGCCAAGGTCTTCTAGTGGCGGACGTGCAGCGGCCACTTGTTCGGCAGCATGGGGTTGGATGGTGGCCAGCTGCTTGGGAATGCGTTCCTGCAAGAGCAGTTGTGTCGACTGCACCAAAGGATCCGACATAAAGCGCCGTTGCATGGGCTGGCCCAGCAAGGCGTGCCCATAGGCCAGCAAGCTCATGCCTTGGTGGTGGGCCATAAAGGCACCAACAATGGCGTGAGTCTCACCGCGGCGCGTGCGTGAGGGGGTGTAATCAATGGCTTCATAGAAACCGTAACGCCCGAGAAACCCTTTTTTGGCCATGCTCTGTAAATTACGGCAGGCTTCCAGTGGCATGACGGTTAAGGCTAAAGCGCTGGCATAGGGTGCAATCACCAGATCGTCGCCCAGACCTCGCTTCAAACCCAGCCCCGGCACGCCAAAGGCTTGATATTGATAGACTTTATGCGTATCGAACAGGTTATAACAGGACTCAGAAATACCCCAAGGCACCTCACGCTGGCGGCCGTATTCGATTTGACGTAACACCGCGACCTTACAGGCTTGGTCTAATAGGGTGTTGGGGTAACCCTGCATAAAGAGTTGTGGCATCAGGTACTCAAACATCGAGCCACTCCAAGAGACTAAAGTGACGTCGCCACCGTGACTGGTCAGCAGGCGGCCAAGGGAAAACCAATGTTTTTGCGGCACTTGCCCTTGAGCGATCAAAAGGAAACTGGCTAAACGCGCTTCCGAGGCTAAAAGGTCGTAGTGGGATGGGTCGCGACGTCGTTTGTCCACGTCATAACCAATGGCGAGGAGGCTGCAGGCATTATCGTACAGGAAGGAAAAATCCATAACGGCCAGTTCGCGGCATCGGGCGATTAAATGATCAATCTCTTTCAGTCTGGCCCTTGCCGCGTTCCCCTTGTCTTCTTGGGCGAGGCTGCGCAGGGTTGGCATGCTATCGAAAGCTTTAAAGTCAGCGGTCATACTGTGCAAATCTTCGCGCAGCTCACACACTTGTTTAGTAAAGCTGCGTACCCAATATGCCAGCTCAGCCTCAACGTCGGCCGGTAACAGAGCGGGTAAGCCGGCGCTGATATGTTGCAGTGTATCCAGCGCCGTATCGGCGGCTAGCAGCGTCTGTGGCTCACCCTCTTGCAGAATCAGCTTGAGGCTGTCCTTGAGGAATTTAATCTTATCGGTCAACTCGGGGTTGCTGCTTGGCACCTGTTCGGCGAGCAGATATAGGGTGTCTTGTAACCCTTGAAAGGCTTTAGCGGGTAAGAGCGGGGCGTCTTTGAGTTCAGCAAGCCCGACTTCTAAGGTCAGTAGGCTGCCGACCAAGTTGCCACTGTCGACCGCTGAAACATAGCGCGGTAGTAGAGGTTGTAAGCTGCGCGTGTCATACCAATTGTAGAGGTGACCTCGATAGCGCTCTAGTTTTTCCATGGTGCTGAGGCTGTGGTTGAGACGCTGCAGGCATTCGCCGACGCACAGGTAACCAAAATCATAGGCGCTGAGTTCAGCCAGCAAGGCCATGCCCATATTCGTCGGTGAGGTGCGTGTGGCTATGACTGTCTCTGGATACACTTGGATATTATCCGGTGCGAGCCAGTTGTCCAAGGGCGCAACATAGTCGTTAAAAAATCGCCAAGTGCGTCGCGCTGAAGTGCGTAAAAACAGCTGTTGTTGCTCGGATAAGTCTGAGGCTGCGGCAGTAAAAGGGGTGCTGATCCACCAAGCAACAAGGGGGGACAGCAGCCAGAGCAGTAAAGTGGGCACCCAATACAGCCACTCGGCGGGACGCAGTTGCCATAATGCTGTGGCTAATAACAGGGCTACAACAGGCGCAACCCACATCTCAGCAAAAAAACCAGCCCATGTTTTACGCGCATTACGTCGCGCATAGGTGGGTAATTGCCACAGCAGTAGACCGCGGCGGGTCAAACACATGCGCAGACCTGAACGCAAGATTGCATCAAGGCAGATTAAAGCCTCGTAAGGCAGCATCACCCAAGAGAGCAGCGCCATCAGTAGCGGGCGAAAAGCAGAGCGACTGGTTTGGGTGAGATGCACCCGCCAACTGCGCTCTGCTGGCATCCGTGCCACGTCGATGACCAGCATAAAGAGCGGCGGTATAAAGATAATACCGGCCACCAGCGAGAGCCAGAACCAAGCCGGCCCTGGGCCCAATAACCAGCCGCTGGCAAGTAAGATCAGCAGCGCCGGCGAGACTAAACTGCGGCGTAAATTGTCAGCGATTTTCCATCTTGATAAAGCCGAGAGTGGATTGGACTGGCGCGCGGTTTTCTGTCCGCTTTTATCCTGCGCAGCGGGTACGCGCGGCAGTAACCAAGCAGCCAGTTGCCAATCACCACGCATCCAGCGGTGGCGTCGGCTGATATCTTCGACATAGCTGGCGGGGTGTTCTTCCATTAGATCAACATCTGTAACTAATGCGGATCGGGCATAGCCGCCTTCGAGCAAGTCATGGCTGAGAATCAGATTTTCTGGAAAACGTCCATCGAGGACTTGACGAAAGGCATCCACATCGTAAATGCCTTTGCCAATAAAGGAGCCTTCGCCAAAGATATCTTGATACACATCAGATATCTCACAGGTATAAGGGTCAATACCGGCCTCGCCTGTGACCAGTTGGGTAAAGCGTGACTGACCGGCACTGAGCAAATCAATGGATGCGCGTGGCTGTAAAATAGCGTGTCCGGCAATGATGCGGCCCTTATCCGCAGAATAGACGGGCTGATTCAGTGGGTGGGCCATATTACCCACTAAGGTGCGCGCCGCTTCACGTGGCAGTTGGGTGTCGGTATCTAGGGTAATCACATATTTGATGGCAGGCAGAATGGAAAGGTCGCCGACTTTTTCTGAGAAGGCTGTTTGCGCTTCACCTCTCAGCAGGGCGTTAAACTGCTCTAATTTACCGCGTTTGCGCTCATAGCCCATCCACACTTGATCCACAGCATTCCACAGTCGGGGGCGGTGAAATAGATAGAAAATACCGGGACGGTCGTTTTGATAGCGTGCGTTGAGGGCCTCTATGGCCGTGCGAGCGTAGGCCAGTAGCGCAGCGTCTTCAGGCAGTGTTGCTTGCTGTGCATCACGAAAATCGGTCAGTAAAGCAAAGAATAAATTGGCATCGCGATTACCCAGATAACGAATTTCTAATGCCTCCAGCAGCTGATCGATATCTTGAATTTTACTTATTAAAGTGGGCACCACCACCATAGTGCGTTGATTGGCAGGAATACCTTGGGAAAAATCCAGACGGGGTAAGACGCTGGGTGGGATGATCAGGGTGACTAGACGATTGACCAAAGTCATCGCCAGTGCCGATGAGCCGATAAAACCGAGCACAGCGATCAGCCAATAACGCCAGTCAGTCGCAGCGAAGCCATTAAAGGGCCTAAGGGCTAAAGCGGTGGTCAGGGCGGTCAGCAATAAGATCGGGCCCAAATAGAGAAAAATCCCGCAACGCCGACTGAGACGGTTGAGTCGTACTTTCCAAGATAAACGGCAGCCAAGCGACTGCTCTAAGTCAGTGCGACCCTGATCAATCAGGTAATAACCCACATGGGCGCTTCTATCTGCATTGCCAAGTTGTTGGGCCGCCTTTTCTGCCAGCTGAATGGCTTGCTCTGCCACTTTACATTCGCTGCAGCTACTGCCTCGGGCAATATTCTCAATCACGTGGCGATAGCGATCACGGGTCGCAAAATCCTGTGCAGCATAGGTGTGGGTCGGATCTTGGCGTAAGATTTTTTCAACACTGCTGAGTGACTCAACAAAGTTTTTCCAATCCGCGGCACCGATAATGCGCAGGCTATCAATGCTATTGGACATGGAAATTTGGGTGGCTGCCGCATCGCGACCAGCGGTTTCTGCGAGTTGGCTTGCGGTTAAATTTTGTTCATCTAATTTGTGCGCCAGCCAAGCGCGGACAAAAGCCATGGAGGGCCCGTGCAGGGTCAGTCTGGCGTAGAATTCTTCAACAAAAGGGGCGCTTAAGGGTACATCGGCATGGGCAAATTTGGTCAGTAATTGCACCAGCTGTCCGGGCTGAGTTTGCGCCATGCTTTGCATTCGGTCAGCCCAATATACCGCTGCCTTGAGATCTTCGCGGCGCCGCGCAATACGTATCGCCACGCGGCAGACGTTTTCCACCAGTGCCAGCTTGAGCATAATGGGAAAAGCCCAAAGCTCGCCCAATTTTAAGGGCTCAATACTCTGATAAGCACTGATAAATTGGTTGATATTGTCAATTTCAACCCTGCCATCCATATGTGAAATCAGTTCTAAGGCCAAGGCATAAATACGTGGATAGCCGGCTAAAGGGCCGCTGGCTAACTGGGGTAATTGGCGGCTGTAGCGGCGCGGCAGATGGCGGCGTACCAGATTGATCTTTTGTTCGATCAGATAGTAGTTATCCAGCAACCAAGCTTCTGCTGGAATCACACGCTGCTCAGGCAATGCCGCAGCCGCAACAGCATTGTAGATGTCTTGGAGCACACGGCTGTTGTCTGCTAAGCGAGGGAGCAGTTGGTCCGGCCCTGGGCGTGGCGCAATACTCTGTTGGCTGGCGAGGCGAATGGCATGCTGTTTGAGCTGTTCGATGCTGAATACTTGGGTATTGCCATTATCGAGTAGAAAGCTCGGAGTGTGTGCCATAACGTTAGAATGTATCCTTTTAATGAGTCTCTCCTTGGGTAAATAAAGCGCTTTTCCTTGGCCAAATACGAACAGTCTGGCATCACATTGAATAGATTTACTTAGGGCTATTCAGCGAAAGATGCTTAGAGCAGCGCTGCGTGACACTTTTTTTTAATGATGCGACTCACGCTCTTGAGCTGTGTTACAGGTAAAGCTTTACCACAATATAGACTATGACTCAATAGTCATAGATTGCTCGTGGTCGATTTATCTAGGCTGAATAGCACTGTAGCCATTGAAATCAGTGGATGAGGGAAAAGCACAGGGTCTTTGACAAGCACTGCGCAGGGCCTAACAATAGGTTAGATCAGTAGTCTTAACCGTCGAGAGTAAGAGGTAGGTGTGAAAGCATTATTACAGCGGGTCAGTCAAGCCAGTGTCAGCATTGATGGTCATGAGGTGGCACGCATTACCGCAGGTTTATTGGTATTTATCGGCATTGAGCCCAATGACACTGAGCAGAGTGCAGCAAAGATGCTGCATAAGTTGCTCAATTATCGGGTGTTCGCCGATGAGCAAGAGCGCATGAATAAATCACTCACTGATACTCAGGGCGGTTTATTACTGGTGTCACAATTTACTTTGGCCGCTGATACGCGCAGTGGTTTGCGTCCCGGATTTTCCACAGCCGCAGTTCCAGCGCAGGCACAAGCCTTATTTGAGCAGATGGTGGCTCTGGCACAGCAACGTCATGCGCAGGTGCAAAGGGGGCAGTTTGGCGCGGATATGCAAGTGCAGTTGATTAATGATGGGCCAGTGACTTTTCTGCTGGAGGTCTAGGAGCAGTACACGGCTGCAAGGCATACTATTGCAACCGTGTCGCAGCTTAAAAGCGCTGTTTTAATAAGCGCAAACTATTGAGAATCACCAACAAGCTGGCGCCCAGATCAGCAAATACGGCCATCCACATGCTGGCTTGGCCACTGATGGCTAAGACTAAAAACAGCAGTTTGATCGCAATGGCAAAGCTAATATTCTGTTTAAGAATTGTTCCGGTGCGTTGGGATAAGCGGATAAATTGCGGGATTTTACCTAGATCGGCATCCATCAAGGCAATATTAGCCGCTTCCACTGCACTGTCTGAGCCGGCTGCCGCCATGGCAAAGCTGATGTTGGCTTGGGCGAGGGCTGGCGCATCATTAATCCCATCGCCAACCATACCCACCACCTGCTGCGCGTTGCTTTGCAGTTGCTGTACATACTTCAGCTTGTCTTCCGGCAGCATGTCACCTATGGCGTGCTCGATCCCCACTTGCGCGGCAATGGCGTTGGCGGTGTGCTGATTATCGCCGCTGAGCATTACGCTGTGGATGCCTAGCTGATGCAGTTGCGCGATGGCGTCAGCGGCCTGTTCACGTACAGTATCAGCCACGGCAAAACAGGCCAAAACACGCTGTTCGTCGGTCAGCATCACCACGCTTTGCCCTTGTTTTTCTAGCACTTCGAGCTGAGCTTCTAGCGCATCTGAGCACAGATTCAGTTCTTCAATCAGGCGGTGATTGCCTAAGTAATAACGTGTGCCATTGATCAGTCCGCTGCTGCCACGCCCCAGCAATGCTTGAAAATCGTCGACCTCAGAGCAACGCTCTGGTTGCTCAAGAAAAGCGCTTGCAAGCGCCTGTGAGACGGGATGATCGGAGCGCGTGGCAAGGCTGGCGGCCAAGTGTTGTGCGTTATGTTCGGGGTCATTGAGCAGCAGTGTTTGCGTCAGCACAGGTGTGCCGTGAGTTAAAGTGCCGGTTTTATCAAAGGCGATTGTGGTAAGGGTTTTGCCTTGCTCTAAAAATACCCCACCTTTAATTAAAATACCGTGGCGCGCCGCTTGAGTGAGTGCGCTGACTACCGCCACAGGGGTTGAAATCACTAAGGCGCAAGGGCAGGCAATGACTAAGAGGACCAAAGCTTTATATAGCCAATCCGCCCACAGCCCGCCAAACAGTAGCGGTGGCACAATCGCGACTAAGCAGGCGATGCCCACCACAAGGGGCGTGTAAACTTTAGCAAAACGATCAATAAAACGTTGGGTGGGTGCACGGCTGACTTGCGCTTCTTCCACCGCATGGATAATCCGCGCCAAAGTGGAGTTATCGCGGGTGGCGGTGGTGACATATTCGAGCGCGCCTTGCATATTGACGCTACCGGCAAATAAAGGACTGCCGATACTTTTTTCTACCGGCAGGCTTTCACCAGTAATAGGTGCTTGATTAACCGTTGAGTTGCCGCTGACTACGCTGCCATCCAGCGGCACGCGCTCGCCCGGTTGCAAGCGCACACGGCTACCAATGGCGACGGTATCGGCAGGACGACTTTGCCATTGATCATCGACTAATATTAACGCTGTTTCTGGAGCCAGTTCTAAGACGCTATGAATGGCATAACGAGCGCGATCCAAGGATTTTGATTCAATCCACTCCGCCAGCGCAAATAAGAACGTCACCATCGCTGCTTCCGGCCAATGACCAATAAACAGTGCGCCAGTGACGGCAATGGTCATTAAGGCATTGATATTGAGATTACCGTTACGAATGGCGGTCCAGCCTTTTTTCAACACCGGTAAACCAACGGTCGCCAGCACGACTAAGGTAAGGGCAATCACACCCCAGTGCAGGCCGCCTATTGTCCAGTCTAAAATTTCAGCGCCAGTGGCGGCGATACCGGCAACGATTAGAGGCCATAAGGCTTGTTTGGGTGCTGGCGTTGCGCTGACCGAACTCTGTGTATGTTGCTGCGGGTTAAAGCCAATACTTTTTAGCGCAGCAATAATATCCTCCAGTGCAGGAGCCGCATGACTGACCGTGAGCTGGCGGCGCATCAGGTTAAATTCTATCGCGCTGATATCGCTTAAGGTGGCCAGCTTGCTGCGAATGAGCTGCTCTTCAGTCGGGCAGTCCATCTCGGTAATGATAAACACGCTGTTGATATGACCTGGGTCTTTTGCCGCAGAGCTTGCAGGCTCAGGCTGCTCAGGTGTTATGCCACACTCGGTTCTGCAGGATTTCATAGACACTCCAATATGTCGTGGTGCTTGCGCTGATTAAACACTCTGCCATGCTGGGACAGTCAAGCGCTGTGCATCGGTAACATGATAGCTAAGCCAGCCAGTAACGATAGCAATATTGGTAGGGCTACGCGCAGTAGCATAGTGTTGCCGCCAATCGAGACCGCCATGCCCGCTTTCATAATATTGTTGACTGAGGAGGCAAGGATAATACCGATAATGGCCGTGCGACCATCCAACCCCGTTTCTGACATGCGCGTTAGCGACAAGGTAATGGCATCCACATCAGTGATGCCGGAGACGATGGCTAATACGTAGATCCCCGCATCCCCTAGCCATTGTTGCAAGACACTGGCCATCAACAGAATCAGGGTCAGCAGCGCGCCGAGTAGTAATGCTGATTTGAGATCAAGCGGGTTATTGTGTAAGGACGGCTGTTGCACCTTGCTGCCATTGCGGTGCTTGCGCCAGATCACTAGCGCCGGCAGGTATAAGGTCAGGGTCATCAGCAGAACGGGGACGGCCAAACTGTCCAGTAGTGCCGGGCTGATCATCAGGCTATACAATAAAATGCGCAGGTACATGGTACCGCAGGCCAGTAAAATGCCAGATGCGAGCAAGGGCGAAAGTGAGGGTGTTTGCCGCGCCAGTCGGGAAAAATGCAGGGTCAATGCGGTGGATGAAGCAAGTCCAGCAAACAGACTGGTGAACAAAATACCTTTTTCGGTACCACCCACGCGCATGGCAAAATAACCGACAAATGAAATGGAGGCGATCAGCACCACCATCCACCAGATTTCATAGGGGTTGAGCATAGCACCGGGGCCCATGCCCTCGTTTGGCAGCAGTGGCAGCATCACCACCGAAATCAGTAGCAGCTTTAGCGCGGCATCCAGCTCATGTTCCTGCAGGCGGTTGAGGGCGCTATGAATTTCGCGCTTATTATCCAGAATAATAGTGGTGATCACCGCTGCGCTGGCAGCAACGGCAATATCCACAGCAACCGCCACGGCACCGAAGCAAAAGGTCAGCAGTAAGCCGACAACTCCTGTAATACTGTAATTGCGCAGATGCAGCATGCGTATACGGTAGGCTGTGACTGCACTGATACACACGGCCAACAACGTGGCTGGCAAGACCCACGGTGTGACGGTCATGGATAGCAACGCAGCGATGCCGCCGAGTAAACCAACCAGCGAATAGGTGCGGATACCGGCCACCCGTTCGCCAGACTTTTGCTCGCGGGTCGCCCAGCCGCGCTGTAAGCCAGTCAGCGCGCCTAGCAAGAGGGCAACAGCGAGTTGGATGAGAAGCTGTTGCTCGCTGACAAACTGCTCTGCATAGTTTTCCATTGCGCGCCTCAAATGTGATGGTTCGGTAGGCTGCTTCGGCCGTGTAGCGCCGGTTGCTGACAGTGGCTTGAGCTCGGTGTTGTATTGCGGCACTGCACAGCTGCAGTTTAGGTGTTTAAAACAACCGTGCCAACAGCACAGGGACGGCGGTTTCAACCCGTAAAATACGCTGGCCCAATTGCACCGGCTGCAGGCCTGCTTGGCTGAGCAGATCCACTTCATACGCAATCCAACCCCCTTCCGGGCCAATGGCGAGGGTGACCGGTTCGCTGAGCGCACGCGGGCATTCAGGATAGTCGCCAGGGTGGGCAATGAGACCGCGCGTTTTGGCGGCAAGAGCGGGCAGTTGGTCTTGCACAAAAGGCTTAAAGCGCTTGGCTAAGATCACTTCCGGCAGGATGGTATCGCGGGCTTGTTCGAGGCCTAAAATCAGTTCTGCGTGAATCGCTTCAGGCTGTAAAAAAGGCGTTTGCCAAAAGCTTTTTTCCACCCGATAGCTGTTAATTAAAATCAGTTTATCGACACCCATGCTAGCGATAGTTTGCAAGGTCCGGCGTAACATTTTCGGGCGTGGTAAGGCCAGCAGTAAGGTGAGTGGTAGTTTGGCTGGCGCTGGATCTTGCAAGTTAACGTGCAGTTCGGCAGCAGTTTGATCAATCGACAGCAGAGTCGCTTGACCCTGTAAACCACCTAAACAACCTGCACGCAAGGTTTGCCCAACGCTGGCTTTATTGACCGTATTCAGGTGCTGTAAGCGCCGATCAGTGATACGTACCCGATCGGCTGCAATAAAGTCAGCAGGGCTCAGTAGCAGTAGATTCATAGGTGTACGGGCGGCTTGTGCTCGTCAGTACCATCTTCGGCAGCAGAGTCGTTGGCCTCTTTATCGGCACGCTCTTTTTGAATAATGCCGCCAAATATCACGCCGATTTCAAATAAAAACCACATCGGCAGCGCCAGCAGGGTTTGTGAGAAGACATCCGGCGGAGTGAGCAGCATACCCACAAGAAAGCAGCCAACTATCACATAAGGTCGACTTTTACGTAAGGTGGCAACATCCACGATACCGGTCCACGCTAGCAAGAAGGTAGCGATTGGGATTTGAAAGGCAACGCCAAAGGCAAAAAATAAAGTTAAAACAAAGTCGAGGTACTGGCTGATATCCGTCATCATCTCGACCCCTTGCGGGGTTACGCTGGCAAAGAAGCCAAACATAATCGGGAAGACCACAAAGTAAGCAAAGGCCATGCCTATATAAAACAAACAAATGCTGGTGATCATCAGCGGTACGGCAATACGCTTCTCATGTTTGTATAAGCCCGGTGCGATAAAACCCCAGATTTGTTGCAAAATCACTGGCATGCTGAGAAACAGCGAGACCACCATGGTCAGCTTAAAGGGTGTGAGAAAAGGTGAGGCCACCCCAGTGGCAATCATTGTCGCGCCTTCGGGTAGATAGGCGCGCAACGGTGCTGCGACCATGGCGTAAATATCTTGGGCAAAATAAAACAAGCCCGCGAAAATCACCAAAATCGTGATCACACAGCGTAGCAGACGTGTGCGCAGTTCCATTAAATGAGCAACCAACGGCATGCTGTTATCGGGCTGTTGCGAGGTGCTCATGAGGATTGCTCTTTATCAGTTGGGGTGCTGTCTTTAGGTTTGGTGGTGTCTGCAAAGAGTTTCTCTAGAGGTTTATCACTGAGCATTGTATTGGCTTTATCAGTGGTCTCTTTCAGCATTTTACGCTCTTTTTCCAAAATCCCTTCGTTATGCAGTTCGCGGCGTATTTCATCCGCCCCCAACTCGCGCTCAACATCTTCTTTTATCGAGTTAAATCCACGTTTGATACGGCCCACCCACAGTCCTGCGACTCGTGCGGCGACGGGTAAGCGCTCAGGGCCGATGACCAACAGGGCAACGACACCAATCAAAATCAGTTCGGAAAAGCCAATATCAAACATGGATTAACTCATTTTTTAGAAGAAGGTTCTTCGATATGTTGTGCTGTGGTGTCAAAAGTTTGCCCAGTGGTTTCGGACTTTTGTACCGACTCGGTGGGTTTTTCTTCACCTGTATCGACTGCTTTGCGAAAGCCTTTAATCGCATCACCTAAGTCAGAACCCACACCTTTCAGGCGTTTGGTACCAAATAAAATGATAACAATTGCGAGGATAATCAGTAGTTGCCAAATGCTAATACCGCCCATGATATGTACTCCGTAATGCGAATAGTTAAGTGGTTGTGCGCGCTGCTTTTTCTGCATGACCCGATAAGCCAAAGCGTCGCTCGAGTTCGTCAAGTACCGCTTGAGGCTCTAAGTTTAAAGCAGATAGCATCACTAAGCTGTGAAACCACAGATCTGCTGTTTCATAAATAACGTCGTTGCTCTCACCTGAATGGGCTGCATCTTTAGCGGCAAGGATGGTTTCAACCGCTTCTTCGCCAACCTTCTCTAAGATTTTATTTAAGCCTTTATGGTGCAGGCTTGCCACGTAGGAGGTGCTGGGCTCGGCGTTTTTACGAGAATCAATGACCTGTGCTACACGGCGCAGAATATCGTCAGTCATGCTTATAAGCCTTGATAAATATCATGTGGATTTTTTATAACGGGTTCGACAACCTGCCATTGACCATCAGTTAATACACGATAAAAACAGCTGTGGCGACCGGTATGGCAAGCAATATCACCGATTTGTTCAACGCGTAAGATAATAACATCTGCGTCGCAGTCCAGGCGCACTTCGTGAAGTTGCTGAATATGCCCTGATTCCTCACCTTTACGCCAGAGTTTTTGCCGTGAACGCGACCAATAAATCGCGCGTTGTTCTTTGACGGTCAGTTCTAATGATTCACGGTTAAGCCATGCCACCATTAAAACCTTATTGGTCTTATAGTCTTGGGCGATGGCTGGAATCAGACCGTCGCTGTCCCATTTTATTTCGTCTAACCAGTTGCTCATAGTCTTCTCAATAACTGTCGTGTGGTTAAGTCTCTAGAAAAGCCGCGTGTTACTAACGACGTAAGACCAAGCTTAGGCCGGTTGCGAGCATTAACCAAGCAGGCCAAGCGTGTAACTCCAACGCTAACCCCAGTTGTGCGCTAGCCACTAATAATCCGGCGCCTAGTAATCGGTATAACCATAACTGAGGTGGGGCGGGTTGCACAGACAGGTTGCTCAGTTTTTCAAAGCCATCACGCGCCATATGGGCTAAGTGTGGCAGCTTTTCAAATTGTTGCTGCAGATTATTTAGCACATGCTTGGGCATATAGCGTTCACGCATCCAGCGCTCTAAATAGGGTTGTGCAGTGCTCCATAAATCCAGGTCAGGGTAGAGCTGGCGACCTAAACCTTCAATATTTAATAAGGTTTTTTGCAGCAAAACCAGTTGCGGCTGCACTTCCATATTAAAACGTCGTGCGGTTTGGAAGAGATTGAGTAATAAGTGACCAAACGAAATTTCTTTTAAAGGGCGCTCAAAAATCGGTTCACAGACGGTGCGAATCGCTGCTTCAAATTCATTCACTCGCGTATCGCTGGGTACCCAGCCAGAATCGATATGCAATTGCGCGACTTTGCGGTAATCACGTTTGAAAAACGCCAATAAATTGCGCGCCAGATAATCTTGGTCTTCTGGCGTAAGCGAACCAATGATGCCGCAGTCGATCGCAATATATTGAGGGTCCCACGGTGTATGCGTACTAACAAAAATATTGCCCGGATGCATATCCGCGTGGAAGAAACTATCGCGAAAGACTTGGGTGAAAAAGATTTCCACGCCGCGCTCGGCAAGTTTTTTCAGATCGGTTCTTTGATCGACTAAGCTGGCCATATCTGTGACAGGAATACCGTAAATACGCTCCATCACCAATACTTTGGGACGGCTCCATTGCCAGTAAATCTGCGGTACATAGAGCAGGGGGGAACCACTAAAATTACGACGTAATTGACTGGTATTGGCCGCCTCACGCAGCAGATCGAGTTCGTCATAAATGGTATTTTCGTAATCGCTGACCACTTCTTTTGGACGCAAGCGGCGCGCATCGGGTGAAGCGCGCTCAGCGATACTGGCCAGAGTAAAGAGCCAGGCTATATCTTGCGCAATAATAGGTTTTAAACCTGGACGAATCACCTTAACCACAACATCTTCGCCGGTTTTCAGTTGCGCAGCGTGCACTTGGGCAATTGAAGCCGAGGCCAATGGGACGCTGGAAAAGCTGCTGAACACCTCGGCAATCGAAGCGCCAAGCTGTTCTTCAATCAACTTAATGGCGTGTTCGGATGAAAAGGGCGGCACTTGATCTTGCAGCTTAGCCATTTCATCGGCGATATCTGGCGGTAATAAATCCCGTCGCGTTGAAAGAATTTGACCAAACTTAATAAACACGGGGCCTAAGTCTTCCAGGGCTAAACGTAAGGCTTCGCCGCGGCTGAAGCTGTGACTGCGCCGCGGTAAACAACGCCAGGGCATCAGGAATTTGAGCAGGCGTAAATGCCAGGGCAGCGGCAGAGCAAACAGCAAATCATCGAGGCGATAGCGTATGCTGACACGCAAAATGCGCCAGAGTCGGCGGATGGCAAGCAGCTTCATAGAGGCTTTTGGTTCCGTTTCAGTAAGAGCGCGATGCGCGCATCAAGGCGGTCTAAATCAAGTTTAAGCTGGTCTATATGATTAAAGCAGAGCTGTGCTTCAGTGCTTCCCACCAATACCCGCGACTCTTCCGCCAAATAGTCTGCGGTATTTAAATGCAGGCTGTTGGTTGACTCAGTGAGCCAATTATAACGGCTGCGCAAGTGCCCGCTAAGCAGTGCAGTAGGCACGGGACCGAGCCAGCGTGACACTTCATATTCCCAGTCCAATTCAAGATTTTGTAAAATATCGGCCAATTCCATCAGCAGCGCGCTGTTGCCTTCCAAAGTGACATCGGGGTGATGCAATACCGCGCTTTTATCCGTGCTAGTCACCAGTTTGAGCAAGAGTTGGGCTGGCGCGCTGAGGCTGCAGTCGGCCGGTGCGCGCCATTGCTGGGAGACTTGTAGACCGCTATCCAGTGGGATCAGATAGAGGGTGATGGCTGGAGTGGTGCAGGCAAGCGCAATGACTTTGCCTGCTAAAGGGGCCAGACGTGCTTGCGCGGTGCTGTCTAAACTGAGCACGCGATTAACCGCCAGTTCGGCACTGGCTAAAGCGAACTGGGTCAGCATCAGGGTTTGATTCCGCGGTGCAGTGCAACAATACCACCGGTCATATTGTGGAAAGTCACCCGTTCAAAGCCGGCTTCACTCATCATCGCTTTTAAGGTTTCTTGATCTGGGTGCATGCGAATCGATTCAGCCAGATAGCGGTAGCTGTCGGCATCATCAGTGATCAGCTTGCCGGCCAGAGGCATAAACTTAAATGAATACGCATCATAAAACTTAGACAGCAATGGGTTGCTCGGTTTGGAGAACTCCAGTACCAGTAAACGGCCGCCGGGCTTGAGGACGCGTAGCATTGACCGTAAGGCATCTTCTTTATGGGTGACATTACGCAAACCAAAAGCTATGGTCACCACATCAAAGTGATTGTCTGGAAAGGGCAGTTTTTCTGCATCGGCTTGAACAAAGCTAATATTGTTGGCCACGCCTTTGTCGAGCAAGCGATCACGGCCGACTTTTAGCATTGAGGCGTTGATATCGGCTAATACCACTTCACCGCTGGGGCCCACTAAGCTGGAAAACTTACGCGCCAAATCACCGGTACCACCGGCAATATCGAGCACTGTATTACCACGGCGTACGCCGGACAACTCAATGGTGAAACGCTTCCACAAGCGGTGCATACCACCAGACAGCACGTCATTCATGATGTCGTAACGCGCGGCGACTGAGTGAAATACCTCGGCTACTTTTTCGGCTTTTTTGCTTTCAGGCACATTTTCAAAGCCGAAGTGAGTGGTTTTCTCGTTGGCATTGGCTTGATCTGGATTGCTCATAAAACTTCACCTTAGACAGATTACCGAGCATTCTAATACCCACAGCGCAGTTTGTCTTGACGCTGGACAGATTAGCGCCAATATCCTCGGTACAATGTGTGTCGATTGATGTTTTTAGGTCATCCTTGAGGAGTGTCATATGAGTAGAATTGTAGTGGAGCGGCAACATCGCTTAGGTCGTGAGGGTGCGCGGGCTCAGGCGCAGCACTTGGCTGAGCGTCTGGCTAAGCAATATGACGTCAGTTATCGCTGGGTGGGTGACACCTTAGAGTTTCGCCGTACCGGTGCAGAAGGTTCAATCGCCGTGGATGACAGCAATGTCTGCGTCAAACTGAAGCTGGGTTTATTGCTATCAGCGCTCAGCGGCAGCATTAAGCGTGAAATTGAAGACGCATTAGATAAACAACTGGGGTAAAGCCTGTGGTATTCAAAACAGCCGAACTAAGCCGCGCAGTGGCAGAAAACCAGGCGCGGGGCATTGATGGCTAGGTATTGGCTGTGTTTAAAGCATTAAGCGCACCGCTGACTCATTGGGATCACGCGAACGGCCTGCGGCACTGAGTTGATCTAAGTAGTCTTGCCATAGTGTGCTGTATTGCGCGCCCAATTGTTGGAGATAGGTCCAGGTATATAAACCGCTGTCATGACCGTCATCGAAGGTCAGTTTCAGTGCGTAATTACCGGCCGGCTGCACTTGGGTCAGGGCAACATTGAGCTTGCCGTACTGCAGGATGGGTTTGCCATGTCCTTGTACTTCAGCGGAAGGCGAAAGCACGCGCAAAAACTCAGCGGGCAAAACAAATTGCTCGCCGTTGGCATAGCCGAGTTCGAGGGTTTTTGAGCTTTTGTTGAGTTTAATACGCGTAGGGATATGCATCTTGATCTCGCTGTAGGACCGAGGGGGCGCGTTGAAATACACGCTCCCCCCACTGATGGGTTTATAAAATATAGCGCGATAGATCTTCGTCTTTGGCCAGTTCGCCTAGATGCAGATCAACATAGGCCGCATCAATGGCTAAAGGGTTGACGCTGTATTGTTCTGCCAACTCTGCCGCATCAAAAGAGATCTCTTCCAGTAAGCGCTCCAGCAAGGTATGCAAGCGACGCGCACCGATATTCTCAATTTTCTCATTGACCTGCCAGGCAATCTCAGCAATCCGCGCAATACCTGACTCAGTGAACTGGATATTCAGACCTTCGGTGGCCAGCAAGGCAACATATTGCTCAGTCAGCGAAGCATCAGGCTCGCTCAGGATACGTTTAAAGTCATCTGGGGTCAGCGCTTTAAGCTCAACACGGATGGGTAAACGGCCTTGCAACTCGGGGACTAGATCGCTGGGTTTGCTCAGATGGAAGGCGCCTGAGGCAATAAATAGAATATGGTCAGTTTTGACCATGCCCAGCTTAGTGTTGACGGTACAGCCCTCAATCAGTGGCAGTAAATCGCGTTGTACACCTTCACGGGAGACATCGGCACCACCGGTATTACCGCGTTTAGCAATCTTATCGATTTCATCAAGGAAGACGATACCGTGCTGCTCAACCGCTTCTAGTGCGCGCACTTTGATGTCTTCTTCGTTAACCAAGTTGGCGGCTTCTTCATCGCGAATCAGCTTCATGGCATCAGCCACGCGCAGTTTGCGACTCTTGGTTTTGCCTTTGTGCATACCAGAAAATAAACTTTGCAGCTGGCTGGTCATTTCTTCCATGCCCGGCGGGGTCATGATTTCCACGCCTGCTGGTGCTTCGGCGACATGGATGTCAATTTCCTTCTCGTCCAACTGACCTTCGCGCAAACGCTTACGGAATAACTGACGAGTGCTGGAGTCGGGACGTTCGAGGGTTTCGTCAGTCCCTGATCGAGCCGGTGGCAATAAAGCATCAAGAATACGCTCTTCCGCGGCGTCTTCGGCACGGCTGCGCAGGCCTTTCATTTCTTGCTCGCGCAGCATTTTGACTGCAGCATCCGCTAAGTCGCGAATAATCGACTCAACATCTCGGCCGACATAGCCGACTTCAGTGAACTTAGTCGCTTCCACTTTAATAAAAGGCGCATTCACCAGCTTGGCCAGACGGCGGGCAATTTCAGTTTTACCGACACCGGTTGGGCCAATCATTAAAATATTTTTTGGGGTGACTTCATTGCGCAGTTCAGCGGATAACTGCATGCGTCTCCAGCGGTTGCGCAGGGCAATCGCGACGGCACGCTTGGCATCATCTTGGCCAACGATATGGCGATTAAGCTCATGCACAATTTCACGGGGTGTCATGGACATAGTGGTCTCCGAGGTGCGCTTAAATAGCGCTATCCTGCTCTTCGATGGTCAAGTTTTGGTTGGTAAAGACACAAATTGAACCGGCAATGTGTAACGCTTTTTCAGCGATTTCGCGGGCTGAAAGCTCTGTATTTTCTAATAGCGCCATGGCTGCTGCTTGGGCAAAACCACCGCCAGAACCCATGGCAATCAGGCCATGTTCTGGCTCCACCACATCGCCATTACCGGTAATAATCAAAGACGCATCTTTGTTGGCCACTGCCAGCATGGCTTCGAGGCGGCTCAGTGAGCGATCGGTCCGCCAATCTTTGGCTAACTCAACGGCGGCACGCACCAGATGACCTTGGTGTTTTTCCAGCTGAGCTTCAAAGCGCTCAAATAAGGTAAAAGCATCGGCTGTGGCACCGGCAAAACCGGCTAACACTTCACCGTTATATAAGCGGCGAACTTTTTTAGCATTGCCTTTCATAACGGTATTGCCAAGGGATACTTGACCGTCACCACCCATAACGACTTTACCGTTGCGACGAACTGAAACAATTGTGGTCAAGGGACATTCTCCACGCTGATGGGTATACACCCGGATTATTAACAGATGGGGGTGGCATGCGCAGGCTTCAAGGGTTGTTATTGAAAAACCTGGGCATAGCGCCCGAATCGAGCCCTAGACGGGCTCAATGAGGAAATAACACTGTAGTTTGGGGTAGGCTTGGGCTTATGGGCCCTTGCGTTGTTGCAGTAGTAAATTATGAAAACCATTGTTAGCCAGTTGCTTTTGCGCACCGGCCAGTTGCTCGCGACTGACAAAAGGGCCGACCAGCACACGATGCCAGGTTTTGTCGGCGACTTGACCTGATTCAATCTGCACGTTTTGGCCACTAAGGAGCAGTTGTGCGCGCACACTGTCAGCTTTGGAGCGCTCAGTGAACGAGCCCGCCTGCAGGTAAAACTGGGTTTTAGTTTCTTTTTTGACCACAGGCGCCGGTGGCGTTTTGCCATCGAGTATCGCTTGAGCGCGGACTGCATCGGCTTTTTTCGTCGCTGCGACTTCGGTTTTAGTTGGTGGCGGTGGCGATTTTTCCGGCAATGCCTCAGGTGGCACTATCACTTCTGATTCAGATAGCAAGGTATAAAACTCAAACTTAGGTTTGTTAACGCTGCTGTCTTTTTTTACTTGCGATGCAGTGACAGTTTTCTCGGCGACGGATGTATCACGTTTGATTCCATCATCCCCAGGTTCTAGAGTAAATAAGGACATGGCAAAAATACCCACGATCAATCCCGCGGCCACCCAAATTAAAGGATGAATCGGTTTTGACGCAGCGACGCTTTGCGTGCGGCTGGCGCCTCTTTTCGGCGCAGCTTTTTTACGAGCAGCCATTTACATACGCTCCAACGTCTTTAAACCGAGTAGCTCAAGGCCGTGTTTAAGGGTGCGCCCCGTGAGTGCGGCAAGGCGTAAACGGCTGCTGCGGGTGGCTTCATCCTCAGCGGATAAGATCGGGCAGTGCTCATAAAAGCTGGAGAATTGACCTGCCAGTTCATATAAGTAGGTGCAGAGAATATGCGGTGTGCCTTTGTCGGCAATGTTGTAGAGCACTTCACTGAAGCGCTGCAGCGTTGCCGCTAGGGTTTGCTCAGCGTCACTGTCTAATAGGATGCGGCCAGGGAGTTCGCCATTCATATCCAAGTCTGTGCGTCTAAATACGCTGGCAACACGGGTGTAGGCATAGAGTAAATAGGGAGCAGTATTGCCTTCAAAACTGAGCATCTGCTCAAAGTTAAAGCAGTAATCGCTGCTGCGGTGTTTGCTTAAGTCCGCATATTTAACCGCGCCGATGCCGACGGCTTGGGCAATGCTGTGCAGCTCACTTTCGGCAAGCTCGGGGTTCTTTTCTTTCACTAGAGCATAGGCGCGTTGCTCGGCTTCATTGAGCAAATCTACTAGTTTTACGGTGCCGCCATCACGGGTTTTAAAGGGACGGCCATCGGCACCGTTCATGGTACCAAAGCCCATATGCTCTAACTGCATCTGCGGGCTGACAAACTCAGCGCGGCGCGCCACGGCAAAGACCATTTGGAAATGCAGGGCTTGGCGTTGATCAACGAAATATAGGGCGCGATCAGCTTTTAGCGTGTGGCTACGGTAGCGCATGGCCGCCAAATCTGTGGTGGCATATAAATAACCGCCATCGGCTTTTTGGATAATAACTGGCAGCGGATTGTTTTCAGCGTTTTTAAATTCATCTAAAAATACACACTGGGCACCATTGCTTTCGATGAGCAGGCCTTTGTCGCGTAGGCTGTCGACAATATTGGCTAAGTCCGCATTGTATGAGCTTTCACCGCGCACATCCTCCATGCTCAGTTTGACCCCAAGACGGTCGTAGAGCTCTTGGCAGTGGCTTAGAGAAACGCTGTTGAACTGTTGCCATAAGCGCAAGCATTCAGGGTCACCGGCTTGTAGTTTCACTACTAAACCACGGGCGCGCTCAGCAAATTCAGCTGATTCATCAAAGCGCTGCTTGGAGGCGCGGTAAAATTCTTCTAAATCCGAGAGTTGGGTTTCTTGTGCGCTGGGGTTTTCTTGCAGATAGGCCAAGAGCATGCCGAACTGAGTACCCCAGTCGCCGACATGGTTTTGACGAATCACATCGTGACCTAAAAACTCTAACACCCGCGCTACGGCATCACCAATAATGGTTGAGCGCAAATGACCCACATGCATCTCTTTGGCCAGATTGGGTGAAGATAAATCCACCACCACTCGCTGTGCCGGTTGCTGCTCGGGCACGCCAATTTGGCTATCGCTTAAAGCGGCATCTAAACGCTGCGCCAGTGCCGCATGGTTTTGGAAAAAGTTTAGAAAGCCTGGGCCAGCAATGGCCACTTGGCTGACTTGCGCATCGGCCGGCAGGGCTTTAATCAGCAGCTCAGCTAAATCACGTGGCTTCATTTTTGCCGGTTTAGCCAACATCATGGCGATATTACTGGCAAAGTCACCGTGGGTTTTATCCCGCGTATTTTCGACTTGAATAGTGGCAGACAGTCCTTCGGGAAGGATGCCTTCGCTGGTCAGTTGATTGACTGCGTGCTGAATCAGGGTGCGGATACTGTCTTTCATAATTTCTCTTAACGAAGGCGAGTCGCGAATGATCGCTGAATAAATGATCTATTATCGACGCCCGAGGCCCAGGCTTCAAGCGGCAAGGCTGATCTGGCGCGCTTTAAAACAAATCGATTGGGTCGACATCCATTGACCAGCGGCTTTGGCGGGCGCTGGCGAGGTTTTCTAAGTTGCGGCATAAAGGTGTCAGTAAACGGTGTAATTGTGCGCGACTGCTGGCTTGTAACAGCAATTGGGCGCGATAGCGACCGGCACGGCGCTCCATGGGCGAGGTGATAGGGCCGAGTAATTCAACCCCTTCAATCTTTAACTGTTCCAGCAATTGTTCGGCAATGCTGTAGGCATCTTCTAAAAAAATATCGGCCAGTTCGGCTTTTAAGGCATCTGCGCGCAGTAAGGCCAAATGACTAAAGGGCGGTAAACTGGTGGCGCGGCGCTCACTCAGGGCCTGTTCGGCAAAAGCAAAATAGCCTTGCTCACTGAGCTGCACCAGTAATGGATGGTCGGCCAATTGGCTTTGGATTATCACCCGGCCCGGCTCACCGGCGCGCCCGGCACGCCCGGCCACTTGCATAATCAATTGTGCCATGCGCTCGCTGGCACGAAAGTCGGCGGAAAACAAACCGCCATCGGCATTTAAAATAGCCACTAAGGTGACGCGGGGGAAGTGATGCCCTTTGGCCAACATTTGCGTGCCGATCATAATGCAGGGCTCACCGCGGCCAATGGTGGTCAATAAAGCATCCATTGAGCCTTTGCGCGCCGTGCTGTCGCGGTCAATGCGCAGCACCGGGGTGTCGGGGAATAAGATTTGCAGGCGTTCTTCAGCGCGCTCAGTGCCCGCGCCGATTGGGCGCAAGTCGACTTTGCCGCACTCGGGGCAATTGTGCGGGCGTGCTTCAGTATGGCCGCAGTGATGGCAGCGCAATTCGTTGTAGCGCTGATGAAAGGTCAGGCGCGCATCACATTCTGAGCATTGGCTCATCCAGCCGCAGTCATTGCACATCAAGACTGGAGCAAAACCACGACGGTTAAGAAAGACTAAAACTTGCTGGCCTGCCTCTAAGGTTTTGCGCATTTCTTTTTGCAGCGGCGCGCTGATCCCTGAGTCCAGTGGCAAACTGCGGACATCTAAACGGATAAATTTCGGCTGACTGGCACCACCGGCGCGTTTGGTTAAACGCAGCAAGGCAAAACGGCCACTGTGCGCATTGTGCAAACTTTCTAAGCAAGGGGTCGCTGAGCCTAAAACAATCGGCACATTGGCCGCGCGGGCACGGACTAAAGCCAGATCACGGGCATGGTAACGCAAGCCTTCTTGTTGCTTATAAGAAGCATCGTGCTCTTCATCAATAATGATCAGGCCAAGCCTTTTCAGCGGGGTAAACAGCGCTGAGCGTGTCCCAATAATAATATCCGCATGCCCAGAGCGCGCGGCCAGCCAGGCTTCTAAGCGGTCGCGATCATTCACATTGGAATGCAATAAAGCAATGCGCGCATTAAAGCGTTGGGTAAAGCGCTCTAAAGTTTGCGGCCCCAGGTTGATTTCCGGAATCAGCACCAGCACTTGTGTGCCGGCGGCAAGGGCTTCGCGAATCAACTGTAAATAGACTTCAGTTTTACCGCTGCCGGTAACGCCGGCCAAAAGGTAGGCTTTATAATCTTGATTATTGGCATGCACAGCATTAAATGCAGCTTGCTGCTCATCATTTAAGGGCAATTCAGGTTGCGCTAGACTGGGAGTTTTGTGAGGTAAATCTTGCAGCTGGCGCAGGTGCTGGGTGACCAAGCCTTTACTGAATAAGGCCTTGGCACTGTCTTTGCTGATAGCAAAATGCTCCAAGCGCTCATGGGCAATGCCTTGGCTGTGTTGGGCTAAGACTTGCAAGGCGTGGCGCTGGCGTGGCGCACGGGCGAGCTGTGGATCGTCTAGGTTTAAGGGTAACTTAGCCAGCCACATTCGCTGTTGACGCGCTTGTGCAGGTTCGCCTTGGCGCAGCAGCACAGGCAATGCCCAACTAAAGGTGTCGCCCAAGCTGTGCTGATAATATTGCGCGGTCCACAGGCACAAGCGCATCATAGCGGCGGGCAGTAGGGGGGTTGTGTCCAATAACTCCAAGGCCTCTTTCAGCTTATCCCGCGGCACTGTGGTTGTGCTGCTGGTTTCAACTAAAATTCCGACCATTTCACGTCGGCCAAAGGGCACGCGCACACGCACACCGGGCTGCCATACCGTTGCTGGCAACTGTGCGGGTGCACGGTAATCAAACAGCCGGCGCAGCGGTGAGGGTAAGGCAATACGTAAATAGAGATCAGACACAGCGGCACCCTTCAACTGAATCAGGTTATCTTAGCGCATCACTTGCCAAGTTGCTGAGGGGCAGGGTGCATAGCAAGTTGGCAGCACAGTGCTGCATGTGCATTTTAAATAGCATCAAGCATATTTTTGATTTTGCATTAAAATCTATAAACAGCTAAGTTAATCTTGTACCCAAGTAAAAACTACTTAATAGTGATTAATCACTAATTAAAAATACCGTAAGGAGAGACGCATGGGATTCTTTAGCAATATTCTTTCAAAATTAGGTATTGGTAGTGCTGAAGCAGCGCAAGCCGATGCGTCAGAAACCAACGTTGCAGTCGCAGTAACCCCTGAGGTTGCAGTGAAAGCCAGCGCTGCAGTGCCCATGGTTGATGTGGTGGCGCAGCTTGAAGAGCGCGCGGCAGCAAACCCACAGAAACTTAACTGGCGTGTATCTATTGTCGATTTACTTAAATTACTGGATATCGACAGCAGTCTTGCGGCACGTAAAGAGCTGGCCGCAGAGTTAGCTTGCCCTGCGGAGTTGATGAGCGATTCAGCGCAAATGAATATGTGGTTGCATAAAACAGTGCTCGCGCGCATTGCTGAAAACGGCGGCAATATTCCTCAAGAACTACTGGATTAATTGTCAGTTTTACCACAGGTGATAGATGGCAAAGACTCTAGGTGGCTTTAACTCCGTCACCTAGAGCGTTTTTAGTGCAGGGGCCGCGACTTAGCGGGTCTTGCTGCATGACTCTGTAATGTCATCATTCGCTGCCAATATATCTGCTTTTCTTTTCACTGCGCAGACTGAGCAACACGCCTGCTTAAGAACTCAGTGCTTTCTTGGCTATCAATGCGATCAGTATGGCTGGCAGGAAACAAATAATCGACAGATAGACAATGCCAAAGACACCGGCCTGCGGCAGATTGAGCAGAATTAATCCGCCGATCCAGGTGGCCATCATAATTGAGAAATTAAAAACACTGGACTGCACTGAGGTCGCTACGGCTTTGGCGTGCGCTACTTGTTGGCTTACCGCCGCCTGATACATGGTCACCAGCGGGCCAAAGGCCAAGCCCCAAAGGAAAAAGGCGATATGGGCAATGCCATTAATGCTGCCAAACAAGATCAACAAGGCCATCGCAAGCGCGCCGCAGGCCAGCATACTGAGGATTAAACCGCGTAAGTACAGATCAATGATCTTCGCCGAGAGCACTACCGAAACAACCGAGCCAATCCCGAAAATCAGCAGTGCCAGGCTGATGCCACCGAAGAAGTTGATGCTCTCGACTAAAAGACTGATGTAGGTATAGGTGCCGTAGTGCGCCATCACGGACAGAAAAGTCAGCAGCAGGACGATTAACACGGCGGGGTTTTTCAGCACCGCCAGTGGCGAATTGCTTGGCGTGAGTTTTTCCCCTGGCAGCGAAGGCAGATACTTGGTGGATAACAGCGCGATAATGGCACCTATCACGCCGAGCAGCACAAAGGCCGTGCGCCAGCCCAGTTGCGTGCCGATAAAAGTCATAAAGGGCAGTCCCAGACTGATGCCAAAGGTATTGCCAGCCATGATGATAGTAATCGCTTTGCCCTGCATTTTTTCTGGCACCAGCGCTGTACCGTAGGCCGCAATCATCGGCCACATAATGCCCGCACAAATGCCGCCGATAATGCGCATGCTGATAATCAGCGGATAAGAGGAGGCGAAGCCGACGACCAGGTTAGACACAGTAAAACCGGCCAGTAACAGCAACAAGAGGGTCTTGCGGTTGATCCACAAGGTCATGCTGATCAGCGGAATGGCGCACAGTGCAGCAGCCAAGGCATATACGCCGACCAAAAAACCGACTTGGGTTTGCTCAATGCCGAGGCCTTGGGTCATTTGTGGCATAAGTCCGGAAGGCACCAGCTCCGACAAAATACCGATAAAGGTGACACTGGCCATCAGGCCAAAGATAAACCAGGTTGCGTAGTTCTGCCCGCTGGGGCTGTGTTTTGCATGACTCGACACAGGTCTTCCTTATTCTCTACAGTGTGCAGGCAGTCGTTACTGCACCGCCCCTACGAAACATCCTGATGGGATGCGGCGAGGCCTTGATAGGGTTGCATTCGCTGCCCAGCCCCTTAGGCCATTTGTCCGATAGTCTTGCGAAAACGTGCCAGTGACAGGGCAAATAACGCCATGCCGATAAGCAGTAAAGCTAAGAAGGGCTGCCACACCACATCCAGTCCTGCACCGCGATACAAAATGGCTTGCCCCAGTTCGACAAAGTGCGTGGTGGGTGCCAGCAGCATAATATTTTGTACAAACTCGGGCATACTTTCACGCGGTGTCGACCCACCTGAGAGCATCTGCAGCGGCATAATCGTCAGCATCATCAGCATGCCAAATTGCGGCATATTGCGCGCTAAAGTGGCGAGAAAGATGCCCATGGAGGTGGTCGCAAACAAACTCAGCGCTGCTCCGCTAAAAAATAGCGCAAGCGAGCCCTCAATCGGCACATCAAGAATCCCACGCACCATGATATTAAGCGATAGAAAAGCACTGACCAAGACCACTAAAGCCATCGACCAAACCTTGGACAGCATAATTTGTGTCGGCGTAACCGGCATCACCAGCAAATGCTCAATGGTGCCATGCTCGCGCTCACGAATCAGCGCCGCACCAGTCAGGATAATTGACAGCATGGTGATCTGATTGATGATCTGCACTAAGGCGCCAAACCAGCTTTTATCCAGCGTCGGATTAAAGCGTGCACGCAACTCTAACTCGACGGGCAAGGTTTGGCTGCCACGGTAACGCTTAACAAACTCGTTGACCTCGCCGATCACAATTTGCTGCACATAGCCGTTGCCGGTGAAGGCTTGGCTCATGCGCGTGGCATCGACATTCAGTTGCAGGGCTGGCGCACGTCCGGCCAGCACATCGCGCTGAAAGTTGGGTGGGATCACCAGCGCAAAGGTGTAATGGCCTTCATCCATCCCCACATCTAGATGTGCATATTCGATCATGGCTGGCGCGGTGAATTGCGGAGGGTAGAAGGCGGCAGTAATACGTTGTGAGAGAGCAGAATTGTCCTCATCCACAATGGCGATCGGCGCATTGTTGAGGGTTTCCGGCATGGCTGTCGCGGAGGTGTAAACCGAGGCGCTGAAGACATAGATGATCAGCACCAGCATGGTTGGATCGCGCCACAGGCTCCACAGCTCTTTGATTCCCAATTGGTAAATATTAACCCAGTTTTTACCCATCTTAGCGCTCCTGCTTTTTCAGTAGCAGCACCGCTGCGCCAATAATCACCGGCACCGAGAGCAGCATATACAGCAGCGGCTCGACCAGATCAGAGAGATGCAGGGCCTTATTAAACACGCCACGACTGATGGTGATCATATGGGTGGCTGGATAGATCTGCCCAATAAGTTTACTGACCCCTTCCATTGAAGAGACAGGGTCTGTTAGGCCGGCAAACTGTGTTGCTGGAATTAAAGTACCTATCATGGCAAAGAACATGGCGGCGATCTGGCTACGGGTGACGGCGGAGGCCAGCAGGCCCATGCCGGTGGAGACAAAAGCAAAAATCAGTGCCGCCAGCGACAAAGCTAAAAAGCTGCCCTTAATCGGCACATCAAAGGCGGTGACTGCCAGCAGGCTCATCAACAGAAAGTTCAGCATGGCCAAGCCAACATAGGGCAACTGTTTACCCAGCAGGAATTCAAGCCGCGTCACCGGCGTCACATAAAGGTTGATAATCGAACCGGTCTCCTTCTCGCGCACTACGGCCAAGGCAGTCAGCATTGCCGGCAGCATCAGCAGTAAGAGCGGCATCACCGCCGGAACCATGGCCGGCAGACTTTTCACATCGGGATTGTAGCGAAAACGCGTTTCCACAACCGCCGCGCCCATAGCGCCGGCTGCATTACGCTGGCTGGCTTGCTCCAGCAACCAATGCTGATGTAAACCCTGCACATAACCTTGTACGGTTTCTGCGCGGGTGGGCATCGAACCATCAATCCAAGCACCAATCTGCACATTTTTACCGCGTAAGACATCACGTTTAAAGCCCGAGGGAATCTCCAGCACCAGCGCCAACTCACCACTGCGCATGCGCCGATCCAAATCGGCATAATCACTCACCGGCGGCTTTTCCGTAAAGTAGCGTGAACCGGATAAACTTAAGCTGTAGTTCTGACTCAGGGTGGTCTGATCACGATCAAGCACCGCATAAGTCAGATCTTCAACATCCATGCTGATACCAAAGCCAATCACAAACATCAGAATCAACGAGCCGACCAACGCCAGCGTGGCGCGCACAGGATCACGCCGCAACTCCAAGGTCTCGCGCCATAGATAACTGAGCATACGCTCCAAACTAAAGCCTGCTGATGCTCGCTGAGCTGATGCGGCATGCGCTGCAGGTGGCTGTATGAGTTCAGCTTCTGGCGGCTGACTGCTGGGATTGCTGCCATCCTCAGAGGCTTCAATCAGGTAGCCGATAAAGGCTTCTTCCAAGGTTTTGGCGCCGCGCTTTTCCACCAGCTTGGCCGGTACATCACTGTCCAACACCTTACCGGCATGCATCATCGACATGCGATCGCAGCGTTCGGCTTCATTCATAAAGTGAGTGGAAATAAACACCGTGACTTGATCGCGGCGTGACAACTCAACCAGCAATCGCCAAAAGGCATCGCGCGCCACCGGATCAACGCCGGAGGTGGGCTCATCCAGAATCAGCAACTCCGGCTTATGCACCATGGCCACCGCCAGCGACAAACGTTGGCGAATACCCAAGGGTAAACTGTCCGGCAGGCTGTCGAGTACTTCGCGCAATCCGAAACGTTGCACCATCTCCTCGACCCGCTCAGGCACCCTAGCCTTAGGTACGCTAAACAGCTTGGCGTGCAGCTCCAGATTCTGCCGCACAGTCAGCTCGTTGTATAACGAAAAGGCCTGTGACATATAGCCAACCCGACGCCGGGTGGCGATATCATGCGGATCGACTTCATGGCCAAACAGCCAAGCCTTGCCTTCACTGGCCGGCAGTAACCCCGTCAGCACTTTCATAGTGGTCGATTTACCGCAACCATTGGAGCCAAGAAAACCGAAAATCTCACCACGGCGAATGCGAAATGACACACTGTCGACCGCCACAAAGTCACCAAAGCGCATGGTCAGGTCTTTGGCTTCGATAGCAATATCATCGACACCCTCCTCAGGTAACGGAGGAATAATCACGGCTTGGTGATCACGGGTTTTCTCTTCGGGCAGCAGTCGGATAAAAGCCTCTTCCAGACTGCGGCTGCCGGTACTGTCGAGCAATTCTTGTGGCGAGCCAGTGGCTAGAACTTGGCCGTCATCAATCGCCACCAGCCAGTCAAAACGCTGCGCTTCATCCATATAAGCGGTAGCTACGATCACGCTCATGCTGGGGCGATCGGCGCGGATGCTATCAATCAGATCCCAAAATTGCGCACGGGCCAATGGATCCACCCCTGTGGTGGGTTCATCAAGAATTAGAAAGTCAGGGTCATGGATCAGGGCACAGCACAGGCCGAGCTTTTGCTTCATGCCGCCCGACAGCTTACCCGCTGGTCGCTGCAGAAAACTATAGAGACCTGTAGCACGGGTCAGCTCATCAATGCGTTTACGACGCTCAGCTGCGCCATGCCCAAATAAACGGGCGAAGAACTGTAGATTTTCTTCCACTGAGAGCGTGGGATACAGATTTTTGCCCAAACCCTGCGGCATATAAGCAATCAACGGCCCTACCTTAAGACGATGGCCTTTATTCGCCATATCACCGCCGAGCACCTCAACCGTACCTTGCTGAATAATGCGTACACCGGCCAGCAAGGCCAGTAAACTGGATTTACCCACACCGTCAGGACCGATTAGACCGACCATACGGCCCGCTGGAATATCCAGATCAATGCCATCGAGGGCCATCACATCGCCATAGCGCAAACACAGTTGACGGACACTCGCGACAGGCGCGGGCTGCTGGGAGGGGAGATGCATGGCTTACTCCGGAACCTGAATCGACAACTCATCGGGCCAAGCCGCATCCGCATCCAGCTTGACCCACGCCACGCCAGGCAGGCCGGTTTTTACCTGCTCTAAGTGTTTGCGCAGCAGCGCTGGCGGGATTTGCGCACGCACACGGAACATCAACTTCTGTCGCTCGCTGGCGGTTTCTACGGTTTTCGGGGTGAATTGCGCAGTGCTGGCCACAAAGGAGATATTGGCTGGAATCACATACTCAGGCGCAGCATCCAAAATAATCCGTGCCTCAGAGCCTATGGCCACGCGCCCGGCTGCGGTTTCAGGCAAAAAGAAGGTCATATACACATCGGATAAATCAATCATATTCAGCACCCGCCCGCCTGCGCTAAGCACTTCACCGGGCTGGGCGACACGCACCTGCACGCGGCCATCTCGCGGTGCGCGCAGTTCACTGTCATCAATATCCACTTCAATACGTTTAATCGTGGCACTGGCCGCCACTACGCTGGACTCGGTGCCAATCAATTGCGCCTGACTGGCTTCAACCGCAGCACGTGCCGCGGCCACTTGTGCTTGACTGGCGGCTAGAGCAGCCTGCGCGCCCTGTGCCCGTGCTCTATCATCATCCAGTTCTTGCATGGATGCAGCACCTTCTTTGGATAAGGTTTGCGAGCGTGCTAAACGCCGTTGCGCAGCATCTTGCTCGGCTTTACGCTGCTCGACCAAGGCTAAAGTGGCGGTCACTTCAGCTTCACGCAACACCACTTGCGCTTGCGCAGCCGCCACTGCAT
>LFRZ01000127.1 GCA_001513025.1 Gammaproteobacteria bacterium DTU037
ATTAAAGAAATTACTCAGTACATTCTGAATAACTACCGGCAAAAAACCCACCGTTTGCAAGCCAATGGCAAGGGTTTTAATGCCATGTTTGCAGTGAGCAGTGTGGATGCCGCCAAGCTGTACTATGAGTCGTTTAGAAACCTGCAAAAAGACACAGACAGACCGCTAAAAGTCGCGACGATATTTTCCTTTGCTGCCAACGAAGAACAAGATGCCATCGGTGAAATCCTGGATGAAAGCTTTGAGCTAGCGGCTATGGACAGCAGCGCCAAGGAGTTTTTAAGTTCGGCTATCGATGACTATAACGCGCTGTTTAAAAGCAATTACGGTGTGGATAGTAATGGCTTTCAAAACTACTACCGCGACCTTGCCAAGCGGGTAAAAAACCAAGAGATTGATTTGCTGATTGTGGTCGGTATGTTTTTAACCGGCTTTGATGCGCCTACTTTAAATACCTTGTTTGTCGATAAAAACCTGCGTTACCACGGTTTGATGCAAGCCTACTCACGTACCAATCGAATTTACGACGCCACTAAAACCTTTGGCAATATCGTCACTTTCCGTGATTTAGAAAAAGCCACCATAGACGCCATCACTTTGTTTGGTGATAAGAACACCAAAAACGTAGTGCTGGAAAAAAGCTATAAAGAATACATGGAAGGTTTTACCGATATCGCCACAGGTGAGGCCCGTCGTGGTTATTTAGATGTGGTGAAAGAGTTGCACACACGCTTCCCTGATCCAGATGAAATCATCAAAGAAAAAGATAAAAAGGACTTTGCTAAGCTGTTTGGCGAGTATTTGCGTGTTGAAAATATTCTGCAAAACTACGATGAGTTCGCCGGTTTAAAAGCTCTACAAGACCTTGATATGGAAGACTTAGCCGCAGTCGAGGCGTTTAAAGCCAAGCACTATTTAAGTGATGATGACTTAACCGTCATGCAAGAGATTAAGGTGCCCGCTGAGCGTACCATTCAAGACTACCGATCAACCTATAATGATATTCGGGATTGGCAGCGCCGTGAAAAATCAGGGCAAGATCAAGATAAGTCCAGCATCGACTGGGATGACGTGGTGTTTGAGGTGGACTTGCTCAAGTCACAAGAAATCAATCTGGATTACATCCTAGAGTTGATTTTTGAGCACAATAAGAAAAACAAGGACAAAGCTACTTTGTTGGATGAGGTGCGCCGCTTAATCCGTGCCAGCCTTGGCAACCGTGCTAAAGAAAGTTTGATTGTCGATTTTATCAATCAGGCTGACCTAGACAAAATCCCTGACAAAGCCAGCATTATCGATGACTTCTTTACTTATGCCCAAGCAGAGCAACAGCGTGAAGCAGAGGAGCTGATTCGCTCAGAAAGTTTAAATGAAGCAGCAGCTAAGCGTTATATCACTGCATCATTAAAGCGTGAGTATGCCAGTGAAAACGGCACAGAACTGAATTCCATACTGCCGAAAATGAGTCCGCTTAATCCGCAGTACTTAACGAAGAAACAAAGCATCTTGCAAAAAATTGCTGCGTTTGTGGAGAAGTTTAAAGGGGTGGGGGGGAAGGTTTAAGGCTACTTATACAAAGAAGCCTAAGTTATAAGATTTCTGATAATTCAAAAAATAACTGACCTTGTGCGGATAACACTTTTTTATGGGGATTGCCCTTAGGCTGATCCCCTCTAGCGCTAGAGCCTCGGCCAGTCTTGACCCCCTGCTTGTATTTCAGCGCCAGCAGCCGCTTAATAAACACATTGAGCCTCTGCAGTTTGCGGCGCAGTCGCTCGACGCTTTCTTATCCCACTTAGCGGAGTCCTCTATGAACTTAAGCGATCCCACCCTCTTTCGCCAACAGGCTTGTATTGCCGGTCAGTGGTGCGCGGCTGATACTCAGCAAAGCTTAGCGGTCACTAACCCTGCCAGCGCTGAATGCTTGGGTTCAGTGCCCAAGATGGGCGCAGCCGAAACCCAGCGTGCGATTACTGCCGCGCATCAAGCGTTAACCGCATGGCGCAGTAAAACTGCAGCGGAGCGCGGCAAGCTTTTGCGCCGTTGGTTTGAGTTGATGCTGGAAAACCAAGACGATTTAGCCTTAATTATGACCCTCGAACAGGGCAAGCCTTTGGCCGAGGCCCGTGGTGAAATTGCTTATGCGGCCTCCTTTTTAGAATGGTTCGCTGAAGAAGGTAAACGAGCTTACGGCGATACCATACCCAGCCCCGTCAGCAGCTCCCGCTTAATGGTGATTAAACAGCCGATTGGCGTCTGTGCCGCCATTACCCCGTGGAACTTCCCTGCCGCGATGATCACCCGTAAGGCCGGCGCAGCCTTGGCCGCCGGTTGCACTATGGTGATTAAACCGGCATCGGCGACGCCTTTTAGTGCTTTGGCCTTAATGGTGTTAGCCCAGCGTGCGGGAATTCCGGATGGTGTGTTATCCGTGGTCACAGGGAGCGCCAGCGCCATCGGTGGCGAGCTGACCCGCAATCCCTTGGTGCGCAAGTTGTCCTTTACCGGTTCCACTGAAGTGGGGCGTACTTTATTGCGCCAATGCGCTGAGGATATTAAGAAAGTCTCCTTGGAGTTGGGCGGCAATGCGCCTTTTATTGTCTTTGATGATGCAGATATTGAGGCTGCGGTCACTGGTGCTATCGCGGCGAAGTTTCGTAATGCGGGGCAGACTTGTGTCTGTGTCAACCGTTTTTATGTGCAGGATGAGGTCTACGCTCAGTTTGCCAAGCGTCTCACCGAGGCAGTACAGCAGTTACGTGTGGGTGATGGCCGCGATCAAAGCATCCATATAGGCCCTATGATTGATCAAGCGGCAGTGGACAAAGCCCAGGCGCATATGGCCGATGCACTGCAACGGGGGGCCACACTGCAGTATGGTGGCAAGGTGACCAGCGGTACCTTTTTAGTCCCAGCGGTCCTGACAGAAGTGCCACACAATGCGCTATTGGCCCGCGAAGAAACCTTTGGCCCGGTCGCTGCTTTAATGCGTTTTAGCGATGAACAAGAGGGGGTTCGATTAGCCAATGACACTGAGTTTGGTTTGGCCGCCTATTTTTACAGCCGTGATATCGGTCGTTGCTTGCGCGTTGCCGAAGCCTTGGAATACGGCATGGTAGGCGTCAATACGGGGCTGATTTCTAATGAAGTCGCACCCTTTGGTGGTATTAAAGCCTCAGGTCTTGGCCGTGAAGGCTCTAAATATGGGCTGGATGAGTATTTAGAAGTTAAATACATTAATTTTGGTGGGATCAGTTAAGCCAACAGCCGACCCCGCTGGCTAAGCAGACCCACGGCAGCTGGGTTTAATAATGCATAACTTAGTCTTAAGTTAGCAGTGACAAAATCTACCCCACCGCGCCGAGCATACTCAACGCATAAGGCGGCCGGCAGATCACCCGCCGAGGACTGATCTGTACGGCCATCCGCCTTAGAGTCTACTGGTGCTCCCAAGCTGTTGTTAAAAATATGCGCCAACAGCATAGCCTTAACGCTGGATAACCTTCAAAATAGCCATCTCTCTGACACAACGTCACACCTGTGTACACGATTTAACTTTTCCGCTTCACCCATTCCATAGGCAACAACGTGCTCAATTTTTATTCTTACCGCGCCATGTGCAGTGTCATGCTTGGCTTTATTTTACTGAGCGGCTGCGCAGGTGTAAAAACCGTATCAGTCACCACCAATGATTATATGTCGCAACGCCGTGGTGATATTTTAACCACCGGAGAGCTCAGCTCCGCGGTGGGTGTTGCCCTACAAGTGGCCGGCATCAGTGAAAAACAATGCCGCGCTGAGCCTCAGCAATGCCGCAGTCAATTGGCGGATAATATCGGTATAGATGATGAACAGCGCATGTCAGCCTTGGCTGAACTCTGGCTGCAAGAAGCGCTGGCCATTGATCAAAAAATCAATGAGGGCATTCTCGCTGACGATGTCCTCAATGCCTACTTAGAAAGTGCTCGGCATGCCTATGCCTATTTATTTTTAACCCCGCGCTTGCCCAGCCAGCGCGCGTTGGAAGATCGACAAACACAAGTCCGTGACTACTATAATTTTGCCGTACAACAAACGGTGGCACGCACCTTTAATCATCACCTGCAGAGTCTGCGCGAGAGCATGGATCAGCACGGCACCTTTAGTGTGACCTCCAAACAGTGGACCATTGCCGGTCAGCTCAATGAAGTGCGCTTGGCCGAGCGCCAGCAAATACCTGAGCAACTGATTCCGGCCTCATCCTTGACCTTTAAAGGCCTACGTAATCAATACCGCCGCGATGGTATCGGTGCTGAATTGGTGGCCGTCACGGCCAAGCGCGTCGTCAATAAAAAGAGTGGTGAAGAAGCCTTTAGCGAAACCCCTTTCCCTGCGATTACTGCGGTATTACGTTTTAATGGCGACAGCTTAGAAGAGGTACTCAGCACTCACGATGTCGAACTGCTGGGTTTTGATCCCTATAAGCGCAGCAGCGTGCGTTTATCCGGTACGCAAGTGCCCTTAGCCGCTAACTTCACCTCAGGTTACGGCTTATGGCTCGCCCGTTCGGGCTTTGCTCGTCAGTCGCTGCTGACCTTAGTCGGGCGTGGTGAAGTGTTAGAAAAACCGCGCGTCTACTTGATGCAGCCCTATGATCCGAAGCGGCGAGTGATCATCATGTTGCACGGCTTAGCCAGCAGCCCCGAGGCTTGGATTAATGTCGCTAACGAAGTGCTCGGCGATGAAACCTTGCGCAAAAATTTTCAAGTGTGGCAGGTGTATTACCCTACCAACGCACCGCTAGCCTTTAATCAACATGCGATCCGCCAAGCGATCAAAGACACCTTAAAAGCTTTTGATCCAAAAGGTCAGAACCGCGCCTCACAAGACGTTGTGCTGATTGGCCATAGTATGGGCGGGGTTTTGGCGCGTTTATTGGTCTCTGAGTCCGGTGATCGCTTCTGGAAGCCTATTGTAAAAGCCTATGGCCTAGAAGGTGAGCGCAAAGCGCAAGCACGGAAAAAGCTACGTAACTATGCTTGGTTTAAGCCCATGCCCCAGGTCAGTCGCGCGGTATTTATTGCCGCACCACACCGTGGCACGCCCTTTGCCGAAAACCGTTTCTCTCGCTGGGCTGCCGGCGTGGTTAAGCTGCCGGTCTCGGTGCTCGGGCGCGTCACTGAAATTGCCCAGTTATTAGTGGATCCCAGTTCTGCCAATGCGGCGCCACTGACGCGTCCTCTGAACAGTATCTCCAACCTCAGTAATCAAGATCCCTTTGTGCGCTTAGCTGCTGAGCTGCCGATTGCTCGCAGTGTGTCCTATCACTCGATTATCGGTAACGACACACCCGATCTGAGCCTGCAGCTGTCCAGTGACGGTGTTGTGCCCTACAACAGCTCGCACTTAGCTGGCGCACAATCGGAAAAAGTCATTCGCTCATGGCATAGTGTGCAAGAAACACCGGAAGCCATTGTTGAAGTTCGGCGCATTTTGCACAAACATTTACAAGAAACGAATGGAATGTCCTATGTCAACTAACATCCGCGCCGGCCTATCGATCAGCCTGCAGTTGCTGCTCTCACTGATTATTCTTTGTGCTGCACTCTGGGGCGGCTTGGCACTCTATTATCAATTACCCTTCAGCATGCCCTGGCGTATAGTCTGCCTGCTGATCTGGGCTGGCTTATCGGTATTTACCCTGGTGCGTCTATGGCAGAGCGGCCCGTTGCAGGCTGTACTGATATATCTAGTCCTGCATGCCCTGCTGTTGCTGTGGTGGAATAGCCTAACCCCAAGCAATCAGCACCTCTGGGAAGATGATGTCGCGCAAATGACCTCAGGTCAGATCGATGGTGATCAAGTCACCCTATTTAATGTGCGTAACTTTGCTTGGCGCTCAGAAACCGACTACAGCCCACACTGGGAAACCCGCCACTATGATCTCAGTAAACTGCAGTCTGTGGACATGCTGACCTCACACTGGGGCATGGACTCGATCGCCCATGTTCTCGTCTCATTCGGCTTTGATGACCGCCAGTTCGTTACCTTTTCGGTGGAGATTCGCAAAAAGAAAGGTCAGCAGTTCTCTGAAATTGCTGGCTTTTTCAAACAATATGAGTTGAGTATTCTCGCCACCGATGAACGCGATGCCATTGCTGTGCGTCCTAATATTCGCGGTGAAGAGACCTTTTTGTACCGTATTGATATGCCGGAACAGATTCGTCGTCAGTTGTTTTTATCCTATATTGAACAGGCCAATCAATTGATCAAAGAACCGCGTTTTTACAACACAGTAACCTCCAACTGCACCACCTTAGTCTTTGGCATGATGCAGCATATCAGTGGCGGTTTACCGCTGGATTCACGTCTGTTATTGACCGGCTATTTGCCCAGCTATATCGAAGAACTAGATGGCCTCACCGACGGCTTTGATTTAACCCAATTACGCACAGCCGGACGCATTACTGAACGCTCAAAACAGGCACCCATGAACAATAATTACTCAAAAATCATCCGTCAGGGCGTACCTGGCTGGTGATTTCAAAACTCAAAAGTGGTAAAAAAATACCATTTATTGCTCATTTAGAGTCGTTATTTAGCCAGCTAAGTATATTTTTCAGCTAAATTTCAGTCAAAAAACGCCGTTTATCGAAAAAATCAAAAATAATTTAAATATTTTTTCAGGCGTTTTTTCAACACCTTTCCTATTTCCGTTTCGACAAGCTATAGCGCTACGAAACGCTACTTCTTGTTGATCAAAAAACAGCCTATTTAGCTGCTTATATAACCGTTTAGACACAAAAGCTCGGTTGTTATTATTTTTTAAGCTGCCTATTCTTAAAAGGCTAAATCAATCACTACAAGGATTTATTTTGAGTTTTGCTTCCGTCAAACTCCGTCAACCTACTGACGGTGACGGCCACGCGCTACATCAACTGGTCGCTCGCTGCCAGCCCCTAGACACCAACTCGGTGTACTGCAACTTACTTCAGTGCACTGACTTTGCGGATACCGCTATTGCTGCGCAGAACGCCGATGGAAACCTGGTTGGTTTCATTTCCGGCTACCGTCCTCCAGCCCGCCCCGACACTCTTTTCGTTTGGCAAGTGGCTGTCGACAGCAGTATGCGCGGTCAAGGTCTAGCGCTGCGCATGCTCTTAGCCCTCACTGCACGGGTTGCTGAGCAAGGCGTTAGGTTTATCGAAACCACCATTTCGCCAGACAACGCCGCTTCTCAGGCTTTATTTTTAAAAGCCTTTAATCAATTAGGAATCTCTTACAGCACGTCAACGCTGTTCTCGCGCCAGCAACATTTTTCTGGCCTGCATGAGGACGAAGTGCTGTACCGAGCAGGGCCATTGCCCCTCGATTCCAACCAATAATTCATACAGGATAAAACATGAAACTCTTTGAAAAGAATTTCGAAAAAAACGAATCTGGCGTACGCAGCTATTGCCGTTCATTCCCAGTGATGTTCAAGCAAGCACAAGGTGCTGAGCTGATTACCACTGACGGCACACGCTACATCGACTTTTTAGCCGGTGCCGGTACGCTTAACTACGGCCATAATCACCCAGTATTGAAAAAAGCCTTAATTGAATACATTCAGAACGATGGCTTAGCCCACGGTTTGGATATGTACTCAGAAGCCAAAGAGCGCTTTTTAGACACCTTTAATCGCCTGATTTTAACCCCACGTAAAATGCAAGATTACCTTGTCCAGTTTACTGGCCCAACCGGTACCAACGCGGTTGAAGCGGCGCTGAAACTAGCGCGTAAAGTGACCGGTCGCAACAACGTGATCAGCTTTACCAACGGTTTCCATGGTTGCTCTATTGGTGCCTTAGCCGTCACCGGTAACCAACATCACCGTGGTGCTGCAGGTGTCACACTATCTGACGTGAGCCGTATGCCCTACGCCAACTATTTTGGCGATAAGGTCAACACCATTGCCATGATGGACAAAATGCTTTCTGATCCAAGCAGCGGTATCGACAAGCCTGCTGCAGTGATTGTTGAAGTGGTACAAGGTGAAGGTGGTCTCAACGTTGCCTCAGCCGACTGGGTACGCAAGCTGGAAAAACTGTGCCGCAAGCACGACATGCTGCTAATTGTTGATGACATTCAAGCGGGTTGTGGTCGCACCGGTACTTTCTTCAGCTTTGAAGAAATGGGTATCAAGCCAGACATGATTACCCTGTCAAAATCAATCAGTGGCTTTGGCCTGCCCTTCGCTGTGGTCTTGCTACGCGAGAAATTGGATGAGTGGGAGCCCGGTGAGCACAACGGTACCTTCCGTGGTAACAACCATGCCTTTGTCACTGCCGCTGCTGCTTTAGAAGAGTTTTGGCAGGATGACAGCTTTGCCAAAAGCGTACGTGAGAAAGGCGAGATGATTGCCAAGCGTATGCATAAAATCACCCGCCGTCACAGCGAACACAACTTGTTCGTTAAAGGTCGCGGCATGATGATTGGCATCAGTTGCGCCAATGGCGAAGTGGCTGCAGAAATCTGCCAGCACGCCTTTAAAAATGGCTTAGTCATTGAAACCAGTGGTAACCACAGCCAAGTGGTGAAGTGCTTGTGCCCACTGACCATTACCCATGAGCAAATCAACCAAGCCATGGATATTTTAGATAGTGCTTTTGCTGCTGTATTGCCCAGTCAAGCATCTGTGCAAGCCTCTTAAGTCGCCCGTTTCAGGCACTTAAGTCACCTTATAAATTAAGCGCTGCAGCTATTAAATACTAGCGCGGCGCTGCTAGGAGTTTTGAATGATTGTTCGCACCCTTAAAGAAGCAGAAAGCAGTGATCGTCGCGTTGTCACAAAAACCTGGGAAAGCACCCGGATGTTATTAAAAGAAGACAATATGGGCTTCTCGTTTCACATCACGACCATCTATGCCAACACTGAAACCCATATTTGGTATCAAAACCATCTTGAGTCGGTGTACTGCATGAGCGGTAATGGTGAGATTGAAACGCTAAAAGACGGCAAGATCTACCCCATCGAGGCTGGCACTTTATATATCTTGGATAAGCATGATGAGCATTTATTGCGCGGCGGTAGCGAGGATATGAAAATGGCCTGCGTATTTAACCCACCGCTTAATGGTAAAGAAGTGCACGATGAGAATGGTGTTTACCCTCTCTAAGCTCAATTGTGTCAGTTCAGCGTGAAATTTCTAAGCGGCTCTATAGTTATTCTGGCGCCGCTTAACTACACTTCGAGTGTCCGTGCCACCTGCACGCTTGGTGGCGACACTCAACTGTATGAGTTGCGTATCCTGCGCTAGACTCATCCCTCTTGATTAACTTATTGATAACGGACGCACATTCATGCATACCGTAGAGAAAATTGGCGGCACTTCAATGAGCTGCTTTAAGGATGTTTTAGAAAATATCTTCTTAACCCAGCATCCTATACACGGCCTGTACCATCGTATTTTTGTGGTGTCTGCTTATAGTGGCATGACTAATCAGCTGCTCGAGCACAAAAAAACTGGTGAAGCCGGTGTATACCAACGCTTTGCTGAAGCCAGTGGCGAAGAGGCGTGGCAAGAGCCTTTAGAAAAAGTGCGCGCGGCCATGCTGGCTAAAAATATGGAAATCTTTCCTGACAGCACGCATGCTCTAGAGCAGGCCAATCAGTTTATTAATAGCCGTGTGGATGACTGCTTCGAGGTAATGCACAGCTTGCATCAGCTGTGTCACTTCGGCCATTTCCAGCTGACCGAACACCTGATGAAAGTGCGCGAAATGCTCGCGTCTTTAGGTGAAGCGCACAGTGCTTTTAATACCGTACTGGCACTCAAGTTAAAAGGCGTTAATGCACGCTTTGCTGACTTAACCGGCTGGCAAGCGGCTGAACCTATGCCTTTTAAAGAAATGATCGAGCATCATTTTAAAGGTATCGACTTCAGTAAAGAGTTAGTGATTGCGCCGGGTTATACCCATTGCACCGAAGGTTTAATGAATACCTTTGATCGGGGTTATACCGAAATCACTTTTGCCCAAATTGCCGCGGCAACCGGTGCTAAAGAAGCCATTATTCATAAAGAGTTTCACCTCAGCACCGCTGATCCTAATCTGGTCGGCACGGACAAGGTGGTGACCATTGGCATGACCAACTATGACGTGGCGGACCAGCTGGCAAACTTAGGTATGGAAGCCATTCACCCGCGTGCCGGTAAAACCTTACGCCGCGCCGGTGTCGAGTTACGGATTAAAAACGCCTTTGAACCTGAACATGCGGGAACCCTGATCAAAAAAGGCTACGCCAGCGTGAAGCCACGGGTAGAGATTATTGCTGGGCGTAAAGATATGTTTGGTATTGAAGTATTCGACCAAGAAATGCTTGGCGATATGAGCTACGACACCGAAATCACCAATATCATTAAGCAGCTCAAGCTCTATGTAGTGAATAAGTCACGCGATGCCAACAGTATTACTTATTACTGTGCAGGCTCACGCAAGATCATTAATCGTGCCGCACGCATGATTGAAGAACACTATTCTAGCGCCGAAGTGACTGTACATAATGTTGCCATTGTTTCCGCGATTGGCTCCAATATGAAAGTCAAAGGCATTCTGGCGAAAACGGCAACCGCCTTGGCTGATGCCGGTATCAGTGTGCAAGCGCTGCAGCAAACCATTCGTCAGGTGGAAATGCAGATTGTGGTACAAGAAAGTGATTACGATGCAGCCATTATTGCCCTGCACCGTGCCCTAATTGAACCAGAAAACTATACTGACGTGATTGTTTTCCCTGACGCGGCGAAAGCCTAGTCCATCACCTCGGCCACTGCTGCTCCACTGTGGTCGAGGTTTTCATCATCAGCCAACTCAGGCACATAAAGCTTTTTTGCGCTCTTAGTATTGCTGCGTTAAGATTGCACAACTTTTAACGCCCTAAAGGACGTCGCGATGAACCGTGTTTTGTACCCGGGAACCTTTGACCCGATCACCCGTGGTCACAGCGATCTGATTGAACGTGCTGCGCGTCTCTTTGATCATGTTATTGTTGCTGTAGCTGCCAGCACAAAAAAAGGCCCTCTATTTAGCTTAGAGCAGCGTGTTGCTTTAGCCAAAGAAGTCACGGCACACCTACCAAACGTTGAGGTGGTTGGTTTTAATAACCTGCTTGCACACTTTGTTAAAGAAGTGGACGCCAATGTGTTTATGCGTGGCTTACGCGCAGTATCGGACTTTGAGTACGAGTTCCAACTGGCCAATATGAACCGTAAGTTAGCACCGGATGTGGAAAGCTTATTTCTGACGCCATCAGAGAAATATTCATTTATTTCCTCAACCTTAGTGCGTGAAATTGCTGCATTAGATGGCGATATTTCTGAATTCGTCCACCCTGTAGTGGCAAAAGCATTGGCAGAACGCTTTAAAAAATGACTTATAGCAAGCATCAGGCATTCTGATGCTGCGCGCTGCTTTAGATTGCGGCACAATAAATACATTAAATATTCATTGTGCCCTTACTGCTCAATAGGAGTTGCTCCATGTCGCTGATCATTACGGATGACTGCATCAACTGTGATGTTTGTGAACCAGAATGTCCCAACAGTGCTATTTCACAAGGTGAAGAGATCTATGAGATTGATCCGAACCTGTGTACCGAATGTGTCGGGCATTACGATGAACCACAATGCGTTCAGGTCTGTCCTGTCGACTGCATTCCATTGGATGCTAATAATGTGGAAAGTAAAGACGAGCTGATGGAAAAATACAAGATCATCACGGGTCAGGCCTAAGCGCACAGTGCCTAGACTACAAACGTTTGTTCTAAGTCTGGCTCTGTGTTGGTCGGTTGTTGCGGCAGCCGAGCAATCACCCCAGCACGCCTATGTCAGCAGCGCTCATCCGCTAGCCAGCGCGGCAGGGATTGAGATTCTCAAGCAAGGCGGCAACGCCATTGATGCTGCGATTGCAGTGACTGCGGCCCTTGCGGTGGTCGAGCCCTATGGCTCAGGCCTCGGTGGTGGTGGTTTCTATCTACTGCGCCGTGCCGGTAAAACCGCTGATTATCAGTTTCTGGATGCCCGCGAGCGCGCACCTTTAGCTGCGCACGCCGACCTCTACCGAGTCAATGGCGAGATCGATGCAAAGCTATCGCTGAACGGCCCCTTAGCCGCTGCCATTCCTGGTATACCGGCAGCACTGGATGCGCTAAGCCAGCGCCATGCGCGCTTATCCTTAGCCGACAACCTTGCACCTGCAATTGCCTTGGCGCGTGATGGTTTTGCCATTGATGCGGTCTATCAAGAACGCGCCAGCTGGCGGTTAGCGGCCTTACAAAACGATGCAGAGTCAGCCCGTTTATTTCTAGAGCAACAGGCAATTCCAAAGCAAGGTTGGATCTTACGTCAACCCGAGCTGGCCGCCACCTTAAGCATGCTGGCCGAGCACAAGGCTGCAGGTTTTTACCAAGGGCCATTTGCCGAAAAACTGGTCAGCGCAGTACAAGACGCTGGTGGTATTTGGACATTAGAGGATTTGGCCGACTATCGAGTGAAATGGCGAGCACCATTGATTGTGTCATTAGCTGAACAACGCCAATTAATTACTGCGCCACCACCATCCGCGGGTGGCATTGCCATTGCACAAAGCTTATTGATGCTGCAGCGTTTGCCCTGGCAACAAGCCGAACCGGCACAACGCGCGCACTATATTGCTGAAGTATTTAGACGCGCCTACCGCGACCGTGGCTTACTCGGTGATCCTGACTTTATTGATAACCCCACCCAAGCGCTGCTGGCACGTGAGCATATTGTGCAGATGGCAGACAGCATCCATGTCGACCATGCAACCCCTAGCGCCAGCCTAGCCCCCAGTCCAGCCGTACATGAAGGTGATCACACCACTCACTTTGCGGTACTCGATCAGCACGGCAATGCGGTGGCCGCGACGTTATCTTTAAATATGATGTTTGGCGCAGCCTTTACCGTGCCAGGTACTGGTGTATTACTGAATGATGAGATGGACGACTTTGCCGCTGACTTGGCCAGCAGTAATGCTTACGGACTAACCGGCAGCGTGGCCAATCTGGTACAAGCAGGCAAACGACCATTGTCCTCGATGAGCCCTAGCTTTTTAGAAGGACCCAACGATTTTGCCGCCTTTGGCACCCCAGGTGGTAGCCGTATTCCCAGCATGAATGTCTTGGCTATGTTGGAATATCTAGACGGCAAAGCCCCCACGCAATGGGTAGCCAGTGCCCGCGTGCATCATCAATACTTACCCGATGTCTTGGGCTTCGAACCGGGCGCTTTAACCTCACAGCAGCAGCAACGCTTGCAGAAAAAAGGCCATGAATTACAAGAGCTCACCCGCAACTATGGCAATCAACAAGTGCTTTGGTGGCAGAAAAATACCGGCAACAGCGCAGCAGCCAGTGATCCGCGTGGGCAAGGAGCCAGTCTCAGTCATTAAGCCTGTGAGGCTAATGCAGCTGAATCAATGGAAAGTCATCGTCATCACCGCCTAAGCGACGCACTTCACGCAACAACTCATTCTCGCCCACTAAACCTAACTGCAAGACATTACGCAGACTTTGCGTGATACGGCTGGCGTAACCTAAGTCATTCATCAACGAGCTGGCTTGTAAATTATCCAGCTGCTGCTTACGCACTTCGCTGAAAATACGCAGACGAAAATCAGCATCAAATTTAGCCGCCTGCCCCTCCATCCAGTCCAAACGGCTGCGCCAGACATCATCCGGCAGATCTAGGCGACCAATCTCACGTACTTGGCGTAAGACCCAGAGAACATGGCGACGTAAATCCAAGTAATGATTGTGCACAAAAGAGTGCTCATCACGCAAATAACGACCCAGATTTTTCTGTAAATGCTTAGCGTCTTTTACCGCATCCACCAATTGCAAAGCCACCACTTGGCAGGTCATCCAAAACTTTTGATGCTCTTCATCCATGGTTACATCAAGGCGACTCATAAAGCCCAACAAGTCAGAATAGACACCCTTAATATGGCGCTGATACAGCTCTTCGGCATCCAAACACTCGGCATCATTCGGACGCGCATCTAAGCGCGCTTCATCCACTCGAGCGCGGGACAACTGCTCAACCGGTTGATATAAGGCATGACAAATCACTTCTAAACTTAAGCGGCCTAAGTGCTGCAACTCCTGCACCACCGCACGCGAAGCGGTATCCACTGAAGCCAGTGCCGCCTCACTTAAATAGCGCGATCGGGTCACCGCTAAGACACGCTGCTCAACAACTGCACGCTGGCCTGTTTGAATCTCAGCAATCAACACGCTAGGCTCTTCACGATTGGGCAAGATGCGATACAACCAAGCTTCCAGTTGCCGCTGCCAAGGCCAAAACAGCGACACGCCGATCAGGTTAAATAAGGTCTGAAACATGGCCAACTGCAGCAAGGTATTACTGCCTGCACCGAGCTGATGCATCAGCCAATATGACAACCAAGCCAAGGGCGATAGCAATAGCAAGGTGATAATGCTCGTTGCAAGATTAAACAGCACATGCACCAATGCCAAACGTTGCCCGCCGCGGTTACCGCCCAACCAGCCAACAATCGCAGTGGTAATACTACTGCCAAGGTTGCCGCCAATCGCAATCGCCATCCCCTGCCACAACTCAATTTGGCCGCCAGCTAATGCGGCCAAGACTAACATCAAGGTGGCATGACTGGATTGCAGCACAGCTGTTAAGGCCAAACCAATTGCAACAAAAGCCAATTGCCCCAGCAAACCACTGGAGACCTGCCCAGTCATATCAATACTGCTACCAAAAGCGGTAAAACCACCTTTAATTTCATCAATACCTAAGAAGATAAAGGCAATACCCAGCACAATGCGCCCAGCCGCTTTACTCTGCGGCCCGTTAAAACCAGCTAAGACTCCAAATACCAATAAAGGTAACGCCAGCGGGCTTAAGCTAAAATCTTGTCCGGCCGCAGCTAATAACCAAATCCCACCACTGGCGCCTAAGTTAATTCCCAGTAAAATCGAGATACCACCCGCCAGCTGAATCAAACCGGTACTGATAAAAGCGATGGTCAACAATGACATCAAGGTGGTGGACTGCAACACCATAGTCCCGCCAACACCAAATAAGAACCCCTTAAAAGGCGTTGCAGTACTGCGCTCTAACAGCTGCTCTAAACGACCGCCGGCCAGCTGTTTCAAGCCCTCTTCAAGGCATTGCATACCAAATAAGAACAACGCCAAACCAGCGCACAATTGTAGCCAGCCAAGGCTATACCAGAAACTAATAGCTAAAATAGCCAGCGCCAATACTGGCAATAAAAACGACTTAAGCTTGTACATTCACCCACCAGCACGCAGACGATTAATCAAAAAGGCAAGAGTTATATGTTGAGCACAGTGCATTAGTCACAGCGTTCTCACTGCAAGCAACGCTCACCCATGACAGCCTACAATGGCGTAAATACAACGGGCTGTGCGCGACTGCAAGCAATCGCACGGCCACTCTTTAGATAGAGTAGTACACTTATTTTACTTAGCAGAAAAGGCCACTTTCGCAGTCTCAGACCCTCAGTCCTAGGACTCAGTCGTCTTGGACGTTAAAGCCTTCTTTGGTACAACCCAGGCAACGTACAAACGCCGCTCTACCGGGTTCAACCACCAACGCTTTGCCGGCACGATCAACGCTGCCGCTGAGCAACGTGAAAGGTAAGGCCACCACGAACAAACCAGCCCCAACTACAGTTGCGGCAATCAATAATGGTCGAGCAATCACTAGATCGGCAACCATTGCATAAGCCCCAGGCGTCTCCACTTCATACGCAGGGTTACCACTGACATTGGAGCGGGCAGCAGACGCGGGTACGCTGATCAAGCTTATGCACAAGGCTAATATTGCAGCAGTAACTCGAAACATATTCATAACAGCGATCCTTCAGTAGTTTTTTATTAAATAATACAGATTTATACAGCAGTCTAGGCTTGATATAACGACTATCGTAAACCTTCCACAAAAACAATATTACTTCCGTTTTCAAGTTAGCGCTGGCATTTAGCGCAATACACACTGGCGCGCTGACCCAGCTTAATTTCGCTCAACTCACGCCCACAACACAAGCACGGCTGACCTGAGCGACCATAGACAAACAGCTTTTGCTGAAAATAGCCTGGTTTACCATCACCGCCGACAAAATCACGCAGTGTCGTACCACCTTGTTCAATAGCCATCGCCAAAATGCGCTTAATTTCTCCGGTCAGCTTGACATAGCGCGCCTTGGACACGCTGCCGGCTTCGCGGCGCGGATCTATTCCAGCAGCGAACAAGGCTTCGCTAGCATAAATATTACCCACCCCGACTACCACCGCATTGTCCATAATAAAAGGTTTAATCGACATGCTACGACCACGTGAACGCTCGTACAGATGATCTACAGTAAAATCATCTAACAAGGGCTCAGGACCCAGCTTTTGTAGCAATTTATGCTGCAACGGTGGCTCCGTACTCCAGAGCATCGCACCAAAGCGCCGTGGATCGGTGTAACGCAAGATCAGACCAGACTCCAACTCAATATCCACATGATCATGCTTGGCCACAGGCGTGCCCTGCGCAACCATACGCAAGCTACCGGACATGCCCAAGTGGCTGATTAAGGTGCCCACTTCAGCACCAATCAATAAGTATTTAGCACGGCGCTCAACACTGACAATCTGCTGTCCGGATAAGCGCACGTCCAAATCTTCAGGTATCGGCCAGCGTAACCGTGGATTACGCACCAGCACGCGCTGCACGCGCTGACCAATTAAGTGCGGAGCAATACCGCGGCGCGTGGTTTCGACTTCAGGAAGCTCTGGCATTATTAGTTACGCTTAATCACATGAGTGCTAAATTGCGCATAGCCGGGTAACTCCATCAGCAACTCATCACCTTCTTGTAAGGGGCCAACGCCAGCTGGAGTGCCCGTTAACACCACATCACCCGGCTGCAAAGCAAATTGTCCAGCCATATACTGAATCAGGGGGATGATCGGATAGAGCATTTCACGGCTATTGCTGTCTTGACGCACTTCACCATTGATGGTCAAGCGCACAGCAATATCAGCGCTATCCTGCACGGCAAAGCCTGAAACAAAGGGTGCTAAAACGCAGGCACCATCAAAAGATTTGGCCACTTCCCAAGGCCAGCTTTTCTCTTTTAAACGCTCTTGCACATCACGTAAGGTTAAATCCAGCGCCGGCGCAAAACCAGAAATCGCATCAAGGGTTTCTTCTTCGCTGGGCTGTCGTGATAAAGACTTACCAATCAAGACCGCAATTTCAATTTCATAATGCACCGCGCCGCGATCCTGCGGGATACTAAAACCACCCTCAGGTGACACCACACAGCTGCTCGGCTTAATAAACAATAATGGCTCAGTGGGTATTGGATTATTCAGTTCTTTGGCATGCGCAGCATAGTTACGTCCCACACAGACCACTTTACCCACTGGGAAATGAATGCGTGTGCCGTCGATATATTGATGTTGATAGCTCATAAACAACCCTTAGATAGCGAGAAATGGCCAACTGCGATCACAGCTGGCCCACCCCTTAAACTGGAAAAATCTTACCCGGATTCATAATGCCATTGGGATCAAAAATCGCTTTAATTGCCTGCATATAAGCAATTTCTTCGGCAGAACGGCTGTAATGCAGGTAATCGCGTTTTGTCATCCCGACACCATGTTCAGCCGAGATCGAACCATTGTACTTCTGTACGGTTTCAAAAACCCATTGGTTAACCGTCGCACACTGAGCAAAAAACTCATCTTTGCTCAGGTTATCGGGCTTAAGAATATTTAAGTGCAAGTTACCGTCACCAATATGGCCGAACCAAACCACTTCAAAATCAGGGTAGTTTTTCGCAACAATCTGATCAATATCGCGCAAGAACGCTGGGACTTGGCCCACGGTGACCGAGATATCGTTTTTGTACGGTGTCCAGTGCGCGATGGTTTCAGAAATATACTCACGCAGTTTCCACAAGTTTTCTAGCTGCTGTTCGCTTTGGCTCATCACCCCATCCACGACCCAGCCTTGCTCGACGCAATGCTCAAAAGTGGTTAAAGCACCCTCGGCCACTTCATCACTGACCGCCTCGAACTCCAGCAAAGCATAAAATGGGCAATCCGTCTCAAACGGCGCGGGCACATCACCGCGGGCCAAGACTTTGGCCAAAGCTTTATCCGAGAAAAACTCAAAAGCGGTCAGATCTAAGCTGTTTTGGAAAGCGTGCAGCACTGGCATAATCGAATCAAAATCCGGCACACCTAGCACTAAAGCAGTGAGGTTTTTCGGGGCACGATCCAGACGCATGGTGGCTTCGACAACAAAACCTAGCGTGCCTTCGGCACCAATAAACAACTGACGCAAATCGTAACCGGTGGCGTTTTTGATCAAATCTTTATTCAGTTCCAGCAGATCGCCTTTACCGGTGACCACTTTCATCCCCGCCACCCAATTGCGGGTCATACCGTAGCGAATCACTTTAATTCCGCCAGCATTGGTGCCGATATTGCCGCCAATTTGACTGGAACCTGCGGAAGCAAAGTCCACTGGATAATACAAGTCTTTCTCTTGCGCAAACATTTGTAACTGTTGCGTGACCACGCCCGGCTGGCAGACAACCGTGCGGTCCATCTCATTAAAAGCCAAAATTTGATTCATATTATCAAAGGACACCACCACTTCACCATTGGCCGCCACCGCTGCCGCTGACAAACCGGTGCGCCCCCCGGAAGGGACTAAGGCCACCTGATGTTGATTGGCCCAACGCACAATCGCTTGCACTTGCTCCGTGGTTTTTGGGAAGACAATCGCTGACGGCGCTGGAGCAAAGTGCTTGGTCCAGTCTTTACCATAGGCATCTAATGAATCCGTATCCGTCAGTACTTTACCAACGTCAACAAGGGTTTTTAGCTCTTCTATAAGGGCAAGATCGGTCATTTTGGGAACTCTCACACTGTTCATGGTCTGCCTGAAGACTCTTCACGTCATAAGGCTGGCTGTTTTTTCTGGTGCTTATGGTAGCATGGGCACCCCGCTAGTCGCGCCTCACGCCGATTCCCGGGCCGGCTTTATTTTTTGCCGTTCCGGTCAGTTCTCACTGTCCGTCAACTTGCCATTCACATTAGGACAACAGGTCTACGCAGATGAGTAAAACATCGCTTGATAAAAGCAAAATCCGTTTTCTTCTTCTTGAAGGTGTTCACCAGAACGCAATTGACACACTGAATGCGGCTGGATATACAAATATTGAGTATATTTCCGGTGCCCTACCAGAAGCAGAATTAAAAGAAAAAATCGCTGATGCTCACTTTGTTGGTATCCGCTCGCGCACCCAATTAACTGAAGACGTTTTTGAATGCGCACAAAAGTTGATTGCCGTTGGTTGCTTCTGCATCGGTACCAACCAAGTTGACCTCAATGCCGCCCGCGAGCGTGGTATTGCTGTGTTTAACGCACCTTACTCCAACACGCGTTCGGTGGCTGAGCTGGTCTTAGCCCAAGCCATTATGCTGATTCGTGGCATTCCAGAGCGCAACGCTGTCAGTCACCGTGGTGGTTGGATGAAAAGCGCTACGGGTTCATTTGAAATCCGCGGTAAAAAGCTCGGTATTATTGGTTACGGTTCAATCGGTACGCAATTATCCGTACTGGCTGAAGCACTGGGTATGGATGTCTACTACTACGATGTGATCACCAAGCTGCCATTGGGCAATGCCACGCAAGTCGGCAGCCTAAATGAACTGCTGGCCATGTCTGACGTGGTGTCTTTACACGTCCCAGAATTGCCATCCACTGAGTGGATGATTGGTGAGAAAGAAATTCGCACCATGAAAAAAGGCAGTATTTTAATGAATGCGGCGCGCGGTACTGTCGTCGTTATTGAAGCACTGGCTGAAGCGATCAAAGATAAGCACCTATTGGGCGCGGCAATTGATGTATTCCCAGTAGAGCCACGTGCCAACGGTGAAGAGTTTGAAAGCCCACTGCGCGGCTTTGATAACGTGATCTTGACCCCGCATATCGGTGGTTCAACCCAAGAAGCACAGGCCAATATTGGTCTAGAAGTAGCAGAAAAACTGGTTAAGTACAGTGATAACGGTACCTCCGTATCCTCTGTAAACTTCCCAGAAATGTCACTGCCGTCTCACCCTGGTAAGCACCGTATCCTGCATATTCACCAGAATATTCCAGGTGTTATGGGCGCGATCAACAAGGTGTTTGCTGATAACAAAATCAACGTATCCAGCCAGTTCTTACGCACTGACGAAACCGTGGGTTATGTAGTGATTGATATTGATGCGGCCCACTCTGAGCTGGCATTAAGCAAGCTGCAAGAAGTGGAAGGCACCATGCGCTGCCGTATTCTCTACTAAGTACTGCGCCTGCGTGAGCAAAAGGGAAGCATTATGCTTCCCTTTTTTAATGCCTAGAGATTAAGCGCGGCGGCGAAACCAGCCAGTAATCGATAAACGATCGCGCGTGGCGGGTAGCACTTCATGCGGCCACTGCGCTGACATAAACACCATCAAGGTGCCCGCTTGCGGCGCCACATCATAGACCCGTTCATCCTCTAAATACATGCGCAACGCACCACCCTGCTCAGGTAGCCACTGCTCATTTAAATAGGCCACACAGCTGACTACACGTCGGTCATCATCACGAAAACGGTCGAGATGCTTAGCGTAAAAAGCACCTGGCGGATACAAAGCAAAGTGGCTTTCAAAATCCTCTAACCCTAAAAATAAGGTTTGATTGATTGCTACACGCAATTGCTCAATCAAGGCCAAATAACGGTCAACAGCAGCATGATGCCCTGCATCCAGCCATTGGATATGGTCGCCACGAATCGCTTCATGCACAACTTTTGCCACGCCACGGCCTATCGCAGCAGGTTCTAATTGACCTTGTTGTGCACGTTTGTGGCACTCTTTAGCCAGTTCTGCTGTCAGATCTGTAGGGATAAAAATACTCTGTTGCGACCAGCCATGTGTGGCTAAATCATCAACGATACGCGCAAACAATGGTGCGATAACGACTGTGTTCATTTTTAACCCAAGTGAAGAGCTTATGATGTACGCTTTACATGCTGTTGACTGAGAATGAGCTCAGCATATTGGCATGCATTTGCTGCATACTATGCCGATTTTGTCGGAGCACATATTTATTTCGCAGACCGTGCTGCAGCCACCCTGCAAAGACGGTGCCACGGGCATCATCGCGTGTTATTTAATATTATTTCTAGGACTATTTATGCGTTTTTTATTATTTTTATGCGTATTAATCAGCAGCCCAAGTGTGTTTGCCGATGCCTATCTGCAGTTGTATCAAAAAGCCGGCTGGCAACAGCAGCATAAACATTTTTCTAGCGCAGTACAGCAAACCCAACTGCGCTATCAAAACACCTTACCCAGCGCTATTTATCAAACCTTGGTAGAGAACAGCAATCAACGTTTTGCCGCAGCAGCTATGCAGCAACGTGCGCAACACGCCTTACGTCAGAATTTAGCCAGCCCCACAACTGCCTTGGCTTTTTTTGAATCAACGCTAGGCCAAAAAGTGAGTGCAGCAGAAATAGCGTCGTCCCACCCAGAGCAACTCAATCGTTACGCGTCAGGCTTACCGGTGATTAGTGCAGATGCCACACGTCGTTTACTGATTCGTCACCTGAGCAACGCCCTGCCCGCCAGCCAAGCTGGAGCCGAAGTCACTTTAGCCTTAGGCAGTGTCGCAGCGGATAGCTTAAGTCAAATGCTGCCTGGTTTAATGGGTTCAGAACAAGCCAATGCCTTATTAGATAGCCAGCGCCAGCGTTTGGTCGCACAAATTGATAGCAATATTGATAATACTTTGCTGCATATTTACCAAAGCTTATCTGATGCGGAACTGGAAGAGTTTGTCAGCTTCGCCCAGTCCCCCGAAGGCCAACTCTACTATCAAGCAGCCTTTAAAACACTCCAAGCCAGTTTGCGCTCAACTCGCTAAGCTCGAGTGGTACCCAGATTAACTGAGTTGTTCGTGCAAAAAGCTAAAATATTGCTCACGTAGGGCCTGTTGTTCATTGGCCAAATGATGCCGCGCCTCTGGCAACAGCAGTATTCTAGGTGCTCTAAACTTATCCTCTAGAACATTTAAGTTGTGCTGCCAATCAACCGTCATATCCGCTTCACCTTGCACGATAATCGGGCTGTGATTACTGCGCGGTGCCTGTTCAATATAGGTAATCCACTGCGCCAACGCGCCGACCCAAGCCGTGGGTAAAACTCGCGCCTGTAGCGGATCATCACGCATAAATTTTACAAAGGCAGCATCATTGGAGTTGTCGGAATAACGCCGCGGAACACTGGCACGAAAAGGTTTAACCAGCTGATACAGCAATTTGGACTGCGGCCAAGCACGCGGACGGACTAAAGGCGCAAGCAAAATAGTTTCACCTAGCGGCGTCAGCGGTTGTTGAGCTAAGACATAATCTAAAGCAATCGCAGCGCCGGTGCTTTGCCCAAGGATATGCCAAGGCTTAGGCAAGCGCAGTTGTGCCGCTTTAGCCAGCAATGCCTGCAGCACCTGTTGATACTCTTGGAAGCTATTGATGCTGGCCCGCGCACCGCTGGATAAGCCATGCCCGGGTAAATCACACGATAAGACAGCAAAGCCTTGCACCAAGGCCCAGTCATAAACATGACCATATAAACCCATATGATCGTAATAGCCGTGCAGTACTAACAATGTCGCCACGGCCTGCGGCGGTCGGCACACCTGCATGGCAATCCGATAGCCCGCAACCTCAACCACACCCAAACGACAATCCAGCTCAGGATCACGCACAGTAAAATCAATCTGATAGAAACGCCGCCAAGCCTTGGCCTGCTCAGGATCAAGACTATGCACGTCCAGCATGGGCAATGCAGACTGTAAAATCAGCGGATTAAATACTGTCATCCTTACACTCTCGTCATAAACTGATACTGCGACATTCTGGACATATAGATTTTAAGCAACTCATGGCACTCTATACTATCTTGTGTGTATGGAACTTATGAAATCATCTATTGTGAAAAAAGTACTGATTGGCATCACGCTTATCCTTTGGCTGGGGTCTATGCTAACCGGATTATGGTGGTATAAAACGCGTTTTATCCGACCATTTAGCGAAACGACTGCCATCTTTAGCGGCCAGAGCTTACGCCTACCCGACAGCATCGCGGGTGCGGGATCGATTCGTTTTGTTCATTTCTGGGATCCCAGCTGTCCATGCAATGTGGGCAATCAACAGCACTTGATCGAGATGTTTGAACGTTATGCTGGCCAAGTTGAGTTTTATCACTTACAAAAACCAGGCAGTAAAGGCCAACTGCCTAAAGCACTCAGCAGCATGCGCCATTTAAGCGGCCTACCCGGTTCCGAAGACCTACCTGCCAGCCCTGCGGTGGCCATTTGGGATACCAGTGGTCACTTAGCCTACTTCGGTCCTTACAGTGAAGGGGCGGTGTGCAATTCCAGCAACAGTTTTATTGAACCCATCTTGGATGCATTACTCGACAACCGCCCAGTTGCTGCAGCCAACACCTTGGCGGTGGGTTGCTTTTGCAACTGGCAATCGACATCGCCTCAATAATACTCAGCCTAATATATGCTAGGATGCCTGCCTGTACTCGGTTATAAAAAGCCGCCCACTCACGCTGCAAAGTGGAGAATAAAAATGGAACCGCATCCTTTATATCAAAAAATATTACGTGAGCATCACTTGTTTATTGCGCTTAACGAGAGTCAGTTAACGCAATTGATAGAAGAAAGCCAATTACTGAATCTTGAAAAAGGTGCCTATGTGTTTCGCCAGGGCGAAGCCTGTAATAGCTTTGGTTTTATTATTTCTGGCAGTGTGAAAGTCTATCGACTGACTCCCGACGGCCAAGAAAAAGTCTTTGAAGTGATTGGTGATCGCAACACCTTTGCTGAAGCCATGATGTTTATGGATACCGGCACCTATGTGGCGACCGCACAAACTGTGTTACCAACCCAGCTATTGATGCTATCCAATGCCACCTATACCCGCTTGCTGCGTGAAAACACTGAAACAGCCATGGCCTTGTTAGCGGCACTGTCCATACGTATGCATCAGCGTTTAAATGAAATTGAAATTCTTTCTCTGAAAAATGCGACTCATCGTGTGATTCGTTATATTCTCTCACAAGCCTTACGCTCATGCAGTAAATGCAATACCCCCAGTTTCGAGCTACCCATGGCTAAACGCTTAGTCGCTGGACACTTATCAATTCAACCAGAAACCTTTTCTCGAATTATTCATCACCTCAGTGATGAGGGCATTATTAAAGTTGATGGTCGCTTAATTTGCATTATCGATCGCGAGCGTCTCGAAAATTACGAATAAACGCCTTACTTGATAGCTATCAAGCACCCGTTATCCCGTCTATGACAAGATCTATAGAAAATAAGGGGGTGCTTATGCCTATTTGCTTGTACTGCCAACATGACAACTCCGCCGAACAGTCAGTCTGTGACAATTGCGGGATGAATTTACCGCAGCATACCGAACGCAATCAGGCGCAACGTCTTTTGCGTTTTAAACTGTTCGTGATTGCTTTGACTATTTTTTGTGCAATTATGATTGTCTGGTTACCGCGCAGTAATCCTGCCGGCGGCTAAGCTGGCAGCTTAAGCGCACTACGAGTGTGCCAAAAGACCAAGAGCAACAATAAAAAACCTAACGTCCATAATCCCGCGGCACTTAACAGCCAGACACTGCTCTGTTGGCCCATCAGCGCTGGAATCACCCGCAATACAGCCGCAGCATTGATCAGTACACCGGCCACGTGACTCAATGGCCGAGCATTAGGGTCACGGTAACGCTGCATCAGTTGGGTGCGTGCCATTACCGTTACAGTCAAAGTACCCAGTGCGCCCACAGTTAACGCATGCACTCCGGCACTGAGCCACGCAGATTTAAATAACAAAGCCCAACCCAACAAGCACAAACCGATGGCCAGCCAAGCATAACCGGAAGCCAGTAATAATAAATCCGGCCGAGTCAGGCAATGCCATAACTGCCAGCGCAATAAGCGTAGCATAGTGAACAGACCGCACAGCAGTACTAGCGCGCCCGCGAGTTGCTCACTGAACAGAGTCGGCAAAGGGTAGAGTGCCAGCGCAACAAACAATAGGATCAGGACTGCTCCCTCAATATTGGGCTGCACCCGTGCCTGTAGACTGCGCTGCTGTCGCAACAGATGTCCGGCGACGGCTGGGGCAATAATGCGTCCGCCCATAAAGAACATCAACAAAGCCAAGCCCAGTAATAGCTCCACCAGTATTGTTTGCCCTTGCCAAGCTGGCTGTGCGGCAAACACCAATAAAGTACAGAGGATAAGCAATAAGGGTGCAGTGGTTTTATTGCGCCATTTTTTCGCCGAACGGGCAAAGCGCGGCACCGTCCACGCCGCAGTCAAACCCGCCACGGCCAAGGCACCCGACCAAGCCCAAGGACTGCCTGGAAAAAATAAAAACCCCGCCCGAGCCAGCAGCCAAACTGCAATTAAGGATCGTATTTTTACGCTTTCAATGGGTCCCAACAAATAACCCGCCACCACTAGCATGGCATAACCAATCAGCAACTCATGGGCATGGCCAAAGACACTGTATAACCCTGGCGGCGCGGGCACACCCATCAACAATGCCAAGCTAGACCAAGGCAAAAGCAACGCTGCATAGGCTGCCGCCAACGGAAACAGGTACTGACTGGCAGGCTTTTTACGCTTTTTTAGCAGCGGCTTTAGCGTGGCATTCAGCATGACAAGCATCCTCTGTTAAGCCATTCACCGAGGCAGATACTTTGCCGTCTATTGGGTTAACTGGCGGTACAATTGCGGCAAACGTGTGGGCAAATGCTCGGGTTCACGAATCAAGGTATAACCATTGGCGCCAAACATATAGGGCAGATAATCCGCTGCTTCACGGTCAATGGTAATACAGAAAGGGATTAAGCCGAGTTTCTGCGCCTCTAATACTGCCTGCCGGGTATCTTCAACTCCGTAGCGGCCCTCGTATAAATCCAAATCATTGGGCTTACCGTCCGTCACGAGCAATAACACACGTCGCTTATGTGGGCGATCTTTCAGTAAAGCGCTGGCTTGGCGAATCGCCGCCCCCATACGCGTGTAATAACCGGGCTTGAGACCTTGAATGGTGCCACGTACGCCATCATCATAGCGCTGATCAAAACGTTTAATTTCTTGCATACGCACTTGATGGCGGCGCAGCGAAGAAAACCCATACAGGGCAAAATCATCACCCACCGCGGATAACGCCTCGCCAAATAACAACATACTGTCGGCGACCACATCAATCACGCGGCGTTCATCATTGATATGTGAGTCGGTCGACATCGATAAGTCCGCCAGCAACAAACAGGATAAATCGCGATGCTGTTGACGTTTTTCCATAAACAATCCGCGCTCAGCCACCTGCCCACATTGACGCTCCACATAAAAATCCAAACAGGCTTGTAAATCCAACTCATCGCCTTGCGCTTGTTGGTGCAACCAACGTGGCTCACTGCGTAAATTCTCAAATTGACGGCGAATGCGGCGTGCCAGCTGACTTAAACGCAGCGGTAAAGGTGCAGCCTCTTGATCACGCGGCTGCATCATTTGCACATTAACAAAATCCTCTTGTAGCGCATTTTTACGAAAATCCCATTCGGGCAGCTTAATCCCCTCGCCCAGCGGAATATCGTCCACATCCGCGGGTGGTAAATCCAAGTGCAACTTTAACCCACCGCCTTTGCGCTTACGTTTGCGCGATAAGGCAATTTCATCTAAATCATCGGCCACGCGCGCCGCATCGAGGTCTTCGTTATCATCACCACAGCGATCAACATCAATATGTTCAGACCAGCTGAATAAGTTTTCTAAACGAAACAGCAATAAACCTTGCTTACCCGAGTTATCTTCAACCCGCTTCGCTTGTTTGCGCACATCACGACCCTCTCCTTGTGCACCGCCCACCACATCACCCTCATCCTCTTCACTCTCAAGCTCACTCTCTTGCGGAGCACCCAGACGTTCCGCAGGGTACAACCATAAAGGTAAAGGGAAAGGCGCACGTTCAGTCACGGGAAAATCCACCACGCTACCCGGCTCTTGCAAAGCTTGACGTAATGCTCGCTCCAAAGCGGCTTCATTTTTCTTTAATGAGCTGGGATCTGGACGCAGCGCTAAATGCGCATCCAGCAAACGCTGATAGCGCGGACGCAGCGCTGGATACTGCTGCAGTAAGTTTTGCGTCCAACGTTGATTATCCCGTCCCCAATGGCGCATTTTATCCGAAGTTGCTGCAAGTAATGCCAGCCAACGGTACAGGTCACGATTCAGTTCAGGATCGGGATACACCGCCAAACTAGCGGGTAGGCGTAAGTTTTCCGCATCCGCCCACGCCACCGCCAATTGCTGGCTGCTGCCGGCCACCTGCTGGATCAAAGAACGGCGCAACACCATTTTGCGCGCATTGGACGCTTCGACAGCAACCCCCGACGCACCGCCTAAAGCACGAAACAGTACCGCCAAAGAGCGCTGCATATCCACCAATTCAACCTGTGCCTCTGGAAAGCCTGGATCAGCACGTCGAGTAATAAATCGATGCCAAACACCGCCTGCCCACTCTTCTACTTCAACGCCAATGCCCATCTGTCACCTCATTTACTGCTGCACCACCTGCGCAAATCATCTCTACAGGTAGCGCTAAAACAACTTCGGCCCGCTGTACAAGCCGGGCCGAAGATCGTTACATCATCACGTTAACTCACGTAATTATGCGTGCCCAGCGGCAGTTCTACTAACCAGTCCTGCACGCCCACGCTGACGGAAGCTCAACAAATAGGTTACCAAGCCGATCAAGAAGATCACCCCTGCAGCCAAACGTAACCAGTAGAAAATAAACAACTGATCTTGTGTCGCCATAAAGGATAATGCAGCACCATCTTCAGGAACGCGCTGTAACCAAATCTGCACAATACCGGCTGCTGACAGGAACAGCGTGATAAACACCATGCTGATTGTCATTA
>LFRZ01000096.1:0-269 GCA_001513025.1 Gammaproteobacteria bacterium DTU037
AATGGATAGGTTCGAGCCAGCACCAATCTAAATAGGTGGCCATTGACACTATGCCACTACACCATTCTGATTAAAGTTTCTATCAACAAAGTCTTGGTTGTACACCATCCGCTCAAGAGGAGTACCTCCTTGCCATGCTAACTTGCAGTGGTGATGTCCCGGCTCACCGGCAATAACACGGCTTATGGTCGTTTTACCTGTACCATTCGTAAGCGTCCGGCCATCACACCTTGCTAATGATCGCCGGTGCCCAATTGTGCGGTAACAGC
>LFRZ01000096.1:499-2493 GCA_001513025.1 Gammaproteobacteria bacterium DTU037
ATGGCGTGACGTTTATCGGGTGGCAGATCTTTTACCTCCCGCTCGACCCTATACAGCTGGCTGATATATTCGAGGGCTTGTTCAGCAAGGGTGCTTTGGTTAGCTTGATGCAAATCGAAGAACTTACGCCGCGCATGAGCCATGCAGCCGATTTCCGTGATGCCGTTGCCAAAACCAGCCTTGTAACCTGAGTAATCATCGCAGACTAACTTGCCTTGCCAGTCGCCCAGAAAGTTGCGTGCATGCTCGCCGGCGCGAGTCGGTGCGAAGTTATAAACAACCGCTTTTAGATCCGAGAATGGCGTGCTGCAATAGGCCCAAACGTAGGCTTTGTGGGTCTTTTTCTTGCCTGGAGCCAACATGCTGACTGGTGTTTCATCAGCATGCAAAACGTTGTGTTCTAACAATGTACTTCTTAGGGCATCAACCAAAGGCTGCAGTTGTACACCGCACGCTCCAACCCACTCGGCTAGAGTTGAGCGTGGAATAGCGAAGCCAGCACGAGCAAAGATGCGTTCTTGACGGTACAGAGGCAAGTGGTCTGAGTACTTGGCCACCAGCACTTGAGCCAGTAAACCTGCAGTTGGAATGCCCTTGTCGATGACTTGAGCTGGTACTGGTGCTTGAATTAGAGTTTCGCACTGCGTGCAGGCCCATTTACCGCGAATATGGCGCTCTACTGTAAATTCGCCTGGCACGTAATCCAGCTTTTCACTGACATCTTCGCCAACACGCTTGAGCTGACAGCCGCAGCTGCACTGGGTATTTTCAGGTTCATGATGAATCAGCGTGCGCGGAAATTCTGCAGGCAGAGGAGCGCGCTTGGGTTGTTTTTTAGCTTGCGTTGGTGCTTCTACAACAGAGAGCTGAGCCAGTTCTATTTCAATAGCGGCAAGGTCACCCTCAACGAGTTCATCCAATAGACTGGCTTGAAGAGCATTCATCTGCTCGCTGCGCTGAGCGTACTTATGACGTTTCAGAGTCGCCAGTTCATGGCTCAGCTTTTCGATGACCGCATCGCGGTGTACGATCACTCGATCTTTTTGATTAAGTAATTTCTCTTTGTCGGCCAGCGACGCCATCAACTCCGTGGTTAAGGTTCGGAGTTGGTCGGCAGAGAACTGGGTAAGATCGAGAGGTTTTGACATACCAAGCAGTATGCCAAAACACAAACGTTGTGACGATTCGCCATGTTGATGATGGTCTGAAGCATCAGTTTATGGTTATAAAACTGAGATAACACCGGCTGCACCAACACGTTGCCAAGGCAGTCCTTGCACCAGAGCAGTCAGCTGCTCATCGTCCAACTGCAGTTGCTTGCCGCGCCACGTCTCAGCCCAATGAAACTTGCCTCGGTTTAGCCGGCGAGCACAGAGCCAGACACCCAAACCATCATGAATCAACACCCTCATTCGGTTACCACGCTTGTTGGCAAACAGATAAGCGCAATGCGGCCGCGCCGAACCAAATACCTGAACGACACGCGCCAATGCGGTGTCTGGACCAGCCCGCATATCCAGTGGCTCGGTTGCCAGCCAGATTTCATCAATGCGGATCATTGCAGCAACGTGCGCAAAAATAGTGCGCATTGATGGGTCTGCTCCGCAGGCCACTCCACCACAATCGGCCCGCTAGGCTGGGGCATTTCAATGCGTATGCAGTTGCTGTTTTTCACTGCTGGAGCAACTGCCGCTGGCAAATTAATCGGCACAAACGCTGGCGATGGCTGTTGATCTGCTTGCTTTGATTCAGTAATCCAGCGCCGTAGTAAGTTGGCGTTGAGATCATTATCCAAAGCAATGCGTGCAACAGATGCTTCAGGATTTTGGCTTTCAGCCACCAACTGGGCTTTGAATTCAGTGCTATATTGGCGACGCTTACGATAAGGTCGAGTTACTCTTACGTTGCTCATAGATAGTGTCCACTAAGGAATAAGTGGACACTATCTTGACGGCTACGCCGCCAGGCTCAAGATGGGTTTACCGGACGCTTAC
>LFRZ01000140.1 GCA_001513025.1 Gammaproteobacteria bacterium DTU037
AAGCGCACCACTGAGGCGGTATTACCACGCGGGACTAATTGCTTTTGCGTTTGCTGCAGCACAACATCCAAGCTGGTATTTTTAGGGCTTAAACGAATGCTATTGATTTCATAGGGCGATACATAAGGCACCACACCTTTACCAAAGCGGTTTAAGTAAGTACCTGGACGGTTAAGAATCTCTGCGCCCCCTGCATTCTCTGCTTCAATAATGGCAAAGGAATCGCCAACATACTGCGACAGCACTACGCCGCGTGGATAAGCCACCACGGTTCCGGATGCCCCTAATGAATACTGACTGCCGGAACTCATTTGCGCTGTTGTCGCGCTTAAACGCGCGGCAGTACCGTAGTAATTAAGGTTGCCAGAATAGCTGTTATCACTGTCGTTATTATTAGCATACACACCATAGCTGAGTTTACTTTCTACCAAGCTACCGGTTAATCCTATCCGGCTCGAATCAGAGGAGCGGTTCGAGTGCATGGTATTAGCTTGAATCGAATGCCGACCTTCTTGACCAAGAGGGACAGTAATGCTTAATGAGATCTGGTTTTCCGAAGCAAAACTCATATTGCTCGTTTTTGTATAAGACACGTCATAGCTCATGCGCTTAAACGTATTACCGTAGCCAAACTGCCACGTTTGATCTTTACCGCTTTGATTCCAGTAGCGCGATTCAGAACTACTGAGGTAAACCGAGCCCCAGGTTTCTGGTAGCGTTTGGTTAACGGAAAAATTGTAACTCTCTTTGGGCATTAACGAGTAGCGCTGCCAATCCCAATCCCGACCGTAAATCGGGTCTGGATCTATTCTTGTGCCTGTGTCATTGCGCGCAATAAAGTTGTTTAGACTATGAATACCTTTCTCGCTGTAGCGATTGTAATTCGCGTTAATGTAGGTTGCGCTAGGCTGGATAAACTTAGAATAGGCTAAGCGCCAGCGCTGTCCTTGCTCACTGCTTTGACCGTCTAATTGTGAGCGACTTAAATAGTTGTCTAGCGAAAAAGCGCCGAATGGCGTATTTACAGCGCCACCGAGCATCAACATATGGTAATCGGGGTAATGCAATACCGCAGTGTTCAAGGTTAAGTTATTGCTTAAACCGTGTTTTAGATAACCTTGCACGACATTCTTGCCGCGCTTACCGGTACCGCCACCACTGTTTATCTGCACTTCACCTAAAGAACTGCCGTAACGCCATGTACCCGGACGAATTAAGTCCGGCACGTAAGCATAGGGCACAATAAAGCGCTTGATTTGACCTGTTGCCTCTTCCACGGTGACCTCAAAGTCGCCAGAGCCCGATGGATACAAATCACTGATCTCAAAAGCCCCTTCGGAGACGGTGGTCTCGTATACCAAACGCTCATTCTGTCGAATGGTAACTTTTGCATTAGATCCTGCTGTGCCACGCACGATCGGCGCATAGTTACGCACACTCTGCGGCAGCATTTGTTCTTCAGAGGCTAATTGGGCACCGCGAATTTTAATACCATCAAAAAACTCAATCCCTGAATAAAACTCTCCCACCTTAAAGCTGGACTTTAAAGGCGCTATATCCGTTTCTAAATAAGTATTGTTGCGCTGATAGCTGGCTGCTTGCCGGTCGGATTTATTCCAACTGCCGTCATGGCGCAGCGCCCAGCTTTTCATATGTACACTGGCGCGCAAACTGGCAAAGTGCGATTTATCCGTGCCGTAATCGTCGGTCTTATTTACATAAGAGTTGAGGTCATAACTGAGCGTGGCGGCATATTGGCCTTTGTCCCAAAGTTCTGGAGCAATAAAGCCACGTGGTTTTTTTGACAACATAATTTGCGGAACATAAAAAGACAGGCGTAGGCGCTTCATATCAAAGGCATACTTCACCCCAGGTAAAGCACGTCTTATCACCACGCACGCCTCATCACCTGCAGCGATTAATGCAGTTTGTTCATAGCTTTCGTCAAGCCCGAGCTGCATGATAATGGCTTTATTCACGCATAAGCGTGGCCGCTCGCTATTAGCAAACTCTTTAAATACAAACTCATCGCTGCCTTGGTAGCGATCATTAACATACAGATCGGCCATATAGCGGCCAGCAATCACCTGCTGATCTTGCTCAAACTGATTGATGTTAATAGACGAGTATGGTGTACCCCGTAAAAAAGCAGGGTCAAAAGTTACCGCAACAGGCTGATAGCCACTGTCGGCTAAGACAATAGGCTCTGCGCGCTGCGCCAGAAGCTCGGCATTAGAGACATCTAATTTAACTTCTTGCTTTTGCGCTTGTGCCCAAGCTAGCGGAAATAGGCACAAAGAAGTACAAGAAATAAAATATTTTAGACCTCTAAAGGCCATAGCATGTCCTTTATTAATCAGTCTAAATTATAAGTTATCTTTCTTTTTGTGCCGTAATCATCAACATAATTAACTTCCAAGCGCGTGGCTTGGCTGATAAATGATTTATTGCTACTAATCGCAATATTGCGACTCGATTTAGGATCGACCATGCCAATTTCAGGGCCAGAGACGCTTTTATCTACCGAGTAAAACTTTAAATCTAACAAAGTAAAGAAATTACCGGTCGGGTTATCCACTTTTAACTGATAACCATTGGACTCGATCAGGTTAAAGCGCAATTCATCTTTAAGTTTGTCGAAGTTCTTTGACACTGCAGTTGGGCGGAAAAACAATTTAAGCTTAGAGTTAATCGCCAATTGTAAAAAATTGTCCGCTTTCCCAGCACTGGGTGCCGGTGGAATATCCAATACATTAAAATAAAAAACCGACTCACGATCCTGTGGTAAATCGCTACCAACATACATCAAGCGAATGGTTTGCCCCTCTTTAGGATTGATTCTAAAAACTGGCGGCGATAATACAAAGGGAATGTCTTGTTCTTTTACATCGTGCTCAGGCGCACTTGGATCAGTGTACGGCTCAACCCACGCTTGCACTAAAGCGGGCACATCACCGGTGTTACTTAACTGAATATTAACCTCACGCTGATCGGCAGGATAAATCACTCGCGTACCGGTAATAACTACCGAAGCATTAGCAAGCGACCCAAAAGACAATACAGCACACAAAACTAACAAAACGCGCATAGAGTACTCCGCTCAGCAAAAAGGGGTCCAAAGACCCCTTTTGCAATTCAATTATGCTTATTGATAAGCAATAACGTAATTTGCTGTCGCTGTTACTGTACCTGCCGTTACAGCTGCAGCTGTAGAGTAATAAGCCGCTGAGTAGGTTAAAGTATTAGCGCCTGCCACTGTAGTAACAGTCTGTGCTGTAGTTAATGTATAGGTCGCATCATTCAACAAGATTTTAGTGTCATCTTGTTCAGTCAATACTACGTTGACATTACCTGCAGTACCTTTATTAATTAGGGTGTAATTAGTTGCGTCTACATCTGCTAATGGCGCAGAAAATGCCGCATAGACATTCGCACCAGCATTACAGTTTTCCAGTCCAATTGTAAAAGTTTGTGGTGCTACAATCTGGTCTGCAGCAGTAAAAGCTGACTCAGGAACCGTTGCTAGCGTAACGACTTTGGCTATGTCACCCGCAGCAATTTCGCAGGTTTGATCCACGACTAAACCAGTAACGGTAACCGTGCCTGTTGTCGCAGCAAATGCTGAACCACTGGCTAAACCAAAGGCTAAAACCAAGGCAAAAGGTATTTTTTTCATATAAAACTCGGCGATCTCTAATTCTGAGTGCAACACCTAACCAATTTGGTAAGGTACTGCAGCATGACA
>LFRZ01000023.1 GCA_001513025.1 Gammaproteobacteria bacterium DTU037
CAAGTCATCGTCATGCTCGGCCATATTCCACGGCAAGATACCCGGCGAGGTATGCAAGAAGTGCAGGTATTTTTCAAACTGATCAAGAATATCACTAATAATATCTTGCTCATCGTAGCCATACACATCATAGGCTTGACCGCCACGGCGCAAGAAGACTTCCGCACGGTAATAGTGATCATCAATATCAGCACCACTTATACCCTCAGGGAGGGTGAAGTCCGGCATAGCATATGAGCGCAAGCGGATTTCATAAATAAACTCCAGCTTACCTTCTTGGAACACTTGAAACTGAGCACGCAGGTTCTGTTCATCAAAACCCACTTCGGCCACCCAGCCTTTTTTCTCAAGCTCTTCCTCAACTTTTTCCATACCCTGAATACCGGTACTGCGAATAAATTTCTCTACCGCATCACGCGCCGGAAAGTCGACCAAGTTGGCCAAACGCTTCTTCCAGAAACCAGGTCCTGACTTATAACCGCTTGGAGTGGATTGCATATGCTGACTCAGGCTTACCTCTTGGTGCCCTTCAATAATCAGCGCACGCCACATCCCCACCATGGCGATCAGCATAATTACCGCAAAGGGCAAGGCACTGACAATACTCGCTGTTTGTAATGCGCCCAAACCACCGGCTAACAACAAAGCAGCCGCTACCACGCCCTGCATTGAGGCCCAGAACACGCGCTGCCAAACCGGCGTTTTGGCCACCCCGCCTGACGCCAGTGAATCAATCACGATTGAGCCTGAGTCAGATGAGGTGACAAAGAAGGTAATAATCAAAAATATCGTCAAAAACGACACGATCGAGGTAAAGGGTAACAGCTCAAACAACTTAAACAGCGCCACCGCATGATCGTTTTGCACTTGTTCAATCAGCTCGGTGTAACCATCGACCATAATCAGGTGAAGCGCGGTATCACCAAACACTGAGAACCATAAGAAAGTGAAGATGGTCGGGACCAACATCACCCCGACGACAAACTGGCGAATGGTACGACCACGGCTGATTTTGGCGATAAACAAGCCTACAAAGGGTGCCCACGCGATGGTCCAGCCAAAGATAAATAGAGTCCAGTTACCAATCCAATCACTGGAGGTATAGGCCTGCAAGCTAAAGGTACGTTCGACAATATTGCTCAAGTAGCTGCCGGTATTTTCCATAAAGGTATTTAAAATAAACACCGTTGGGCCGACAGCAAAGACAAACACCATTAACGCTACAGCGAGCACAATATTAAGAATGGATAAGCGCTTAACGCCTTTGTCCATCCCCGCCACCACCGACAAAGTGGCCAAGCAAGTAATCGCCACAATGGCAATAATTTGCACTGTGGTATTCACCGGTATTGAGGGCCATAGATAGTTTAAACCCGCGTTAATTTGCGCCACCGATAAGCCCAGCGACGTGGCAATACCAAACATGGTGCCGAGAATCGCAAAGGTGTCGACGGTATGTCCCATCGGGCCGTAAATTTTATCGCCAATCAGTGGATACAAAGTGGAGCGCATCGACAATGGTAAACCATGGCGGAAAGCAAAGTACGCCATCGACAAGCCGACTAAGCCGTAAATCGCCCAAATATGAAAACCCCAGTGAAAGAAAGCAATCTGCATTGCTTGCTTGGCGGAATCCACCGTCAGCGCTGGACCGGTAGGCGGTGAGGCATAGTGCAAGACCGGCTCAGCCACCCCAAAGAACAACAAAGCAATACCGTAACCGGCAGAAAACAGCATGGCGAACCAAGCAAAAAAGCTGTATTCAGGTTCGGCGTGATCCGGCCCCAGCTTGATATTACCCCAGCTGCTAAAGGCTACCGAAACAATAAAGACTAAGAAAATTGCCACAGCCAACATATAAAACCAGCCAAAGGTGGTGGTGATATAGGCCAAGATATCGGCAAACAACACCCCTGCTCTTTCAGGATTACTCATGGTGCCAATCACCATCAGCACGATCACTAAGACCGAGGGAATAAATACGGGGAGAAGAATAGTAGAGACGTTGGACGACTTATCTGTTGTCGTTTTGTCTGAGGTCATAGCAAGTACTCCTGCACTTTTGCTCAATTTTGGCGCCAATATAAGTCAGCTTGAAAGGTCATTAGCGGCAACAGCAGCAGCCAAAACTCTGCAATTTATAGCCGCTACGCCATTACAATTTTGCCTAACCTTGTCACAGGAAAATCCTCAGCGCAATAAAAAACAGGCCTAAGTCACTGAATTAGGTGGCGAAAATACGGCAAAAATCGAGTATTTTGCGGAAAACTTGAGAAGGAGGTTTATGCCTATCAGCATCAGCGGCGTGGCTCGAAACCCGCACCGCTGATGCGGTGTTGCACAGCAGCGGAATTTATGAAGAGCAGCTGATCGACAGGTGTTTGCCCCACTGCGGTGGACGTTCGGCATAGGCTGCGCAGCCATCTTGTTGCGTAAAGGGCGTACTTAACACTGCGTACAATTTATGCAGCGGCGCATAGTCGCCATCTTCCGCCGCTTCGATGGCTATTTGGATTAAATAATTACGCAGCATATAGAGTGGATTAACCGCATGCATCTGTTCGCGTCGCTGTGCTTGCGTGCGCAAATCATTGGCATTGCGCGCCATAAAGGCATCACACCACTCGGCAAAAGCCGCTTGATTAATAAATTCAGGCGCCATAGCCGCCAGCGCTTCAGCCGCCGGCAACTCACCGAGCTTGCGGAAAAACAGCGTGTAATCCAGCGCACTGTGATCCAGTTGCAACAGCAGCTTATCAATCAGCACAGCATCGTCAGCCTGCTGATCGGGCAAGCCCAAGCGTGCGCGCATGGCTTTTAAATAAGCCTGCTGTTGGATAGCGGCATAACCATCGAGAATCTCCTGCAAACGCTCAACCGCAACATAACGGGTAAGGGTTTCAGCCAAGGCGGTCAGATTCCAATAGCCCATGGCCACCTGCTGATTAAAAGCATAACGGCCGCGATTGTCCGAATGATTACAAATATGCGCGTGTTTAAAATCATCTAAAAACGCATAAGGACCAAAATCAAAAGTCAGCCCAAGAATCGACATATTGTCAGTATTCATCACCCCATGACAAAAGCCATAGGCTTGCCACAAGGCAATCGTCTCGGCAGTGCGTTTGACCACCACACTGAGCATGGCGGCCAAAGGCTCATCCGCCGTAAGGCATTCGGGATACAAATCACTCAGCACATGCGCCTGCAATTGCTCCAGTTCGGCATACTTCTGGTTGTAATAAAAGTACTCAAAATGGCCAAAACGAATATGACTGGGTGCCAAGCGTATCAGCGTCGCTGCCGTTTCGCGCTGTTCACGCCAGACCATGGTTTGAGAATCAGCCACACAGAGCGCACGCGAGGTTGCAATGCCGAGGGTGTGCAGGTATTCACTGGCGAGAAATTCGCGAATACTGCTACGCAGCACCGCACGACCATCACCACTGCGAGAAAATGGCGTCAACCCTGCACCCTTGAGATGCACATCCCAATGCTCGCCGGCGCTATTGCGCACTTCAGCGAGCAGCAGGCCACGGCCATCACCTAAGCGCGGGGTATAGCCACCAAACTGATGCCCGGAATAGACCATGGCGCGCGGTGTAGTCTGCGGCCAATACCACTCCCCACTGGCCAACTGCAATAAGCGTGGATCATCGAGCGTACTGGCAGGCAGATCCAGCAGCGCTAAGGCGTCAGTACTGCAAATCACCATACTCGCCTGCGCCAGTGCAGTCGGTTCAATTGGCGCAGAAAATGCATTGCCTAAACGGGCAAAGCGTGGCTCAAAATCTAGGCTATCTAAGTCTTTCATTGGCACTCCAGCAGCCCACCGCGGTTATACAATGGGGGCTTTTTCATCAGCAAGCGGGTTGCTTTGTGTGTGTAGTAACTGCTGCTCTTGGCCATCGACATTTTTGACAAAGACGTCCAGTTGATTAAAGGCCATTTCAACATTGTGCTCGCGGAAGCTAACAACAATACGATTGAGTACTTCATCGGTGGCCGGATTGCGATCACCCAGCTCGCGTACATGAAAGCGTAACTCATGATCGAAGGTACTGGCACTGATGCCCAAAAAAAGCACAATAGGCGCAGGATCGCGCATCACCCTTGGGTTTTCCTGCACAGCTTGCAGCATCAATTTACGTGCCAGATCGAGATCGGTTTCATAGGCCACGCCAATCTTAATAATCACCCGAGTGATGGTATCGGTCAGCGACCAGTTAATCAGTTGGTCGGTAACAAAGACTTTATTCGGCACAATGATTTCTTTGCGGTCAAAGTCAGTAATAGTGGTAGCACGAATCCGAATGCGGCTGACGGTACCGGATAAGTTACCAATAGTCACCACATCACCAATACGTACCGGACGCTCAAACAAGATAATCAGACCAGAAACAAAGTTGGCAAAAATTTCTTGCAACCCAAAACCCAATCCCACTGATAAGGCGGCGACCAACCACTGTAATTTATCCCAACTGACCCCTAAGGCCGACAAAGTGGCGACAAAACCTGTGGCAGATATCGCATAAGACAACAGCGTAGTGGTGGCATAAGCACTGCCTTGGGCTAATTTTAAACGGGACAGCAACAGCACTTCTAATAAGCCGGGTAAGTTACGCGCCAGCGCAAAACTGACCAAAACAATCACCCCTGCATCCAATACATCACGCAAACTAATAGGCACAATAGAACCATTGCTGGCAATATTTTCGTAGAGGGTGATGTTATCTAGGTAGGTAAATAATGATAATAAATCAGCCCAAACCCAATACAAGCCAATAAAAAACAGCCCCAACAACATCAGGCGTGCGAGACGCAGTGACTGCACATTGATTTGCGAAATATCCAAGAGCATATCATCGGTGGCCACATCGCCTTCGACACCTTCTTTAGGCTGATTTTGTTTGGCGTCTTGTGCGCGCTGCCAGGCTAAACGGCGTGCAGCCAAAGCCAGCCCACGCACCAGCACTGCTTCGAGCAGCACCCAAATCAACACCAAAGACAAAGTATTGAGTAAACGTCCACTGAGCTTAAGAGCCGTATAGTAATAGCCTGAGACTAACGCAGCGGCAAATATCAAGGGTAACAGCACCACCATCAAACCAATTAAGCGTCTAAAAACCGAGACATTATCGCTGCTGTAACGATGTAAGACTAAGCGTCCAATAAACCACGACAACAACAGCAAGCAGCTCATCAGTAAAATAATACCAATCACATCCTCACTCAGTGCCGCCGGTTGCGCCTGAGCTATAGTGACCACGGCACTGAGTAATAAAGCGGTTAAACCCAATGCGCGGACGTGCCGCTGCAAAAAGGCCACTTGTTCGCGCGGCCAACGAAAATGCATAATCGCCAAACCGTTGGGAGCTAAAATCCGATAAATGCAATAAAAGACTAACCACACCTGCGCCATCGCCAATAAAGCATCTCCAACCTCCAGCGTATGGCCACGCCCCCTCATCGACAAAGTGACACCAAGACTGGCCAAGACAATGGCACCTGGTGCAGCTAATAATAGATTTAACAGAATCGCGCGAGGCGTATGCAGCTGACTGTCATTGCGAAAATGGCCAATATCAGCATGTAAATCACGCAGTGCTTGGATAATACTCGGGCGTTTCCACAGCACTAACAGCATCATTAAGAACAACGGCGTAAACCACCAGATGCGCTTAAGCAACGTTTGCCAAATCAGCTTGAACTCATTGTTCCAGAGTACTGAAGTGAATTGATAGGTCAGACGCTCAGGCGCCGCTTTTAGCCAGTCCCAATCAAGCGGCTTATTACTGGGAATCCAAAACATCTGCTCGTCAAGAGTGACGCGCAGTGCATCGGTGACATTTTGCAGCTGTTTTTGATTGAGCTGCAGAGTAATGGACTCACTTAAAAAAGCATTTAATTCGCGGTTTAATCGATCCAACAACTCAGCCCGTGAGCGCACCAAATCCAATAAGCTGCTGCGTAACACCACCTGTTCATCACCCGGCGGAGTGCCTTTGAGGGCGTCCTGCACATATTCGTCAGGACGGCTGACGGTGTCACGTAACTGGCGCAGCTCAAATTGATACAAGCGCGTATCGGCAATTTGATCGGCTAAGGTTCGGTCAAAACTCACCTGTGGTAGCGATTGTTTTTGCTGATAGAGGATTTTAGCTAACAATAAACTGCCCTGTAGAACACTGATTTGCTCTTCTAAGGCTTGATCGGTTTGTTGCACACTGTCCAGTTGTTGGCGGACCAATAAATTACGCTGGGTCAGTTGATTACGACGTTCGGTAATCGTCAATAAATAGTCCGACAGTTTCAAGTTCAAACTGCTTTCGCGCAGCAACACACTATCGGTTCCGGCTTTGCTGACTTCTAGTGATAATTCAGCAACGGTTTTTTCAGAATCTGCTTGGCGCTTTTCATTGAGCAAGGATTGCAACGCTAGAATAGCTTGCTCTTGCAGGCGCACTTTATTTAATAAAAAATCTTTGCGGTGGCTACCCAGTTCCTGCAAGACACTGTTGCCGGCTAACTCAGCACGGCGTAAATTATTTTTACTTTCAAGCGCCAATACCTCAGCCTTTAATAAATCAATCTTTTCGCTGCTGAAAAACTTACTACCTTCTTTAGCACTTTTCAGTAAGGTATTGATCTCTTGAATACGCGTTTGATTGCTACTGATTTCCGCCTGCGCCCGCTCAGGTCGTGTTTGTGCGGTCACAATCAGCGTATTAGCCTCACCTAAGTCTTTTTGCAGCGCCCTTAATTCTAGATTGCGCTCCGATAAAAGATGCTCAAGTTCACTCACTGAGGCTTGAGCAAGACGCTGGCTTGGATCGTCCTGTGGCGCAGCCAGTAAACGCTGTAAAGCCGTCTGCGCATCAGCAATTTGTTTAGGCGCTCCAGCCAATTGATCTTGCAACTGTTGCTGAGCTTGCTCTGTGCGCTCGACAATCTCCAGCCACGCCAAAGTTTGCTCTAGGGCTTGCTGCGCGGCCTGCTGCTCGGCTTCGGGTAATTTACGCGCCGGTAAATCAGTTAATGCTTGGCGCGTTTCAGTCACTGTTAAAGCAGCATAACTTGCACTCAGCGGTAAACCTGCGAGGCAGATCATAAACAATAGCAGCAGTCTAAATTTCATAGGCCTACGGTATTCCTTTGAGTTTAAGCAGCACATCAATAACACCCCGCACTGTAGCGCTTAGCTGGCGCAGCACAATCAAAAGGCCGGCAGTTCTGGACGCTTACCTTCAGGGAATCTCACCCCAACTTTACTGACTTTATGTCCTTCCATCAGTGCCACGGCCCAAGTCAGACCTTGCCATTCAATATGGTCACCCAGCACGGCTTCGCCACCCACTGCTTGAGTAATAAAATCGGCTAAACTCAGCTGCGGGCTAAGTTCGCCCAACTGCAGACCATAGACATCAGCCACCGCACCTAATTGCGCATCGCCTTCGAGAACAAAATCACCAAAGAAGCGCATATCTAAGCCTCGTTGCGGCGCTTTACTGAATAAACGTCCCAGAGCGGGTAAATCGTCTTCATGGCCAACCACACAGAGAATATCCTCAGCCTTGAGGCGGGTACTGCCGGTTGGATGCAGCAAACAATGATCACGAAACAAGGCAGCAATTCGAGTGCCTTTAGGCATTTTAAGTTCACGCAACTGGGCATTAATGCACCATTTATCACTGCCTAAACGATAAACAAAGAGCTCCCACTGGCTGGTCGGGTGAATCTCTAAGCCCGCACGAGAAATCGGCGCCGGTGCCGGCGGCAAATCCACTTTAGCTTTACGCGCAGCCCAAGATAATGTCGAGCCTTGCAATAACAGAGAGACCAAGACAATAAAGAAGGCCACGTTAAAAAACAGCTGCGCATTGGGCAAACCGGCCACTAGCGGGAATACCGCTAAAATAACCGGTACCGCACCACGTAAGCCAATCCAGGAAATAAACGCCCGTTCCCGAAAGTTAAAGCCTCGAAACGGCAGTAAACCAAGAAACACCGACAGCGGACGGGCAAATAGAATCATCCATAACGATAATAATAAGGCCGGCAGCGCAATCGGCAGCAGCTCATGCGGCGTGAGCAACAGTCCCAACACCAAGAACATGCCAATTTGACTGATCCAAGCCAAGCCATCAAACATATGCAAAATACCGTGACGGTTACGGATGGGGCGATTACCCAGCACCATGCCGCAGACGTACACAGCTAAAATACCGCTACCACCCACTTCACCAGTAAAGGCATAAATCATAATGCTGCCACTGACCGCCAACAGTGGATAGAGGCCATCGGCTACGCTAATCCGATTGATAATTTGCAGCAGTAACCAGCCACCACCCAAGCCTAATACTGTGCCCAAACCAAACTGACGCAATAAACTGCTAAAGAAATCCATGCTAAAACTGGTTTCCCCAGCGGCCAGCATGGCGATCAAAGTAACGGTAAGAAACATGGCCATCGGGTCATTACTGCCCGACTCGATTTCTAGCGTTGAACCAACACGCTCATTCAGCGCTTTTCCATTGAGTAAATTAAATACTGCAGCAGCGTCGGTGGAGCCGACAATGGAGCCAATCAGCATGCCTTCCAGCAAGGTTAGATCAAATAACCAAGCCGCCGCTAAACCGGTTAAGCCCGCGGTAACCGCCACACCAAAGGTGGCCAACGACAATGCTGGCCAAAGCGCCACGCGAAACGTAGCCGTACGGGTGCGCATGCCACCATCAAGCAAAATCACGGCTAAGGCGAGGTTACTGACTAAGTAGGTGAGTGAGTAATCATTAAAAACAATACCGCCCACTCCATCGGTACCGGCCATCATACCGACGCCCATAAAGATCACTAAAATGGGAATACCAATACGCGAGGACACTGAGCTGACCAGAATGCTGATAGCAACTAACAACCCACCAACAAAAAATATACTATTGGTTGCTACAGAATCCACAAGCACCTCTCCTTTCTAAAAACAACACAAATTGGCATGATGATTAATTCTAACCTGTCGTCGATAATTAATTTAAAATCTTTCATAGTCGCCCACGCGTCACAGCTATCAGACGTACCCTGGCATCGACGAGTAACAACTGCGTAGCTATTACTATGGTTTTACATCTGACGTGATATTCATCTCTCTCGACGAGGACTCTAATGTCTAGCGCACTCAATACCACCGCTTGCCAGCACCTAGCACAGGTCTTTGCCAGCGATATTCCACTGACCTCAGCCATGGCCGTTAGCGTACGTGAGTGGCAGAATCAGCGTCTGCGCTTGCAGCTACCGCTGACGGAAAACCGTAATCATCAAGACTCCATGTTTGGCGGCAGTTTATATTGCGCTGGCGTTTTAGCCTGCTGGGGCTGGCTGCATTTGCGCTTACGTGACGCAGGTATAAATACCACACATATCGTGGTACAGACAGGACAAATCGATTATCCACTGCCAGTATTTGCGGATGCTGACGTCATTTGTGAGGCGCCGGATGAGGCCACGTGGAACCGTTTCTGCAAAATGTACCAGCGTCACGGTAAAGCACGCATCAGTCTAAGTAGCCGTATCTTGACCCATGACGGCCAAGATGGTGCCTGCTTTACAGGACAATTTGTTTTGCACAGTTAAGTACACCAGTTGCCATCTCGCTCAATCAGCGATCAAATATTACCTGCGCTGGCACTAAAGCCGTTAAACTTGCCCTTTACTTTTTTAGGTGGCGCGCTGTGCAAGCTGTGGATGTCATTATTGTAGGTGCCGGTGCAGCCGGTTTAATGTGTGCACTGACTGCTGCGCAACGTGGCCGCAAAGTCTTAGTGCTGGATCATGCCAATAAAGCCGGTAAGAAAATTCTAATGTCCGGTGGTGGCCGTTGTAACTTCACCAATCTGTACACCGAGCCAGATAACTTCCTCTCAACCAACCCACATTTTTGCAAATCGGCACTGGCGCGTTATACCCAATGGGATTTTCTCGAGATGGTGCAGCGCCATCACATTGCCTATCACGAGAAAAAATTGGGCCAGTTATTTTGCGATAATAAAGCCAGCGATATTCTCGAAATGCTGCTTAAAGAATGTGCTGATGCCGGCGCACGCATTCAACTCAATACATCAATCACCGCTATTGAAGCCAAGGATGGTGGCTTTACCCTGCAGAGCAATCAACAGTCGTTTAACTGCAGCTCCCTAGTGATTGCCAGCGGCGGCTTATCGATCCCAACCCTTGGCGCGACAGGCTTTGGCTATCAAGTCGCCGAACAATTTGGCCATACTATTTTGCCAACCCGCGCCGGTTTAGTGCCCTTTACGCTTACCGATCCGGCCCTAAAAGAATTCTGCACTGCTTTATCTGGCACCTCAGTTGATGACTGTGTAGTGCAGTGCAAGGGTCAAAGTTTTAAAGAAGACCTGCTCTTTACTCACCGCGGCCTCAGCGGCCCAGTGATTTTACAAATTTCATCCTACTGGCAGCCGGGCGACAGTATCGAGATTGACTTACTCAGCGATCGTGACGCCAGCGCCTGGTTACTAGAACAACAAGCGCTACATCCAAACATGGAACTCAAAACCCTGCTCAGCGAATGCTTTACCCGAAAAATGGCGCAATGGTTGTGCGAGCATTGGTTTGCCAATACGCCACTGAAGCAATACACCGCCAAACAACTGAGCGCGATTGGCCAACAACTGAATCATTGGCAAGTCACCCCGTCTGGCACCGAAGGCTATCGCACGGCCGAAGTCACCTTGGGCGGCGTGGATACCCAAGAAGTCTCTTCAAAAACGATGCAATCGCACAAGCAAGATAACTTGTATTTTATCGGTGAAGTCTTGGATATCAGCGGTCACTTAGGCGGCTTTAACTTTCAATGGGCCTGGGCCAGCGGGCATGCGGCGGGAATTGTCGTTTAGCCAAGCAGCAACCTTGCCAAGCTCTGCGCACACTTAAATGAGTGCGCGTTAAATCCTACGGTACCAGCCTCGGCGGGCACCACCCTCAACCCTCAATCTATTAGAGCTGCAGGTGATGATACGCCACGCTGTTGGCAGCGCTTAGATATATTGTTCGCGCATCAATTTTTTATTCAGTTTGCCCACGCTGGTTTTCGGAATTTCAGCGGCCCAGATAAAACGATCCGGAATACCATATTTAGACAACAGGCCTTTTTCAACATAGGTCTGCATAAAGGCCACCAACTCAGTGCCCTCAGGCCGCTGTTCGGCACCAACCAGCACGGCTAAAGGCCGCTCGCCCCATTTCGCATCAGGCACGCCAATCACCGCACACTCTTGAATCTGTGGATGGCGCAGCAAGATATTTTCAACCTCCAAGGAGGACACCCATTCGCCGCCGGTTTTAATCACGTCTTTAATCCGATCAGTGATTTTTACATAGCCTTGCGCATCGATAACAGCCAAATCGCCGGTATGCAACCAGCCTCCGGCCCAAAGCTGCTTGGAGCCTTCTTCATCTTTTAAATAGCTTTGGGTTAACCAAGGGCTACGCACCACAATCTCACCTTGTGCTTGGCCATCATGGGGCACATCTTGCATCTGCTCATCGACAATACGCAGCGACACAAAATCAATCGGGACTCCGGTTTTACAGCGAATCACGGCCTGCTCTTCGAGGCTCCAGCTCTGCATATGCGGCTGTAGATAAGACAAGGTTAAAATAGGGCAGGTTTCGCTCATACCATAGCCGGTAAATACATCAATTCCCTGCTGCAGCGCCCGTACCGCCAAGGACTCAGTTAAGGCGGCGCCGCCAATAATCATTTTTAAACCCTTGAACTGCTGCTCACCGGCGGCACTGAGCAGCATCTGCAAAATGGTCGGTACACAGTGGGTAAAAGTCACTTGGTGCTGCTCAATCAACTGCAGCAAGGTCGCCGGTTCATAACGCCCGGGGTAGACTTGCTTAACGCCCAATAAGGTTGCGACCAATGGCGCGCCCCACGCATGCACATGAAACATCGGCGTCATGGGCATATACACATCATCGCCATTAAAACGTCCATGCCCTACGCCTGCTGTAGCACTGCGCATGGCTAAGGTGTGCATGACTAATTGACGGTGGCTAAAATACACACCTTTGGGCAAGCCTGTGGTGCCTGTGGTGTAAAAAGTCGTGGCGCGGGTGTTTTCATCAAACTCAGGAAAAACAAAGTTCGCTGGCGCTTCGGCCAATAAAGCTTCGTACTCACCCACTGTGGCAATAGAGGTTGTCGACGCAGGCTCGTCGGTTAACACGATCACCTGCTTAACCGTCTCAATCCGTGACCAAATACTTTCCAATACCGGTAGAAACTCACTGTTGACCAGCAGCACATCATCTTCGGCATGGTTAATGGTGTAAAGAATTTGTTCAGGTGAGAGCCGCACATTAATGGTATGCAGCACCGCACCCAACATAGGTACGGCAAAAAAGCACTCCAAATAACGATGGCTGTCCCAATCCATCACTGCCACGGTTTGGCCGACAGTGACACCTTGGGCGGTTAATACATGGGCCAGCTGCTGCACTCGCGTATTGAGCTGGCGGTAAGTAAAGCTGAGCTGATCCCTATAGTGAATCTGTTGCTGCGGTGCTTTACGCACTCCGGCTTGCAGTAATGCACCTAAGAGTAATGATGACTGAAAGGCTTCTTTTGTTTTTGTAATCTGCATAACTGACTCCCTGTTTGTTGTGCTTTGAGACTAATGTGCGACACAACGCAAGGCAACTCTATATTGCCTTTTAGCCCATGTTTAGCCTTTAAATTTAGGCCAAAAATCAAGCTTGAGCAACTGCGCTCAGCCAAGCGAATCAAGGCCTTGACCCAACTAAAATAATACCCAAGCTAATCAGTTGGTTATTAATTGCCTCAAGCACTACGCTTGAGGCCTGAATGGCTGGTAGAATAGTCGCATATTTATACTTTCTTGAGTTTTACTATGTCGACCCCTTTTCGTCCTGAGTTGCTGTCACCTGCCGGCACCTTAAAAAACATGCGCTACGCCTTTGCTTATGGTGCGGATGCCGTTTATGCCGGTCAACCGCGCTACAGCTTGCGCGTGCGTAACAATGAATTTGACCACGCCAACCTAGCATTGGGTATTAATGAAGCCCATGCGCAGGGTAAAAAGTTTTATGTGGTAGTGAATATTGCCCCGCATAACGCCAAGCTAAAGACCTTTATTAAAGACTTAGAGCCTGTGGTGGCGATGCATCCCGATGCGTTGATTATGTCCGACCCGGGCTTAATTATGCTGGTACGCGAACACTTCCCGCATATGAATATCCACTTGTCAGTGCAAGCCAACGCAGTCAACTGGGCCAGCGTTAAGTTTTGGCATGACCAAGGTTTAACCCGCGCCATTTTATCGCGTGAATTGTCACTGGATGAAATTGAGCAAATTCGCCATGAAGTCCCAGACATGGAATTGGAAGTCTTTGTTCACGGCGCTTTGTGCATGGCTTACTCAGGTCGTTGCCTGCTGTCTGGCTATATCAATAAACGTGATCCCAACCAAGGTTCCTGCACCAACGCTTGCCGCTGGGAATACAAAACCCACGAAGCCAAAGAAAATGAATTGGGCGATATCGTGCATAAATACGAGCCCATTGCTGCCGTACAACAGGCAGACCCAGCGCTGATGCAAGCCGCAGAACCTGTACTGGGTGTCGGTGCGCCAACCACAGAAGTCTTCCTGCTGGAAGAAGCGCAACGTCCAGGCGAATATATGTCCGTCTCCGAAGATGAGCACGGCACCTACATTATGAACTCGAAAGATTTACGTGCCGTACAACACGTCGAGCGTATGGTGCAGATGGGCCTGCACTCCTTGAAAATCGAAGGCCGCACCAAGTCGCACTACTATGTCGCGCGTACGGCACAGGTCTACCGTAAAGCCATTGATGATGCGGTGGCCGGTCGTCCGTTTGATAAGTCCTTAATGGATACCTTAGAATCACTGGCGCACCGTGGTTACACTGAAGGCTTCTTACGTCGTCATGTACACGATGAATACCAAAACTACGAATACGGCTACTCGATCTCTGAGCGCCAGCAGTTTGTCGGTGAAATGACCGGCGTGCGCCGTGGTGATTTAGCGGAAGTGATTGTCAAAAACCGCTTTGCGGTGGGTGATTCCATTGAAGTGATGACGCCCCAAGGCAATCTGACCTTTGAGCTGACTCATATTGAAGACCAAAAAGGTAAAAGCCGCACTGACGCACCGGGCGATGGCCATGTGCTCTTTATCCCTATCCCAGAAAATGTGGATCTGGAATATGCACTGCTGATGCGCAACCTCACCAGCGGTAATACTCGCGGCGCTTAAGCGATCGAGCCGAGTCTCTTAGCCGGCACAATAGGCTAAGAGACTAATGG
>LFRZ01000078.1 GCA_001513025.1 Gammaproteobacteria bacterium DTU037
CGACCTTCGGGTTATGAGCCCGACGAGCTACCAGACTGCTCCATCCCGCGGCGCAAAGTATAGCGTGTTTTCGAACCTTGTCAAACCCTAAGTCACTCTATCGACATTAAAGTCGCCGCTTAAGAGCCGGCTAATGCTAAGCTAGCGGCTCAAGAGGCTCTGTATATAGGGGTTAGAGAGGCTTTGAGCTCGCGTAAAATAATTCACATTGATGCCGATTGTTTTTATGCCGCCATTGAACTGCGTGATGATCCACGCTTACAAGGGCGCGCCGTGGCTGTGGGTGGCGCGGCAGATCGGCGTGGAGTGATTGCCACGTGCAATTATGAAGCACGCTCTTGGGGTGTGCATTCAGCGATGCCGACTGCCCGTGCGCTCAAGCTCTGCCCTGACCTTGTGGTGATTAAGCCGCGCATGGATACCTATAAAGCCGCCTCGAAGCAGATTCATAATATTTTACACGACTACACCGACTGTATTGAGCCCTTATCCTTAGATGAAGCGTTTTTGGATGTCAGCGCTTGCGAGATGTGTTCTGGCAGTGCCACCTTAATGGCCAAGGAGATCCGCAGTCGTATTTGGCAGGAACTGCGTTTGGTGGTGTCGGCTGGGGTGGCGCCGAATAAGTTTTTAGCCAAAATCGCCTCGGATTGGCGTAAACCCAATGGCTTGTTTGTGATCACCCCAGATCAGCTGGATGATTTTGTCTTAGCTTTACCGGTGAAAAAACTGCATGGCGTGGGTAAAGTGACTGCGGCTAAATTGGCACGCATGGGGATTAATGATTGCGCACAGCTGCGTGAGCACAGCCTGTTAGCCCTGAGCAAAGCCTTTGGCAGCTTTGGTGAGCGTTTGTGGTCATTGGCGCGCGGGATTGATGATCGTCCAGTGCAGCCTGATAGCCGCAGGCAAAGTGTCAGTGTTGAACGTACCTTTGAGCAGGATTTGCCCGATCTCGCCGCCTGCCAAGCACAGCTGCCCAATCTGCTAGAGGATTTAGCCCAACGCCAAGCGCGCTTAGATGGCAGTTACCAGCCTGATAAGCCTTTTGTAAAAGTGAAGTTCCATGACTTTAGCCAAACCACTGTTGAGCAAGCCGGCGCAGCGCTGGATCTGGACAGTTACCGCTTGCTACTATCGGCAGCCTTTATGCGCGGCAATAAACCCGTACGCCTACTAGGTGTGGGCGTGCGCTTATTCGATCGCCAGCAGCAAGATGCTGTGCAACTGGAGTTGTTCACTCAGTGATAGCCCTTATGTATTTTATCCTTTCAGCATTCGCGGCTACGCTGTGTTGAGTTGGGTCAGTTATCTGGGGCTAGCAGTGTCCGCCTGCGTTGCGGCGACCTTATTGCCGATGCAGTCTGAAGCAGCGCTGGTCGCCCTACTCGCTCTGGAACCTCGCGCAGTCTACTCATTAGTACTGGTCGCCTCGTTGGGTAATGTGCTGGGCTCGCAAATGAATTGGTGGTTGGGCACACAACTGCAACGCTGGCAGACGCGACGTTGGTTCCCAGTAAAACCTGCGCAATTGCAACGAGCCCAACACTGGTATCAACGCTACGGGCACTGGAGTTTATTATTCAGTTGGTTGCCGCTGATCGGTGATCCTTTGACCTTGATTGCTGGGGCGCTGCGTGAGCCTTTTTGGCGCTTTACCTTACTGGTCAGTATCGCAAAAGCGGGACGCTATTCGGTCTTGGCCTATGTCACATTGTATTTTTTAAAGACCTAATCGACAGTCGACTATCGCTGTTCAGCGCTTAATTAAGCCAAGGTTAGGCGGGGGTAGCACGCTGCTGTATGATTGGCGCTGGTTAACACTTTGAGCATTGTATTATTTATGTCCCATTTATCACCGAGCAACACTGCGCCACTCGTTAATAGCAAGGGTATGTTTAAGCTGTTAGTCATCAAGCCTGAAGACTACCGTCAGCAAACCCGTAAAGCGACATGGATTATTATTGCGGTATTTGTTGCGCTGGCGATGCTGTTGTCCAGTCTATTTGTGATGTTTTTCGGTGAGCCTGGCGGCGATAATTTTCGTTTAAATATGGCTGGTGTAGCAATGGGCGTAGTGATTACCGCCGCACTGGTGCGTCAGCTGTTCAGTAAGCAGTCGTGGATGGCCGCCAATGTGTATGGCTGGAGGCTTAAGCGCAGTTTAATGAGCGTGACTAATGTGATGCACCATGTCACCGCTGGCGTTGCCGCACAAAACCCAGCTGCGATGAAGCTGTTACGCTTTTATCATTTGGGACTGATTCAAATGCATCAACTGGATGGCAATACCGGTGAAGCCAGTCAGATCGTATATGAGGCCGATGCGCATAAGCAGTGCATGCAAGCGCTGGACATCGATGGTGATCAACAGACACTCGACCCTGCCTGGATTCAGGCGGTTAAAAGCACCTCTGTCTAGCGCTGATGAGGCTGGTGTCTGCAGCAACTGCAAGCACCAGCCTCAAAGCACAGCGACTCGGAAATACAGCGCAGTATCGGTATGCTCGATGCCAGTGTCTTAGTTTTTCTTGATGGTGTGAATATCATCTTTATTGATAGATACAGGCTTGCCATCTTTCTGGGTAAACTCGTAAAAGCCACTGTCTTCGTTGTATTTAGGTTCGTCGGTGGTTTCCAGTTGCACACCGTTTTTCAAGGTGATCACTGTTGGCGAAGCACAACCGGCTAACGTCACCAAAGCTGCAGCGACAAATAACGACGTAAGATATTTTTTACTCATAAGTTTTCTCCATATAATAAGTGTGTCAATAGTAATCAATATGACAGCACAAGTCGCATACAGATTTAAAGCTAACACAACCTAGTACTGACAATAGCGCTATTCTTCCTGCGCAGTCAGTTGATCGAGATCATCCAACCACTCTTTAGGCACATCACTGCGTAAACACAGCTGGCACTGCTGACTTTCCATATCAAAAAGAATCACCGCCTGTTTTGTAGCTAAGGCACGACGCACCCGTTCAATACGTGTATCCAATGGCGTTTCATCACCATTATCCGTGCCGTCACGGGTGACAAAGTCTTCAATTAAGCCTGTGAGCGTATCAGGCGCCAGCTGTTCAAAAGGAATTAGCATAAAGTCATTAAATCTGGGATGGCCTTGTACTTTAACACAGCAGCGTGCCCTACCGCTGAGCAGTTGCCATGCCCCAAGCACGAAGAACACTTAGAGCTCCTCCTGCAATAGCGTTAAACTTGCCCGCTTGGCTTGCAACTGGGAGTATGGCTGTAGCCGTGCAGTCTTGTGTAAAGCCGAGCCAAGCAATGGATGCAGCAGTATTGAATTGAATAAGCTGTGCCTGATGACTCACCACAGCCACTACTAAGTACCTATTCATATGAATGACTTTCTACAAACAATTTTACTCTGGTCAAGCAGCAGCCCTTATTGGCTCGGCTCGGCAATTTTTATTACCGCTTTTTTAGAATGTTTAGCGTTGGTGGGTATTGTTCTGCCTGGCGTTGTGCTGATGTTTGGCTTGGCGGTTATCGCCGGCGGCAGCAGCCTAGAGCTCACCACTGTGCTATTGCTGGCATGGCTGGGCGGGCTTTGCGGGGATTTTATTTCATATGCTTTAGGCTATCGTCTGAAAAATAAAGTGCCGCAACTGCCCTTATTACGTAGCCATCGACACTGGCTGATCAATGCCGAACTGCACTTTCAACGCTACGGCGTCTTAAGTTTACTATTGGGACGCTTTATTGGTCCTTTACGCCCCATACTGCCTTTAGTGGCCGGCATGCTGGCCATGCCCTTTATCCGCTTCGCCGCAGTCAGTGTATTTGCCGCAGCGGGCTGGGCGATTGCTTATCTTATGCCGGGCTGGATGGTCGGAGCCGCTTTTGAACTGCACTCCCCGCCCGGTTTTTGGTTACAGGCAAGCTGGGTGGCTGCTTGTTTAGCCCTCTGCGCCGCATTCAGCATCTTCGGCTGTTTACGTGGCTGGCGAACCAGCAGTTTAGTCAGCGCAGCCGTATCAAGCCTGGCCTTGTTTGCTTTGATGTTAAGTTGGCAACATCTGTCGATATTTGATCTATATTTACACGAGTTAAGCCAGTTGCTGCGTACATCATGGCTCGACCACAGCATGGTATTGATTACCCGCTTAGGTGACTTCTCCACCCAATTAGTAGTGAGTGTTATCTTGTGTGCACTACTGCTGCTATTTAGGCAGTTCCAAGCCCTTATTTTTGCCAGCAGCACCTTGTTAATAACCGCTGTAAGCAACTGGTTATTTAAGCACTTTTTTGAACGCGCACGGCCATCGTTATTGCTTGAGCCATTGCAAAGTTTTAGCTTTCCAAGCGGACACAGTGCCTCTGGTTTTGCGTTTTTTCTAGTGTTAGGCGTGTTGGCCAGTCGCCAACAACCGCAGCGCTGGCGAGTCCTTTGGCTGCTTATTGCCTTAGTGCCAGCCGCTTGCATTGCTTTGTCGAGGGTGTATTTAACTGCGCACTGGCCTACGGATATTTTAGCCGGTGCATTGCTGGCCAGCGTTATTTGTTCCATTAGCTTAATGCTCGTACAAACAACGCAGCCTATGCCTGCGCTACGCAAACAGCACTGGCAACTGATCATTCCATTATTGCTATTGACGTTGACTGCGCTACTGAGTTGGAATTTCGCTGAGGCTTTACAAATGTACGCACACTAATGCCAGCAAGTAATTAGGAGACTGCTTGCTATGCAGCAATAACAATCTCCTTCCCTTACTATGCACTTAGCGTATTAAATCTAATCCGCTAAGTTTAACCTCCTTGTTAAACATCCTTGTCGTATACCCTGCCACTCCATATAGCACTCATATTTATGTCATCTTAATTAACTATTCCCTTCTCTATCATCCTGATAACTTTAACTAAGATGTCCTGTGTTTGCATCCTTGCAAAATGCAACGCAACTTAAATTAAACAGCTACTATTCAACTGTTAATTTATGTAGATTCTTCTCCATTATCGCCACGCCAATACCTTTAACTTCGATCAATTCATCCACCGAAGCAAAAGAACCATTTTCCTCACGGTACTCAACAATTGCTCGCGCCTTAGCTGCACCGATACCGTTCAGCTCACGCGCCAGTGTTTCTATATCTGCCGTATTAATATTGACTCTAGGCTGGTCAATCGTTGCTACAATCTGCGTTTGTGCTGCGGCCTGAGGTTCAGCAGCAATAGCCAAGAAACTGCCGGCACTTAAGGCTGCAGCCAATATTGTATTAATCATTAATTTCCGCATAAACACCGTCCTTGTGGGATTAAAAACCTATAGCCTTTATTGCCTATTATTGATGATAGGTTGCGGCTACAGCTTTCAAAATAGACGTTATATTGAGCTTGTCAAAATTAAATACAAATACTTTAGAGCGTGCTGCAGAAAAAGCGCACAGGACTATTAATTAACGAATAATATAAAATAGTTATATATCTAAATTACAACTAATAACTATTATTATGTGACTGAACTCAGCATATAGAATATACCGAGCTCAGTCGTATGGTGCTAGAAGAAGCCCATAGGGTTGATGTCGTAACTGATCAGCAAGTTTTTCGTCTGCTGATAATGATCCAGGATCATTTTATGCGTTTCACGGCCCACACCGGACTTTTTATAACCGCCAAAAGCCGCATGCGCAGGATACAGATGGTAACAGTTGGTCCACACTCGCCCCGCCTTAATACCGCGCCCCATACGATAGGCACGATTGATGTCACGCGTCCACACCCCAGCGCCTAAACCAAACTCGGTGTCATTGGCAATCTCAAGTGCTTCTGCTTCGTCTTTAAAGGTGGTCACTGCCACCACGGGGCCAAAAATCTCTTCTTGGAACACGCGCATTTTATTGTGGCCTTTAAGCAGCGTTGGCTGAATGTAATAGCCTGTGGCCAGATCGCCTTCCAGTTTTTCAACTTTGCCACCAGTTAACAGCTCAGCACCCTCTTTTTCCGCAATGTCCATATAGGACATGATTTTTTCAAACTGCTGGGACGAGGCTTGCGCGCCAACCATGGTCTCGGTATCCAGCGGATTACCGCGACGAATTTGCTTAATCTTCTTCATTACTTCAGCCATAAATGGCTCGTAAATCGACTCTTGAATCAGCGCACGCGAGGGACAGGTACACACCTCACCCTGGTTAAAAAACGCCAAGACCAATCCTTCAGCCGCTTTTTCAATAAACGCAGGTTCGGCCTGCATAATGTCTTCAAAGAAGATATTTGGTGACTTACCGCCCAGCTCAACGGTACTTGGGATAATATTATCCGCCGCGGCATGCATAATTCGTGAGCCCACGGGTGTGGAGCCGGTAAAGGCAATTTTTGCAATGCGTGTACTGGTAATAAGTGCCTCGCCTGCTTCGCGACCAAAACCTTGCACCACATTTAACACGCCAGACGGTAATAAATCACCAATCAACTCCATCAGCACAGTGATAGATAAAGGTGTTTGCTCAGCAGGTTTGAGAATCACACAGTTACCAGCCGCCAACGCGGGTGCTAATTTCCAAGAGGCCATTAATAGAGGAAAGTTCCAAGGAATAATCTGTCCCACCACGCCTAATGGTTCATGAAAATGATAAGCCGCAGTGTGTTCATTAATTTCTGCAGAGGTACCCTCTTGCGCGCGGATACAGCCGGCAAAGTAACGGAAGTGATCGGCTGCCAAAGGCACGTCAGCGTTTAGCGTTTCGCGGATGGCCTTACCATTATCCCAGGTTTCAGTCACTGCAAGCAGTTCTAGGTTATCTTCAATGCGATCAGCAATTTTCAATAACACTAGAGCACGGTCTTGCACTGAGGTTTTACCCCAAGCCGCCGCAGCAGCATGGGCTGCATCTAAAGCCAAATTAATATCATCGGCGTTTGAGCGTGGAAACTCACCGCAATCTGCTCCCGTAACAGGGGTAGTATTGGTAAAATACTCACCATTGACCGGAGGAACAAACTGACCACCAATAAAATTACCGTAGCGGGGTTTGATCGTGAGCAAAGAGCCTTGAGTACCAGGTTGTGCATAAATCATAAGCGTAGCCTCGTTATCTACAATGCCGGCGCCAATCGCGGGCACGATACACCTCGATCATAACGGCTCTACGCTTCAACAAAAGCGCTGACACACAAGACTTTAGTATTGGTATATCAATAAACATTCTATTGAATCAGCAACCTGCCAAGCAGTCGCCCTCAATCGAATTAATATCAAGCAGTGATTATTTAAACAATGCGTAGCACAACTAAAAAAGGGTGAACGCCTGCGCGCCCACCCTTTTAATTCCACTCAATTACCTCTAATGCTGTTGCGCGACGGCAACACCATAGCCCGTTTGCCCACGCACATACTGATCAGCAAAGGCTGCGCGCTCAAGCTCTGCTGCGGCACTCTGATCGCGCATTGACACAAAATAAGCCAAACCAAAGGCAATCGGCATGGAGAACAATGCCGGCTGAGTGTAAGGAAAGATTGCGTCAGCAAAACCAAACACATCGACCCAGACCGATTTAGACAGCACCACCATCGTCACTGAACTGATCAAACCACCGTAACCACCCGCCATCGCGCCGCGTGTGGTCAGATTGCGCCAGTACATCGACAGAATCAGTACAGGGAAGTTCGCCGATGCGGCAACGCCAAAGGCCAGTGCCGCCATAAAGGCGACGTTCATATGCTCGAAAGCCATGCCCAATACAATCGCGACAACCCCTAAGCATGCAGTGGCAATTTTAGTGACACGCAGCTCTTGAGCTTCTGTCACCTTGCCACGCTTATAGACTTCGGCATACAGATCATGGGCAATCGCGGTGGCACCAGCCAAAGCCAAGCCCGCCACTACCGCAAGAATAGTGGCAAAGGCCACCGCCGAGAGGAAGCCCAGCAGCATATTGCCGCCCACCGCCTGCGCTAAATGCATGGCCACCATATTGCTACCGCCAAGCAAAGCAGCTCCCAAATCACCACCCTCAAAGAAGCTGGTGTTCTGCCCCACAATCACAATGGCTGCCACGCCCATAATCGCAATGACGTTAAAAAAGTACGCAATAAAGACTGAGGCGTAGAGCACTGACTTACGCGCTTCTTTAGCATTGGATACGGTGAAGAAGCGCATCAGAATATGCGGTAAACCCGCCGTACCAAACATCAAGCCTAACCCCATCGAAATGGCGGTAATCGGATCAGACAACAGGCTGCCAGGCTCAACTAAACGATCACCCAGACTGTGTACCGCACTGGCTTCAGTGATTAAGCGATCATAGCTAAAGTCAAATTGCGAGAACGCCAATAGCATCACGCAGGTGCCGCCAAACAACAGCAAGCAGGCTTTAATGATTTGCACCCAAGTGGTGGCAACCATACCGCCAAAGGTGACATAAACAATCATCAAACCACCAACGATAAACAGCGCCAGCGTGTACTCTAAGCCAAACAGTAAGCGGATTAACTGACCGGCACCAACCATCTGCGCCACCAAATAAAAGCACACCACAATCAAGGAACTGATCGCCGCCATGGTACGGATTTTGCGCTGATTTAAGCGGTAAGAGGTAATATCAACAAAGGTGAATTTACCCAAGTTACGTAACCGCTCAGCCATCAAGAACAAAATAATCGGCCAGCCCGCAAAGAACGCCACCATATAAATATAGGCATCCACACCCGACATATAAATCATTGCGGTAAAACCAAGCAAGGTCGCTGCTGACATATAATCACCAGCAATAGCTAAGCCATTTTGAAAGCCCGTAATGCCGCCGCCCGCCGTATAGAAATCAGAGGTGGTACGGGTACGTCGCGCCGCCCACACGGTGATTAATAAGGTCATCATCACAAAAACAAAAAACATACTGATCGCAGGTACGTTCAGCGGTTTGTCCGCAGCCAGCGCTAAAGGACTGAGTCCCAGTAAGGATAAGGTCAGCAGTGGCTTAGCACATACTGTTATGCCGTTTTTAATACTCATGCCTGGCCTCCTGCAATGGCTTCATCAATCAGTTCTTCATTGATCCGATCAAACTCAGTGTTGGCACGTCGTACATACAACCAAGTAAGCAATAAGAAAAAAGCAAACTGAGAAAAACCCGCGACCACGCCATAGGTTAATTTCCCGCTACCAATGGATCGTCCAATCACTTCGGGAAAAAAAGCCACCTGCATAATAAAGCCGTAGAAGATGACGAGAACGATGACGCTAAGCACCACAGCAAAGCGATGGCGTTTCCTTACCAGCTCATCAAATTTTGGATTACTGCGAATATGCGCATAGATATCTTTAGACATAACCAACCCTTAAACGTGTGATCCACGTATTTTTATTGTTGTCGATAAGGTGTTCTTATTTACCAAGAGTTTCCCCTCGCCAGCGCTGCTTAAGTCCTTGCCACCCTCTGCTTAAGGATCCAAGGCTGCGCAGGCTGCTTGGGTTTTGCATTCAACTCGAGTATATGTAGGTCGCCTTACGATAAATACACACAAAAAAGCAGGTTCGATATGCAAAAATACATCAACCTTTTGCGCACCCTAAACTGGAATGACTTAAAGTTCTTTCTTGAAGTGGCGCGCTGCGGGCGAGTGACCAGTGCGGCCAAGCGCTTAGGGGTCGACTACACAACGGTTTCACGGCGCATCGCTAACTTAGAAAGCACCTTGGGCACCCTGCTCTTTGAGAAATCACGCAACACTGGTTTTAACTTAACCAGCGAAGGCCACGCACTGCGTGAGAGCATCCAAACCATTGAAGCGCTGATGCAAAATGCTTGCGAAGAGATTACAGGGACAGATATTGCCCTCTCGGGCAAGGTACGTATTGGTTGTACCGAAGGTTTTGGCGGATTGTTTTTAGCGCCGCAATTGACTCATTTTCAAAAGCAGTACCCAGCCATCTCCATTGACCTGCTGGCTGTGCCGCACTTTGTCAACTTAACCAAACGCGAGGCTGATCTTGGCATCACCCTTGAGCGCCCGACCCGCGGCCCCTTTGTCAGCACTAAACTCTGTGATTACCGCCTGCAACTCTATGCAACCGAGGAGTATTTGGCCAAGCATGAGCCGATACGCTGCGTGAATGATTTACCTCAACACTCGTTTATTACCTATGTCGCCGACTTAACCTTTAGCTCGAAGCTGCATTATTTGGATCAGTTTATTCACCAAGCCAAAACACCCTTCTGTACCACAGGAGCTCTTTCGCAATACTTTGCCTGTTTACAAGGTCAGCATTTGGCCATTTTACCCTGTTTTATTGCTGGCCAAGACCCTCGCCTACAAGCAGTCTTGCCCGATGAGGTTAGAGTAACCAATAGCTTTTGGATTTCCTGCCACGAAGATTTTCGTAAGCTCAAACGTATTCGAGTGATTTGGGATTATATTCGCGCCGTAGCCGAGCACAATGAAGCGCTGTTTATGGGCAATAGCAATGAACTGCGCTTGCTGCCGGTCGAGTGATTGCTATCGAGCCTCAGCAGACACTGTGGCCAGCAACGTTCAGACCGTGCCTCTATAGAGGCCTGTCTCTAGCCAACGGCCTTGCACAGCCAAAGTGCAAGGCCGTCCTTGAGGCCAAAACCTCACTATTAAGCGCTAGGCGTGCGCAGTGCTTCATTGAGTTGATCAACCACCAATGCCCACTCACCATCCGAGCAGAGCAATTCTTTTAAAAGCTGCCGCTGTGCATCATTCCAAAACTCAGCATCCAGTACATTCACCTCATCGGGTAAATGATGCTCACCAATAAAACGCGCAACACCTTCTGGCGTTGCATCCAAACCCAATTGCAAAAATAAATTGGTCATACGGACGGTTACGGTCATACGATTGTTCTCCATTGTTTTAACTGACACCTGCAGCATAACTACAAAGCAAAGTTTTTGACATGACTAGCGAGTCAAATTAGGGTTAAAACAGTACGCCTCGCCGCGCTGTTTTAACCCTCGACTTAAACCCCAGTGGACTTCCCACAGTCACACCAAGCCTAATCCATGCTTGAAGCGCCAATGCGATGCACTGATAAGTCGGCACCATTGAACTCTTGCTCAGCACTTAAGCGCAAACCTGCTATCCATTTAATGCTGCCATAAACTAAAAACCCACCGCTCAACGCCACCACAACACCGAATAAAGAGCCCAATAACTGCACAATAAAGCTGACGCCACCAAGGCCACCCAGTGCTTGCAAGCCAAAAACACCCGCAGCAATCCCGCCCCAAATACCACACATACCGTGCATAGCCCAGACACCGAGCACATCATCAAAGCGCGGAAAGCGATTTTGCGCGAGCAAGAAGCAGCCGATAAACAACGCCCCAGCAATCGCACCGACCGCCAACGCACCCATTGGATGCATCACATCAGAGCCGGCGCAAACAGCCACTAATCCAGCCAAAGGTCCATTATGAATAAAGCCTGGATCTTTTTTACCTATCAGCATTGCAACTAAAGTGCCGCCGACCATGGCCATTAAACTGTTGACCGCCACCAAACCTGAAACATTGCCCAAGGTTTGTGCTGACATCACATTAAAGCCAAACCAACCCACGGCTAAAATCCATGCCCCTAAAGCTAAAAATGGAATGTTTGATGGAGCAAAGGCCACTACTCGGCCATTACGGTAACGCCCTGCCCGTGCGCCCAGCAGATAAATCGCGGCAAAGGCAATCCACCCGCCCATGGCATGCACCACTACTGAGCCGGCAAAGTCATGGAAAGGTGCGCCAAAGGTCTGGACAAACCAAGCCTGCACACCCAAGTTGCCATTCCACATAATCCCTTCAAAAAAGGGATAGACAAAGGCCACAATCAGCGTAGTGGCAATTAAAATAGGATAAAACTTAGCCCGCTCGGCAATGCCGCCCGAGACAATCGCCGGAATCGCCGCAGCAAAGGTGAGCAAGAAAAAGAATTTAACTAAAGCGTAGCCATTATTGCTAATTAACTCATCGGCACTGCTGAAGAAGTTAACGCCATAGGCGATTTGATAGCCAATAAAGAAATAAGCCAAAGTGGAGACGCCAAAATCAGTAATGATTTTGACTAAGGCGTTAACTTGGTTTTTGTAACGTACCGTTCCCAGTTCTAAAAAAGCAAAGCCGGCATGCATCGCCAGCACCATAATGGCACCGCCTAAAATGAACATGGTGTTTGCGCTGTGTGTCAGAGTTTCAACGGCGGAGCTGATGCTCACTAACTGGAGATTTTCCACTGCACGTCCTTATTTTGTGACCCTAGATAAGCGCAAGAACTACAGGTAGCTTAAACGCGAGATGTGCGCTACCGACAGACTTGTCATCGCAGTGCACAAATTGCTAGGAACACATAAATAAAGACACAGTCGTGTCAGAGGTGAGTTTGAGTATGCAGGAAAAATAAATATTTCAGCAAGATTTTTTTACTCTAGGAGTATTCTTTTTTGCACCCTAAAGATGACAGCTCGCCGTCATACTACCCAGTAAGTTTGAGACACCCTTAGGCAAATTTTGCTCTCGATATGCCTCACTAAAGGCAATGCAATCCGCTGTATTTCCGATGGGAGATATCAACACTTGCTCGACCTGATCAATGCGATTTTGTAGATCCGCATCACTAAAAACCTCTAAACGCACTCTATATTGAGCGCCCAGCTCTAGATTGCTGACAGGACTATGTCGCACAACTGTGGATTTTGATTGCGGCGACAACGTCGATTGATAGATAAAAGGCGAATCGGGGTCAGCCGGATTATCTAACGTCATTTTAAGATGCACCTGCTCAGCAAAAGGCTGAATCACATTTAAGCTGTATTCATAAGCTAAATTCAGCTTAGCCCCCTTATCTGAGTACATCCACCAACCCGCATTAACCACTTTAAAGCGGTCTGTCGCTACAGCTTTTGGGTAGCCTTGGGTATACGTCAGTCGTTCATTTTCCACACCCGCCAGCCAAACTGGCTTAGATACCCCCAGATAAACCAGTTTGTTTTTTGTTTCGAGCGCCGCGCATCCTGCCGTCAACGCAACCACACAGAGCGCCATTAGTATTTTAAGTTGTGCCATCATTGACTCCTTTAATGAAGGTCTCACAGCGAAATACAATGCTTTTGGAATTAAGCAGGGAGCAATATTGGCATAAGCACCTGTTTAAAAAAACAAACATAAGTGAATAGTACTTTGACAGTAACACTCAGCAAATCTGGTCGTTATTTTCCGCACAGTAACGACGAAAGGTTAAGCAGCCTGACTCTCAGAACTCAGACAAAGGCGCGATCAACATCCATAAAGCATTCAATATCAGCTGACACTGACACCACCTTAATTTGCCAACTGTGACCTAGGTCGAATTTTCCTCTCAAGCCAGCAGGATCTAAATACGTACCCTTTATGTCAAACAGGTTAAACTGCTGCGATTATTTACCGCGGAGATGATCGATATGGCCAAGGCAATGGCGCGACATATTTTAGTAAAAACTAAAGAAGAGGCGGAAGCGATTAAAGCGCGGCTGGATAAAGGCGATGCCTTTGATAAATTGGCACGCAAATATTCCACTTGCCCCTCAGGAAAAAAAGGTGGCGATTTAGGCGAAGTGCGCCCAGGGCAGCTGGTCAAATCCATTGATAATGTGGTGTTTAACAAGCCCGTGCGAATGATTCACGGGCCGGTTAAATCACAATTTGGCTATCACTTAGTCCAAGTATTTTTCCGTGACTAAGTGATACACCTGAGGCTTATTACAAATCAACGCCTTGGCTGCGTAGATAGTCATCATAAGTACCGCTAAAGTCCTTGATGCCATGCTCAGTCAGCTCAATAATGCGCGTGGCCAAGGATGAAACAAACTCACGGTCATGGCTGACAAAGATCAGCGTGCCAGGGTAGTTTTCCAAGGCCAAGTTTAAGGCTTCAATGGATTCCATATCTAAGTGGTTGGTGGGTTCATCCATCAGCAAGACGTTGGGTTTTTGCAAAATCAGTTTGCCAAAGAGCATACGACCTTGCTCACCACCAGAAATCACTTTGACTGATTTTTCAATATCATCACCGGAAAACAGCATACGGCCTAAAGTACCACGCACCATTTGCTCGCCTTCTGTGGTCCAACGACTCATCCAATCGAATAGATTCATATCATCGGCGAAGTCACTGGCGTGATCTTGTGCGTAATAACCAATATCAGCACTGTCAGTCCATTTGACATGACCATTCATTGGCGTCAACTCACCCATCAAAGTGCGCAACAAGGTCGTTTTACCGATACCGTTAGGACCGAGAATCGCCACGCGCTCTTCTGCTTCAACTTGTAGATTAAGGTTATCAAATAAGACTTTGCCATCAAAACCTTGGCTCAGCTCATGTAAAACCACTGCTTGGCGATGTAGCTTTTTGCTTTGATCAAAGCGAATAAAGGGGCTGATACGGCTGGACGGTTTCACTTCATCCAACTGAATCTTATCAATCGCACGGGCACGGCTAGTAGCTTGCTTGGCTTTCGAGGCGTTGGCCGAGAAGCGGCTAACAAAGGTTTGCAGCTCAGCAATTTGTGCTTTTTTCTTAGCGTTATCACCCAATAGACGCTCACGCAGCTGGGTGGCCGCAGTCATATACTCATCATAGTTACCTGGATACAAACGAATTTCAGCGTAATCCAAGTCAGCCATATGCGTGCAGACGCTGTTTAAGAAGTGTCTATCGTGAGAAATGATGATCATGGTGCAGTTACGGTTGCTGAGAATATCTTCCAACCAGCGAATCGTGTTGATATCCAAGTGGTTGGTCGGCTCATCGAGCAACAGCACTTCAGGGTCCGAGAACAAGGCCTGCGCTAACAGCACACGCAATTTCCAGCCCGGAGCGACTTCACTCATCGGACCAAAATGCTCATTCACACCAATACCCAGACCGAGCAATAATTCGCCGGCACGCGACTCAGCAGTGTAACCGTCCATTTCCGCGAACTCAGTTTCCAGCTCAGCCACTGCCATGCCGTCGGCTTCAGTCATTTCAGGCAGCGAGTAAATACGGTCGCGTTCAGCTTTGACTTTCCACAGTTCTTCATGGCCCATAATCACTGTGTCAATCACAGTAAATTGCTCATAGGCAAACTGATCTTGACGCAATTTACCTAAACGAACATTAGGTTCCAGCATCACGTGACCGGCCGATGGCTCTAGGTCACCGCCAAGGATTTTCATAAAAGTTGATTTACCACTGCCATTGGCACCAATCAAACCATAACGGTTGCGGTTACCAAATTTTACAGAGACATCTTCAAATAGAGGTTTTGCACCAAATTGCATGGTGATATTAGCAGTGGAGATCACAAATAAATCCTGAGTAGTCGAGACGCGAACGCGTTAAAAGGCCGCGATTGTACCCTTTTTGGCCGTCAGCAGCACGCACAATAGCTAAGCACTCTGCATAATAGTAGCCACGCACTGTATAAAACAGGCAGACGCAGTATACTATGCGCTTCTCTTTTGGCTTTTTCTTATGACTGATTCTGTTCGCCTCTCCAAACATTTAATTGACTTAATCGGCTGCTCGCGGCGTGAAGCACAACTCTACATTGAGGGTGGCTGGGTACTGGTCAACGGCACCATCATCGATGAGCCGCAATTCCCGATTACCGACCAGCTGGTTGAGTTACGCGCCAACGCGGTGGCTGAACCTTTACCTTCGATTACCCTGCTGCTTAATCAACCGATCATGCATAATGTGAGCCTTGAGCAACAATTGGCACTGCTCAGCCCTGCTACGCATTGGGCTGAAGATCCTAGCACCACATTGCAACTCAAAGGCCACTTTGCCCGTTTAAGCAGTGAGTTACCTTTGCAGGAGCATGCGACCGGCTTACAGGTCTTTACCCAAGATTGGCACACCCTACGCAAACTGACCGATGACCGCACCCGTCTTGAGCAAGAATACGTGGTGGAAGTATCAGGTGAGATCACTGCACAACAACTCAAGCGTATCGCGCATGCGCAGATCGTTAATGGCATGGGCTTGCCCAGTTGCAAAGCCAGCCAGCAAAATGAACACAATATACGTATGGTGCTTAAAGACCCGTCACCTGGTGTGATCGAACGTTTATGCGCCAGCATTGACCTTAAAGTCATCGCGATGAAACGCATCCGTATTGGTGGTGTTTCCATGGGCAAACTGCCCTTGGGCCAATGGCGCTATTGCACAGCCACACAACGATTTTAATCGCCTACTTAAGACTGATAACCGAGAATCCCTATGCTTAATAATGATGTCCTGCGCAGTATTCGCTACACCCTCAACTTAAGTGACAGCACTCTGCTGGAGATGCTGCACGGCGTGGAACCTGAACTGGACCTGCCCACCTTACGCAGCTACTTAGCCAGCGAAGAAGATGAGTCCTTTGTGCGCATGCACGATGAATTAATGGTCGGCTTTTTAGACAGCTTAATCGTCAGTCGCCGCGGCCCAAGCCCTCAGTCTGCGCCAGCCACTGAACTGCCACTGACCAACAATACGATTTTAAAGAAATTGCGCGTCGCCTTTACCTTGCAAGAAGCCGATCTGATGGATATTTTAAAATCAGTCGATTTTGACGTTTCTAAGCCTGAACTCAGCGCCTTATTTAGAAAGGCTGGCCATAGTAATTACCGCGTTTGCGGTGATCAACTGTTGCGTCAATTTCTGAAGGGCTTAACTTTACGTTTGCGTGCAGAGAGCAACTAAGCTGATACTTAAGCACGATTCAAGGCGCGCTAAAACACCCAGCGCGTCTGATACAGACCTCTATTTAGATACAACTACGACCTTTGAATAGCGCTCATCGTGGCGCGAAGTCTATTTTTAAAGCATGCCCTCGTATGCTCAATACGTTGTGAAGGATGAACTTACCGATGAGCACTGACTCTTTTGCTGCTATGCCCGACGCCCAAGGTTACTTTGGTGTCTATGGTGGCCAGTACGTACCCGATCACCTGAAGAAAATCATGGATGATATCAATACATCCTATGAAGAGATCTGCGCCTGTCCGCAATTCCAAGCCGAACTGGCCAGCTTATTTAGTGATTATGTCGGCCGTCCAAGCCCAATTTTTCACGCTAAGCGCCTCAGTGAGCAACTGGGTGGCGCGCAGATTTATTTAAAACGTGAAGATTTAAACCACACCGGCGCACATAAGATTAACCATTGCCTTGGCGAAGCCTTACTGGCTAAGTTTATGGGCAAAAAGAAAGTGATTGCTGAAACCGGAGCCGGTCAACATGGCGTAGCCTTGGCCACTGCCTGCGCGTTGGTCGGGATTCCCTGTGAAATCCACATGGGTCAATCCGATATCGAAAAAGAACACCCTAACGTGGTTAAGATGAAAATCTTAGGCTGTGATTTAATTCCAGTGACCCGCGGTGCCGCCACACTCAAAGAAGCCGTCGATAGCGCCTTTGAAGAGTATTTGAAAAACCCAGACGATTTTATTTATGCGATTGGCTCTGTGGTTGGCCCACACCCTTTCCCTAAAATGGTTCGCGATTTCCAATCGATTATCGGAAAAGAAGCACGTCAGCAGTTTTTAGATCGTCATCAGCGCCTACCTGACTATGTCACGGCCTGTGTTGGCGGCGGTTCCAACTCGATTGGTATGTTTACGGCCTTCCTCAATGACAAAAATGTGCAACTGGTCGGTGTTGAGCCAGCAGGTGAAGGCTTAGATACCCAGCGTCACTCAGCCTCACTAAGCAAAGGCAAGCCCGGCCATCTACACGGCATGGCTTGCTATGTACTGGAAGATGCTGAAGGTAACCCTGCCCCCGTGCATTCAATTGCGTCAGGCCTGGACTACCCAGGTGTAGGTCCACAGCACAGCTACTTAAAAGACTTAGGTCGCGTGCAGTATGACAGCGTGACCGACCAAGAATGTTTGGATGCCTTTATGCGCTTATCGCGTGTGGAAGGTATTATTCCAGCACTGGAAAGTGCGCATGCGGTGGCATGGGCAATCCGTAAGGCTCCTACACTGAGCACTGATCAGACGATTTTGATCAACCTATCTGGTCGCGGTGACAAAGATGCCGACTATGTTGCGGGCTTGCTAAACCTATAAGCCAGACAAAAAAATACCGCTGTATGCAAGATACAGCGGTATTTTAGATACTATATGAGTTACTTTTTACTGCACAATTTTAGACAGTAGTACTTCAGGCTCAATAGGCTGCTCAGTCAAAACACGCTTGGCTTGTAAATAGCTGGAATTCCAGTAACGACTGTTGAGACTGTCTACCCGTACACCGCCACTGCGCCGACTCGATGAATGAATAAACTGATCATCCCCCATATAAATACCAACATGGGTCACGCGCCCACGACCGCGATCATTGAATAAAATCAAATCACCCGGCTCTAAATCAACACGAGCGACAACCGGTGCATCCATTTTTAAGAGGTCGCCCGTCGTGCGTGGTAGTTTAATGCCCAGCTCTTCTTTATACACATAGCTGACAAAACCGCTGCAATCAAAACCGGTTTTACGACTGCTGCCGCCGTAACGATAAGGCGTACCCAACAAAGTCTTGCTACGATCTAATAAGCTATCGCTCAAACCTGGCAGTTTATACTCGTCCAGCACAGGCTCTTCCTGTAACTGCAGAGCCGCTTGTTGTGCTTCGTCGAAACGCTCTAATACCGCAACTAAAGCGCGAGAATTCAGTGCTATTGCTTGTCGCTCAACTGAGGTTACTGCACGCTGTTCAGTGCTTAGATTGGCACAAGAAGCCAACACTAAACAACTCACCCCGCAGGCGATGGCCTTGATCAATTTAGACATACATACAAAATTCTTTCGGATTTAGCGATGTAATATGCCCTGCATTGCCACAAAGTGCAAATTCTTCAACAAAAAATGTGACTTCTTTAATGATTAACCGTCAGAGCGAGCAACATTGACAACTGACATAACGGCCGCCCACTCTGCACCTGCCACAGATTAAAAGCCTCTTGTACAGCCGCTAAATCGCGCTGACTGGTCGGTCGTTTAGTCACTATATTTTGTGCCACTAGCGCGGCAACAACATCATCACTCAGCACAAAAGTGTCTTTACCGGCCATGCGCAAAAAACGCGGCGCGGACAATCCGCCCAACTGATAACCTTGTTTGGCTAAGTAACGCCACAAGCCAATACTATCCTGCTCAGGCCACTGCGCTAAAAACGCACCAAAACTGCCATGCTCTTTGCGGATATCCAATAGCATTTGCGCATTACGCGGCACACTTTTCAACTTACCCAAATGGCGAATAATCCGTGTGTCTTGCATCAGGCGCTCAATATGCTCAGCACTCATCAACACGACTTTATCCGGATCAAACTGCCAAAACACCTCTTCAAAGCTGGGCCACTTAGCATCCACCACACTATGGCGCAAACCGGCACGAAACACCCGTAGCGCGATCAATGACAAGTAACGGTCATCAGTCACTGCAATAAGCTGCTCGGCGCTTGCAGGGGTAGGCAGGCGCGCTTCTAGAGCTGCCAATGAGCCAAAGCGGTTGATACCATATTCCAGCATCCATTTAAAATCTCGCATAGCAGTACTGCACCCAATCTGTGATCTTAACCATTGCTTGAGCGCTGACCCTTAGCTGCGCATACCGCGACCAGAAATCAGTAAACGCACACACACCATATATAAAATCAAAGTGGTCAGCAGCATCAAGCCAATTGCCACACTGATATCAATATCTGAGATGCCTAAAATTCCGTAACGGAAGGCATTCACCATATGTAAAATCGGGTTAGCCATGGAGATGGTTTTCCAGAAAGGGCCCAGCATATCAATTGAGTAAAACACCCCGCCCAGATAGGTCAAGGGGGTTAACACAAAGGCTGGAATAATCGAGATATCATCAAAATTACGCGCAAAGACTGCGTTTAAAAACCCACCCAAAGCAAACACGGCCGAGGTACAAACAATCACCACAATCGTAATGGCTAAATTGTGAATCTGCAGATCGGTAAAAAACAGTGACAAAATAGACACTATCACTGCAACACCAAGGCCACGCAAAATGCCACCCATCACAAAACCAATCAAAATGGTGTGCGGTGAAATCGGCGAGACCATTAGTTCTTCAATCGAATGCTGAAACTTAGCACTAAAAAAACTCGAGACCACGTTACTGTATGAGTTGGTAATCACCGACATCATAATTAAGCCCGGCACTATGTACTGCATATAGGTAAAGCCATGCATATCGCCAATTTGACTACCGATCAAATTACCAAAGATCACAAAGTACAAGACCATAGTAATCGCTGGAGGCAATAAGGTTTGCGGCCAGATGCGTAAAAAGCGTCGCGCTTCACGGTAAACAATGGTTTGCAAAGCAACCCAATTAGACTTTAACTCTGCATTCATGCGTGGTCACCTTGTAAATTTTTCTCTACCAATGACACAAACAGCTCCTCGAGTCGGTTACTTTTATTACGCAAACTCAGCACCTCAACACCTTGTGCTGACAGCTGAGTAAATAAATCAGTCAAACCTCGATGCTTCTCGACCTGCACCTGCAGAGTGCACTCGTCCAGCAACTGTGCCGGATAACCATCAAGCTGCGGCAGCTGCGCTTGCGTCTCTTTTAAATCGAGCAAAAAAGTTTCTTTGGAGAGCTGACCCAGTAAAGCACGCATGCTGGTATTTTCGACAATGGTGCCATGGTCAATAATGGCAATATTACGGCACAACTGCTCTGCTTCTTCCAAATAGTGTGTGGTAAGAATGATGGTTGTGCCCTGCTTGTTCAACTCAGTGAGGTACTCCCACATCGAGCGGCGTAGTTCAATATCCACACCAGCGGTTGGCTCATCGAGAATTAATAAACGCGGCCGGTGCATTAAGGCGCGGGCAATCATCAAGCGACGCTTCATTCCGCCAGATAACATTCGCGAGGCCGAATTGCGTTTTTCCCACAACCCCAACTGCTTTAGCAGCTCTTCAGCACGAACTCGCGCATCTTTGAGCTTAATCCCGTAATAACCCGCCTGCGTGGTTAAGATATTGTGCGCAGTTTCAAATTGGTTAAAGTTAAACTCTTGCGGGACTAAACCAATACAGCGCTTTAAGCCCAACGGGTCAGCATCTAAATCATGACCAAACACCTGCACACTGCCGCTGGTTTTAGTGACCAAGGTTGCAAGGATGCCAATGGTGGTTGATTTACCTGCGCCGTTAGGTCCTAACAGGGCAAAAAAATCACCTTCTGCCACCTCTAAATCAACCCCTTTAAGGGCCTCAAAGCCATTGGCATAGCTTTTTCTTAACTGCTTAATAGATAACGCCAAAGTCATAATAATTGCACACAAGTATTTAGATTTAATGTATGAACATGGGGGCTTAGCGTTGACTTTACAAGCCAACCCGCCGCCACTGTCAGCCTACAGCGCGCCCAAAGAATAAAACTCGCCTTGACTCCACACGCCCAGCGCGCGCTGGCCATCGACGACCGCCTCTTCAGCGCAGTTAACCAACTGATAGAAATCACTGCGTTGCAGCAGCACCGCAAGGTTGTCACCAATCGAGACATAGGGCGATGGCTCTTGCGTCAGCGGATCAAGCTCAACCCATAAAGGATGCTGCGCGCAGACTAAGACGGTATCTTGCAGATTGGTGGTGACATACACCTGCTGCTGCCTGCCCTCGCCTTGCACAGCAACATCAATTGAGACAAAGGGCGCATCGTCAACGGCAATACTGAGTTTTTCAACCGGCGTCACCAAAAAATACTGCTCACCTTCACGGCGTAATAAGCGCGAAAAAAGCTGAACTAGGGCCGCTCGCCTAATTTCGCCACCTTGATGATACCAGCGCCCATCACGTGCAATACGCATCTGGCTATCACCGCATTGGGTGGGCTGCCAGTGGGCATTATAAGAGAGTCGCGCAGCGCTCTCAGCTAAGCGCTGCAGTACGTCCTGCTGTTCAAGACTTTGCATAATATCGGCCTTATCTAAAGATTTAATCGATGATGTGCGCAGCCAGTAAACAACCCGCAGCAGGTCAGTATAATGGCCCAGATCAAACACAGTTTAGAGGCCGCGCTGCCACTCCTGACGCAATGCCATTGTAGCCGGATGCTCAATGGCTTGCTGTAACTGTGTAAGAAAATCCTGTTTATCAGCGCCTAAGGTGCCTTTCAGTGGCAGATAATTCGAGGCATGGTCACTGCGAAATACCGTCTTATTTAATTCAAGCTGAGCAATTAAACGCTGCAACTCAATAAACAAACCTTGCTGATCTAATGGCTCATACTCGGCAAAACGCTGTTTAAAGCGCGCATCACCCAGCGGAAAGCTCACCACCAAAGTGGAAAGAAACTCAGGCTGTGTCTCATTCATCAAGGCGGCGGACTGATCGGCATGCTGCGCGCTTAGGCTGCGTCCACCCAAGCCATTAAGAATCATCACTGAGCGCTTAATCCCCGCCTCGCCCAGCTTGGTTAAAGCGCTTAAGCTCGAAGCATAAGTTTCGCCCTTATTGACCTTGTGCAACACCTCATCATCGCCAGACTCAGCACCGACATACACCATTTTCAAGCCGGCATCTGCCAGTTCGCGTAACTCACTGACGGATTTATTTTTAAGATTACTCGGCAAGCAGTAACTGGTGACGCGACGTACTGTGGGCAAATGCTGTTGAATGGCCTGTAAAATAGTCAGTAGGCGCCTAGTTGATAATGCCAGTGCATCACCATCGGCAAGGAATACCCGTTGCACAATCATCTGCTCAGATACACGCTGAATCTCTGCCAACACTTGCGACTCATCACGCACGGAAAACTTTTTCTGTGGCGCAGTGTACATCTCGCAAAAAGTGCATTTATTCCACGAGCAACCATTGGTCACCGGCAGAATCAGTGACTGTGCCTCACTGGGCGGGCGAAAAACTGGCTCAATATAGTCAATGGGAAAGCGCTGTGTCATACCTTAACCCCCCTATACCAGCTGATCAATAACATCTGGAGTGGCATCCTCACGCTTAACGCGTTTGTTACCCATGCGCACACCGATATCCATTAGAAACTGAAAAAAGCCTTCCTGATCTTCTAAGACATTACTCCAGAATGGCGAGTGGTATAAAGCAACGGCGCCATGGACCAAGGCCCAAGCGGCGCAATAATGAAAATATGGCGGCACATCTTCCAGCTTCCCTTCATCAATACGACCTTCAATCAAGCGGGTTAAGCGCTCAAAGTTGGAGGCGCGGATGGTATGCAACTGCTCCACCATTTCCGGCACTTGGTGACCTTTAAGCACCTTTTCTTCAAGGCGATCAAATAAGCGGTAACGCTGTGGATCACGCATACGAAAGGAAAAATAAGCACGCGACAAGGCTTCTTTATCGCTGGACACACTGTCCGACTGAAACAGCTCATTGAGCTCACGCTCATAATTGAGCATTAAGCGTAAGTAAATTTCTGCTTTAGATTTAAAGTGTTTATAGATGGTACCTTTACCAATGCCCACCGCATCAGCAATCATCTCAACAGTGACTGAATCTTCACCCTGTTCAAGAAACAATTTCAGTGAGACATCAAGAATTTCTTGTTCACGACGGCGAAATTCACGCACCTTACGGGACTCTTTCTGCATGCTAGAACTATCCGGTCAAAAATAAGGACTCTATTATGACCTTATTCATAATAAATGCACCAAACAAAGATATATTCTAAAATGACGCAATTCGCGAAAACAGTCACTTACTTTTAGCCGCCACAGACCGCTGCAACTGTTCAGTATCAATCCAGCATAAACGTTGTGCGGCAGATAAGCAGAGCTTAAGCCGTATTTAGCTGCGCAATAAGACCAGTACTGCGTCCAGCTCGGCCACCATCTGGCGAATGACCAATTTAGCTTGGCTGCTTTCATCACGTGCGCCATTGCTCGACAGGCGCAAGCGAGCGCCGCCAATGGTAAAGCCCTGATCATGCAGCAGAGCACGGATCTGACGAATTATTAACAAATCATGCCGCTGGTAATAGCGTCGATTACCACGGCGTTTAATATCCGCCAGCTGTCCGAACTCTTGCTCCCAATAACGCAGCACATGCGGTTTTACCCCACAGAGCTCACTGGCTTCGCCAATCGTAAAATAACGTTTATTAGGAATGGCCGGTAATTCATGGTTATGGCTAGGTTCCAACATAAGCTTCGACTCGATCACGCAGCTTTTGCCCCGGACGGAAGGTCACCACACGGCGTGCACTGATAGCAACTTCTTCACCGGTTTTAGGATTACGCCCCGGTCGCTGACTTTTTTCGCGCAACTCAAAGTTACCGAAACCCGACAGCTTGACCGGTTCGTTGTGTTCGAGGGCTAAACGAATTTCTTCAAAGAAGGTATCCACCAATTCTTTGGCTTCGCGCTTATTCAGGCCGATTTCCATAAATAGATGCTCGGCCATCTCTGCTTTGGTTAAAGCCCCCATACACTCACTTCCTCAAAATTGCCGCAAACTTATCAGACAATAAGGCCAAGATCGCTTGTGTTGCCGCGCTGACCTCTTCATCAGTAAGAGTGCGTGAAGGATGCTGCCAGGTCAAGCCAACCGCTAAACTTTTGCAACCATCTTCCACGCCTTTGCCCTGATACACATCAAACAAGCGAATCTGGGTCAGCCATTCGCCGGCAGCACTGCGCATCGCGTCCATTAACTCCTGTGCAGGTATATCCGCATTCACCACTAAGGCTAAATCGCGACGCACTTCAGGGAAACGTGACAATTCAGTAAAGGTTGGCAAACGCCCTGTGCTAATGGCATCCAATTGCACTTCAAACATCAGCACTTGCTGATCAATATCCAACTCAATGGCCAACTGCGGATGCAAGGTGCCGACAAAACCGACCGCCTGACCATTGTGCTCAATACGTGCACATTGGCCCGGATGGAAAGCATGCTGCTGGCAAGGGACAAAGGTGAAGCCGTCGCGATCACCAGCGGCACCGAGCAAGGCTTCAACATCCGCTTTGATATCATAAAAATCAACCGTCTCTTTACCGTGCGTCCACAACTCAGGCAAACGCGCACCGGTGATCACACCGGCGAGCATGCGCTCTTGCTTTAAGTCGTCCAGTTGCCCAACAAACCTTAGGCCACTTTCAAATAAACGCACACGGTCTTGCTGACGGTTCAGGTTATGTTGCAGGGCTTTTAATAGACCCGGTAACAGTGAAGCGCGCATCACTGACAGCTCAGCTGAAATCGGATTAGCCAAAGTTAATGGCTTAAGCTCAGGGTGAAACGCGGTAAATACCTCAGGTTCAATAAAGCTATAAGTAATGGCTTCTTGATAACCGCGTGCAACTAACAAGCGGCGTAATACTGGCAACTGCGCTTGCGCTTCAGACTGTGCTTGCGGCGCTAAACGTGCAGCGGGGTAACGGACAGGCAGCTGATCATAGCCATATAAACGGCCAATCTCTTCTAACAGATCCACTTCAATAGTGATATCAAAGCGATGACTAGGCACTTCAACGCTCCAAACACCTGCCTCTTGCACCGTCATGCTTAAGCCCAGCGGCATCAAAAGTGACTCAATCTGCTCATGGCTTAAATCCAGACCAAACATCTGCTTGACGCGCTCAGCACGCAACGTAATAGTGGCCAGCTTAGGTAAATGCCCTGCATCTTCAGTCACAAGCACAGGACCTGCACTGCCGCCAACGATGCTGAGTAGCAATTCAGTGGCACGCTCAATGGCGTGCGCGGGCAACTGCCAATCCACGCCACGCTCAAAGCGGTGCGAGGCATCGGTATGCAAGCCATAAGAGCGGGCTTTACCAGCAATGGCGATCGGCTCAAAAAACGCACTTTCAAGGAAAATATCTGTAGTTTTACCCAGCGTAACGCCGCTGTCTGCACCGCCCATCACACCGGCAATGGCTAAAGCGCGGTGCTGATCAGCAATCACTAACGTATTGGCTTTTAAGGTGATTTCTTGGCCATCGAGCACAGTAATTTTTTCATTGTCCTGCGCCATGCGCACGCAAATGCCACCTTTGATCTGGGCCAAATCAAAGGCATGCAGCGGTTGACCTAACTCGATCATCACATAGTTAGTCACATCAACCACGGGGTCAATGCTGCGAATATCACTGCGTTCTAGACGTTGTACCATCCACTCGGGTGTGGCCTGGCTTAAATCAACACCTTTAATCACCCGACCGGCATAACGCGGACAGGCTTGAGCTGCAGCCAACTCAATGCTAAGGGTTTCGTCATGGCTGGCGGCAACGGGCGTAATCACCGGTAACTGCACTGGCACATTATATAAGGCACCGACTTCGCGAGCTAAACCTTGTAGGGATAAGCAATCTCCACGGTTCGGAGTCAGGTCCACTTCGATGCAAACATCGTTAAGATTTAAACTGTCACGAATGCACTGGCCGACCAGCGCATCAGCAGGCAGCTCTAATAAGCCATCATTCTCGTCACTGATTTGCAATTCACTGGCCGAACAAAGCATGCCAAACGACTCAACGCCGCGCAGTTTGGCTTTTTTGATTTTAAAATCGCCCGGTAATACTGCGCCAATACGCGCAAAAGGGATTTTTAAACCGGCACGCACATTGGGCGCACCGCAGACGATTTGTACTGTTTGTTCACCATCAGACACCTGACACACGCGTAATTTATCGGCATCTGGATGCTGCTCAGTACTCAGTACTTCACCCACTACCACACCGCTAAACTCGCCAGCCACTGGGGTCACCGCATCCACTTCTAGACCGGCCATGGATAAACGCGCCACCAGCTCATCACGAGATACTTGTGGATCAACTAAACTGCGTAACCATTGTTCACTGAAATTCATGCTGCTCTCCTAAACTCTAAAGGGTATCGACCTAGCGAAACTGAGATAAAAAACGTAGGTCGTTATCGAAGAACAGACGCAAATCATTCACGCCATAACGCAGCATAGCTAAGCGCTCAACGCCCATACCAAAGGCAAAGCCTTGAAATTCTTCTGGATCAATACCTGACATGCGCAGTACATTGGGGTGCACCATGCCGCACCCCATGATTTCCAACCAACCGGTTTGTTTGCACACACGGCAACCTTGACCATTGCACATCACGCACTGCATATCGACTTCAGCGGACGGCTCAGTAAAGGGGAAGAACGATGGACGGAAACGCACGCCCAAATCTTTCTCAAAGAACACCCGTAAGAACTCTTCAATGGTGCCTTTTAAATCAGCAAAACTGATGTCTTGATCAATCAGCAAGCCTTCCACTTGGTGGAACATCGGCGAGTGGGTGATATCTGAATCACAGCGATACACGCGACCGGGGCAAATAATACGAATCGGCGGGCGCTGCGCTTCCATGGTGCGCACTTGTACCGGCGAGGTATGGGTGCGCAGCAACATATTGGCGTTGAAGTAGAAGGTATCGTGCATGGCGCGCGCTGGGTGATGCCCTGGAATATTCAGAGCTTCAAAGTTGTGATAATCATCTTCAACTTCTGGACCTTCTGCAATGCCGTAGCCGATTCTGCTAAAGAATTGCTCGATGCGCTCCAGAGTGCGTGTCACCGGATGCAAACCGCCGCTTTGCTGACCACGTCCAGACAAGGTGACATCAATGGTCTCAGCAGCGAGTTTGCTTTCTAAGGCAGCACTATCAAGATGTTGCTTACGCGCATTGAGCACATCCTGCACCTGCTCTTTAGCGGCGTTGATTAACGCTCCGGCTTGCGGGCGCTCTTCAGCAGACAATTTACCCAACTGCTTCATTAATTGAGTCAGCTCACCTTTTTTACCAAGATAGTGAACCCGTAACTGCTCTAAGGCTTGCGAATCTTCGCTGTGTGCAACAGCGGCTAGAGCCTGTGCCACCAGCGCATCAAGATTTTCCATACATTACTCCAGAGGACCTTGCGAAACACAGCGCACGTGCTTTGCAAGGTGCTCTTACTATGACTTTTAAAAATAAGGTTGCTATACGAAATAAGGGAAGAGCCGAAGCCCTTCCCTTATCAAAACGCATGTCACAATGTTTTAAAACTTAGGCCAAAGTGGACTTAGCTTTTTCAACAATTGCAGCAAATGCCGCTTTTTCGTTTACTGCTAAGTCAGCCAGTACTTTACGGTCGATTTCGATTGAAGCTTTTTTCAAGCCAGCAATGAAACGGCTGTAAGACAAACCATTAACACGAGCACCAGCATTGATACGTGCAATCCACAAAGCGCGGAATTGACGTTTACGCTGACGACGGTCACGGTACGCGTACTGACCAGCCTTAATAACCGCTTGCTTAGCAACACGGAATACGCGTGAGCGTGCGCCGTAGTAACCTTTAGCAAGTTTCAAGATTTTTTTGTGACGACTACGGGCTACAACACCACGTTTTACACGAGCCATAAACTATTACCTTTATTTATCCAGACCTAAATTAACGAACACGCAACATGCGTTCAACGCGGGCAACATCGCTTGGGTGCATCATAGATGTCCCACGCAGTTGGCGCTTACGCTTAGTTGTCATTTTGGTCAAGATGTGACTCTTGAAAGCGTGCTTATGTTTAAAACCGTTCGCTGTCGCTTTAAAGCGCTTTTTAGCGCCACTTTTCGTTTTCATCTTTGGCATGTTGAATACTCCGCATTCAGATTGATACGCTATAACCTTAAGGCCTGCCTGTGCCCTAGGGGGTTATTTTTTCTTTTTGGGGGCGAGGACCATTATCAGTTGGCGTCCTTCCATCTTAGGATGCTGTTCAACGGTGCCGTATTCTGCAAGGTCAGCTTCAACCCGCTTCAACAACTCCATTCCCAGCTCCTGGTGGGCCATCTCTCGGCCACGGAATCGTAACGAAACCTTGGCTTTATCCCCATCTTCTAGGAAACGTATCAGGTTGCGTAGTTTTACCTGATAATCCCCGTCTTCCGTCCCTGGTCGAAACTTGATTTCTTTAATTTGCACTTGTTTCTGGTTTTTGCGTGCAGCAGCAACTTGTTTCTTTTTCTCAAACACGTGCTTGCCGTAGTCCATAATGCGACATACAGGCGGCAATGCATCCGCAGAAATTTCAACCAGATCCAGCTTCGCTTCATCAGCGGCGGCCAGTGCTTCATCAATCGAGACGATCCCGACCTGCTCACCTTCTGCACCAATCAGGCGCACTTCGCGGGCTGTGATATTCTCATTAATGGGTGCCTTAGGGGCAGCTCGTCTGTCTTGTCTCATATCTCGCTTGATAATTATCACTCCAAATCTTGGCGACCACGCCGGGAAATCGCAGTATTTAATAACTCACTGAACTGGTCGACCGACATACTGCCGAGGTCTTCACCGCCACGAGTTCGCACTGCAATGGTTTGCGTCTCAACTTCCCTATCACCAATGACTAGCAAATAAGGAACCTTGAGCAAAGTATGCTCACGGATTTTAAAGCCGATCTTCTCATTTCTCAAGTCACTGGTGACTCTAAATCCACTTTCTAACAAGTTTTTTTCAACTTTCTTGGCAAAATCACCTTGTTTCTCACTGATATTCATTACTGTCGCTTGCGTTGGTGCTAACCATGCTGGAAATGCACCTTCGTAATGCTCAATCAAAATACCAATAAAACGCTCAAATGATCCCAAAATAGCGCGGTGTAACATCACTGGATGTTTACGACCGTTATCTTCAGTTACGTATTCAGCGTCCAGACGAACCGGCAAGTTAAAATCGAGTTGCAAAGTACCACACTGCCACACTCGCCCTAAACAATCGCGTAAAGAAAATTCAATTTTCGGGCCATAAAAAGCACCTTCGCCAGGCTGCAACTCATATTTTAAACCCGCAGAATCAAGCGCATCAGCCAAGGCTTTTTCTGCACGATCCCACTGATCATCTGAACCTACACGCTGTTCAGGACGAGTCGACAACTTTAACTCAATCTCATCAAAACCAAAATCTGCATACACTTTTTGTGTTAAGCGAATAAAGTCGGCCGATTCTGCTTGCATCTGATCTTCAGTACAAAAAATATGCGCATCATCTTGAGTGAAACCGCGCACACGCATTATACCATGCAATGCACCCGATGGTTCATTACGATGACAGGCACCAAATTCTGCCAGACGCAAAGGCAGTTCACGGTAGCTTTTTAAGCCTTGATTATACACTTGCACGTGACAAGGGCAGTTCATCGGCTTAATCGCATAATCACGCGACTCAGACTCAGTGACAAACATATTGTCGGCGTAGTTGGCCCAATGTCCGGATTTCTCCCAAAGCACACGGTCAACCACTTGCGGCGTTTTAATCTCTAAATAACCGTTTTCACGCTGTACTTTACGCATATATTGCTCAAGCACTTGATACAGCGTCCAACCCTGAGGATGCCAAAACACCATACCTGGCGCTTCTTCTTGCATATGGAATAAGTCTAAACGCTTACCGAGTTTACGGTGATCACGCTTTTCTGCTTCTTCAATACGCTTAACATAGGCACTCAGTTGCTTTTTATCGGCCCATGCAGTGCCATAAATACGCTGTAACTGCTCATTTTTAGAGTCGCCACGCCAGTATGCACCCGAGAAACGGGTCAATTTAAATGATTTTAAGAAACGCGTATTAGGCACGTGCGGCCCACGGCACATATCCACATATTCTTGGTGAAAATATAAGCCCATTTCTGTCTCTTCGGGCATATCTTCAATCAGACGTAATTTATAATCCTCACCACGCTGAGTGAAAATATCGATCACTTCAGCACGGGGTGTCAGCTTTTTAATGACATCATAATCTTGATTGATCAGCTCATTCATGCGCTTTTCAATCGCCTGCATATCATCCGGGGTAAAAGGGCGGGCAATCGCGATATCGTAATAAAAGCCTTCATCAATCACCGGACCTATGACCATTTTTGCTTCAGGGAACAACTGCTTAACCGCGTGCCCCACCAAATGCGCACACGAGTGGCGGATAATCTCAACGCCTTCGGGGTCTTTGGGGGTAATGATCGACAACGTCGCATCATCGCTGATTAAGTCTGTTGCATCCATTAAACGGCCATTCACTCGACCAGCAACCGTAGCTTTAGCTAAGCCTGCACCGATCGATTGTGCGACTTCAAGAATAGAAACAGGTTGTTCAAATGTACGTTGACTGCCGTCGGGGAGAGTAATTACGGGCATGGCGCCTCCTCTGCCTAGTGGTGACCCCTACAAAAGATCACATGGGTGGGATGAGCCAGTAAGAGCGATTCGTTTCGAGGTTCACCTGCCCTACTACGGCAGAAGGTTTTACCCACCTCACACAAATCGGATTCACTGGAAAAGATGCAGTCATATACATTACAACTGCAGTAAAAACACAAAAGGCCGCACAAGGCGACCTTTTGAATTATTTGGTAGGCACAATTGGATTCGAACCAACGACCCCCACCATGTCAAGGTGGTGCTCTAACCAACTGAGCTATGTGCCTACAATGGTCGCGTATTCTACGGACAAATTATGTTTTGTCAAACGCTTTAACCCATTGTTCGTCAATTGGCACTTTACTGTGTCGCTAGACCTGCGTTTTTAGCGGCCTCAATCTGCTCAGCAATCGCCGCCGGCATGCCCAACTCTGCAGCAACGACATCACGCACACGCTGCCAATCTAATAGATGAGTGCCTTGAATATCGTCACGCTTAAGCAACACATTAACCACTGCGGCATGCTTATCCACCACTGAGACGTCTCCGTCATCACTGAGTGGTGTATGCGCTTCTAAATACAGCTTCCCTTGTGCGATACCGAACTTATAAGGTTCATTGATAATACGCACTTTCTCGCCCACCGGCACTAAACTGGCCAACTCTAAGACGTTATGATTAAGCATACGAAAGCAACCATGGCTGACACGCATACCAATACCGAACTTTTTATTTGAACCATGAATCAAGTAACCCGGCAAACCCAAGGTCAGTTTGTAAGGACCTAAGGGGTTATCTGGCCCTGGCGGCACATAGGCTGCCAATGGATCGCCTGCTTCAGCATGCTCACGCAAGATCGACTGCGGTGGCGTCCATCCAGGATTGGGTGTTTTAACGGTAATAGAGGTATTACTGATGGGCGAATCCCAACCTTCACGACCAATACCTAGCGGATAGGTGTAGACCACCGGCTTATCTTTCGGGTAATAATAAAGGCGGTATTCAGCCAAGTTAATCACCACTCCTTCACGCGGGCCTGGCGGCAAAATATAGCGTGTTGGCAAAACAATCTCGGTTCCTTCACCCGGTAACCACGCATCTACACTAGGATTAGCCGCAACCATTTCCAGATAGCCTAAATCATGGGTTTTACCCAGATCAGCAAAGGTATCTTCATAGCGCGCTTGAATCACCTGAACCTCGCCAACGACATCCTCACCAGGCGGCGGCAACGGCAACTCTAAAGCCGATGCAAAAGGCGCAACACACAGCATTGATAGCCCGCATAAACGCAACGACTTAAGCCTGAGCATGTTTAACAACATCAAAGTGACCCTACTGGAAAAGTTGAAATACGCTGCTGCATAGTACGGGTTTTATACCCTATGCACACAGACTTTTATGCTGTTTGCCAGCCTGGCTTAGCCTGCTTGCGTTGCGCCTGGATAACATCACGGCACTGCGGACAAAAATGCGCAGTACGTAACTGTTGTCGCTCCAGCGCCTGCCAGTGCGGCTGTGCAGGTAACAGACTGCCACATAAGGTGCGGTCAGCCTGACTGCCGAGTTCCAACTGGCGACTGACCGCATGCACACGTTCTTTTTGACAGGCGAACAGATCCATTTGCTCATCCGGCAAAATAATCTGATAAGCATGTAAAGACCACACCAAGCGTGCCATGTCGAGCCCCTGAAATCGGGCGCTACATTAGCCCAAAATAAGCATTTGTAACAGTACTTGCAAAGAATTGTTCTAGCGCGCCTGCTTGAGTTGACTCTTTAAGCCCAGCACCGGCGCTAAACCTTGCCAAGCATTTTCTAACAACAACGGCTGCGCCATTTCTGTTGGATGCACGCCATCGGCTTGCATCATGCCGTCCACCGCACCCACGCCGTCTAAAAAGAAATCAACCAACGCTACCTTTTCTTGCTCAGCAATCTGTTGATACACATTATAAAACGCTTCAGTATAACGTGCGCCGTAATTGCTCGGTAAGCGCATACCCAATAGCAATACGGCAGCATTGTGTTGCTTAGCCCGCTGTACCATAGTGGTCAGATTCATGGCCAGATGAGTCAGCGACAACCCGCGCAAACCATCATTTCCGCCCAATTCAATCACCACATAATCAGGCTGATGTTGCGTCAGTAAATCGGGAAAACGCGCCAAACCAGCAGCACTAGTATCACCGCTGATTGAGCTATTCACTACATTAAAATCTGCATTGTGCTCTTGTAAACGTTCTTGCAGCAAAGCCACCCAGCCGCGCTGAGTTTCCAGTCCATAGGCTGCACTGATACTATCTCCCACCACCAAGACAGTTGCGGCTTGTGCATGGGCTACAGAGCACAGCACCAGCAGGCATATCGTTGCTATCCATTGACGCATTGGAACCCCCATGACTAACAGTATTCTTAGCGCCCAGCACCTTAGCAAAAAGGTTCCTTCAGCAGAAGGCCAGCTGACTATTCTTGATAATGTTTCATTTACGCTTCATCAAGGAGACTCGCTGGCCATTATAGGGCGTTCTGGATCAGGTAAATCAACTCTCTTAGGTCTATTAGCCGGCCTTGACCTACCCAGCAGTGGTGAAGTGTTGCTGGCAGGTCATCAGTTAACTCAACTCAATGAAGATCAACGCGCAGCGCTACGGGCCGCGCATGTGGGCTTTGTCTTCCAAGCGTTCTTATTATTGGACAGCTTAAATACCTTAGAAAACGTGATGTTGCCCTTGGAATTGGCGGGGCATACCCATCCTCAGCAACGCGCCCGCGAACTGTTAATCCGTGTCGGTTTAGAAAAGCGCTTACAGCATCCGGTGAATCTGCTCTCTGGCGGTGAACAGCAACGTGTGGCTTTAGCCCGTGCCTTTGCTACTGAGCCGGATGTGCTCTTTGCCGATGAGCCCACGGGGAATCTCGACAGCCAAACCGGCGAACAGATCAGTGATTTATTGTTTGAAATGAATAAAGAGCTCGGCACCACACTGGTTTTGGTCACTCACGATGAAAAGCTCGCTGCACGCTGTCAGCAGCATTTACGCTTAGAAGCGGGCTGTCAGGTGGATCAATCATGCAACTGACATTCTTCGGTTTATTTAAACTCGCGGCTAAACAACTGCTGCGCGAGCGCCGTAGCTCAGAGCTGCGTATTTTATTTTTTGCTTTAGTCATCGCCGTAGCCAGCAGCAGTACCATCGGTCATTTTGCCGAGCGCTTACAAGGCGCAATGCAACTCAGCGCAGGAGAATTTCTTGCTGCTGATTTGGTTTTATCCAGCAGCGAGCCGGTGCATCCAGATCAATTGGCCAAGGTCGATACAGCTGCATTACAGAGCGCACACACCCTACAATTTGCCAGTATGCTGGCCACAGATACAAGTTTACAGCTGGCCAGTGTCAAAGCTGTCGATGATAATTACCCTTTGCGCGGCACGCTGCGTAGTCGCCAACAGCCGCTCGCTGCCGAACTCAGCGGTGGACGCCCGCAACCTGGCGAGGTTTGGCTGGATGCTGAACTGCTGATCAGTTTAGATTTAGCGCTGGGCGATAACGTTGAAATTGGTTCAGCCGCCTTTAAGGTGGCGCGTATTCTAACCTATGAGCCTGACCGTGCCGGTAATTTACTCAGCTTTACGCCACGGGCAATGATTCACCTCAGCGACCTTGCCGCCACAAACGTGCTGCAACCTGGCAGCCGCGTACGCTATCGCCAGCTCTGGAGCGGCGATGCATCAGCCATAGAAACACTGCGCATAGCACTTGAGGACAGCGTGTTACCCCATCAGCGCGTTGAAGGCGTGGCCGATGGCAACCAACAAGTCAGTAGCGCCCTTGAGCGTGCCGCCAGCTACTTAAACCTCGCCAGCTTAGCCGCTATTTTATTGGCCGCAGTGGCCGTGGCGCTGTCTGCCAATCGCTTTGCTCGCCAGCGCTTCGATCAAGCCGCCTTACTGCGCTGCTTTGGCCTCTCACGTCGACATACGCTATGGATGTTTTGCCTGCAACTGCTGCTACTGGCACTACTGGCCAGCCTTATCGGTACTCTGATCGGTTGGTTGACCCAGTTTGCACTATTTGAATTGCTTGCCGGCTTACTGCCGGAAGCTATTCCCGCCGGTAGCTTAAAACCTTTTATCACCGGAATTGCTACCAGTGCAGTGATGCTGGCAGGCTTTGCTTTACCGCCACTGATCGCACTAGGACAGATTGCGCCACTGCGCGTATTACGTCGTGACCTACTGCCCGTCGCGCCAGCCACTTGGCTGTTGTATGGCAGCGTTTTATTCGCCCTAGCTGCCTTGATGTGGCAATTAAACGTGGATATACGCCTGACCAGCGCGTTACTTATTGGCGGCGGGGGTGCGGCTGCAGTACTGGGTGCTGGATTATTTTTCGGCTTAAAAAGCTTACGCTTCTGGCTGGCCAAGCGCAGCTTAGCCTGGCGTTTAAGCCTCGGCCATTTACTGCGCTACCCACTCAATAGCGTCGGGCAGATGATGGCTTTTGCTTTGATTTTATTATCTATGGCCTTGATTGTTTTACTGCGCAGTGAATTACTCGATAACTGGCAAGCACAGCTGCCAGAGCAGGCGCCCAATCACTTTGCGATTAACATCCTGCCTGATCAACAGCCTGCCTTTAGCGCCCAGCTGAATCAAATAAGCAGCAATGCAGCACCGCTCTATCCAGTTATCCTAGGACGTTTAACCCAAATTAATGGACACACTGTAACAACCCTGATTGAGCCTAAAGCCCGCGTCATGCGCACCTTACAGCGCGATCTGAATCTAACGTGGACCGATCAACTGCCCAAAGATAACCAGATTATTAAAGGCCACTGGTGGCCGAGCAAGCAAACGCTTAACTCGGCGGATACGCCCTACCAGGTGTCGCTAGAAAGTGATTTAGCCAAAGAGCTGGGGGTGGGTGTTGGCGATCAACTGACCTTTTATATTGGTGGCACCGATTACCCTGCACGCATCAGCAGCTTGCGCACGGTCGACTGGAACAGCATGCAGCCTAATTTCTTTGTGATTTTCAATCCTCAGCAGATGAGCAAGGTCGCGCATACATATATGACCAGTTTTTATCTGCCTGACAACGCTCAGCAACAGCGCATTGATTTAGCCAAGACGTTTCCCAGCGTGAGTATTTTGCAAGTGGATGCAGTACTACGCCAACTGCGCGGTATTTTGGCGCAAGTGACCTTAGCCATAGAGTTGATTCTGCTGTTTGTCCTCGCCGCCGGTATTACCGTACTGGTGGCCGGTTTACACAGCACTCTGACCGAGCGTGTACAGCAAGGCGCACTTCTACGTGCATTGGGTGCTTCACGCACACTGCTGCTGCAGTCACAGCGTAATGAGTTTGCTTTAATCGGTGCTTGCAGTGGCCTACTGGCGTGGCTCGGCTGTGAAATCAGTAGCTATATGCTCTATCGTTTTGCCTTTAACTTAGCCTGGCAGGCGCACCCTTGGCTGGTGGTATTGCCCATTATTGGCGCGCTACTGATTACCCTCGTTGGCATGCTCGGCACCCGCCAAGTGCTGCGAAGCAGCCCGTTACAGATTTTGCGCGGTAATTGACTGATGAGCTATAGCCGTGTCCAGTGCGCAGTGCGCAGTGCCGGCAGTGAACCACAGACAGGTGAAGCCCCCAATGCGATTCAGCCTGATTGACACCCTCCGCACTAAAAGTACGAGGCTTTTCGCGTTCTTAGCAAAACCGTGCTTGCTGGAGCAATATACTCCGGCAAGCACGGCTTCACTCAAGATAAGCTTATTTACCAACACAAGGCATATACAAACATTTTACAATACATATATAAAAATTCAATTCGGAGCTTGACTTGCACACCTATCACGCACAACTTTATTACGATGCCTCATGCGGGTTCTGCCGAAAAGAAATTGAGCATCTACGTCCTCGCTTAACACCTCAAGTGAAGCTGATAGATATTAGTGCTAAAGACTTTAAGCCGCCGCAGGGTTATAGCCTTGAAGACTTACTCACACGTATTCATTTTTTTGATGGGCAAACCATGCAGATCGGTTTCCACGCGACTCTGGCCTATTGGCGCATAGCAGGATTGAAAAAAACAGTCGCCGTGCTGAGCGTGCCAGGGCTCCGTCACATGGGCACGCTCAGCTACAACCTGTGGGCAAGATGGCGGCGTAGACACTCCAGCAACTGCCAAATTAATTAGACACAGCTCACAGGATGTCGGCCGAACAAACCGCCCCCTTATTCTGTCATCGCCAAACACAACACACTGCTCTGCTCGTATGAAAGAGCAGGGCTTGCCAGCAATAACATTAGTCGCCGAAATGGATGACGGTACGGATACTCTTACCCTCATGCATTAAATCAAAGGCTTCATTGATGCTTTCCAGCCCCATGGTGTGAGTAATAAAGTGATCCAACTTAAACTCACCTTGCAAATAACGCTCAACATAATCTGGCAGCTCAGAGCGGCCTTTAACACCACCAAACGCCGAGCCACGCCATACGCGACCGGTCACCAGCTGGAATGGGCGCGTGCTGATCTCCTGCCCTGCGCCGGCCACACCAATAATCACTGACTCGCCCCAGCCTTTATGGCAGCACTCTAACGCCGAGCGCATCACATTCACGTTACCAATACACTCAAATGAGTAATCAACACCGCCATCGGTTAATTCAACGATCACATCCTGAATCGGCTTATCAAATTTCTGCGGGTTAATACAGTCCGTCGCCCCCAACTGGCGTGCTAAGTCGAACTTACTTTCATTGATATCAATGGCAATAATACGGCTGGCTTTAGCCATTGTTGCGCCGATAATTGCTGACAGACCAATACCACCAAGGCCAAAAATAGCCACTGTCGCGCCTTCTTCCACTTTGGCCGTATTCATCACGGCGCCCATGCCAGTGGTCACGCCACAACCGAGCAAGCACACTTCTTCCAGCGGCGCTTCGGGATTGACCTTCGCCAGCGAAATTTCCGGCAAGACAGTATATTCAGAGAAGGTAGAGCAGCCCATGTAGTGATAGATCGGCTGACCGTCTTTATGAAAACGCGTGGTGCCATCTGGCATCAAGCCTTGCCCCTGAGTTTCACGAATCTTCTGGCACAGGTTGGTCTTGCCTGATTTACAGAACTTACATTCGCCACACTCTGGCGTGTACAAGGGAATGACATGATCACCCACTTGCACGCTGGTGACGCCCTCACCAATGGATTCAACAATGCCGCCGCCCTCGTGACCTAACACGCAAGGAAAAACACCTTCGGGGTCATCGCCGGACAGGGTAAACGCATCGGTATGGCAGACGCCGCTGGCCACGATGCGCACCCGCACCTCTCCTTTTTGTGGTGGCATCACATCAATTTCTTCGATGGACAGAGGCTGGCCTGGACCCCAAGCGACGGCAGCTTTGGATTTGATGGATTGTGTCATTCAGTTTATTCCTCTAATTTTGGATAGGTGCATACGACCTCAGAGTAACTGATAGTCGTACCGAGGCATCGCCTGCAATGCGAAGCATTCTGTCGGACAGATATGCGATGCCTTTTGCCTCAATGAGGTTATTATACTTGTTAGCTGTAGTAATATAATTAGCTTATTTTGCAAATTACTTTTACTGACAAGCAACAATAGCCCCCTTGTAAACTGCACTCAGAAAAACAAGTAAAGACACAGTGCACACACCCTGCGGTATTATGAGTCTGCCAATAGGGCCTAGGCCCTATTGATTAAGTAGACTTACTAGGAGTGAGCATGCTGTATAACTGGGAAGGTATCGCAGAGTTTGTGAGCGTGGCCGAGACGCACAGCTTTACTCTTGCCGCAAAAAAGCTAGGCGTTTCAACCGCCCATGTCAGCCGTCAAATCAATGCGCTGGAATCACGCCTAGCCACCAAACTACTACAGCGCACCACACGTAAAGTCTCAGTAACCGAAATCGGTACCATCTATTATCAACGCTGCCGGCAACTCCTCGACGATTTAGATGATGCAGAACATACGATAAGCAATCTGCAAAACAAACCAACCGGCAGACTCAAGATCACCGCACCAGTCACCTATGGTGAGGTAATCATTGCGCCACTGATTAACAACTTTATCACCCGCTACCCTGATCTCAATGTTCAAATGCTGCTCAGTAACCAGACAATGGATCTAATTGCGGAGGGCTATGACCTCGCTATTCGCCAAGGCAAACTGGACGACTCCAGCATGATGGCCAAACGCCTCGCCTCGCGCACGCTCTATCTGTGTGCCACACCAGCCTACCTTGCAGAGCATGGCGAGCCTAGCCAGTTAGCCGACCTCAATCAACATAATTGCTTACAAGGCTCACTGGATCACTGGCGTTTTCAGGAAAAAGGCAAAACACGCAATATTCAGATCAGTGGCAATCTGCGCTGTAACAGCGGCCGCACTTTAGTGGATGCCGCGTTAAAAGGGCTGGGCATTGTGCAGCTACCCGGGGAATATGTGTTGGCGCATATCCACAACGGGCAACTGGTCGCCCTACTGGAACAACACCGCACACCAGACGAAGGGGTTTGGGCGATTTATCCGCACAATCGGCACCTATTGCCCAAAGTACGCATGCTGATCGACTATCTTGAGCAAGAATTATCCAGTCAGTCTGTACTGGAATATTGAGCGAGGATAATGACTTTGTCTGAGTGAAGTCGATCATAGATTTGGCCAGAGAACCTCAATGCAAGGCAGCAGTACTGATCCGCAGGGGTCACCCAGAGTGCGGCATGCTCGGCCCGCAAGCGGCTTGATCTTCACGAGAAAAGAACCGACACTGACTTATGAATCAACCTCTCCACAGCGAGCAACACCTTGTCGATATCCTCTGATAGCAAAGCCGATCGAAAAAGCAGACACCCGCAGACATCAACTCTGACCCCGAGCGCATCAAGCCATCCGCACATTCACAGACTTACGCAAATATACCGAGCGCGCAGCGAGATCAATCAGGCTATTACTCACATGAGTAACGAGGACGAATTGTTTCCTCTTTTCTGTCAGCTGGCGGTTGAATTCGGCGGTGTTAGCTTCGCTTGGATAGGGATTGCCGATCTGCAATCGGAACGCATTATTCTAGTAGAAAGTTTTGCCACCGATACTGATTTCCTGCAAAATATTCACATTTCAACACGGCAAGACACAGCCGCAGGCTGCGGGCCATCGGCGACGGCATATCGTAACAATCACCCTGTGCTCACCTCGGATTGGGCAAACAGTCCATTGACAAAAGCCGAGCATACAACGGCCAGCGGTTTAAATTGGGCGAGCAGTGGCGCCTTCCCTATCCAACGCAATGGACAACCTTTTGCCGTACTATCGGTGTATCACGAGACGGAGAACTTTTTCGATAGTGAAAGCTACGGGCTTTTCGAGGTTATATCCCGCAACATCACCTTTGCCCTGAACAACTTCGACTGGGAACAAGCACGTCATCACGCCTTAGAGACTCTGCGGAGCAATGAACAACATTTCCGCGCCTATTTCGAACATTCAATGTTTGGCATGGCCGCAAGCCGCCCTGATGAAAGTTGGATTGAGGTCAATCAGGCGCTGTGCGACATACTCGGCTACACGGCTGAAGAGCTTGTAACCACAACCAGGGATGCGTTGACCCACCCTGATGATATAGAGCCCAACCATACCCTCTTTAAGCAATTACTCGACGACAGCATTGACGAGTTTATGCTAGAGAAGCGCTTTATCAAAAAGTCCGGTGAGATCATTGATGCTCACTTAGCCGTACGCGCCGTTCGAAACACCGATGGCAGCCTTGCCTATGCCGTAGCACTGATTGCAGATATTTCACTGCGTAAGCTGGCAGAACGGCGTGAGCACATGCACCGCAACACCTTAGAAAAAGTAGCTCGAGGGGGTTCTCTGCAAGACATTATGGCACAGGTGATCCAATCGATTGAATCAATGCACCCTGACGCAATGTGTTCGATTCTGCTGATGGACGATAAAGGAGAGCACCTGCTGAATGGCGCAGCACCCAGCCTTCCCGACTCTTTTAACAACGCCATCAATGGCATCAAAATTGGCACAGGGGTTGGCTGTTGCTGAACTGCAGCCTTTTCAGGCATGCGAGTTATTGCCGAAGATATCGCCTCTCACCCCGACTGGATAATGTACCACGACATCGCCGCCGCAGGTCTTGGCGCCTGTTGGTCAGAGCCCATCCGCTCCACATCAAATAGAATATTAGGCACCTTTGCTATTTACCGCAGGGCACCAAGCTTACCTGACGAGCACGAACTCGAATTAATAGAAAACGCAGCTAATCTGATTGGTATCGCCATCGAAAGAGTTCACGCGGAAGAAGAACTCCATCTTGCAGCCTCCATCTACAGCAACAGTGCCGAGGCCGTACTGGTCACAGATGCCAATAACTGCATCGTTGCACTCAACCCCGCATTCAGCAAAATAACCGGCTATACCCTTGATGATATCCGTGGCAAAAACCCATCTCTGCTCCACTCAGGCCGGCACAACGCCGATTTCTTTCAAGCCATGTGGCAATCTATCACTCACAGAGGTTTTTGGCAGGGCCAGGTCTGGAATCGTCGTAAAGACGGTGAAATCTTCCCAGAATGGCTCACCATTAATACCATTCAAGACGAGCAAGGTAACGTCCAGCGCTATGTGTCCATGGGTTCAGACATCACCAACCAAGTACGCTCAGACGATCTGATTTGGCGTCAAACAAACTACGACTTTCTCACCGATTTACCCAACCGTTATATGTTTCAGGACCGCTTAGCCCAGGAAATTCTAAAATCGATACATGAAGGTTCCTTACTGGCACTGCTCTTTATTGATCTTGATAAATTTAAAGAGGTCAACGATACCTACGGCCACCCTATAGGTGACCAACTTCTAGTCAAGTCCGCCGAGCGCATCAATAGCTGTATCCAAGAAACCGATAGTTTGGCACGCATGGGCGGTGACGAATTTATTGTTATGCTGCCCAAACTGGCCTGCACTATTGATGCTGAAAAAGTGGCTGCGCAAATCATCAGCGCGCTGGCCGAACCCTATCCCATCAATGGCGAAACCATCTATATTGGCGCCAGTATAGGTATTACTTTCTGTCCAGACGACGCTTGTGAGGTTGATCAGTTAATCAACAACGCCGACCAGGCCATGTATATATCTAAGTCAGCAGGCCGCAACCGTCTGAGCTATTTCACCCAAGCGCTGCATGATGAAGCGCGTAATCGCCTAAAACTGTTAAAAGATATGCGCTCAGCGGTTGAAAAACGAGAGTTTGAGCTGCATTTTCAGCCCATCATTGATTTAAGCAATGGACGCATTGTCAAAGCCGAGGCACTGATCCGCTGGAATCACCCAGAACACGGCATGATCAGCCCTGCTGAGTTTATTCCCATGGCAGAGGAAAGCGGATTAATCGTAGGTATCGGCGACTGGGTATTTAGGGAGGCTGCCGCCAAGGTCAAACGCTGGTGTGAGTTGTTTCATAGCGAGTTACAGGTATCGGTTAATATCTCACCCGTGCAGTTTCAGAGTCTTGCCCTAAGCATTACTGACTGGCTGGATTACCTCACTACTCTGGGATTAGAAGCAAAACACCTGAGCATCGAAATCACCGAGGGTCTACTGCTCAATCTGACCGATGATGTGAAGGATAAGCTGCTCCAGTTCCGCGATGCCGGGATTCAGGTGGCGATTGATGACTTTGGTGTAGGCTACTCAGCCCTGTCGTCTCTTAGGAAATTCGCGATTGACTACCTCAAGATTGATCAGTCTTTTATACGGCATATCGAAACTGAGCAGAATGATTTGGCGTTATGTGAAGTCATTGTCATTATGGCCCACAAGCTCGGCCTCAAAGTCATCGCTGAAGGAGTCGAAACCGAGGAGCAAAGCCGTCTATTGTTGGACCTAGGTTGTGATTACGGTCAAGGCTACCTCTTCTCCCGCCCGCTACCTGCGGCGAAATTTGAAGCCTTCTTGATAAAGGATATGAGCGCAGACTGACATGCCATAAGCGACTCCAAGCTAAGGTGTGCAAACGGAGTTGCCGCATCTAGCCGATCGCAAGAGCCGTATCTGATGACCTGTAATTAATACAAATCAAGGCATACGGCAGACATTCGGCTTATTATCCCTAAAGGTTTACCCTCTAGAGGATTTTACATGAGCACGTCTGCTGCAAAATCCAGTTACACCGCTTATCCCTTTGATGCGCGTGTGATTGCGCACCGCTTTCGTCATTCTGCAATTTTTGGTGCGTTAGATGCTCTGAACCCCGGTGAAGCGATGCGTTTCGTAAACGACCACGACCCCTTGCCCTTGATCAATCAGATGCAACAGCGCTACGGTGAGCGTGTGAAGGTGATTTACCAGCAGCGTGAGCCCAGCGTGATAATGATTGATTTTGTTATCGTAGGGTAAAGATAAAGTGATGCTGCGATCAGCGTCACTTACATTGCACAGCAAATAATATCCAATATA
>LFRZ01000101.1 GCA_001513025.1 Gammaproteobacteria bacterium DTU037
CTCTGTGCCAGCGAGCCTGAAGAGATTGATTGGGCCGCATTGGATATTGATCTATTGCTGGAGTGCTCAGGGCAATACACCACGCGCGCCGATGCCCAGCGTTTTCTTGATGCTGGCGTACCCCGTATCTTGCTCTCGCAGCCGATGGATAGCGCCGCCGATGTCGATGCCACTATCGTGTATGGGGTCAATCATACGGCTCTAAACGGCAGCGAGCGGATAGTCTCGAATGCTTCGTGCACCACCAATTGCGGCGTGCCTTTGTTGCAGTTATTGGAGCAAAATGTGGGTATTGAGCATGCGTTTATCAATACCATTCACTCCGCGATGAATGATCAGCCGGTAATTGATGCCTATCATCATAAAGATCTGCGGCGTACACGCTCAGCGTTCCAGTCGGTGGTGCCGGTTTCTACCGGTTTAGCCCGCGGTATCGAGCGATTGTTGCCAGAACTTAACGGTAAAATACAAGCCAAAGCCATGCGCGTACCCACAGTAAACGTCTCGTGCTTGGATATTACTGTGCAGACTCAACGTGACACCACGCTTGCAGAAATCAACCAGCTGTTTAAGCAGGCCGCGACGCAAGGTGCGCTGCAAGGTTTGCTTGATTACACTGAATTACCACACGCCAGCTGTGACTTTAACCACGATCCGCATTCGGCTATTTTTGATGCCAGCCAAACGCAGATGAGTGGCTCGCGCATGCTCAATATTGTCGCTTGGTTCGACAACGAATGGGGCTTTGCCAACCGAATGCTGGATGTGGCTGAACATTATTTGAACGTTGCCTGTACTACTAACCGCTCAGTAAAGGACTGAAATTCATGACAGTGTTAAATATGACCGACCTTGATCTTACCAACCAACGCGTATTGATTCGTGAAGATCTGAACGTGCCAGTAAAAGACGGTGTTGTGCAAAGTGATGCACGGATTGTGGCGGCGTTACCCACCATCCGTTTAGCCTTGGAAAAAGGCGCGGCAGTGATGATTTGTTCACACCTTGGCCGTCCTGATGAAGGCCAGTTTAGTGAAGAAAACAGCCTTGCTCCGGTGGCTGCTTACTTGAGCAAAGCCTTAGGCCGTGACGTGCCCTTAGTGCGCGACTACCTCAATGGTGTTGAAGTCGCGCCAGGCGAGATTGTGCTGCTAGAAAACGTCCGTTTTAACAGCGGCGAAAAGAAAAACAGCGATGCCTTAGCCCAGCAATACGCCGCACTCTGCGATGTGTTTGTGATGGATGCCTTTGGTACCGCACACCGCGCACAAGGATCAACTCACGGCGTGGCGAAATTTGCCAAAGTGGCCTGTGCCGGTCCGTTGTTATCTGCAGAGCTTGCCGCACTGGGTAAAGCGCTCGGTGCACCGGCTCAGCCCATGGCTGCGATTGTCGCGGGCTCTAAAGTGTCAACCAAACTGGATGTACTGACCAGCTTGGCTGACCTGTGCGATCAACTGATTGTCGGCGGCGGCATTGCCAATACTTTCTTGGCGGCTGCCGGTTTCCCAGTAGGAAAATCACTCTACGAAGCCGACTTGATCGATACGGCTAAAGCGATTGCCGCTAAAGTGAGCGTGCCATTGCCAGTCGATGT
>LFRZ01000109.1:0-5766 GCA_001513025.1 Gammaproteobacteria bacterium DTU037
GCCTTAGCGTCCCCCTGCTTGAAGCGTCTTCCTGATGAGGTTGTCGTCACTCGGTGGGGCGGGGGTGATGAGGCTGGCAATTCCTGAAAAAGCGCAAATTGCCTGTCATCAGGCGGGGGCATGCATGCTGTCGACACGGTAAGCTCTCAGATGGAAATGTGATCCATTTTACAGTATTACCCCTTTCGCGACAGCCTCTTAAAGGTAGAGGAATAGCCTTTGGAGACAGTTGCAGCCAGAGCCTTACGGCACATGGTTTTAAATCAATGGCGAGGCTCGACTGGAAAGCTGCTGATCTGCGCTGAGCATCCAATACGAAGCCGGCTCACTGACAAATTTCAGCCAGTACGCCGCTGGTGAGTTTTGCTAAATCATCAGGACTTAACTCTATTTCTAGCCCTCTGCGCCCGGCACTGACATAGATGGTGGGATAGTTTTTGGCGGATCGATCAATCACAGTTTTAAGGCGCTTCTTTTGCCCCAGTGGGCTGACCCCGCCCAGCACATAGCCTGTCGAACGCGCCACATCAGACTTATCTGCCATCACAGCCTTCTTAGCGCCGGCAGCTTTTGCGATCAGTTTCATACTCAGCATCGATGACACCGGAAGAACGCCAACAGCTAAATCCTTATTGTCGAGCAGCACAACCAAGGTTTTAAAAACCCTTTGCCCCGGCACACCCATTTTCTCGGCGGCTTCCAGCCCATAGGATTCACTGGATTCATCGTGCGAGTAGGTATGGATGTTATGGGCAACTTTGTTTTTCTTAGCGACATTGATTGCGGGGGTCATTTCGATCTCATCGTTCTAATACATAACTAAAGAGTGCGCCTTAGCGCCTACAGTAAAAACCGTTTTGCCCGGAGCGGTACTTGAGAATCTTATCATCACCCTGCCGCCAGACGAACACGTAAAAAGCGCGGACTCGCCAGTAAAAACAGCCACACAACAAGTACAAATGGAGATGTCAGAGCGGGCATTCCTAAAGGTTCCAGCGCAGCCGACATCGCAGCAAACACAATAGCCGTCACAACCACAGCCAGCAGTCCATAGGTTATAGAAGCGGTATTTACTACGAAGAAGCCGCGACTAAATACAATGGCCGTAAGGACACAATTAAAACCAAAAGCGCCAGAGTTGATCGCGGGTTCAGCAGCCCCCATCGCCCATGCAACCAGTGCCCCGACAAGTGAGCCCAAGAGTGCTGCGCCACAGACTGCACGCGAACTGATAAGCAGGCCAACGGCAAATATAATACCGGTTATGACGCTGCCCTGAAAAAACACCTGCGCAATCCCGCTAAACAAACCTTCTCCGAGGGTCGTCGCAGTAACAATACCCTCAACCGTTGCAGCTTTTGGCAGCCCCGCTGTTGGCAGAATGCCTGTGGATTGCAGTCGGCCAAAACGTGCACAGGCCAAGACAAACAATACAGTGGTTAAAACAAAGGGGGCCGTCAGCGCAGGAATGCCCCACTTATCGAGAAATGTCATTAGCGCAGACATCATGACCGTGGTGCATGCTGCAGCAAGCACAACATAGCCAAATACCAAAATGCTTGGTTCAAGAAAACACACTAATGCAATCGCCACCAGCGCACCGTTGAAGCCGAATAATCCAGCCCTGACATCGGCTCGATCTGTTCCAAGCAGGATGCCTGTCGCGGTACTCGCCAGTGTTCCAATCAGAACAGCAAAACCTGAAGCCACTGAACTGTAAAAAACACCTACAAGAAAAATCAAACCCGTATAGCTATTGTTCTGCAGCATCACCTGGCCAATGCCACGCAGCACTGAGTCCAAGAAACTGAGCGCTGAGTGCGGCGCCAGCTTGTTTGAAGTATCGAGTCCAGTAGACGACATCTTGGCCAAGAGCGCCGCAAACGCAGCGTAAATATTGACAACTTGCATAAGTATGTTCCAAGAATGGCGTTCGCTTAATGTTTGAATGAATCCGCGCCAAGAAAAGCCCGCGACTCAGTTAAGAAGTTTAACTGGCTGCCCCGTGGAAACACCACTCTTTCATCACCCTCCTGCCACGCGGGGTATGTGCTCATGATCTGTTTGAACCCTGGGTGTTCCAGCCAAGCCCTGAGCCACTGCTGTAGATGCGGATAGGGCAAGCTGTAGAAGACGCCCTGATCAACATGGGCAAACTGCCGCACAAAAGGCAGGATGCCAATATCAGCAATACTGATCTTGTCCCCCAGCAGATAGCGGTGTTGCGCCAGCAAACTGTCTAACTGCTGCAAAAACACCTCGCCTTTCTGGCGGTACTCTAGCGGGCTGAACTCGGGATAACGATCGGCGTATTTGTAGCGATCGAGCCAGTGTTTAAACTCATTATCGTTCTCTTCGATCAAGGCATTGGCGTGGGCTAAATCGGTATTTAACAAACCCTGCGGATCATTTTGCTCAAGCGCCCATTGCAGAATCTCTCGGCTTTCCTCGATAACCCGCCCCTGAGCGCGGCCCTCTGCCGCCAACTGCAACACAGGTACAGTGCCCTTAGGGCTGATCGCCAGCATCTGCTCCGGCTTATTTTTCAGCACAACCTCGCGCAGCTCGACCTGCAGCTGGGCAAATAGAATCCCAAGTCGAGCGCGCATCGCATAAGGGCAACGGCGAAAGGAGTACAAACGATGCGGTGAGAGGATCATAGTGCGCGTCCGAGAGGGTCAATTAAATCGCTGATTATAGAGGAAAAATCCTTGATCAGGGCGCAGCGCTGCCGGCCAGTGCAGGACTGCCTGAACGACCAGCCGGCATTGGCGCTATTGGTGTGTCAGTCGTTGCCCTTGTCGCCGTTAGTATTCCCCTGAGCTTGATCTTTTTTCTGCTGCACGCGAGCAAATTCTGCCAGTCGATCAGCCACCCGTCGGTTAAAGCTGTGCTCTGGGTACACCCCGTCAGCATCGGCCAGCCCTGCCTGCATCTCCGTTAGCAGCTCAATGGCCTGATCGATATGCTTGAGCGGGTACAGATTGAAGCGCCCTTCCCGCACGGCTTCGCGAACCTGCTCATTCAGCATCAGGTGCTCGACATTACTGGCAGGAAGCAAAACGCCCTGACCTTTGACGCCACCCGACTGTGCGCACACATTAAAAAAGCCCTCGATTTTCTCATTCACCCCACCCACCGCCTGAACCTCGCCGTGCTGGTTCATCGAACCGGTCACCGCCAGCGACTGCAATAAAGGTACGCCGGTAATCGCCGATAACAGCACACAGGTTTCCGCTACCGAGGCGGAATCACCCTCCACTCCAGCGTAGGACTGCTCGAAGGCCAAACTGGCCGACAGCGAAAGCTCACTCATAGGTGCATAACGGCTGGCCAGAAAACGCGATAAAATCATCACCGCCTTACTGTGAATCGGCCCACCCAGCTTAGCTTCTCGCTCAATATCCACCACCTGCCCTTTACCCGGACGCGCGGTGGCCGTTATCCGCGAGGGCTGACCAAAACGAGTGGCGCCAACTTGCAATACGGACAGACCATTGACCTGCCCCACCTGCTCACCTTGGGTGCTGATCATCACCACACCACGGCGAATGTGCTCAAGACTGCGCTCACGAATACGGCTGGCCCGATACTCGCGCTCATCAATGGCCTGCTGTACATGCTCAATACCAATGCAGTCTGCTCCTGCCTGCCCCGCCCAATGATTGGCTTCGGCCAGTAAAACACTCAGCACCCGATCATGGGCAGTCAGTTTTTTCTGGTCGCTGGCCAAACGGCTGGCATGTTCAATCACCCGCGCCACCGCAGCCTTATCCAGCACCTTTAATTTGGACGCACGCGCCATAGTGGCAATCATGCGCGCATAGAGCATGTAGCTGTCATCATCCCGCTCCAGATCGTCTTCAAAATCTGCTTCCACCTTAAACAGCTCAAGAAAGTCTGGGTCGTAATGGGACAAGAGGTAATACAACATACGCTCGCCCAGCAGCACCACCTTCAGGCTAAGCGCAATCGGCTCCGGCTGCTGACTGACCGTACTCGCCAGTCCATACAAACGTTCCAGCGATTCAATACGAATTTTACCGGAGAAAAGCACTCGCTTTAGGCTCTCCCAAGCCAGTGGTTGGCTCAGAATCCGGCGTGCATCCAGAATCAGATAGCCGCCGTTGGCGCGGTGCAGGGAGCCGGCACGAATCAGAGTAAAATCGGTATACAAGTTACCTTGGTAGGCTCTGTGCTCGATCTGCCCAGTCAGATGTTGATGGGTGGGTAGATCTTCGTACACCACTGGCGCGCCGCGGGTGTCGGCATTATCGACCAGCAGGTTGACCTTGTAGCGTTTCAGCAAGCCGTTAGACGCAGCATTTTCACTCTCCTGAAACGCCTCCGCATGTTCAACCACATCCTCACGCACGGCATCCAGATAGGCAACCACCGCAGGCAAATGAGCCCATTTCTCACGCAACTCACCCATGGGACCGCCCAGCGCCAGCTGTACCATTTCTGCATTCAGTGCATGGATACGCTCACGTACTTCCTTACGCAAACGGGGCACTTGCTGAACCGCTTGTTGCAGCTGTTTCTGCAGTTCTTCCACCTTAGCTTCGATCAGCTCTTTCTCCTCATCGGAGAGGGCTTGGTAGGCCTCGGCTTCAATCACCTCGCCATCACGCATTGGCGCAAAAGAAAACCCTTCGGGCATGCTGAGCATGGCAATATTATTGGCGTTGGCTTCTTGCTGAATAACCGACAGCGCACTCTGCTGGCGACGATTGACCTCCTCTTGCAAGGCCTGAATACGCGACTGATACGCCTCACTTTCGAAGGTTGCTGGTACCAGTATTTTCAGCTCGCTGACCAGATCACTCATGTCATTTTTGAAGACTCGACCCTGACCCGCCGGCAACTCAATGGCATTGGGTTTATCCGGCTGCGGGAAATTCAAGACATGGCACCAATCCGAAGGCACCGTCTGAGTAGCAGCGTGCGTGGCTAAAAAGCGCTTGACCAGCTCATGCTTGCCCGCACCCGTGGGCCCCAAGACAAAGAGATTAAAACCACTGGCAGCTATGCTGGCCCCAAACTCAAGCGCGCGCAGTACACGCGCTTGACCAAAGGGCAACTCAAGGTCTGCCAATTCTTCGGTGGTTACAAACGCCAGTTTTTCCAGCGGACAACGGTGGTAAATCTGCTCTTCGGTTAACGCTGCAGGTATAGCCATTCTTGCTCCTTAAAATCCCTTGCCTTGCTAGTTGTTCTGGATGCTCAGCACAAAATCGCTGGCATGGCGCACTTATCATAAAACCAATACCGCTATTGAGTGGCTTTCTCAAGGATTCACCCCAGCAGAATTCAAGCTTCATAGGCCTTACGGTAGCTGCCCTGATAATCAAAAATCCGCTCTTGCACCTGCCAGTAGTGTTTTTTCTTACGCGCAATGACAAAGTCTGGAGCCGGTAATACGGCTTGCATCGCCAGCACTTCGTCCAGCCTGCTGAATTCTTGCGGCGCTTGGCCGTTGGCTAAACGCCGACCAAAGAGCTTATTGAACACCTTGCGTTGCGCCGGCTTACTGAAATCAAAGGACTCACAGAGTTCCTCGCCATCTTCGGCGTGATAGGTGATTTTCAGTTTGCTTGTGTTATTTCTGTCATTGGCATTGAGGGTGATTCCCGCACAGCGGATCACCATAGCATCCTTGAGTTTCAGCGCATCACGCAGCTGATCATCAGGATCAATAATGGCTTTTTTACACTGCTGGCAATTGCGCGCGGCGATATCATTTTCGCTGCCGCAGTGCGGACA
>LFRZ01000109.1:5819-6415 GCA_001513025.1 Gammaproteobacteria bacterium DTU037
GCAGCGTCTGTTTTACCCCAAAAGATATTGGCAAAACCACAGCCTGGGCACAGCACCTGCACTGGCTCACTGTCGGAATTGGGTTTCTTCTCCCCCACTTCAGGGTGATACAAATTAACATTATTGCCGGTGTAATCAATGACCAAGCAGTCTTTTTTACCTTCGTCCAAACGTAAACCACGACCGACAATTTGTTGGTACAAACTGACCGACTGGGTCGGACGCAGGATGGCGATAAAGTCCACATGCGGCGCATCAAAGCCAGTGGTAAGTACCGAGACATTGACCAGATACTTTAATTGGCGCTGCTTAAAACGCTGAATCAGCGTATCCCTTTCACCCTGATCGGTCGCGCCAGTAATCAAAGCGGTCTGCTCGTGCGGCAGATAACCGGTAATTTCTTTAGCATGATCCACAGTCGCGGCAAAGATCATCACTGCTTGGCGCTCAACTGCTAACTCCATCACCTGTTCAATAATGGCGCGGGTCACGCGCTGGTGTTTACCGAGCAGCTCATTGACATCTTTTTCTGCGTATTCGCCAAAGCGGTTCTGCGCCAGCGCGGAGAAATCATATTGCGCCACAGTAGCGTCAAC
>LFRZ01000109.1:6506-8098 GCA_001513025.1 Gammaproteobacteria bacterium DTU037
GTGGCGGTCAGCCCTAGCACTTTTAGGCCTGTATTATGTTGCCGCAGTTGCTCAATAATCCGCTGATACTGACTGTCCTCCTCCCCGCTGACCCGGTGGCACTCATCGATGATAATCAGGGAGTATTCATCTTTGAATTGCTCAAGATTGGCCGCCACCGACTGCACACTGGCAAAAGTCACCTGATGCTGATTGTCCTTACGCTTTAATCCCGCGGAGAAAATACCGCCCTGCACGCCATAGCTTTGGTACTTGGCGTGATTTTGCTCCACCAGCTCTTTAACGTGCGTGACCACCAATATTTTACGCCGCGCCAAACGCGCCAGCTCGGCAATCACCAAACTTTTACCGGCACCGGTGGGCAAGACAATTACTGCCGAGTCAGCGGATTTGCGGAAGTGTTTTAACGTGGCATCCACGGCTTCCTGCTGGTACGGCCGCAGTTTAAAAGGCGCATTCATGATTCAGGACTTAAGGTGATGAGAATGAAAGCAGTCATACTAACAAATCCCCTGAGCTGTTAGCCTGTCAAGCAAACTATTCCGGCTGTTGAGGTGATTTTAATCTCCGGAATTTCTGCCTTTTGACAAGAGAGCTTGCAACTGATGCATGAAAATCTAACAATCCATGGCCCCGCCATCGCTGAAGAACAACTGATTGATGTCTATCGATCCACTCAGGATCAGCCTTCACCTTGGCTGGTGATCAGCGATCAAGTGATGGGCGGCGTATCCAGCGCCGAACTGCAGCAAAACGTGCGTTATGGCTCAAATTGCAGCTGTTTAGTCGGCCGCACCCGTCTGGATAACAACGGCGGCTTTGTGCAGATGAAGCTTGATATCCCGCCGAGCGAGTTGCATACGGATTACCGAGGCGTATTTATTGAGCTGTACGGCACTGCACACGACTATAACTTGCACGTCAAAACCACTCAGCTGACGCGGCCTTGGCAATCCTTTCGCTGCAGCTTAGCGGTGCAGCCGCACTGGACGCGCTTTATTCTGCCCTACGAGCAACTGCAGGCGCACCGCACCGAGGCTGAACTGCAACCTGCAACGATCAGAAGCATTGCCGTGGTGGCCATTGGTCAGGCGTTTGATGTGGATGTGTGTGTACGGCGCTTCGGTTTTTTCCGCTAACACTGGGAGAGCTTCAGTGCACAAAGCTGTCCCGCACTAGCCTAATTAAGACCGGCGACACCTTGGCTACAAACACACATCGGCCTGTTCGTTTTCCAAACAGGCCGATGTTGTTGAGCGCGCGCTATTTATTGTATATAGAGCTGCCGCTGGCGTAGCACTGAGGTACTTTTTCTCAGACAATCAGCGCAGTTTGATCGAGCCGCCATCGGCCATCAAAGTTTGCCCAGTCATATAGCGGCTGTCATCGCTGAGTAAAAAGGCAACCACTGGAGCGATATCTTTTTGCGGATCACCGAAATAACCCAAAGGCACCCGAGCGACCGCCTCCTGATAGGCTTCAGGGTGGTTCTCCTTCCAATCCGCCACCCCTTCGGTGAGCGCCTTAGGACAGACAACGTTCACCCGGATCTTGTCTTTAGCCCATTCATTGGCCGCCACCCGACTCAAACC
>LFRZ01000089.1:0-1178 GCA_001513025.1 Gammaproteobacteria bacterium DTU037
GCCAATGAAAAGCACCGTGCCGGTAAAGGTATCGTTTGGCTTAATAACGCCAAAGACATGGTTGAAAACCAACCCACCAGTGATTTTGTTCACTTAATGGGTATGGTCGATACTGCTAACGGCGTTGCTCCGCGCCAAGGTAATGAGTTTACTTGGGGCTTTCCGAATTTAGACCTACAAATTCACATGCATCGTTACCCTACAGGCCGCTGGTTAGGCCTCGAAACTGTTCAACAATACGGCAGTGACGGTATTGGCCTGACCAGCTCTGTGCTGCATGATGTGCATGGTCCATTTGGGCGCAGTGAGCAGATTTTGACTCTTAGAAAAATCGGTTAAGCCTATAAAGCTTGAGCCTAGCTGATTGAACAATGGCAGACCGAGTACTGCGCCCGCCAGCAGCTAGTTTGCTTAGCACAGCAAGCTTCACAAGAGCCGTAAGGTGGCGGGTCGCAGTGGCTTTACTGACTTTGGCCGCGCGCTGATAGTCAGGCTGTTTGCCCTTGAAGCAGCCAAGGATGCCACTGCCGCAAGGTATCAAGGGTCAGCGGTTGTTGCCACTGTGTCACTGCATCTTTCATTAAACGGGCAACACCATAAGATTTATCTGACACCGCGACAGCGCTTTCAATATCAATGGCTGGTGCGCGAGTGATGAGCGCACTGCGTAAATATCTAAAACTTCACTTTTAATCGCTGATGAGGCAAGGATATTCGCCAAGAACGCATTAAGGCTAAAGTCAACATAGCCATCCACCAGCGAGTCCTTACCTTTTAATTGAGCTAAGCGGTGATGCAGCGCACGCAGCTTAGTTGCACAGCGCATTCCTGCCAAGAAATGTTGCCAGATCCATTGTGCTGCGGTAATAAGGGTGCCGTAGCTGTGTTTGGTATAGACATGAGCCGATTAGATCGGTTATTCGACTCATTGGATTAGCCAAAAAATAGTGCTAATGGACTCAAGGTGCAATATGTGTGAGGTACTGCAGCTGTTAGGGATTGAAGTGCAAGGTGTTTTACCGCGCTAACAAGACAGCCCAGACTGTAAACCGTATAGTTCAGCTTGCACATATATTAAGGACTCAGGCATGCAGCAAATAGGGATTTATGAGCAGCTGATTACCCAGTTGGTTGAGTCGCGTTTAAATCGTGAAAAGTTTTATGTGGGTGAGCGCAGC
>LFRZ01000089.1:1250-2194 GCA_001513025.1 Gammaproteobacteria bacterium DTU037
CTGCAAGAGCAAATTAATCTCGCTAACCAGTTGCTGCTGTGGCTTAAAGCGCAGATGGACGATAAAGATTTCTTCGATGAAAACTTGCTCAATAGCCAAGGCAAAATCTTAACGGCTTTATATGCGCTGGAAAATCCTGTTGCAGCTGACCTAAAGAAATATGTGGAAGATATTTTCCCGCTGACTGGGCTGACCCAGAGTGAGCTTTTTTGTGGCAGTAATGCCGGCTTATCCTTAGAAAGCGAGCTTAAACGTGAAATTCTGTCATCCGATACAATCTACTGGCTGGTGTCTTTTATTAAGTGGACGGGGATTCGCATCTTCCGTAAAGAGCTGGAAGAGTTCACCCGCAGCGGCCGTCAACTCAAGGTGATTACCACCTCTTATATGGGCGCGACCGATGCTAAAGCGGTTGAGTTTTTAGCCTCATTACCGAATACGCAAATCAAGCTGAGCTACAACACCCAGCGCGAGCGTTTGCATGCTAAAAGTTATTTATTTTTGCGCAATACGGGTTTTCATACCGGCTATATTGGTTCCTCAAATTTATCGCATTCAGCGCTGACCAGCGGCTTGGAGTGGAATCTTAAAATCACCTCGCAAGAAATCCCGCACATTATTGCAAAGTCGTTAAGCACTTTTGAAACTTATTGGGCCTCGAACGACTTTGAGGTTTTTGATGGTGAGGTTGAAAGTAAGGAAAAACTTAACACTGCACTGCGTGAAGCGCGCGGTGGCTACACTGAAACAACTGCCTATTTCTTTGATTTAAAGCCTTTTGCGCATCAGCAAGAAATCCTCGAACAACTCGCAGTCGAGCGTGATTTACATCAGCGTTTTCGTAACTTGGTCGTCGCAGCGACGGGCACCGGTAAAACGCTCATTTCTGCTTTCGACTTTGCCCGTTTTTTACGTAATAAGCCTGAAGCTAAGTTTCTCTTTGT
>LFRZ01000110.1 GCA_001513025.1 Gammaproteobacteria bacterium DTU037
TCGTCGGGCTCATAACCCGAAGGTCGTAGGTTCAAATCCTGCTCCCGCAACCAGATACTAAACCCCTAACTTTCAATAAGTTAGGGGTTTTTTTATGCCTGTAATTCTTGCCTGAAAAACTGTCTAAAAATCCTCCGTGCCCAAACCGTGCCCTGTGCGTGCCTTTTTCTAAAATCTAAGTTTTTGCTCTGACAGATCTTGACCCTAAGTTTTTTCAGGGCACAGCCATTTTTGCTGCATACCCTTGTCGCACTTCGCCTTGCTATGAAAAGAGTTTGAGTTTATCCAGTATATTTGCGGTCATATGTCGACTGAACACTAGCGTTTTCCTAGGCTATATGTAATGAACTACTGTATACAACGCAATGATACGCAGTTTGTTTAAAATCATAATGTATCGATAGTTAAGCCCGCTCAGCCTTAAATTGCTGCAATTTTAATAAGGCCAATACGGCAATCTCGTTAGAGGCGACAGACTCTACTTGGCAAGCAATTGACAAATTTATTTGAAAACTCTGTGTATCTTTCATACAGTTTAGTTTCCCACTAACTATGAGAAATCACCGTGAAATGGACGCTGCTTGAAGATATTCAGTTACTCATCTTAGTGCGTCAGTATTTTACGCTACTGGTCAAGCAAAACGGGCTTGATGCTAAGAGTTCATTCAGTCAGCAATTGCACGCCGCGTTCAACTCGCCACAGCGAGATGCCGCTGCATTACTCTATCGACTCAAAGGCGCTAAAATACTGCAGCTAGCCAGTCGCCCAACGGGGAATGCCGAGCAACAACGTTTTAAGTGCCTGCTGCAGGATGACAGTGCGTTGTATGATTACAGTGTCACTTTTCCCACCCTTAGAAAACCTCAAAGCCCCCTAATAATTGCACAAGTACTCACGCATTTTGCTGCGAGTGATCCATTGTTATCGGTGACTGATACCCTTCATGCGATCGCTGCTGCATTGAGTTTGCAAAGCATTCAGGTGGAAAAGATTTTGATTGAAAGCAACCAAGTGTTGGTCAACAGTTATAGGCAGCTAGAGCGGTACGAGTCCCATGCTAAGCGCAGCTTGGATTTGAGCGCACAGATTAAACAGCAAACCCCAGCTGTAGAACTCATCGATGAGATTAACCTTTGCCGTAACCGTGCTTCGCAGCTCTATCACGTACATGAGCGCGATGGGGCTCAAGTGATATTCAGCTCTGACGGCACTGGTTTTGGTAAAAGCTACGGCGTGATTCAGGGCTATGTCGAATACCTTGAGCGATTTGCCAGTCCCCAAGCACTTAACGCTGTGCTTCCTGAGGGTGGCTTTACAAACTTACTTTTTATCTCGCCACAAAAGTCTCAAATCGACCTGGATCATCGGCAAAAAGAACGCATCCTTGCAGCTGGAGGCGAACTGATTTGTGTTGTAGCTCGCAAAGATATCGCCGATTTGAATTTTATAGACTGGGCTACAGGCCTGAAAAATCGCGAGCGTTATAGCGGCTGGTCTGAGGTCGCAAAGGCTAGCGCTTATATTGGTGGTGAGATGCAGCAGCTCAACCACCTGATTAAACAAATTGATTATTGTGAGACACAAATTGAGCAGCAGGCTCGGTTTGGCACTTTTGATGCTAGCAGTGAAAAAGACATGCTTGAACAGCAGCTCACAAATTACCGCCATAGTTTACGTCGTACCCTAGAGTCCGCCTGTAAGAAGCTATTTACCCAAGGCAGTGCGGCAGCGTCGGTGCAGGAATACATTCGTCTTGGCATTAAAGAGCGCCATGAGCGCGCGCAAAAAATAGCGCAAGGACAACCTGCTGCCAAGGCCAAGGTTAGCGTCTACGAGATTTATTTGGAAATCATCAAGCAGGTACTGCCATTTGAGGTGTGTCGTTATCGCCCTTCGGTGCTGCTGATGACGACGAATAAGTTTGACACTTCCACCTACCGTTTAAAGCCTCTTCAGCGCGGTGAAGGTGTGCGCTTTGAACCGGTCAGTTTTGATTTGCTGATTGGCGGTAAGCTCAAACCTGAAGAGCCACAGATCAGCGCTATGTCAGGTGAGCCGCATGGGGTACAAGTCGATTACTTACGCAATGAGCACTTTAAACTCAATCCGGACTGTCCGTACCGCCGCAATAACATCCGTTTTACTGTGATTATCGATGAGCTGCACGAAGCCTACACCCGCTTAGAAGAAAGCTGTCATGTGGCATTGGTTAAACAGGAAAACAACCTTGCACATGTGCTCTCGGTAACTGGGCGTATGTACAACGCGGTGCTGAGCCTCGAGCGCAGAGGTAAAACTTTCGCAGAACAAACCACTTTTGAGCAAGAACAAGTCAAATTTATAACAACCATCCGCGAGCTGCTTGCTGACAAGTGTGAGTTATCATCGGGTACAACTCTGGGCTCAATGCTTGCAATGTTCCGCGATCAACTGGGTGCGTTTGAAGTGAACAGTGATGCTGCTGATCGCATTATCTCGCTGACTCGTAATGTCTTTAGCTTTAATGCAAAAATGTACGTCAACGAAGACGGGCTAAAACGTATTCGCCTGCGCCATAGCAACGAGGATATCACTCGCGTTGAGTTGTATTACGAAGTTGAGGGTGATAGCAGCGACATCAACCCAACCTTGCATGACCTGTTTCAGTTGGTGTCAGCGATTTTGGCCGCGTGCGCCCAAATAACGAACCACCACTTTAAGCGTTGGGTGAAAAACGGCGGACAAGAAAACGCCAGCAGTCAGAATACGCCGCTGGGTCAGTTTGTTGATGCAGCAAATATAGTGGCTGGAGACGTGCGTCATATCTTTGACCGCACCACTGATGAAAGTCTACTGATCGACCACTTCTACACCTATCTGCAACCTAAAACTGTGTTCACTATGACCCCTGTGGCGGAATTGAATTACGTCAATAAAGGGGCAGAGCGCACGATCATTTTGGCCTTTGAGATGGACTTGGTGAAAGAGTTGCCAGAAGCCATGGTCGTGCGTCTTCTGGCCGGTACGCATAATAAGGTCATAGGGCTGAGCGCCACCAGTGGCTTTACCCACACTAAAAACGGCAATTTCAGTCGCCACTTTTTACACCGCTATGCGCAGGAGCTTGGCTATCAAGTCATTGAGCGACAGCCTGATGATATCAGTATGCTCAAGGCGCTGAGGGCTCTGCGCGCCCGTATTCGCTCGGTTGATTTTAAGGAGTTTGATGCCGAGCACTTGATGCTAACCGATACCTATGAGCGCAGCCTCGAGTTTAAAGCCGTCTATGATGATTTTATGAGCGCGCTACAAGGCCCGCTGCAGAGTGCTCTGCAGAATAAATATAAAAAGCGTCAGCATTATCGTGAGCTGGAAGCACTGTTGCTTGCCGCATATGAGGGCAAAAACAGCCTGATTTTATCCCTATCAGGTGGTTTCAAAAAAGCGTTTGCGCAGGCTTATCGTCAGCAGCAGACAGTGTGGCGTCAGCGCTATGCTATGCGTTCTAAATGTGATGAACAATATACTAAACGCCATGATCAAATCCTGACCTTTACCCCCTTTAAAGGGCGGCATAGCATTCACCTGGTGTTCTTTGACTCACCCTTGGCCAATATTGCAGACATCAAGCAGGAAACCTATATTCAGGACACGCACAGTGTGCTGGTATTTATGAGCACTTATAACAGTGCTGGCACAGGCCTTAACTCTTTTATCCGCTATTTTAACGGCAGCACCCATGACACAGAGGCTTTAAGTTTAGAGGTTGATTTCCAGCGTTTAGTGTTGATCAACTCATCATTTTACAGTGAGGTGATGGGCCACAGCGCTCACCTGAATACACTGCCTAACTATGTCAGCGTGCTCAAGCACCTTGCCGATGATATGGCTGAGCACAAAATGGCCGAGTTCAGCGTTAATTTTGCACAAGGCGATAATTATCGGCTGCTCATGGCAGAGCATGGGATGAGTCTATTCAAGGTGATCATCCAAGCAGTGGGGCGTATTGAGCGCCGTGACACCCTGCTCAATACTGAGGTCTTCCTACCCAGTGATGTACTGCATAATGTGGCCTTTCAGTTTGCCGGATTGAGTGACGATAGCAGTAACGCCGTCGTACTGGAGAGTATGTCGCTGCTGAATTATCGGCTTAAGGCGTTTTGTGAAAACATCAGCACGGCCTACTCATTTTCATCTGCTGAGCAACGCAGCAGCTTTGAAAAAAGCATGCTGAGCAGCGGTCGTCGTATTGATGCTGTCCATCAGCGTATTCTTAAAACTGACTGGATTAATCGGGTGCGCGGTGGCGATTTTGAATACCTAGCATTGTGTAATTTGTTTCGCGACCCTGACTCTTTTGCCAATCCCGAGCGCTGGCTGCAAAAACTACAGGCCAACCCACTGTACGCCGCCAATAAGCAGATGCAATCGATCCATAACACCCTGTTTATGACGCGCCAACAGGGTGGTGAGCAGATTATGTTATGTCACAAACGCGGAGCAGATGGTTTAGCCCATAAAGATTACAGCGCCTTGTCGGACTTTAGCGGCGGCGCGCGTGAGTACCGTCCTGAGTTGTCCATTTTTATGCAATACAATAAATACCTTGATTTGGCACGGGGTAACCTGGTTGGCGAACTCTTTCGTGACTGTGACAAGCTGCAGAAGAGTGCCTTTACAAAATTAGTGCCTCATCCCAAGTTGGTGCCACTGCTTAAAGGCAATCTAGGGGAGTATCTGTTTGATAAAGTGCTGGCGCACTACGGCGTTCAGGCACTGACAGATTTGCAGGTTTTTGAGCGCCTTGGGCCGATTGTCTACGAGTTTTTTGACCGTTTTATTGAAGTGGGTGATGATTTGCTGTGTGTTGATGTTAAACGTTGGGCAACTCAACTCGATGATAAAGCACGCGCTGAAGATACCCTCGAAAAAAGTGGTAAAAAGATCAGCCAAATTATAAATATCGCTCACCAAACGGCCGATACGCAAGGGCAAGCTGAAATACGTCAAGCTTTAGCCGGTCGTTATCAATGCATCAAGTTTGTTTATTTGAACGCAGCCTACAGCCAAAACCCCAATAACCTGATGTGGGAAGACAATGTGGATCACAGCATCCACTACCTTAACCTGCTGCAGGCTGGCCATCAGTATCATCAGCCATTTGACCACGGGCAGCAGCGATATTTAGAAAAATCAAAGCTGAAAATTACCCTGCATATCAACCCAGTGCTGCAGGCTCTGCTTGGCGTCACTCTATCGAGCAATCAAGAATCATGTGATAAAAAGTGAGGACCGCGATGATCCCGAATCTGCACGCATTAACTGAGAGTCCGCTGGCTCGAACCAACCTTATTCAGTTGGAAGAGAAACCAATTGACACTATTTACCGTCTGTTGACACCTGTGTCTAACCTGTATGCCATTGAATTTTTCATCCAGAGTTTCTCAAAAAAACCTAAAGAAGCTGGTCGCGATTATTCAGTTCGCATACATCGTGAAGTTAAAAACCATGTACGCCATGTGCTGGGGTTAGATGCCAATGCAGATGTCAAATACGAGTTACACCGACTGGGTAACGGGCAATATATATGTTTATACCTCGCACCGGTGGGCGTAATGCATATGCCACCTCATATATCGCTATCGGTGCGTATTGAGCAGCTGTGTCAGCGCTTAACTGCTGAGCAGCGCAGTCTGAGCCGCTTGATTCAGGGCTTGTTCAGTTTGCACTTGAAGATGCTGCTGCTCGAGCAGGCCAGTGAGCGCTTTGCGATTGCCCCTGTCTACCTAAATTCAATGATCTACCTGAATGCCCGTCTCAGTAAACCCATTTCAGCTCAGAGTGGTACCGGTGTAATGGAGGCATTGGAGCTGGATGTGTTTGCCTCAGAACAAGGTGAATTAGCCTTCACCCTGCACAAACGCAAGTTTCTTGTGGAGCCGGCCCAAGAGCTGCACTTGGCTTTAGATGACGAACGAGTATGGTTTAGCACCGAAAACGGTAAGGTTAAATCTCAGCGCAGGTTAGATGCGCGCGACACTAGCCTTGATTTTTTTAAGGCAGGTAGTGATTATAGTCAGTGTCAGGCCTACACTTACAATGTGGTGATGAATGCCGTAGTCGAGCGTTTGACCGAGCTGGATATCCTACACAAACAACTCCATTTTCAAGCCACTCACGAGGTCAATCAGTTTGCCACCGACCTTGATCAGAGGCTTGCCAACACCCTGTTAGTGGTCAATAACGGTGTCCATTTTAGTGCTGCGCAGCAGGCACTTTTCTTCGAGATCCTAGCCAAATATTTACCGGCTTATCAACTCTGGCCATTGGCCTCCTTAGAGCAGGCCATGCAAACTCAGTATGCTGATTTATCCGCCAACACCTCTATTTTGGTGCTCAACCCAGTGGCTGCACATGCTGACAACAGCATTCGTCAGCAGAATGATGTGAGCGTTAAATACTCAGATTTTTTTGATGCTTATAAAGTCGCTCGAGAGCAGCCAAACTTGCGCTGGGATACCTATACTCAGCTAAAACTGGACCGCTTAAATGGCTGGCTGCATCAGCAACCCGTGCCGGTGGTGCTGCAGGGCATAAACATCGATCAAAAAATGCTGGACGCTCTGGATTATATTCAGGAGCTGGCAACCTTTGATCCTGAAAAGTATAAGGCCGACTTGGCTAAGCCTCGTAGTCGTCTGAAGTCAGCGGTTGGTCTACTGAATAACAAAATTCGTCGAAGCAAAACAGAATTATGGTTTAAGGAGCGCTTAGTATCCTTGGGTTACATGCCACTGCCTGAGCTGACTGCAGGTCACTACACTGCTTTTTCGGTGCGGATAAAAGAGAGTGGCATTACTTTGCTTGGGTATGTTGAGCTAGCAGTGAAAGCGGGTAGGCTCAATGTGGTGAGTGCCGGTGTCACCGAAGGGGAGCTGGACTGGCTGGCAGTTGAGCACCCAGCGCTGTCCCGGCTAGATAAATTGTTCGACAAAAGTTTCTACCTCTATGATCACAGCACCGACGTTTTGCTCACCCGTTACAACAGTGTGCGAGTGCCGCGTTTGATTGGTCCAGCCTCTTTCAATGTGGTGGATGCATACATTTACCAAGAACAAGAAAAAGCAATTGCTGAACTCAATGGTCAAAAATTTAACGGCTACAGCATCACCCGTAGCGCCAAAGTAGAAAAAAATGTGCTCCCTTACGTGTTCGCACCCGGACGTTCGCTAGATGATCCGCTCACTAAGACGCAGAAAATGAAGCATCACCATATTTATCTACAACCCCATGAGCAAGGGCTTTATTTATTGATCAGCGACGCTCAGCCAGCTAACCCAACAATGGCTCGGGCCAATCTGGTAGGCAACTTACTGATTTGGGATGAGCAGGGCAAACCCTTGGATGTATTCAGCCATCCTTTGACTGGCGTTTATCTTAATAGCTTCACGCTTGATATGTTAAGAAGTGGCAACAGCAGCAAGAGTTCGATTTTTGCTAAATTGGCGCGGTTAATGGTGGAGAATTAACCCTACTCCCGCAACTGGATTTATCATTAAAGTCTCAAGTGCTACGTGCCTGGGGCTTTCTTGTATCTGGATGCGCTACAACCCTTTCCCGTTAAGCCTTACAGCGCTTTGCTGTTGGTCATTGTGGCGCTTCTTATGTATGCATTTAGTGTTTTTTAGGCTGAAACCACCTCCAGCGCTTGATTGACACGCGCGGAACAGAGTTTGGCACTGGGTTGCAAGCAGGGTGGAAAATAATTGTTGTAGATTGATAGCTGGTGCTTATTTAATTTTATAAAAATAAAAGGCCGTCGCTATGAAACAGTTAAAAAACAATTATAAGACAATAGCTTTCTGCTGCTGTGCATCTCTTTCTACACTCCAGTCTGCATACGCATTCGATTTAATTAACACTGAAAATAATAGTTTAA
>LFRZ01000148.1 GCA_001513025.1 Gammaproteobacteria bacterium DTU037
CAAAAACAACGGCAGCGCGACACTCAACAATGCATGCCATGAGAACGATGGCGTTGTGAATACAGGAACAGCAAACTGCAACTCAACTCCAGAAAAATCTACACGATTTTGAAGAAGCAGAAGTATTAAGCCCAGAGCTAAAATACCAACCACTGCATACCGTGCAGTCACACGTTTAAGGAGAAGATAAGCAACAATTAAGCAGGCCGCCAGAACAGGTTCAAGCGTCATCCCAGAGAACGCATTAATGCCAAACTGCAAGAGAATCCCTGCCAATAAACCCGAGGCAATGCTCGACGGAATCAGTCGAATCACTTTTTCAAAATAACCTGAAAGACCAAGGATAAGAAAAGCCAAAGCGGAAATAAGGTAAGCACCAATCGCCTGTTCATAAGGCGTTGAGGCTAAAGCGACAACCAAGAATGCCGCAGCTGGGGTAGACCATGCAGTGATAATGGGTTCGCGGTAGCGCCAACTTAATACAATCCCAGTAATCCCCACACCAATTGAAATTGACCAAACCCAAGAAGCCGTTAACTCTGGGCTTAAGCCAGCAATATGAGCGGCTTGGAAAACCAAAATAAAGGTTCCACCGTAATTAACCAAGACAGAAACCAGCCCAGCAACTACTGGGTTCCAGTAATCCGTCAGTTTGTTTTTATTCACTACTGATGTACTCACAACTCATCCTATTAATCGGCATTTAGCCTTTTAAAGGTTCAGCCTATCTGTGCAAAAACGCTCAGAGGGCATCACCATTAAATCGCGCAAATCACGCGAAGAAGAGTTGTTTTATATGCCGCATTTGGCATGATGTAACCATCCATTTAATAGATGATAGGCATACCATTTGTTTAAGCACTCACAGCTGGAGTCCGTCAAAGCAGCGCTGTTGCATCCAGCCTATGCAAAATACCCGTTGTATTTGCGTATTCAGCGGGCACTACGTCAGCTAATACTGGATGGCGCATTGCCAGCAAGTAATCCCTTACCTGCTTCTCGTGCGTTAGCTCTGTCGCTGAACGTCTCACGTGATACGGTCGAAAATGCCTACAGTTTATTGCATGCAGAGGGCTATATTGAACGCCAAGTTGGCAGCGGCAGCTTTGTAGCAGAGGTACCGCAACTGCATAGACCCAAGTGCAAAATCGCTACGCAGCCTAAAGAACAACCAGCCATTCAGTTAAGCAAACGCGGGCAAGGCATGCTCAACAATAAAGGGGTTAGAGAGGCATTAACGCCACGCCCGTTTGCTCCGGGCATCCCTGAAACACGCCTATTCCCACTGCCGCTATGGGAGCGTCTAGGGCGACAAGTGATTCGAGAGTATCAATTTAAAGCGTTACAGCACAGTGACCCGCAAGGCACTAAAGAACTGCGGCATGCCATTGCTCACTATGTGAATTTAGAACGTGGCGCTCATGCGACAGCAGAACGTATTTTAATTTTAACCAGCTCACAACAAGCCATCGCCCTCTGTGCACAGCTTTTATTAGATGCGGGTGATCATATTTTTACTGAAAACCCTATGTATCAAGGTGCTCGTAAAGCTTTTAAGGCAGCCGGGCTGATCCCTGTGCCTATTCCAGTAGATCAGCACGGCATACGTGTTGACCTATTAAAACAGCACCCCACACCAGCAAAAGCAGTGTCATTAACACCCTCGCACCAATACCCTACAGGCGCGATATTATCGCTTGAGCGCCGCTTAGAACTCATTGAGTGGGCAGAACACAATCAAGCCTGGATCATTGAAGATGATTATGACAGTGAGTTTCATTACGCGGGAAAACCGACCGCCTGCGTGCAAGGTTTAGACCCTTATCAGCGCACAATTTATATCGGTACCTTTACCAAGTCTGTCTTTCCTGGTGTGCGCATTGGCTACATGATTTTACCAACGCAACTCGTCGCCCCGATGACCACTGCACGAACATTGCAAGATGGGCATACGGCGGCAATCTCCCAGCTAACCTTGGCTCGTTTTATTGAGAATGGTCACTTCGGAGCCTATATTCGGCAAATGCGTCAAGTCTATGCCAAACGATTAATAGTACTTGAGCAACTCGTGCGTACACACCTTAAAGATTTTCTTGAACCACTACCGCCTTTAGGTGGTATGCAAATGCCCTGTGTGTTGACCTGCGGC
>LFRZ01000069.1 GCA_001513025.1 Gammaproteobacteria bacterium DTU037
GGTCGGTCTTTAGGCCGACACAATGCATCAGGCTGGTGTTGTGGTGATGGTGTGCAGCGCCGTTGTTGGGGCGTTTTCAACGCCCTTGTCGGGCTGAAGCCGCGACCTACAGGGGATGTGTGGGGGGGTGGCGTATGCTAATGCATGGCTTTTGTAGGTTGCTCTGTTAGAATAGCTCCTTTTTTATATGCCTTGGCTTATACATTTGGTATGAGTTGCTTGGTATCGTCTGACGGACTCCCTATGCCTGACCAACCTTCTTTGCTCGATCGTAGCTTAGTCGTTCTGACTTTAATTATTTTAGTGGCTTTACCGCTGCCGGTGGGCAGTAACCGTACTTGGGCGATGGGCTTGTTTAGCGTGTTGATCGGTGCGGTGGCTTTGCTGTGGGCTATTGGTCAATGGCGTGGTGTGCTCAAGCAGAGTAAAGCGCTAAAACCTGCCTTGCCGATGCTGGCGATGTTGCTGCTGGCCCAGCTTTGGGTGGCGGTGCAGTGGTTGGCCGGCTTGAGTATGGACAGCGGCGCAACGGCGCAATCCTTGGTGCTGGGTATTGGCTATACACTGTTATTTCTGCTGGTTATCAATATTTTTCATACCCGTGCGCGGGTGAGCCTATTGCTTGGCACTTTGGTGGTGAGCGGTACGCTGCAGGCGTTTTATGGCAGTTTTATGACGATGACGGGCATGGAAGGGCTGTTGGGCTCGGTGAGTCGATCGGTCAACGGAACTTTTATTAATCGCAATAGCATGGCCGGTTATTTGGGCATGTGTTTAGCCGCGGGGATTGGTTTGTTGCTGGCGCTGCGTGATACCCGGCCGTTGAGTTGGACGCAGTTGATTGAGTTGCTGATGGGTCCGAAAGCGCGTTTGCGTTTGGCCTTGGTGATTATGGTGATTGCTTTGGTGATGACCCATTCGCGCGGCGGTAATACGTCGTTTTTTATCGGCTTGATGCTGGTGGGCTGTGTTTTTGTTCTGCGCAATAAAGATAATCGCCTACGTAATACCTTGATCTTGGCCAGTTTGGTGCTGATTGATGTGATGGTGATCAGTCAGTATTTTGGTTTGGAGCGCTTAAAAGATCGGGTGATGAGTACTCGGCTCACCGATACGGTGGTCAATGGCGAAGTTGTGCAGCAGGCCAATGAGATCCGTGGCGATGTGTTTTTGTATGCCTTGCCGCTGGCGCAAGATAAGCCGATTGTCGGGCAGGGTGCGGGTAGTTTTGAGGCGGTGTTCCCGCAATATGCGGGTGAAGATATCCGCTTGAATTTTGATTTAGCCCATAACGATTATATTCAGTTTGCGATTGAGTATGGCGCGCTGGGTTTTGTGCCTTTGATTGTGTTTGTGCTGATGGCGCTGTATTGGGCGTTTAAGGCGCTTTGGCAGCAGAAGTCGTTATATCGCGGCGGGGTTGGTTTTGGTGCGGCGATGGGGATTATTGCCATGCTATCGCATGCCACGGTGGATTTTAATCTGCAGATTCCGGCCAATGCGGCGACTTTTGTGGTGCTTTGTGCGTTGGCGGTGTTGGCCAATCATCATAAGAAAGATCGGCGTAAGCAGGTTGAGGTGTAGGGGGTTTTTAGGCGGGTGGTGTGGTGTTTGTGGTGGGTTGGGTTGGGGCGTTTTCAACGCCCTTGTCGGGCTGAAGCCGCGACCTACAGGGGTGTGTGTGGGGCGAGGATTATCTGCTTTTGTAGGTCGGTCTTTAGGCCGACAAAATCTCTCAGGCTGGTGTTGTGGTGATGGTGTGCAGC
>LFRZ01000063.1:0-5272 GCA_001513025.1 Gammaproteobacteria bacterium DTU037
CCTGCGTGAGCGCATTTATAGTCCAGCATTGTTTTTAATTGACCCCAGCCAGCGTCCAGCACTGACTTGGCCATCGTGGTTTTAACGAGTTTTAAACGACTGACGTTGCCCACATAGATTTCACCGCAGCGGTTGACCAACTCGCGGCTGAACTTGTGCAGCACATCTTTTCTACGGTTAGCAATCTTGGCATGAATGGTTTTAACTTGGGTTTTATTTCTAGCCCGTTGCGCTATAGCCAGTTTCTCTTCGAGGCCACGATAGAAACGACCGGCTTCCAGCTTGGTGCCATCTGAGCAGGTGGCCGTATCCGTTAAGCCTAGATCAATACCGATACGGTCTTGGCCTGCTGATATCTCGGTCTTCCCATCAACCACCACATTAAAGTACCAGCGGCCACGGGCATCTTCGCTGAAGCTGCCAGAACGAAACCTATATTGGCTCAAGCCATAGCTGTCCCACACTTTAAAGTAATGGCCATTGTGGTAAACCTGTCCATTTTTCCACTGTGCCGCGCCTGTGTTGACAGGTATCCAACCCAGCGAGCGGCGTACACCGCCTGATTTGCGCCAATTCAGTCGAGCTTTTTTGAACTGCTTGCGGCGAGTCACATACTCACCCGCAATGCACTGCAAGGTTCGGCTGTGCAAACCCAGCTCTTTACCAGCACCTTTGATGTAGGGGTGCATATCGTAGGCTGACAAAAACACACCACGCTCTTTAATCGAGCGCTGGCTGAGTTCATTGACAAAATTCCAGATGAAATCAACACTTTTAGCCATGCTATTAAGCAAGGTTCGATGCCAGCCTCGCATCCGAACTTTTAATGTTTTGGTGTGTTTAATCATGCTGTACATACTACCAGTGGCCGCTCGCACTGCAAAGACTTTTGCCGCTTATCAAGGGGCTGCTTACGCAACCTTCGCTATTCATCCTCACACTAAAAGTACGAGCTCTTACGCGATTTTGATAAGTAAGCACTGAAAACAGTATAAATGACTCGAGCGGCAGAGATGCAAACACTACACATGTTCAACAGTGCTTCGGGGTGGCGGTGACAAGCGCCGCCATGAATGGCCTAGCCTCGGAGTTGAACCCTAGCGGGGTTCATCGAAAAAAGAACAGCCACCCCGAAGCACGGCATGCAGAAATTTTTCACCACAGAAAGCCCCATGCAATAGTAAGCAAGCCGCTCACCGTCAATTCATATATCCCAGAAACAACAAAACAGCCCGTAGGCTGCCTTGTTTTGAAACACTGGACGAATTAACGTGACAGTTTTTCTTTAATACGCGCTGCTTTACCAGACAGAGCACGCAAGTAGTACAGTTTCGCCTGACGAACAACACCACGACGCTTAACAGTAATGCTGTCAATCAGTGGGCTGTAAGTTTGGAACGTACGCTCAACGCCTACGCCGCTAGAAATTTTACGAACAGTGAACGCACTGTTGATACCACGGTTACGCTTAGCAATGACAACGCCTTCGTAGGCCTGTAAACGCTGACGATCACCTTCTTTTACTTTTACTTGAACAATTACAGTATCACCGGCGGCGAATACTGGAATTTCTTTAGTCATTTGTTCAGCTTCAAGCTGAAGAATAATTTTGTTCGTCATTCTGTGCTCCTGAAGGCAAATCCTGATGATTTACCATCGATACGTTAATTAACTATCGTTCTGCTGACGAAAGTACTCGTCTAACAGCATTTTCTCTTCTCCAGAAAGCGAGCGGCTATCCAGAAGATCAGCGCGACGCTCTGCAGTACGCCCTAAGGCTTGTTGCAATCGCCAGCGCCGGATATGTTCATGGTTGCCACTCAGTAGCACCTCAGGAACATCTTTGCCTGCATACCTAACCGGTCGCGTGTAATGCGGGCAGTCGAGAAGACCATCGCTAAATGAATCTTCTTGCGCGGAATCTGCATGGTTTAATGCCCCAGGCAGCAACCGCGTTACAGCATCAATCAGCACCATTGCCGGTAGCTCGCCACCAGACAAAACATAATCGCCAATTGACCACTCTTCATCGACGTAGGTTTCAATAAAACGCTCGTCAATGCCTTCATAGCGCCCTGCAATCAGAATTAAATTATCCTGTTTTGCCAGTTCGCTGACCGCGGCTTGATTGAGCTGACGGCCTTGCGGCGACAGGTAAATCACCTTAGCCGGCCCTCCAATCGATTGCTTAGCCGCAGCTAATGCATCCTCAAGAGGCTTGATCTTCATCACCATGCCTGGACCACCGCCAAACGGCCGGTCATCCACTGTTTGGTGTCGATCTTCAGTAAAGCTGCGGGGGTTCCAGCAATTAAGCTCTAATAACCCTTGCGTTACTGCACGACTGGTAATGCCATACTCAGTAATCGCAGCAAACATCTCAGGAAAGAGACTGATAACTTCAACGCGCAAGGCATTTACTCATTAAAAATCCGCATCCCATTCGACCTGCATCTCGCCTGCTGTCAAATCAACTGACTGTACACACTGCTGCGTATACGGCAGCAAACGCTCTTGATCATCAATGCTGCCAGCACAAGGCTTAACAACAAGGACATCATTGGCGCCAGTCTCTAACAAATGGTCAACAATCCCAAACAATTGCTGGTCTTGATTGATCACCTTTAAACCTTCCAGTTGATGCCAGTACAACTCATCATCGGCTAACTCAGGCAACTCACTGCGCAACACACAAATCTCATAGCCGGTAAATGTTCGTGCAATTTCACGATCATCTAAGCCTTCGATTTTTGCTGCAAGCGCTTTACCCTGTAAGCGTCCGCTGGCCAACTTCACTTGCTTAATTTCATTGTCACGGCGCAATTGCCAGACCGGATAATCAAGCAGGTTTTCCATAGGTTCAGTAAAAGAATGCACTTTTACTTCGCCACGCACACCATGCACCGCACCGACTTTGCCGAGAACGACCAGATCATCTGCTGCAAGAGGCGTTTTACTCATGGCCAATTAAGCAGTAGCTTGAGTAGTAGAAGCAGTTTTCAACAGTTGCGCAACGCGCTCTGAAGGCTGTGCACCTTTGCTTAACCAGTAAGTAACGCGCTCTTGGTTAACAGACAAACGTACTTCACCGCCAGTTGCAACTGGGTTGAAGAAACCAACGCGCTCTACGAAACGGCCATCACGTGCAGTGCGGCTGTCAGCTACAGTCAGATGGTAGAAAGGGCGCTTTTTAGAGCCACCACGAGCTAAACGAATAGTTACCATTAAAAAAATTTCCTTTAAGTATTTTACAAACAAAACGAACCAAAGACATGCATGGCCCGAAAGGCCGCATATTCTAAGGTTTATCTGCCCCGTTGCATAGGGCTATTTTGCACTCCAGTGCGTGTTTACATCTTGGGCATCCCGCCTGCCCCAGGCATCATTCCACCAAGACCGCGCATCATCTTGCTCATACCGCCCTTGGTAGTGAATTTCTTCATCATCTTTTGCATCTGTTTATGTTGCTTAATCAGACGTCCGACGTCTTGCACCTGAGTGCCAGAGCCCATCGCAATACGACGGCGGCGCGAACCACTGATAATCTCAGGGTCACGGCGCTCGGCTGGAGTCATTGAATTAATAATCGACTCCATCTGTTTAAACTGCTTTTCTGCAACGCCTTGAGCTCCGCCCATTTGCGCTAAATTCATATTGCCCATATTAGGCATTTTTTCCAATAGACCGCCCATGCCGCCCATTTTATTCATTTGCTGTAACTGATCGCGGAAGTCTTCCAGATCAAAGCCTTTGCCTTTTTTCAGCTTTTTACTGAGCTTTTCCGCTTTGTCTTTATCAATGGTTTGTTCGGCTTGTTCGATTAAGCTCAGAACATCGCCCATACCCAAGATACGCGAAGCAATACGATCGGGATGGAAGGCTTCTAAGGCATCGGTTTTTTCACCCATACCTAAAAACTTAATCGGCTTACCGGTAATGGCTCGTACTGACAGCGCCGCACCACCACGCGCATCACCGTCCACCTTAGTCAGCACCACACCGGTTAACGGTAGCGCATCATTAAAGGCTTTGGCGGTATTGGCCGCATCTTGCCCGGTCATGGCATCGACCACAAACAGCGTCTCAATTGGATTGATCGCCGCATGCAACTGGGTGATTTCCGCCATCATTTCGCTATCAATGGCTAAACGACCGGCGGTATCCACCAAGACCACATCAATAAATTTCAGCTTAGCTTCTTTAATCGCAGCAGTAGCAATATCTTGTGGTTTTTGGCTGATATCTGAAGGAAAGAACACCACGCCGACTTCATTGGCCAAGGTTTCCAGCTGTTTAATCGCGGCTGGACGGTAAATGTCCGCCGAGACCACCATCACGCTTTTCTTTTTGCGCTCTTTTAAGAAGCGCGCCAGCTTAGCCACAGTGGTGGTTTTACCCGCACCTTGCAAACCAGCCATTAAAATCACTGCAGGCGGCGTAGCATTCAACGCCAAGTCTTCGTTAGCCTCGCCCATTAAGCGTTCTAGCTCAGCTTGGACAATCTTAATAAAAGCTTGACCAGGCGAGAGACTGCGCGACACTTCAACACCGATCGCACGATCGCGTATCGAATTAACAAAATCTTTGACCACCGGTAAGGCGACATCCGCCTCAAGCAACGCCATGCGCACTTCACGTAAGGTGTCTTTGATATTGTCTTCGCTCAGACGCGCTTTACCAGTGACGTGGCGTAGCGTCTGCGCAAGGCGATCGGATAAATTGTCAAACATACAAAGCCCTCAACATGGGTGCGGCAACAGTGAGCCAGATTAATTCGGCTTATTGCTCAATACACTACTGCACAGCGGTTGTTACTCGAATTGGCAGAGTATAACCGATCCTGTGCCGCTCGACAGCGTCCCGTATGCAGTTGGGTTAAACTATTGTTCTTACTAAGGAGTCTTTATGCCATCGAGTTTACCGCACATTGTACTGGCGTCCAGCTCTAGCTACCGTCGTGAGCTGCTGTCACGCCTACAATTGCCCTTTAGCTGCCACAGCCCTAATATTGATGAAACGCCACGTACTGCTGAATCACCGCAGGCGTTGGTGCAGCGCTTAGCCTTAAGCAAAGCCCGTGCGCTGGCGGCGATTTACCCTGAGCATCTTATTATTGGTTCAGATCAAGTGGCGGTGCTCGACCAGCAGATTATTGGCAAACCTGGAGATGCCGCAGGGGCAACCCAGCAACTCAGTGCAGCCAGCGGGCGCAGTGTAGTATTTCTAACCGGTCTAGCGCTGATCGACACACGCACGACCTGTGAACAGGTCG
>LFRZ01000063.1:5432-10074 GCA_001513025.1 Gammaproteobacteria bacterium DTU037
AGCAGAACGATGCGCACCCAGAAAAGCGGCACAATCCACATCGAAAAACTTATGCTGGTCCACATCAGCGCCAAGGCCCATATTTTGCCTTTCAGTGGCAAGCCCTCACCCTCTAAATAATCGCGAACCCAAGGGCCTAATTTAGGATGCAGTACCAGCCAGAGATAAAAACGTTTTGAACTGCGCGCAAAACATGCCGCGGCGAGCAATAAGAACGGCGTGGTAGGCAATAGCGGTAAGAAGATACCAATCACGCCCAGTACAACACTAAGACAACCACAGGCAAACAGCAGATAGCGCAGTGTGCGATTGCGTGCTTGCGCCTGTGGTTCGAGCATTACAGCGTATTAATGACGCGGCTTGAGCAGCACGGGCTTTTCTTCAGGCGCTTGGCATAATAAAAACAGCGCAGTCAGCACTTCAGGAATCTGATCTACCATGCTGTCGACCAAATCAAGGTCTTTAGCGATTTCGGCAAAGTCAGGCTGCTCATCAAATAAGCCTGAAGCGACCATGATTGGCAGCAACAGCTCGCTGACTTCGTCTTCAGCATCTTCAAACCATACTTCTTCGCGTAAAAAGATACCTTCCATAAAGCCCACACACCAACCACGCAGGTCAGAGTCATCGGCCACTTCACCTAAATCTAAATCACAAGGCAGCACCATGTCGTCATCACTGGCCAACTGACGCTCAATCTGTGCTTTTAGCTGCAATAAGGCTGCAGTAATATCAGCTTCTTCTGCTGCATCGCGATAATGCGGTGCCTCAGCAAATAAGGCTTCAATCCACTCTTCAACAGGGACGACTTCCGGGCAAATAGATAGCGCGGTTAAATAGCCATGCGTAGCAATATAATCAAGCGCTTCGTCATGCAGTTCGTCAGCATCGAGAAAAGCTTGCAGGCGGGTTTGTTGCTCGGCGAGAGACATGCGTGATTACCATAAAAATGAATTAGGTACTAATTGTAGTCTAGCTCTGCAATAACAGCTAGGGATTGGCGTGATGTTAGCGCGCTGGACAGCTAAAGATTAAGAACTAAACTGGATTACGCGTATAATGCACAGCTTGATTTGGAGAATGGCATGCATGATCAGGCGTTACAGACGCTAAAAAGTATTTTTGGCTACGATGCGTTTCGTGGTCAGCAAGCAGCAATTATTGAGCGTATCTGCACCGGCAATGATGCGCTAGTGCTGATGCCTACCGGCGGTGGTAAGTCGTTATGCTACCAGTTACCCGCGCTGTTACTCGATGGTTTAACCGTAGTGGTTTCGCCACTGATTGCCTTGATGCAAGACCAAGTGGCCAGCCTTGAAGAGCTTGGCGTTGCAGCGGCAGCACTCAACTCATCCCTGAGCAATGATGAGCAACGTGATATTGCCACGCGCCTGCGTCGCCATGAGATAAAACTGCTGTATCTGGCGCCTGAACGTTTAGTTCAGCCCCGTATGCTGGCGTTTTTACAACACCTGCCAATCAATTTATTTGCCATTGATGAAGCGCACTGCGTCTCACAATGGGGGCATGATTTCCGCCCTGAATACCTAAAGCTGGGCCAACTGGCCGAACTCTTCCCTAATGTGCCGCGCATCGCTTTAACCGCCACAGCAGATAAACGCACCCGCGAAGAAATCATTCAGCGCCTGCATTTACAAAAAGCCGAATGTTTTCTCTCCAGCTTTGACCGCCCGAATATTTTTTACCGCATCACCCCTAAAGACAATCCGCGCAAACAGCTGTTGGATTTTTTAGCGCAACGCAAAGGTGACGCGGGGATTGTCTATTGCCTGTCGCGTAAAAGCGTTGAATCCACCGCGGAGTTTCTCAGCAGCAAAGGTTTTCCGGCTCTACCCTATCATGCCGGTTTAGATAATGACCTGCGCGCCGCCAACCAAAAGCGTTTTCTTAATGAAGAAGGCCTGATTATGGTGGCCACCATTGCCTTTGGTATGGGCATTGACAAATCTAACGTGCGCTTTGTCGCCCACTTGGATTTACCCAAATCTTTAGAAGCCTATTACCAAGAAACCGGTCGCGCTGGACGTGACGGCCTACCGGCTGATGCGTGGATGGTCTACGGCTTACAAGATGTACTGATGCTTAAACAAATGCTCAGTAACTCTGAAGGAGATGAGCGACACAAACGTGTCGAGCAGCACAAACTGGAAGCTATGCTGGCCTTATGTGAAGAAACCCGCTGCCGTCGCCAAGCCCTGCTCGCCTATTTTGACGAAGACTTACCCCAGCCTTGCGGACACTGCGACAACTGCATCGACACCATTGAAACCTGGGATGCCACCGATGCTGCCCGCCAAGCCTTGTCGGCAATTCACCGCACCGGTCAGCGTTATGGCGTTGGCTATTTATCTGATATTTTACAAGGCCGCGAAAATGATCGTGTGCAAGCCTTAGGGCACCAGCACCTGAGTGTGTTTGGTATAGGTAAAGCACTCAATGATCATCAGTGGCGCTCGCTGTTTCGCCAACTGGTCGCGCGCAGCTTAATTGATGTGGATGTGGAAGGTTTTGGCGGACTGCGCCTCTCGGAAAACTGCCGTCCATTATTGCGCGGCGACACCACCTTGTTACTGCGCCGCGACATCACGCCACAAACACGCTCGACACGCAGCGCCAGCCAAGCCAGTCAATTGGTACGCGGCGATGAGCGAGTGATGTGGGAAGCCTTACGCTCTCTGCGCCGCCAGCTAGCCGAAGAGCACAGCGTGCCACCCTATGTAATCTTCCCCGATTCTACCTTGCTCGAAATGTTGCGTGAGCAGCCGGAGGACTTGGATGATATGGCACAAATCAGTGGTGTCGGCGCGCGCAAACTGGAACGCTATGGGGCCGCGTTTTTACGCGTACTCAACCACCTGGACAGCCCAACCACAGCAGCTGCCGCGCCCAACAGCCAAGACTTGCGCCATGAATTGGTCACTTTAGCGCGCAGCGGAATGACGCCTGAACAAATTTCCCAGCAAATGCAATGCAGCCTTAAAAATGTCTACAGCCTGATGGCTCAAGCCATTACTGCTGGTTTATTAAGCGTAGAAGATGCACTGGATTTACCTGAGCAATTACTCGGCGATATTCATGACGCCTTTTTACAAGGTGATGGGGAATTACCTAGCGTAGCCAGTATTGCTGAGCAATTTACCCCACAAGTTGAAGAAGGTGTGCTGTATTGCGTGCGCGCTGCCTTACAGGCCGAATTTGGCAATATGTTGTAAAAACCAGCTAAGCACCGGCCAAGGAGCAGGATACGACTGAAGATGCGCCCTTCTCTCCTTGGCAAGGCGTGTGACAATAGGTCACAGCTGTGCTTGACCGCCATCAAGTCATCAGTTTAGCGCTTGCTAAATACTGCAGATGTCGCGCTGGCATTGCCATGACCCACCACCTTCCCGGGTACGTGTTCAATGTGCAAGGCTTGCGCGACCTTTGATTGTCCTAGCGCTACTTCTTGAGTCAGTATGTGAGTGTACTGGCGTTTATGCGTCTTGATACCTATCAAGGCGCATTTTTTTGTGCTGTGCAACACTGCCACTCCATGCACTGGGAAGCAGAGGCTTAACATGTCCCACGCACAGTCCCCTTTAATTTATTCTTGCTCAGGCTGCTCCAACGTTGCCCAACTGGCCAACACACTGGCGGTACGCATTGACCGTGCCGGCCTAGCAGAAATGTCTTGTATTGCAGGCGTCGGTGGTGATGTGAAGCCACTGGTCAAAAAAGCCCAGTCCGCGCGACCTATTTTAGTGATTGATGGCTGTCACCTGCATTGTGCTAAAGCCTGTTTAGCGCGACATCAGGTGCAAGCCGATGTGCATATCACCCTCAGCGACTTCGGCTTACGTAAGCGTTACGGTGAAGACTGCACGCCAGCAGAGGCTGACGCACTATTCGCTGAGCTCAGCAGCATCATTGCTAGTGACCGCTTAACTCGACAGCCTTAAACATCAGCCGCCAATGGACGCGCAATAATGCGCCAGTCATTGGCCAGCGCGCGCATGTCAAGAATCTGTAAGCGCACAGCATCGGCCATCAACTCAATCGGCAGCTGCATTAAAGGCTGCGCGCTTGAGCCCAGCAACATCGCAGCCATATAGATATAGAGTTCATCAACGAGACCGGCTTGGATAAAAGCACCCGCCAACTGCGGCCCAGCCTCGACCATTAACTCATTGATACCACGCTGCGCCAGCCTGCCCAGTAATACCGATAGATCCACATGGCCGTTCAGCTCTGGCACCTGTATATATTCAATAACGGCCGTATTTTCTGGCGGAGTTTGATAGGTCACCACCAACACCGGCCCCGCAGTAAAGAAGGCCAGATCGGTGGGCACACGCAAGCGGCCATCAATCACAATACGCAGCGGTGGGCGCGATAAGGCCAACTCACACAATTCAGGGCTTAATGGCAATTGCTCAGCACGCACGGTTAAGCGCGCATTATCGGTCATCACCGTTTCAGCACCAGTAATAATGGCACTGCTGCGCGCACGCAAACTCTGCACATCAGCCCGCGCGGCAGGACCTGTAATCCACTGACTTTCACCACTGGCCATGGCCGTGCGCCCATCTAAACTCATGGCCAGTTTTAAGCGGACAAACGGCAGACCATGCTCCATGCGCTT
>LFRZ01000063.1:10145-17203 GCA_001513025.1 Gammaproteobacteria bacterium DTU037
AGGCCGTGATGACTGCAGGGTTCTAAGGTGACATACGCGGTTGCGCCTTGTGCGCGACCTGCAGCTTGACGCAAGGCATGCACTTCTGCGTGCGGCTCACCGGCGCGCACATGCCAGCCTTCACCGACCACCTGCCCATCGGCAACGACAACACAGCCGACACGCGGATTGGGGTGCGTGCTGTATAAACCTTGCTCAGCTAAACGCAACGCCTGCGCCATATAAACTTGATCATTCATTCTTCTGCTGACTCGCTGGCATCTGCTGCACTACTGGCCATCAGATCAATTTCTTTGCGGAATTCATTCAGGTCTTGAAAGCGGCGGTAGACGGAAGCAAAGCGAATATAGGCCACTTCATCCAGCTTTTTCAGCTCATTCATCACCAGTTCACCGACCACCAACGTCTGTACTTCACGCTCGCCGGTGGCACGTAATTTACGCTTAATCCGCGCCACCGCCTCTTCTAAACGTTCGAGGCTGACCGGACGTTTTTCCAGCGCGCGCAGCATGCCGGCACGAAATTTATCTTCATCAAAAGGCTGGCGACTGCCGTCTTGCTTAATTAAACGCGGCAGAATCAAATCAGCGGTTTCAAATGTAGTGAAACGTTCTTCACACAGTAGACATTCACGGCGACGACGCACTTGATCGCCATTCGCGACTAAGCGCGAGTCAATCACCTTGGTATCATTGGCACCACAAAAAGGACAATACATACGGACTGATCGCTTATTAAAAACATAGGCACTGATAGTAGCCTATCTTTCCCATAAGAAAAACTGGCCAGCAGTCGTACAATTTAATCAGCCCAGCGGTTGATGCAGACTCAGAGCACGTTTTAGTATAACCCTAGCGCGCGGGAATAGATCAACAGCGGCAACAGACGGCTTAGCTGGCAAGCCAGGCAAAATCTGCCAACCACAAGGCATACAATAGGCCTGCAGCGATCAGGCCGGCGAGCATGTCATCGAGCATAATGCCCAAACCGCCCCCAACATTACGATCCAGCAATGAGATCGGCCACGGCTTTAAAATATCCAGTATGCGAAACAAGACAAAGCCGAGCAGCCACCACTGCCAGGTATTGGGCAATAAAATCAGGGTCATCCAGATGCCCACCATCTCATCCCAAACAATACCGCCATGATCATGTACACCGAGCTCATCGGCCACACGACCACACAGCCAAAAACCAAAAACACTGGCCAAGGCAATACACGTCATAGCCAACCATAGCGGCAGCATATGCAACAGTGGCATCAGCGCGAGCCCTGCCAGCGTACCCCAAGTGCCAGGGGCTTTTTTAGCTAGGCCAGTACCAAAACCAAAGGCTAAAAAGTGCCAAAAATTACGCCATACTTTGGGTGCCTGCATACGCTGTATCATCCTTAGTTAAAATGCTGATAGCCGCTATACGACCGAACAATCGACTGCCCTGCCGCATCTAATAATTGCACGCCGGCACCGGCACAGACCTGACCGATCACCTGCACGGCTGGAAACGCGTGTTGCAATCTTGCCAACTCACAAGGTGCTAGAGTAAAAGCCAACTGATAGTCATCGCCGCCACTGAGCGCACACTGTAGCGCTGCGCTATCGCCCAACAGCTGGCGTGCCGCCATAGCGACGGGCACAGCAGCCTGCTGAATCTGCAAGCACAGCTGCGAGGCTTTGGCGATATGCCCACAGTCGGCTAATAAACCATCGGAAATATCCAAGGCGGCATGGGCTTTGCCGCGCAGATAGTGGCCTAATTGCAGCTGCGGCTGTGGCGTCCAATAGGCCGCTAACAGCTGTTGCAAAGTCGCCTCGGGGATTGTGTGCCGATCAATCTCAGCCAGCACCACCGGCACTGCGGCTGCAGCGGCACCTAATGCACCACTGACACAGAGTAGATCACCGAGTTGCGCGCCGGAGCGTAATAATGCTTGCTGCGTGGGCACTGCCCCCATCACGGTCAAAGTCAGCGCCAAGGGGCCACGCGTGGTATCACCGCCTATTAAACCTATCGAACAGCGCTGCGCCATAAGGCTTAAGCCTTCACTAAAGGCTTGCAACCAGTCAGCATCAATCTGCGGCAAGGTAATGGCTAAGGTAAAGCCGATCGGCGTGGCACCCATGGCAGCTAAATCACTCACTGCCACCGCTAAAGCGCGCTGGCCGAGTAGAAATGCTGGGGCCTGGTCAGGAAAGTGGATGCCACTGACCAAGGTATCCGTGGAAACTGCGCAGCGATGCTCTGCAGGAATCTGCAGCAACGCACAATCATCACCAATACCCAAAGAGATATTTTCACCGCCCTGCGCGCAGGCAGAGCGAGTGAAAAAATGTTGGATCAACTCAAATTCGTTCATCGAGCAACACCCGCCATGCTCAAGCCTGGCGAGCGCAGCATCAACTTAGTTTTTATTGAGCTTAGCGTCACGAATTTCTGCTCCGCGCAAGCGCAGGGCTAACTTATCCAGTACGCCATTGACGTATTTATGACCATCGGTGGCACCAAAGACTTTGGCCAACTCGATGCCTTCGTTGATCACGACACGGTAAGGTACATCAATCCGAGTACTGAGTTCCCACGTTGCTAAACGCAAAATGGCCCATTCCACTGGATCCAGCTCGTGCATCGGGCGATCAAGGTAAGGCTCAATCAACGCATCAATTTCACTTTTCTTACCGGGCACACCACGTAAGATTTCATTGAAGTACACACCGTCCACGCCATTAAAGTCGTTGTCGACGCGAAACTGCGCTTCAATTTCATTCAGGTTTTGCCCAGCCACATGCCACTGATATAAGGCTTGCATAGCCAAGCTCCGCGCAACGCGGCGCATGGCAATACGACCCTTAGCCCGCGGCGGCGGATTATCGCGACAATCGTCGTTATTTAAGCTCACTTGGCCTCCAGCTGCGCAAGCAGGCTGACCATTTCCAGCGCTGACAAGGCTGCTTCACCACCTTTGTTGCCGGCTTTAGTGCCTGAACGCTCAATGGCTTGCTCAATCGAATCAACGGTCAACACACCAAATGAAACGGGTATGCCAAACTGCATCGACACTTGTGCTAAGCCTTTAGTGCACTCACCCGCCACATATTCAAAGTGCGGAGTACCACCACGAATCACTGCACCTAAAGCAATAATGGCTGAGAATTCTTTACGCTCAGCCACTTTCTGTGCAACTAAAGGCAGCTCAAAAGCACCCGGCGCACGAATCACGGTAATTGCCTCTTCACTGACACCGTGGCGTACTAATGTATCAATTGCACCGCTAACCAGACTTTCAACAACAAAGCTGTTGAAACGGCCAACCACCAGTGCAAATGTGCCTTGCGGGGCAATAAAGGTACCTTCGATTGTCTTCAAGGTCATGTTTTTTCATCCTAATAAAGAGCGAAGGAGCGGCGCTAGCTGCCGCTCCAATAACAGTTAATCCTGCGGTTGCAGGTATTCTACAACTTCTAAGTCGAATCCGGATATGGCATTAAAGCGCATTGGTGTACTTAATAGACGCATTTTACGTACACCTAAGTCGCGCAGAATCTGCGAACCAGCACCCACAGTGCTATAAGTACCCGAGGTCTTTGTCGCTTTAGCATCGCCATCGCGACCCAATTGACGCTCTAAATGCTCCAGCAAATTGGAGCCGGTCATTTGGTTACCCAATAACAACACCACACCACTACCCGCTTTGGCCACTTCGGCCATAGCTGCACGTAAGCTCCAACGGCCTTCTTGCTTGACCATAAAGAGGTCGCGCAATGGATCCATATTATGCACCCGCACCAAAGTCGGCTCTTCGGGACTAATAGTACCTAAAGTCAGAGCCAAATGAACATCACCGGCAGTGGATTCACGGTAGGTGACTAAATTAAATTGCCCCAATTCACTGTCTAAGATTTGCGTAGAAACGCGCTCAATAGTGCGCTCATGAATCATACGGTAGTGAATCAGATCAGCAATGGTACCGATTTTAATACCGTGTTCTTGAGCAAAAACTTCAAGTTCGGGACGGCGCGCCATGGTGCCATCATCATTCATGATTTCACAGATCACGCCGCTTGGCTCATAACCACCTAAGCGCGCTAAATCACAGGCGGCTTCAGTGTGGCCCGCACGGGCTAACACGCCACCGGCCTGTGCCATCAATGGGAAAATATGTCCTGGGCTGACAATATCGGCCGCCACAGCATTTTTTGCAGCAGCCGCGCGCACCGTGCATGCACGGTCAGCAGCAGAAATACCGGTGGTGACACCGACCGCCGCTTCAATCGAAACGGTAAACTTAGTACCAAAGCCTGAGCCGTTATGTTGCGCCATTAATGGCAAGCCTAAACGCTCGCAGCGCTCCACGCTCATCGGCATACAAATTAAGCCACGCGCATGCTTGGCCATAAAGTTAATATGCTCAGCCGTCACGCACTCAGAGGCAATAATTAAATCACCTTCATTTTCACGGTCTTCATCATCCATCAGGATGACCATTTTACCTGCACGAATATCGGCAACAATTTCTTCAATAGTATTTAATGACACGGGATAACCCTTCAATTAAGAACGCATAAAACCATGCTCTGCTAAGAAATCTGCAGTAATCGCGTGGCTGCTCGGTTCAGCGGCTTTTTCACCTTGTAATAAACGTTCAAGGTAGCGAGCGATTAAATCAATCTCTAGATTGACTAAATGCCCGGCTTGGTAATCCGCCATAATGGTTTCTTGCAAAGTGTGCGGGACAATGGTCAGTTCAAATTCGCTGCCATTCACACCATTCACCGTGAGGCTGGTGCCATCGACGGTAATCGAGCCTTTCATGGCGATATAACGCGCCAACTCCTTGGGTGCACGAATCCAAAACTGCACCGCACGCGCATTCTCACTGCGCGATAGTACTTCCCCGACACCATCCACGTGTCCGCTAACCAAATGCCCGCCTAAACGGGTGGTGGGCAGCAAGGCTTTTTCTAAATTAACTGGACTGCCGCTTTTTAAGTTAACAAAAGCACTGCGGGCCAAGGTTTCACGGCTAACATCAGCACAGAAACCATCTCCGGGCAGCTCAACCGCGGTTAAGCACACACCATTCACGGCAATGCTATCGCCCAGCTTTACATCAGTTAAATCTAACTTTCCTGTGGCCACATGCACGCGCACATCACCGCCTTTGGGGGTCATGCTGCGAATACGGCCGATTGCTTCGATTATTCCTGTGAACATAGAACCTCCGCACTAAACGAATTTTGTATGATTCGTCTGTGTCGATCTCCTGTTTACTATCAAACAAGGCTATTTTTGATCGAATGGGAGTGTGCCGTACAGGATATGTACGGTAACGGATCCCGCTCTCTCTTCATCCGGACTGTAACCGTCGGCTTTGGAATCACACCAAAATCTGCTGACCTTGCCCACCTTATATACCAGCGTAAACAAGCGCTCGTGGGCTATGCCTTTATTCAGCAATTACCACCGGTGGGGAATCTCGCCCCGCCCTGAGAACGTCACCAACCTTTTTAATAGGCTAGTGCGGTACGTTTTACCACATATTAGCCAGCACTGCACGGCCCGCCAAGCATTACACCGGATAAAACTTAGCGGGCATCAAGCTCTAGATAAATCGTGCAGCATATGAGTGAATTTTCACTCCCAAGTGTAGCCTGGGAAATAATCTTGTTTTAGATGACTTGCTGAAACGCCCATCTCTTTCAGCACATCCCCCAAACTCTCTACCATAGGCTCAGGACCGGACACATAAAAGATAGGTGTTTGCAGGTTGGGCACTAGCTTTTCAATCAGGCTCTGATCAATGCGCTGCGGGGCAATAACATGATGAATAACCAGATTGGGATTGTTTTTGGCAAAGCCATCCAGCTCTTCTTTATACGCTATACCCTCATCGCGATTGCCATAGAGCAGCGTTACATTGAGCTTTACCCCGGCATGATCCGCTTCTTTGAGTATCGAATGAAACGGCGTAATGCCGATACCTCCGGCGATAAAGACATAGCTCAGCGCTGAGTCCTCGACGATAAAATCACCGTCGAGTTCGATCATTTCAATTGTCTCACCGACTTGCAGAGCACTCAAAGCAGCCTTAAAACTACTGCCTTTTTCACTGGCGATCCGTGTTGTAATCATCAACTCTTTTTCAAATGGCGCTGAAGCGATGGTAAACCAGCGTTCTTCACCGCGACTGTCCATCGGCTCATGCTCAAGCACACAATGGATAAACTGACCCGCTTTCCATACCTGCGGTTCGGCGGGATTAAAGACAAAGGACTCGATGTTAGAGGCTTCCTTTGTTTTGCGAATAAGAGTGAGTTTCATGATCTGTTTACCTCGCTATTTTAGTTTTATTAACCATCACGATAGCTCATTTTTTTTGAAAGACCTTTAGCCCTTCACATGCTCTTTAGCACCTCAGCAATAACGAGCGCTTCGTTATGCGCCTCATCTTTTGCTCCATACAGCAGGGTTACCACCTTATGCTGTTGAGCAGCAGTCGTGATCTCTTGTAAGTACGCCTTTTTATTTTTCAGCTCGACTTTATATTTCGCCTTAAACTCCAGCCATTTCTCCGGATCGTGAGCAAACCATTGTCGCAACTCAGTGCTTGGGCCAAGGTCTTTGAGCCATAGATCCAGCGCTGCTTTTTCTTTACTCACACCGCGCGGCCAAAGCCTATCAACCAAAATGCGAAAACCGTCATCTTCGCTATAGGGTTCATAAATTCTTTTTAGGACAATCATAGTATTTAAATCCGTGTAACCCAAGTATCCACACTATTACCCACGCATTCTCACGGTGCAAGGTTCCCTTCATTGACATCCTCCCCGACCTAAAGGACCGAGATTCCTACCGCTAGACGGCCATGCCCGACCGCGAGAATGTTTTGTGCTGCATTGATATCGCGATCGTGGGCGACACCGCACCCACTGCACGTCCATTCTCTTATTCCAAGTCCTGAGATACCTTTCGGCCTCGATTCGGGCAAGCTGCCACAATTCGAACAGGTTTGGGTGGTGTATGCCTCGTTCACTTCCTTAAAAACAATGCCTGCGTGAGCG
>LFRZ01000120.1:0-23169 GCA_001513025.1 Gammaproteobacteria bacterium DTU037
CTAGTCTTCTAATCCTTTTGCGTATCTGACTAGGGTGTTTTCGGCTTGAAATACAAAGTCGCGCCGCGCTCTAAACCTTGCAGATTGATGTCATCACGCGGCACTTCAGCTTCGATCGTCTCGTCTTGGCCTGCGACTTTTATAGTCACCCGCGTAATTGCGCCCAAAGGACGAATATCACGCACGATACCGGCTTGGTGATCAGCCAGCGCCACGCTTGACAACAGCACTTCGTGTGGACGGAATTGGATATCTTGGTCGGCCACTTTTAAACGATTGGAATCACCTAAAAAGTGATAGACAAACTCACTGGCTGGGTTCTCATAGACTTCAGCGGGCGTGCCGATCTGTTCAATCACGCCTTTGTTCATGACCACGATACGGTCGGCCACTTCCATCGCCTCTTCTTGGTCGTGGGTGACAAACACTGATGTCAGGTTGATGTCCTCGTGCAGATCGGCCAACCAACGACGCAACTCTTTACGCACCTTGGCATCCAACGCACCAAAGGGCTCATCCAGCAGTAGAATCTGCGGCTCAACCGCCAAAGCGCGGGCCAGAGCAATTCGCTGGCGCTGACCACCAGATAGCTGCTCAGGATAACGGTCTGAGAGCCAATCGAGTTGCACCATGCGCAGCAGTTCTTGCACTTTCTCGGCAATCACCGCTTCGCTGGGACGTTCACGACGTGATTTCATCCGCAGACCAAAAGCCACGTTATCAAACACTGTCATGTGGCGAAACAAGGCGTAGTGCTGAAAGACAAAGCCGACATTGCGTTTGCGCACATCGCGGCGTGAGACATCATCACCGTTAAATAGAATATTGCCGGTATCGGGTGTTTCTAAACCAGCAATAATACGCAGCAGCGTGGTTTTACCGCAACCGGATGGGCCGAGCAAGGCCACCAGTTCACCGGCTTGGATATCTAAATTGATATTGTTTAATGCAGTAAAGTTGCCGAACTGCTTATGGACTTGGCGGACTTCAATACTCATGACTTATTCGTCTCCATTGTTTAGCTGACGGTTGATCCGCGATTCGCTCCACTGCTTGAGCAGCAACATAATCAACGCCAAAATTAATAGCAGGCTGGCAACACTAAAGGCCGCAACGTGGTTGTATTCGTTGTAAAGAATTTCGACATGCAGGGGCAGGGTGTTGGTAAAACCACGGATATGCCCAGAGACCACCGATACCGCACCAAACTCGCCCATAGCGCGGGCGGTACAGAGTACTACGCCGTACATTAAACCCCATTTAATATTGGGTACGGTGACATGCCAAAACATCTGCCAGCCGCTGGCGCCAAGCAAACGCGCCGCTTCTTCTTCTTGGGTGCCTTGTTGCTGCATCAATGGAATCAGCTCGCGGGCGACAAAAGGCACGGTGACAAACAAGGTGGCTAAGACAATACCGGGTACAGCAAAGATGATTTGAATATCATGCTCAATCAGCCATTCACCAAAGAAGCCCTGCGCGCCAAACAGCAGCACATAGACTAAACCGGCGATGATCGGCGAGACTGAGAAGGGCAAGTCAATCAAAGTGATTAATACGCTTTTGCCGTAGAAATCATGCTTACTCACGCACCACGCGGCGGCGACGCCAAACACTAAGTTCAGCGGCACTGAGATGGCCACGGCCAATAGAGTCAGCTTTAAGGCTGAGATGGCATCAGCTTCCAGCATTGAATCAAAAAAGTGACCCACACCCATTTTTAACGCTTCGGTGAGTACGATAGCCAGTGGCAGCACTAAGAAAATAATAAAGGTTGCCCAAGCGGCAATAATCAGGGCTAAACGTGCCCAGCTAGGCGCATTGCGTGAGTTCTGATGTGAAGTGGTCGACATAGGGTTTCCTTAGCCTTTAGCAACGTAGCGTTGGAGAAGGTTGATCAGTAGTAATAAAACAAAAGACACCATCAGCATCATCACGCCAATGGCCGTGGCACCGACATAGTCGTATTGATCGAGTTTGACCATGATCAGCAGCGGTAAGATTTCTGTTTTACCCGGCATGTTGCCCGCGATAAAAATCACCGAACCGTATTCACCGACACCGCGGGCAAAGGCCAAGGCAAAACCGGTCAGCCAAGCGGGGAGTAAGGCGGGCAGTAAGATATGGCGAAACACTTGTAAGGGACGCGCACCCAAGCAGGTGGCTGCTTCTTCCAATTCGCGCGGGATATCCGCCAGCACGGGCTGAATGGTGCGCACCACAAAAGGCAAGGTGACAAAGGTCAGGGCCAAGGTGATACCAAAGGGTGTATAGGCAATCGCGATACCCAAATCGGCGGCTAAGCGGCCGACAAACCCGTTTGGCGAATAAAGAGCGGTCAAGGCAATACCTGCCACTGCAGTCGGTAAGGCAAAGGGCAAGTCGATCATGGCATCAATCACCTTGCGGCCGGGGAAGCGATAACGCACCAACACCCAAGCAAATAAAGTGCCGATCACACCATTTAATAGGGCGGCGATAAACGCCGTACCAAAGCTGAGCTTGAGTGCGGCCACTACGCGTGGCGCGCTAATAATGGCGTAAAACTCTGACCAGCTTAACTGCGCGGCATAAATAAACATGCCGGCCAGTGGGATAAACACCAATAAACTGAGGTACACCAAGGTGTAACCGAGGGTCAAGCCAAAGCCTGGGATGACGGGTGAGGAGCGTCGTAACATAGTGACTTGCCTTGTGTTTGTTTAAAAAAACAACCTATTGCAGAATATAGGCTGTTGTGACTCTTACAGAATTACTGCTCTTGATAAATCTGGTCGAAGATTGCGCCATCATTAAAAAAGCGTTTTTGTGCGCGTTGCCAGCCACCGAAAAAACCATCAATGCTGACCAATTCCAGCGCTGCAAATTGCCCAGCAAACTCTTTGGCAATCGCAGCATTACGTGGACGATAAAAGTGTTGTGCAGCAATCCGTTGGCCGACATCGCTGTATAAATAGTCTAGATAGGCTTCAGCTACAGCGCGGGTACCTTTGCGGTCGACGTTACGGTCAACCACCGCCACCGGTGGTTCAGCCAAGATAGAAAGGGAGGGCGCAATCATTTCAAAAGCATCCGCACCGTGCTCTTTTAACGTTAAATAGGCTTCGTTCTCCCAAGCCAGTAACACATCACCCATGCCGTTATTGGTAAAGGTATTGGTTGCTGCACGTGCGCCGCTATCTAAAACAGGCACATTGGCAAATAAACGCTGCACAAAATCTTGCGCCTGTTGCTCACTGCCATAAGCTTGTTTGGCATAGGCCCAGGCCGCTAAAAAGTTCCAGCGTGCACCACCTGAGGTTTTCGGGTTCGGTGTAATCACGCTAATACCAGGCTTAACTAAATCGTCCCAATCTTGTATCTGCTTGGGATTGCCTTTGCGTACTAGAAAAACAATCGTAGAGGTGTAGGGCGTGCTGCCATGTGGTAAACGATTTTGCCAATCTTTAGCTAACCAGTTGCCGTTATGGTGTAGCTGATCAATATCACCGGCTAACGCCAAGGTCACCACATCGGCACGTAAGCCTTCAGCGACTGAGCGTGCTTGTTTGCCTGAGCCGCCATGGGATTGTTGAACCTGTAAGGCCTCGTAGCCTTGCGCTTGCCAGTGCTGATTAAAGGCGCGATTAAAATCGCTGTACAACTCACGGGTCGGGTCATAGGACACATTGAGTAAGCTTTGTGCTTGGCTGGTAAGGGCGGCGCTGGCGAGTACCACGCCGGCAAAGAAATTAAAACTGCGCTGATAAATTGACATGCTGTGCTTCCTAAATTGGATCTGCTTTAAAAAAAGGTGATAGACCAGGCTCACATTCGCTCGCTGCAGCATGTCAGTGCAGGCTCAAGCAGATAATGACGACCAAGGCTTGAAATAGAGAGGCGCATGATAGATTCCTTTATGCAGTTACGCCGTCTTGTACTGGCGTGAAGGTGCCTATCATAGGCGTTATCTCTTATTCTTTAAAATACTGTTTAGTGATTCTCTTATTCTTTAAATGAATTAGCGATTCGCTGGTTTATTATTCTTTTTAGTTATAGATAAATTATTTTATATTCTTTTGTGTTTGGTTGGTTGTGACGCATAGTGATTGCTATTGACCCATTACTGAGGCAACACCCATGAGTATTCAATGAGGCGATAGCGCACCCCTGACCTGCGTCTGACCTCTACAACCCAACCGTTAAGCTGACCCACCGCTTGGCCGCATACAGAGCACTGCGCGTCCAGGGTGTATTGACAAGGAGAGCGCTGATGCGCAATGACACTGAACTGCGTTATTTGATCGTGCCGGGCTGGCAAGGCTCGCCTGCTGAGCATTGGCAGTCACATTGGCAGCAACTGTTGCCGCAATCTGCACGGGTTGAGCAAGAGGATTGGCTGCTGCCACAACGCCAGGCTTGGGTTGCCCAGCTTGAGCAGCAGATTGCGGCTGATCGACGTCCCGTGGTATTGATTGCGCACAGCTTAGGCTGCGTCACTGTGGCGCATTGGGCGGCGCAGGCCTGCTCTGATTTGCTGGCGCGGGTGCGTGGTGCCTTATTAGTGGCACCGGCTGATGTTGAACGAGCTGATTGCCCAGCCGCCTTATGCAATTTTGCCCCCCTACCGCGTGCCGCGCTGCCGTTTCCCAGTGTTTTAGTTGGCTCCAGTAATGACCCAGCGGCGGATGCGCAGCGTGCGTTATTCTTTGCTCAGCAGTGGGGCAGTACGGCGGTGATTTTGCCCGATGCTGGGCATATCAATGTGCAATCCGGCCATCGCCGCTGGGAGCAAGGTTTTGCTTGGCTGTATCAGTTGCAAACGCGCAGCGACAGTCACGCGCAGCGCAGTGCTTAACATCCTGCCTCTGCGTTGGATTCGATGAGTCTAAGGCAGGATTAAGGCGGGGCGTTGGCTGGCCAGTTTTTTGAAGTGGGCGATATGCTCATAGCATAAGGTGAGTTCACCACTGTGGCTGTTGTACCAACTGTCCGGTGTACCGCAGGAGGAGATGCGCAAGGTCAAGTCGCGGGGTAAGGCAAAAAACTCACTGGCACGTTTGGCCAGTGCTTCCAGCTCACCGCTGGCTTTGACTTTTTCGAGCAAATCACTGTCGCCATCGAATTGATAGGGTGGTGAATCATACACCACTTGAATACGGTGCTTAACCGGTTGCTGGTGACTGCGTTTAAAGTGCTCGCGAAACCACAAGGCGGCATATTTAGCTTGCTCGTATTCGTCCTGACAATAGAACGCACGCTCTTCTGGAAGCCCTGTGGTTTGGATTATCCATTCAAGGTTTTTCGGGTCACTGCCGTAGGCTAAGCAAGCGATATTATAAAAGCGTTGCTCATCAAGCGCATGGCTGTCCCACGCATAAATTTCTTCGGCAGGCTGTTTCGTACGCTGCCACTCTAGACGCCAATAGTCCGCCACATCCAGTAAGCGTAAGGGGAAGTCCGGTGTTTTCTGGCGATCATAAATTAAAAATAAGCCAATAAAACCTAACTGATCAGCGGCATCTTCTTCACGGCCCAGTACCGGCAGTTTCAGCTCGTGAATCAGTAAATGGCCCATTTCATGCAATAGCGTGAATTCAGCATTGCTGGTGACAAAACGCAACTGATCAAGGTTGCTCTGCTGCTCTGTTGGCAGCGCAGTGTTCTGCACTAGGCATAGATTCAGCGCGGCACAAAGTTGTATCAGTGTGCGCCAATGCAGATTGCGGCCGATCGCCGTTAGCCAAGGGGTAAGCATGGTTTATCAAGATCGTTTAGGCTAAACGGCAGCTCGGGTTGCGGCCATTGTAAATTCAGCGACTCAAGCTTTTGTGCAACTAAACTGCAAAACAGCAGATTGCGCAACGGCTTATGATTCGCCGGTAAAATATGCCACGGGTGTGAGACTGTATTGCTTTGGCTCAAAGCGTGGTTCCAATTGGCTTGAGTGGCCTCAAAGCACTGATGACCGGTTAAGTCGGCGATAGACAGTTTCCAGTGTTTCTCTGGATTAACAAGGCGCTGTTTTAAGCGGTTTTTTTGTTCATCTTTAGAGATATGCAAATAGACTTTAAGCAGATGGATATTTTGTTCGGCCAGTTGTGTTTCAAACTCTAAGAGCTGCTTTAAACGTCCCGCTGCTTGGCTGTCATCAATATAGCCATCGGCCAAATCACTGACCAAACTTTCATAAGGCGTGCGGTTGAATACCGTCAGCATGCCGGGTGCGGGCAATTGCTGACGGTAGCGGTCTAAGAAGTTTTCACGGCGCTGCAGTTCGGTGGGTTTGGGGAAGTCACTGACTCGCACGCCTTGTGGGTTAAGGCCGCGCAAGCTGTTGCGGATTACGCCATCTTTACCTGAGCAGTCGGGGCCTTGTATCCAGATTAAAAGAGCCGGGCCGTCGTTAGCCCAGAGCAATTGTTGTTGACGGTCTAAGCCACTGCGTACTGCTTTTAGGCGTGCATCGCACTCATATGAGGCTAAACCAAAATCACGCGCAGGGTCGAGCGCCAGCCCTGTGCTAGCGTGGTAAATGCATTCTTGCAGTAGAGTATCAGCGAGCCGCATATTAATCCTTATTACGCTTGAGTTGATCTTTAAGCTGCGTGGGCAGTTGACGAATAATTAACATATCACGGGTTTCATCGTATTCAACTTTAGAACCCAATAAATGCGATTCAAAACTGATAGAAATACCTTCGGCGCGGCCAGTAAAGCGGTGAAAGGCATTTAGGGTGCGTTTGTCGGCAGGGATTTCAGGTGATAAACCGTAGTCTTTATTGCGGATATGCTCGTAAAAAGCTTTGGGATTGTCTTGGTCCAGTGCTTCTGACAAGCCTTCAATGCTGACCACTTCACCGCGCTTGGTTTGGCTATTGGCGTAACTGATTAAGCTATTGGTTTTTTCCCGTGCTTGCTCTTCGGGCAGGTCTTCACTTTCTACAAAATCGCTAAAGGCTTTGAGCAGTGTGCGGGTTTCACCTGGGCCGTCGACGCCTTCTTCGCAACCTAGAAATTCACGAAAGCCATCCACGACTTTTTTGCCATTTTTACCCTTAAGAAATGAAATATATTGCTTAGACTGGGTATTGTTTTGCCACTCAGATAGATTGATCCGTGTGGCTAAATGAATTTGGCTCAGATCAAGATGGCGTGCTGATTCAATTGCAAGATCTTCAGTGATGACCATACCATCGCTGTGTTGCAAGATCGCGATGCTTAAATAGTCGGTCATCCCTTGTTGGTAATGGGCAAATAACACATGACCAGAGAGGGTTAGATTGGCGTCCTCGATGATCTTTTTTAGATGCTCAACGGCCTGCTGGCTGAACTGGGTAAAATCAATTTTTTCCGCGAGATAGTCGGATAGCCAGCTTTGCAGCGGTGCGCCAGCGCTGTCTGCTTGGAAAAAGCCCCAGGCTTTGGTTGGTTTGCTGTTGTAGCTGTCATTGATGTCCGCCAGCACATGCTCTAAAGCGCTGCTGTGCGGCAAGCTTTCACTGCGGCGATGTAACACGACAGCGCTGTCATCTGGTTTTTTATCAATAAAATGAACGATACAGTGATGAATGGGCATGCTGTTATAACCTTATGCTAAAAAGCAGCGCTGCACTGTGCCTGTTGTCGACAGTAAGAGCGCAGCAGTTGCTGGTGATGTTGAGTTATTGGTTGTTGCTGCGCTGCTCTTTAAGGTGTTGCAAACGCTGTAAAACATAGCGTACATGCAAGTGCAGCTCATATAATTCATTGGTGTAAGACAATGGCACTTCAACTTTAGCCAGTTCATCTTGCAAGTGGATTAAACTTTGGATTTCGCTGTCGAGATGCTCTGGCAAGATGTCATTAGTCAGCTGTCTATCAATATCGCGTAGATATTTATACCAGCGGTAAATACGCGCACGAATCCGCCAACGATAGATGGGGCCGGCCATTTTAAATAAAGGAAATAACAGCACCAATAAAGGAATGACTAAAATAATATAGCGATCGGCCAGCGAGGCAATTCTAAATGGCAGATAACGCTGCAGTAGAGGTAAGCCGTTAGTGTGAAAATAATCCGCTTCGGTCAGCTTTGCGAAGTCATGGGCTAGGTTTTTCGGCCATGTGTTCGGTGCATCGATTAAGGTGCCAGACTCCATCACCTTTTGCGCAGCCTCTAAGAGTAATGCGCTGAGCGCGGGATGAAACGACTCATTGGCCATCAGCATGGCCACTGGACTTAAGATGGTCGTTGCTTGCTGCGGTTGATTGCTGGCTAGATTAAGCAGACCTTGACCCACTTCAATCTGAGTAATAAAGGGCAAGCGCGCGCGGTAGGCGGCGGCTTGGTTAAAGCTGACCAGTTGCAGCTGACTGTGACTGGCGGCTTCTTGAATTAAGAGGCTCTCGGCTGCGCCTAAAAAGAACGCGGCATCCAGTTCCTGATTCAGTAGAGCAGTAAGCGCTTTTTGACCACTGTAGGGCTGCCAGCTGTCTGGCAGCTGCATACCCTCCATCTGATTGGCTGCCAGCATCGGGTTAATCATCATGCGCACGCCACCACTGGCGGCGCCCACCGCGGTGCGTAAGGGGATAAGATCCTTCAGGGTGTTAACCTCAATACCCGCACGAACAAATAACCACAGCGGCTCTTGATACACAGCACCGAGATTATACAGTTGCTGGCGTTGCTGATGACTCAGTTCACGCCCTTGGCCACTTTGCACTAAGGCCAGTTGAATGCGGCTGTTTTTATCGAGTAAGCGCTCCGTATTTTCCCGTGAGCCGCTGCTATTGACCAGTTTCAGCTCAAAGCCTTCTTTGGCCAGTTCGGCACGCAGTTTTTCTGCAAACTGGGCATAACCGCCGCCTGCGCTACCGCTGCTCAGGGTGGCATGCATCGGTGGTGGTGGCGCAACAAAGTAAAATAATGCCGCGACCAACGCGGCGAGCACTGGCACTAACCATAAGTTAGCGCGCAGCATAATGGACAAGTCTTGCAGAATACGATTCATGGGCACTTCCTATGCGACAGGCCTTATTATTATGGTGTGCTCGGGCTTTTGCGGCGTGGGATACCGAAACGCTGGCGCCTTTCCCATAAACATTTACGGCTGATGCCTAACTTGCGCGCCAACTCTGTTTCGGTCATTTGATCTTGATGTTCAAATACAAAGTGTTGGAAATAGTCCTCCAAGGATAAGTCGCCCGAGGCCAGCTCTGTCTCGGCGCTTAATTCAGCTGCAGCGCTGGCTAAATCGGCCGCGTCAGATGCATCTTGATGGGTTTTTTCTTCGGCTAAATCAACATCAATGCCCATCAGTTCGGTGGTCACTTGACTGCCTTCGCAGAGAATCACTGCACGCTCTAAAGAGTTTTCTAATTCACGCACATTGCCAGGCCAGCTGTATTTTTGCAGGGCCTGCCGCGCTTGCTGAGTAAAGCTCATAGGCTCTTTGTCCATGCGCAGACGCTGACGCTCAAGCAGGATTTCCGCAATTTCGACCACATCATTGCCGCGATCACGTAACGCTGGCAAGTGCAGGGCAATCACATGTAGGCGGTAATACAAGTCTTCACGAAAGCCCCCAGTTTTGGCTAAGCCTTTTAAATCACGGTGGGTCGCCGCCACTAAGCGCACATCAACTTTTTGTGAATGCACTGAGCCGACGCGGCGAATTTCGCCTTCTTGCAATACGCGCAATAAACGCGCTTGAGCTTCTAAAGGCAGTTCACCAATTTCATCTAAAAAGAGCGTGCCACCATCAGCGGCTTCGACCAGACCCGTACGGGCTGTGACAGCTCCGGTAAAGGCACCTCTTTCATGGCCAAATAACTCAGATTCAATCAGGGTTTCTGGAATGGCAGCGCAGTTCACTGAAATCATAGGTGCTTTGGCGCGCTTGGATAGATTGTGCAGCGCGCGGGCCACCAGTTCTTTACCTGTGCCTGATTCGCCTTGAATCAGTACGTTGGAGTCGGTGGGCGCGACCTTACGAATCTTGCTGTACAGCGCTTGCATAGCCGCACTGCTGCCAATAATGCCGATATCTGAGTTGTCCACTGCGATGCTGTCGTCGAATAACAGAGGCTGATCGTCACTGTCGAGACTGTCATGCTGATGATCAGCAATGATCCGCGCTACGGTTTGCAGCATTTCATCATGATCAAACGGTTTGGCAATGTAGTCAATGGCGCCTAAACGCATGGAATCAACGGCAGAGCGCAAACTGGCATAACTGGTCATAATCAACACAGGCCTGGGTTCTGCCAGCTTGATCATTTCGGTACCGGGTGCGCCCGGTAAGCGTAAATCGCTGATAATTAAATCGAACGAAGGAATATGATGTTGCTCTTGTGCTTCTTGAACTGAACCGGCTTCGCTGACTTTATAGTGATTGCGTTCAAGCAAACGGCGCAAGGCAGAGCGAATAATAGGTTCATCTTCAACAATCAAAATATGATGCATTGACACTCTCTCTAAACAATCCGAATGAAGTGCTGTTATAAGCCAGAGCGGCTTATAACAGATCCTTCACTGCTGGGCTGGAGGACGGGATGTGGCGTGGCAAGGTGATGCGAAAACGGGTGCCGCGTTGTTGCTCAAGATCACATGGACTGTCCACATGGATTTCGCCATGGTGCTCTTCTATGATCGAGTACACCAATGCAAGACCCAAACCGGTTCCTTGACCTGGATCTTTGGTGGTGAAAAAAGGTTCAAATAAGTGTTCCAAATTGGCGCTACTAATACCGCTGCCCTGATCCTCTATAGATAACTCTACATGAGAATGGCTGGCCTTTGTACGGATATAAATATCACTGAGCGCAGGGCTGGCATCACGTGCATTGGATAAAAGATTGATCAGCACTTGGGCCAAACGCTGCGCATCACCGAGCACCCATAATTGAGTGTTGCAGAGATTAAAATAGTGCACCTCTTTGCCCAGTTTGTTCAAGCTGAGTAAATGAATGGCTTCGCTAACAACATCGAAAACACCGACCGACGTATGTGTGTCGTGCTGCTGTTGGCCTGCGTGTGAGAAGCTCATCAAGGATTGCACAATGCGTGAGACGCGCTTGGTTTGTTCGATGATTTGGCTGCTGATTTCACTGATCTCCGCATCTTCATCGCGTTCATAACGTAGGTTTTGCGCTAAGCAGGCAATGCCTGTAATAGGATTACCAATTTCATGGGCGACCCCAGCGGCCAATCGGCCAATCGAGGCTAAACGCTCTGAATGCACCAGTTTGTCTTCCAGTAGACGGGTTTGTGTCGCATCTTCGACCAGTAAGACCAAACCGCTATTACCCGGCGCTAATGGCTCATCAATCGCAGCTTTATGCAGATTGAGCCAGCGCGATTCGTAAGGGCCGCGTAAGGCATGCTTATACAGGTGCGGGCTGCTGCCTTGGGCAAAGCTGCGCAGCAGTTCACGCCAAGGGGAGTCAATGCTGTCGAGGCGCGAGCCCACCACACGTGAAGCGGTAATTCCGGTGAGATCTTCTAAAGCGCGGTTCCACATGAGGATTTCTTGATCTTTCGCCAGTGAGCAGACCCCCATGGGTAAATCCTGCAGGGTTTGACGGTGATAGCGGCGTAAAGTATCCAGTTCAGCGGCAAGACCTGTGAGGCGCGATTGATAATCTTCTAAACGACTTTCGATAAAGTGGATGTCTTCGCTGACATAGGTTTCACCATCAACAGTATAAGGTAGAAAAGTGTCGACTAAATCTTGTGCCACGCTGGGACCCATTAAACCGGACAAGTTGGCTTCAATACGGTCGCGCAAACGGCGTAAGGCAAAAGGGCGGCGCTCATCAAAGGGGAAACCTAGATCTTTGAGTGCTTGCTCTATCTCACGTTGCGCCGTCATGGCTCCCAGGGGCTTAGCCAGCTCTGCGGCGAACTCTTGTGGGGTGCGGGCGAACAGTTCGCGGCGCTCAGAACGACGAACATTATTGACCACACAGGCTTGCGCGGCACGTTGCTCTTCTAGGCTGGTACGGGTCAGCAAGGAGACGAGGATAAAGGTTATGCTATTGACTCCCAGTGCCGCCATGGCAGAAAAATGCCAATTGCTATTATCCAGCACATAGAGGTAATCAATAAAGGGGATGTAAAACTCTTGGATCGAGCTGAACATGGGCAGCAACATGCCAATGCCCCAAGTCAACATCCCTGCCAGTGCGCCACTGATAAAGCCGTAGCGATTGGCACTGGGCCAGTAGAGTACTGAGAGTACACCGGGCAAGAACTGTAGCGTGGCGACAAAGGCGACTAAACCGAGGTTGGAGAGGTCTTGCTCTTTGCGCAGCAATAGATAAAAGCTGTAACCGGCGACAATAATGGCAAAAATCAAGCCGCGCCGCATCCACTTTAACCAGCGGTAAATATTGCCCTCCGCCGGTGGCTGGTACAAAGGTAAAATAATATGATTCATCACCATGCCGGACATGGCTAAGGTCAGGACGATAATCACGCCGCTGGCTGCCGATAAACCACCGACAAAGCCCAGTAAAGCTAAACGCTCACTGTTGACTGCCAAGCCTAGGCCGATGGTGAAGTACTCTGGAGAGGTGGGTGCGCCCAGTTTTAAGCCGGCCCATAAAATCGGCAGAATGGGCAAGCTCATCAGTAATAAAAACAGCGGTACACCCCAACTGGCACTGACCAAGGCGCGCGGATTAAGGTTCTCGGTAAAGGTCATATGGTACATATGCGGCATCACAATCGCAGAGGCAAAAAACAGCAGCAATAAAGTGCGCCAAGGACCTTCTTGCAATGGGATCTGTAAGGCGTTGAGCATCTCGCGATTATTGGTAAGCCAGACATCTAAATCACCAGGGCCCTCAAACACCACAAAGAGTGCATAGGCACCAATAGCCAATAAGGCGAATAACTTCACCAGTGATTCAAAGGCAATAGCAAAGACTAAACCTTCGTGTTTTTCACGGTTGGCAATGTGCCGCGCGCCGAATAAAATTGAAAACAAGGTGATTAAAATACAAAAGGCTAAGGCCACACGGTCTTGAATCGGTTGGCCAGTAAGGATACCCATGGTGTCGGCCACGGCTTGAATCTGTAACGCCAATAAGGGCAAAGCGCCCAGCAACATGCCAAGGGTGGCAATGGCACCGACCCAGCTACTGCGAAAGCGAAATGCCAGCAAGTCAGCGAGGGAGGATAATTGGTGGGTGCGGGTTAGGCGTAAAATAGGGTAGAGCAAGACCGGCGCCAATAAAAAAGCACCTGACAGGCCTAAATAAATGGCTAGAAAGCCATAGCCATATTTATAGGCTAAACCCACTGAACCAAAAAATGCCCAAGCACTGGCATAGACGCCCAGTGACAAAATATAGGTCAGCGGGTGATGCACAATCGCACGCGGTATCCAACCCCGGTCACTGACCCAAGCAACGCTAAATAAGGTGAGTAGGTAGGTTGCGCTGATTAAAATCAGCTGACTGAGGCTAAAACTCATCTGCATCTTGTTGGCTCTGCAAAATAAAAGTCACGACAATAAGAATCAGCCACAATAAATACGGGCGATACCAGACACTATCTGCTGCAGTCCACCATTGCATAATAGCGGGTGAAAACAGGTAAATACCAACAACTAAAATAAGGACTAAACGATAAATGTACATGATGCTACCCAACACACAAGTGTCACCGATAGTAACCAAGCAGGCGGTAATCTGCCACAGTTAAGTGTAGGCGGTACTGCATTTATCGAACGAAATGACCTTGACGATGCTCAATTCTAAACTCCAAGGTGCTGGCGCGATAGCCGGCGCGCAGACTGGGCAGCGGTAGGCAGGTATGCCACTGGGAATCAGGCGCCAAGGGGCTTGCGCTACTGTAGTGCGCTTCGGTAAACAAGGTTTCAACTAAGTTGATACTTTCCCCTGGACGGTAGGCCGCGATACGCCACTGCAAATCTTTTAGCGACTTATCGGTATTGTTACGTAATTGCACGCGCAGTGGTGCGTTTGTTGGGCACTGGGTTGGCGTATAAAGCACTTGCATCTCTAAACGATCCAGCAAACGTTGATTGTTGTGCTGATCTAAAATCAGCCAGCCGGCAATACTGCCGAGTACGGCGAGGAGTGGTACACCTATGATTAAGGTGCGTTGTGGGTAGCGTAGCAGTAAGCCAAGCCACGTCAGCGGGATTAAAACAGGCGGCAGCATAGACTAGTCCTCGGGATGATCGCGTAAAAATACTAAATGAGTCGGTTTGGACTGTTCTTCGCTGTAGTAATAGCCTTGCTCGGTAAAGTCTTTTAGCGCAGCAACGGCGTTGATTTTATGTTGAATCACATAGCGAGCCATAAGGCCGCGGGCTTTTTTCGCGTAAAAGCTGATGATTTTATATTGACCGTTTTTCAGGTCTTTAAAGTCAACATTGATCAGCGTGGCCTTCAGTTGTTTAGGCTTAACCGCTTTAAAGTATTCATTGGAGGCGAGGTTGAGTAATACCGTGGCTTTTTGTTCGGCGAGGCACTGATTGAGCGACTCAGTGATACGCTCACCCCAGAACTCATACAACGTATTACCTTGCGGGTTCTGTAGCTTGGTGCCCATTTCTAGGCGGTAGGGCTGCATCAGATCTAAGGGCCGTAGTACGCCATACAGTCCGGATAGAATACGTAAGTGCTGCTGGGCGTAGGTGACGTCCTCGGCGCTTAAGCTCTCAGCGTCTAAACCCGTATAGACATCACCTTTAAAGGCCAAGAGGGCTTGTCGAGCATTCTCTGGGGTGAAATCAGCTTGCCATTCAGTAAAGCGTGCCACATTCAGACCTGCTAATTTATCTGATAGCTTCATCAGTTCGGCGAGTTGAGTGGGCGACAACTGGCGCAGTACCTCGATCAATTGGCTGGACTGCGCCAGATAACGCGGCAGGCTGTACTCTTTAAGCGTGACCGGACTGGTGTAATCCAGCGTTTTCGCTGGTGAGATAAGCATAAGCATACAATCAGATCCTTGTGGTAGCGTTGCAAGCCGCACAGCAAGCAAGCAGATAAGCGGGCAATATGTGCTCCAGTATACAAGCTATCGCGCTGGATAGGCGCGGCCAGTCGATCAATTAACCAGCACATACAGCTCATATCTGCGACAATAGTGAGCTCTGTTTTAGATATGTATTAGTCGTTAATGAGCAAACAACACACCCAGCACGCATTACTTGCACAGATTAAACAGGCCATGAGTGCTGATCAGTACCGCTTACGTCGGCGACTGTTGGCCTTGTTAAAAACACCTGAGCAGACCCAAGCATGGCTGCAATGGCAGCAGGATCTCGATAAGTCCTGTGCTCAGGCGGACAGTCGTCGCTTAAGTATCCCCAGTATTCACTACGATGACAGCCTGCCGATTGCCGAGCGCCGTGAGGCGATCAAAGCAGCGCTTAATACGCATCAGGTGCTGATTATTGCCGGTGAAACAGGCTCGGGTAAAACCACTCAGCTGCCCAAACTGTGTTTAGAGCTGGGGCGTGGTACCCAGGGATTGATTGGCCATACGCAGCCAAGGCGTTTAGCCGCGCGCAGTGTGGCCGCACGTATTGCTGAAGAATTGGCCACACCGCTGGGTGAGTTGGTCGGTTATCAAGTGCGCTATGAAGATCAGAGCCATGAGCGCACTTTAATTAAGTTAATGACCGATGGCATTTTACTGGCAGAAACTGGACGTGATCGGTTTTTGCAGCGTTACGATACAATTATTATTGATGAGGCGCATGAGCGCAGTCTTAATATTGATTTTCTGTTGGGTTATATCAAACAGATTCTGCCGCGCCGTCCAGATCTTAAAGTTATTATCACCTCGGCGACTATTGATCTGCAGCGTTTTTCTGAACACTTTGATAATGCGCCCATTATTGAAGTCTCAGGGCGTACCTATCCGGTGGATACCTGGTATCGCCCGTTGGTGGCCAGTCAAGATGAAGATGGCAACTCGGTTGAAGACGATCTGAGCGTTGATCAAGGTATTCTCAATAGTTTGTTAGAGATTGCTGAGCATGAACGGCATGGCAAACGTTTGCCAGGTGACGTACTGGTATTTTTACCGGGTGAGCGCGAGATTCGTGATTGTGCGGAGGTGTTGCGTAAAGCACAGCTGAAGCACACCGAAATTTTGCCTCTCTATGCACGCTTATCGCCCAGTGAACAGCAGAAGATTTTCCAAAGCAGTCCGGCACGTAAAGTGATTCTGGCGACTAACGTTGCGGAAACCTCGTTAACTGTGCCGGGGATTCGCTATGTGATTGATAGCGGTACCGCGCGCATCAGTCGTTACAGTTATCGGGCAAAAATTCAGCGTTTACCGATTGAGGCTATTTCACGGGCCAGCGCCAATCAGCGCCAAGGTCGCTGTGGACGGGTCGAGGCGGGGATTTGCATTCGACTGTACAGCGAGGCGGATTATTTAGGCCGTCCTGAGTTTACTGATCCGGAGATTCTACGTACGAATCTGGCTGCAGTGATTTTGCAGATGCTACATTTACGTCTCGGCGCGATTGAAGATTTCCCCTTTATTGAGCCGCCCGAAGGCAAGGCCATCAGCGATGGTTTTAATGTGCTGCAAGAGCTCAGCGCAGTCGATCGTGACAGTCTTCTCACCCCCTTAGGTAAACAGTTGGCGCGCTTGCCGATTGATCCTAGGGTGGGGCGGATGTTGTTGGCCGCTGCCGAGCAAGGTAGTTTGCGTGAAATGTTGATTGTCGCCAGTGCCTTATCCATTCAAGACCCGCGTGAGCGTCCCGCCGATAAACAGCAAGCGGCCGATCAGGCGCACGCACAATGGAAAGACCCCGATTCTGATTTTGCTGTGCTGATCAATATTTGGCGCAGTTTTGAAGAGCAGCGTTTAGCCTTAGGCAGTTCCGGTGTACGCCGCTGGTGTCGCACGCACTTTCTGAATTATTTGCGTATGCGCGAATGGCGTGATGCCCATCGCCAGTTGACCTTGGTCTGCCGAGAATTACAGCTGCCGTTTAATGAGCAGCCGTGCGATTACGCGCAACTGCATAAGGCCTTACTGACCGGTTTACTCAGTCAGATCGGGCAGAAAACTGAAGATAAAGATTATTTGGGTGCTCGCCAGAGGCGCTTTTTTATTCACCCGTCCAGCACTTTAGGGCGTAAGCGCCCGCAATGGCTGATGGCTGCAGAACTGGTGGAAACCACCCGTTTATTCGCGCGCTTGGTGGCGCGGATTGAGCCGGAATGGGCCGAGCAACTGGCTGAGCATTTACTCAAGCGCAGCTACCTCGAGCCGCACTGGGAAAAACGCCGTGGGCAGGTGGTCGCCTTTGAGCAAATAAGCTTATATGGCTTGATTATTATTGGTCGCCGTTCTGTGCACTATGGGCCGATTGATCCTGTGCTGAGTCGCGAAACCTTTATTCGGGAAGGTTTAGTGGCCAATGAAATTCTCAGTCGCGCGCATTGTTTGCAGGCCAATCGTGAGTTATTAAAAACCCTAGATAAACTGGAGGCCAAAGCACGACGTCGAGATATTTTGGCCGATGAAGACACCTTATTTGCCTATTATGACCAGCATATCCCGGCCGATATTTATCAAACTGCCAGTTTTGACCGTTGGTATAAGCGTAGTAGCGAGAGTCATCCACAACTCTTACTGATGACTGAAGCGGATGTGCTGGCGCGTGATGCCACAGAAGTCACCGCCAATCAGTACCCTGACACCTTAGAGTGGCAGGGAATTCAGTTGCCACTCAGTTATCACTTTGAGCCGGGGCATCCGCGTGACGGGGTGACGGTGACTATTCCTGCGCCTTTGCTGGCGCAAGTCCCCGAAGTCTTGCTGCAATGGCTGGTGCCAGGGCTGTTGGCCACCCGTTGCATTGCCATGGTGCGTCAGTTGCCCAAAGCGGTGCGTAAAAACTTTGTTCCAGTACCCGACTTTATTGCGGCGGCTTTGGAAGGCATGCCGTTTGGGCAAGGTTCACTGACTGAAACGCTGGGTCAGCAATTATTGCGTATGACTGGTGTGCGCGTCAGTGAGGAGTTATGGCAGCAGGCGGTTGAACAGCTGGACGAGCACCTGCAGATGAATATCGAAGTGGTCGACGCCGACGGTAAGCGCTTGGGCGAAGGTCGTGATCTTGCTGAGTTGCGCAGCCGTTTTTCTGGTGCCAGTCAGCAAGCGCTAGCCGAACTGCAGCAGAGTAAAACGGCGGCACACACCGTGACCAGTGACAGCTTTACTGTGCAGGCGCAAAGCACGCATAAAGTTGCAGGTATGGCGATGACCGTTTATCCGGCACTGGTCGACAATGCGGGTGAGGTGCAAGAAGGACGTTTTTCTACTCAGCAGCAAGCTGACCAAGAACATCGCCGTGCGCTGCAGCGCTTATTGCTCAAACAGGTGGCTGAACCAGCCAAGTATTTACGGAGTAAGTTGCCAGGGTTGACTGAGATGGCCTTGCTATACCGTGATCTTGGACGTGTTGAGGCGCTCACTGAAGATATCCTACTGGCAGCTGTCGATCGTTGTATGTTGCAGGAACTTAAGCTCTTACCGCGTGATGCGCAGGCCGTGGCTCAGTTGGCGGAGTCTAAACGTGGCGAGTTTGTGCCGGTAGCCGAACATTTAGCCAAGACCGTGCTACTGATTTTGCAGCGCTGGCATGAGATTAAAAAACGTCTAAAAGGCCGTATTGATCTATCCATGGCCGTAGCGCTCAATGATATTAAAGCGCAACTCACCAGCTTGCTGTATGCCGGGTTTGTACGGGATACGCCCGCCATTTGGCTGCAAGAATACCCGCGTTACTTAAAAGCAGTGGAGCAGCGTTTAGAGAAGCTACCCAGCCAAGTGCAGCAGGATAGGGTCTGGACCCTTGAGTTAAGTGGCTATTTGGATAAGCTCAATAAGCGTCAAAGCAAGCATGCTCAAGAAGGCAAATACGATGAGGCGTTAACCTTATACCGCTGGATGCTAGAAGAGTATCGCGTGTCGTTATTTGCTCAGCAATTGGGCACAAAAATAGCGGTGTCTGATAAGCGCTTGAGTAAGCAGTGGAGCGCGGTTGCGGATTAGTCTTTACGCTGTATGTGCCGGCCTAGATGAGGTCCGCATATACAGCGTAAAGCACAGATGTTTCAATGCGAAGCACCTCTAGTGCACTATAAATAGACGGATTCAACACTCATATTTGCCAGGGATTAATAAGAATGCAGTCTTTTAAAAGATGATATTTAAACCATCATACAGGCTGTGCGTATTAAATAAACTATCGCATTTCTTCTGCAAAAATAACAACTAATTAAACCAAACAAAGCAAATAAAGAGGTTGCGCTGGTTGCCAGCAAAACGAGGCGCTGCAGCGTTGATAAAGTATTGCATCGCGGACTATAACCCCCGCGATGCATCAGCCGATTTACTCGAGCAGGCCATCGGCACGGAACATGGTTTTAATTCCACGTAGCGCTTGGCGGGAACGGTCAAGGTTTTCGATCAAGGCAAAACGCACATAGTCATCGCCGTAGTCACCAAAGCCAATGCCTGGTGAAACGCTGATTTTTGCATCAGCCAAGAGTTTTTTAGAAAACTCTAGCGAGCCTAAGTGTGCATAGGCCTCAGGGATTTTCGCCCAGATATACATCGAGGCTTTAGGGTTGTCGACCATCCAGCCGATTTCATGCAAACCTTTAACCATCACATTGCGGCGCTGACGGTATTTCTCGGCGATATCCAGTACACACTGTTGATCACCTTCTAAAGCCGCAATAGCAGCCACTTGCAGCGGGGTGAAGGTGCCGTAGTCGTGATAACTTTTAATGCGAGCTAAAGCGTTAACCAGTTCTTGGTTGCCCACCATAAAGCCAATCCGCCAGCCAGCCATGTTGTAACTTTTCGAGAGGGTGAAAAATTCCACCGCAACATCACGTGCGCCTTCCACTTGCATAATGGATGGGGCTTTCCAGCCGTCGTAGACGATATCGGCGTAGGCCAAGTCGTGAATCACAATGATATTGTGTTCGCGTGCCAGGGCAACCACCCGTTCAAAGAAATCCAGTTCGACACATTGCGCAGTGGGGTTGGAGGGAAAGCCAAGAATCATCATTTTCGGCTTGGGAATAGATTCGCGAATGGCTTTTTCCAGCTCGACAAAAAAATCCACTCCGGGAATCAATGGTACTGAGCGCACTTGCGCACCGGCAATTACCGCACCGTAAATATGAATCGGATAACTGGGATTGGGCACTAAGACCATATCGCCTTGATCCAAGGTGGCGAGCATTAAGTGCGCCAGACCTTCTTTCGAGCCAATAGTGACAATCGCTTCAGTTTCTGGATCAAGTTCAACCTCGTAGCGTTTTTTATACCAGTTGGTAATCGCCCGACGCAGGCGTGGAATGCCGCGTGAGGTGGAGTAGCCGTGCGTATCTTCACGTTGTGCGACTTGCACCAGTTTTTCCACAATATGTGGCGGTGTGGCGCCATCGGGGTTGCCCATACTGAAGTCAATAATATCTTCACCGCGACGGCGTGCGGCCATCTTTAACTCAGAGGTGATATTAAAAACATAGGGGGGCAGGCGATCAATGCGCGAAAAGCGCCGTGGTTGACGGATGTCAGTCATGTGAACCTCAAAACGTAAGCGCCCAGAACCGTCTGAGCGACGTCGACTCATGCGTGAGTCAAGCCAACAAAAATACGCTCAGTGGTTAGGAAGTTCAAGTACTGTCTTTATTTAAAACGTGGGCCGCAAGCGGCAACCACCAGCAAGGCGGCGGCCAAAACGGCAAAAGCGGCGCTGAGCGAAGTGTAATGAGCCACCGCACCCATCATCGCCGGACCGGCTAAAACGCCAGCAAAACCAATGGTGGTGGCTGCCGTAATGGCTAAGTGAGTGGGCATATAGCTTTGCTTACTTAACGACGAAATTAGGAGCGGTGAGACATTGGCGCAGCCTAAGCCGCACAGCGCATAACCGAGCAGAGCAATCTGCCAGTGAGTGGTGATAATACTCAGGCCGATGCCTGCTGCCGCCAGTAAACCGCCGCCGACAATCAGGCGCACACGGCCAAGCAGTTGTGCTAAGCCATCACCTAAAAAGCGCCCAGTGGCGACCATAGCTGAGAAGCAGGCATAGCCCAGACCTGCTTGTGCAGTGGCAATCTGTTTGTCTTCAATCAGGTACAAAGCGCTCCAGTCGAGGATCACGCCTTCAGCCAAGTAGACAATAAAGCACATCAGGCCTACCAGCAGAATCCAAGCATTGGGCCACATAAATGCGTCTTTGCTACTGAGCGTACGTTCATCCAAATAACCACGCACGGCATATAGACTCAACAGCAGGATCATGCTCATAACACTGAGGGTGCTAAGCAAGACCGATAAGCCGAGGGAGAGTAGGCTGATCATTAACACTGCACCAACAATAGTACCAAGGCTAAACATACCGTGAAAATTAGACATCATGCTGCGATTAGCACGGTTTTCAATACTAAGGCCTTGAATATTAAGGATCACATCTAACACACCTAGACTGCCACCAAAGACAAATAACGCCAATCCAAGTACCCACAAGGATGAGGCTGTGGCCATGCCCAGTAATGCACCGAGCAACATTAGGGTTATAACAAACAGGCAGTGGCGCATGCTAAAGCGTGTGGTGAGCGCTGCTGAAAGTGGCATACAGCACAGTGAACCTACGCCAATACACAGCAGCATCAGGCCAAAAGTGGCGTTACTCATGGGGATATGCAAACGTACATAAGGCACCAATGGCGCCCAAATAGCTAAACCAAAACCAGCGATAAAAAAGCCTATACGGCTGGCAAGGATAGTAAACAACAGTGCATCAGAACTGGATTTTATAGAAAACATAGTCACTCAACATTTAGAAAAATAAAGGTTTTTTTCTAAAGGTGGACTTACCATAAATGTAAGATGCCATGATCAAAGCTACAGAGTAGCCAGGCATGTTGCAGTGCTGTAAATGGATGCATACTATTTATCAGTTCAGGGCGTTAATCGATAGGTAAGGGGATGGATTAGACTAAGAGAAATACAAATTCGTCTGGGGCAACGTGGTATATTACCCGCAAATAACTGTTCTGTGATGTGTATTATGAAGTTTGTTCATCAGCGAGAGTATTTAAGTGAAGGCGATACCGTCGTCATTCAATGCTCGCAAACCTGCAATATCCGTTTAATGAGTGATGCTAATTTCCGTAGTTTCAAGAACGGTGGCCGTCACACCTATCACGGTGGTGCGTTTGAAGAGTTTCCAGCGCGGATTAAAGTGCCCAGTACCGGTTATTGGAATATCACTTTAGACACCGTCACCCGTCGTGCCATCAGTGTTACGCGTAAACCGCAGTTCACTCATAAAATTAAAATCATTCGTAATAAAGATAAAAATTGATTGAGTCGCGCTGGGCTGTTCTAGCCCAGCGCCGTATCTAGAAACATCATCACCGCAAAACCAATCATTAATCCCGTTGTTGCTGCGGCTTGATGGCCATTGCGCTGGGTTTCTGGAATAACCTCGTGACAGACCACAAAGATCATCGCTCCGGCAGCTAAGCCCATACTCAAAGGGTAAGCCAATATCACGCTGCTCGACATGGTAAAACCCAGCATCGCCCCAAAAGGTTCGAGAAGGCCTGTCGCTGCGCCAATCAAAAATGCTTTAGTGCTGCTTAAGCCGGCGCTGCGCAAGGCCAAGGCGACTGCAAAACCTTCTGGAATATCTTGCAGGGCGATGGCAATGGTCAGCGGTAGGCCGACTTTCAAGTCGCCATGGGTAAAGGAAATACCAATGGCCATGCCTTCAGGCAGGTTGTGTAGTGCAATAGCGAAGACAAATAGCCATATGCCGCTCAGGCGTTGGCATTCTTCGCCGCATAGGGTCTGGCTGGCTTGTCCATGTGGGGTGAAGTAATCCAAGCCTAGCATCATGATTGTGCCCAATCCTAAACCCAGTACTACAATACCTGCAGCTAAAAAGCGCTGATCTAAAATATCTTGTGCCGCTTCAATGCCTGGTAAAATCAATGAAAAAGCACTGGCCGCGAGCATCATGCCTGCGGCAAAACCGAGCAGACTATCTTGCGTGCGCACACTGGCGGCATTGGCAAATAAAATCAGCGATGCTCCGACCGCGGTAGCGATAAAGCCGGCCATGCCGCCACTGAGTGCGTAGTAAAAATTATCCAGCG
>LFRZ01000120.1:23304-87820 GCA_001513025.1 Gammaproteobacteria bacterium DTU037
GCGGGGCATTTGTTCGTGCAAGCGACGCTAAATTACACTGCTAATACAGGAATTGACGCTTTCGCGGCAGCTTCTTTGTAAGAGGCAATTTGGTCGAAGCTCAAGTAGCGATACACGTCGGCAGCCATGCTGTCGATGTCTTTCGCGTACTCCATGTACTCTTCAACCGTTGGTAACTTACCAATGATTGAGGCAACAGCTGCAAGCTCAGCGGACGCCAAGAATACGTCAGTGTTGTCGCCCAAACGGTTCGGGAAGTTGCGCGTAGAAGTCGACACGACAGTCGCACCAGTTTCAACACGTGCCTGGTTACCCATGCACAGTGAGCAGCCTGGCATTTCCATGCGCGCGCCTGCTTTGTTGAAGATGTCGTAGTAACCTTCTTCGGTCAACTGATACTGGTCCATACGGGTTGGTGGTGCTAACCACAGACGTGTTGGCATAGTGCCTTCAACTTTCTGTAGCAGTTTACCTGCCGCGCGGAAGTGACCAATGTTGGTCATGCATGAACCGATGAATACTTCATCAATCTTACGGCCTTGAACATCAGACAGTAAACGTGCATCGTCTGGATCATTTGGTGCGCAAAGGATTGGCTCTTTGATATCAGCTAGATCGATTTCGATCACTGTTGCGTATTCTGCATCAGCATCAGCTGTTAACAATTCAGGCTGAGCTAACCATGCTTCCATGGCTTGAGCGCGACGCTCAATAGTACGTGTATCGCCGTAACCTTCGCCGATCATCCAGCGTAACATAGTGATGTTGGATTTCAGGTATTCAGCAATCACATCTTCTGGCAGCTTAATGGTGCAACCTGCAGCAGAACGCTCAGCCGAGGCGTCAGATAATTCGAACGCTTGCTCAACAGTTAGACCGGTCAGACCTTCGATTTCAAGAATACGGCCAGAGAAGATGTTCTTCTTGCCTTTTTTCTCAACGGTCAAGTGACCTTCTTTAATCGCGTAGTAAGGAATCGCATGAACAAGGTCACGCAAAGTGATACCTGGGTTCATTTTACCTTTAAAGCGAACCAGTACTGATTCAGGCATATCCAATGGCATAACGCCAGTGGCTGCGGCGAACGCAACTAGACCAGAACCTGCTGGGAAAGAAATACCCATTGGGAAACGGGTGTGTGAGTCACCACCGGTACCAACGGTGTCAGGCAGCAACATACGGTTCAACCAGCTGTGGATGATACCGTCGCCTGGACGCAGTGACACACCACCACGGTTCATGATGAAGTCAGGCAATGTGTGATGGGTAATTTCGTCAATTGGTTTTGGGTATGCTGCAGTGTGGCAGAAGGATTGCATCACTAAATCAGCAGAGAAGCCCAAGCACGCCAAGTCTTTTAACTCGTCACGGGTCATAGGACCAGTAGTGTCTTGCGAACCCACGGTGGTCATTTTTGGCTCACAGTAAGTGCCAGGACGTACGCCTTGACCTTCTGCTAAGCCACACGCGCGACCGACCATTTTCTGCGCTAAAGTGAAACCTTTACCGCTATCAGTTGGTGCAACTGGTTTTTTGAAGAGGTCAGCTGGGCCCATGCCAAGTTCAGCACGTGCTTTGTCAGTCAAGCCACGACCAATGATCAATGGAATGCGGCCACCGGCACGCACTTCATCAAGCAGAACGTCAGTTTTCAATTCAAAAGTAGTCACAACTTCATTGTTGTCGTGACGACGTACTTCACCTTTGTATGGGTAAACGTCAATCACGTCGCCCATGTTAAGGTCTGTGCAATCGAATTCGATTGGCAGAGCGCCCGCATCTTCCATGGTGTTGTAGAAGATTGGTGCAATTTTAGTACCGAAGCAGAAACCGCCAGCGCGCTTGTTAGGTACGTTCGGGATATCGTCACCGAAGAACCACAATACTGAGTTGGTGGCTGATTTACGTGAAGAACCGGTACCCACAACATCACCAACGTAGGCAACTGGGAAGCCTTGAGCTTTCAGTGCTTCCATTTGCTTGATTGGGCCGACTGAACCTGGTGCGTCTGGGGTGATACCATCGCGTTCCATTTTCAACATGGCTAATGCGTGTAATGGAATGTCAGGACGTGACCATGCATCAGGCGCAGGGGATAGGTCATCCGTGTTGGTTTCGCCCGTTACTTTAAAGACGCTTAAAGTGATTTTTTCTTCTAGTGCTGGACGGGCTTTGAACCACTCGCCTTCAGCCCAAGAGAGCATGACCGCTTTAGCATTGGCATTGCCTGCTTTAGCTTTTTCAGCAACGTCATGGAACGCATCAAACATTAATAATGTGTGCTTGAGTTCAGCGGCGGCTAATTCAGATAGTTCTGCATTGTCTAACAGGGCAACCAATGTTTCGATGTTGTAGCCACCTTGCATGGTGCCCAACAATTTAACAGCGTGTGCTTTGTCGATCAGTGGTGAAGAGGCTTCACCTTTAGCAATAGCGGATAAGAAACCGGCTTTAACATAAGCGGCTTCGTCAACACCTGCAGGAACGCGATCAGTGATCAGTTCCAGCAAAAAAGCTTCTTCGCCGGCAGGTGGGTTTTTCAGTAGCTCAACCAAACCTGAGGTTTGTTCGCTAGTGAGTGGCTGAGGGACAATGCCCTGTTCAGCGCGTTCTGCTACGTGTTTGCGGTAGGCTTCAAGCACAGTATTATATCCTCATCATTGGCCCCCAAACAGGAAGGGGCGCTTATCCAGAAGCTGTTTTCAAAGTGTTGCAGGCACGCGTAATCAGAGCAATGTTGCTTTCGAACATTGCTATTTACGCTGCAGCGATAAGGGTAAAACCCTTTGCGCTTTGAAAACAGCCTCGATTATTGGACGTGGTTGCCTAAAATGGCGGGCTTATTCTAAGCCACAAGCACTAAAAAGTTAAGGGGCATTCACTGTTTTGCAGTGTGTTTTATATGTTAGACCTTGGGCTAACATGCTTTTTGCGCTCGTTTGCGAGCAATAGCGCTAGGGCAGATCAATATAAATAGCCACTCAAAAACACATTGAGCGGCTATTAACAGGCTGCTTAACCTTCAAGTTGACTTTCTAAGTGACGCATTACATGGTCAGGTTTCAATACCAATACATCGGTTTCAACCGCATCGAGTACCACTTCTGCCGTATTACCAATTAATGCACCGGATAAGCCGGTGCGTGCCACCGTACCAATCACGGTGACAACTGCATCAAGTTCTTTGGCCATGGATGGAATTAAAACATCCGCTGGACCTTCTTTGATATGCATTTGTCCCTCTTCCAGTTCAAACTCTTTAACAAAGCTGGCACATTGCTCACGGTAACGCGCTTCGATGGTTTCACGCAGTTGGAAGGTTGGATCAGAAGCCGAGAGCATCGGTGATGGGTGTGCGGTAAAAACATGCATGGTCGCTTTAGCAATCGATGCCACTTCAAAGGCATTACTGATCAGGCTAGCGTGCAAGGCTTTGTGCTCGGCACTGCTATTACCCACGTCGACTGCGACCAGGATCGAACCTTCAGTCCAAGGGCGATTGGTTTTCGCGATTAGAACTGGACTAGGGCAGTAGCGCAGCAGTTTCCAGTCATCGGGCGTGAGTAGGGCACGCTTAAGCGGGTTCTCCGGGAAGTGTTGCTTAATCACTAGGCCGCAACTTTCTTCCTGTTGTACTTGGATAATGGTTTCATGAAAGCTTTCATGCCACGCTTGTTGGGTGGTCACCTCATAACCGTCTTCTCTAAGCTCGCGTGCGGCATCTGCCAAATATTGACTGTGCTCGCCACGCTTATCACAAACCAGTAAGTGCAGGCGCGATTGAGTGACCCCAGCAATTAACTTGGCACGTTTGAGTGCCAACCCTTCTGGTTGGTTGGGGGTCATAACCACCAATATACTGCGGATCGCTTGCATGTGTTTCTCCCTGCGTTTTTAGAATATGAATATCTGTATTGATTAGAATGCCAGCTTTATAGGCCGCTGGATATTGATGCTTGTCAAGCAACAAGGCTGGCGGTTCTAGCGTTGCTCCGTATAATGGCGCACATTCATCATCGCCTCCAGTACCTGTCTATGTTAATACCTGAAATTGAAGCTTTTTTACAGTGTCAAACCCCTCAGAGTTGGGTTGAGTGTGCGCTCGACCACCCCGAGGAACTCTTGCTTGATCACGCCAATTGCGAAAAAAAGGCTGCTGGCACCGCGCTAAGCTTGATGTTTCGTTATGCTGAGCGCGAAGATATGCAGCAGTACCTCTCCCGTTTAGCGCGTGAGGAATTGCGTCATTTTGAGCAAGTAACCGCACTCATGAAAAAGCGTGGCATAGGTTATCGTCAGCTCGGCCCTTCACATTATGCGCAGCGCTTGCATCAGCACATTGCCAAGCAAGAGCCGGACAAGATGATTGATAGTTTAATTGTCTTGGCATTTATCGAGGCGCGTTCTTGCGAGCGTTTTTACCGCTTAGCACCCTATTTAGATGAGGAGCTTGGTCGCTTTTATACTTCGTTGCTGAAATCGGAGTCACGCCATTTTGAAGGCTACTTACGTATGGCCGAGCTGTATGCTAAACAGCCTATCGACGAGCGCGTCGCGTTTTTTGCTGAAGTTGAGCGTGAAGCGATCTTGACTGAAGATGCGGTATTTAGATTTCACAGTGGCGTGCCGAAGCCATTGGACCATTCAGCCTCGCCGACTCGCGCCGTGGAGCGCTAAACGGCTGCGCTTGTGGCGGTAAATGGCAGTGTTTGTAGGGTTAACTGTTTGGCGCTGGCTTCGATATACCAGCCTTGAGTATCCCAGTCACCTAAGACAATACGCTGTTTGTCGTCGGCTAAGTTGTGGATAGCGGGGCGGTGGGTGTGGCCGTGAATTAATGTACGCACTTTATATCGCGCCATCACGCGGGTCACTTCTTCTGCATTGACATCGGTAATGTCGCTGGCTTTCATGCGTGTGCTGGTTTTACTCTTTTGGCGCAAATCACCAGCTAAACGTTGTCTTTTATGTAAAGGCAAGTTGCGCAATATAAATAAAATCAAAGGGTTACGTAAGACTCTTCGTAATCTAATGTAACTTCTATCACTGGTGCACAAACTGTCGCCATGCATCAATAGCACCGGTTCGCCAGCCAATTGCACAAGGCTTGGGTCTTTAAGCAAGGTGCAGTCAGCCAGCTGGCAAAAGTCATCACCGATTAAAAAATCACGATTGCCGTGCATTAAATAAATCTGCGTGCCGCTGGCCGCGACGGCACTGAGCGCCTCAGCAATTGAGCGCTGAAAGGGCGTCATGGCGTCGTCGCCAATCCACACTTCAAAAAAGTCGCCCAAAATATACAACGCTTGTGCCTGTTTAGCCTGCTGCTGAAGAAACGCAAGGAACGCGCCGGTAATATCCGGGCGCTCCTCGTGCAAGTGCAAATCAGAAATCAGTAGAATCACTCAACGATCTCGGCTTTTTCGATAATGACAGCATCGCGCGGTACATCTTGGTGGCCGCCTTTGCTGGTGGTTGCAACATTTTTAATTGCATCAACCACGTCCATGCCTTCAACCACTTCACCAAATACAGTGTAGCCCCAACCCTGAGTGGTCGGTGCGCTATGGTCTAGGAAGTCGTTGTCTTTAACGTTAATAAAGAACTGCGCTGAAGCTGAATGTGGCTCCATGGTGCGCGCCATCGCAATGGTACCTAGCTTGTTAGAAACACCGTTGTTGGCTTCGTTTTTGATGCTGTTACGAGTTTTTTGTTCTTTCATGTTGCTATCAAAACCACCCCCTTGGATCATAAAGTTGCTGATCACACGGTGGAAGATGGTGTTGTCATAGTGGCCGTCTTTAACGTACTGAATAAAGTTGGCTACAGTTTCTGGTGCTTTGTCAGCAAAGAGTTGTAAAGTGATCACGCCGTGGTTGGTGTGTAATTTAATCATTGAGTTAATCCATAGATGCTAAAAAGTCATAGACCTGTCAGAGAGGTGTCAGGTTCGGGTATGATAAGCACTTTATTTGAGCCAGCCTACCCATAATAGCCAGTAATGAGTATTTAACAGCCCATGAGCACGTCTGATTCTTCCGTTAATGTCGCCGCGAACTTTCTTCGTCCTATTCTTGAAGCTGATTTAGAGTCAGGTAAGCACAGTAGTATTGTGACGCGCTTTCCACCTGAACCTAACGGTTACTTGCATATTGGCCATGCCAAATCGATCTGTCTAAACTTTGGTATGGCCAAAGAGTTAGGCGGTGTCTGTCATCTGCGTTTTGATGACACCAACCCGGCTAAAGAAGAGCAAGAATACATCGATGCTATTAAATACGATGTGAACTGGTTGGGCTTTCAGTGGGATGGTGATGTGCGTTACGCTTCGGATTACTTCGAGCAGCTGTATGCATGGGCCGTTTATTTAGTTGAGCAGGGCCAAGCTTATGTCTGTGATTTATCCCCTGAGCAAGGTCGTGAATACCGTGGCAGCTTAACTGAACCAGGTAAAAATAGCCCATTCCGTGAGCGCAGTGTCAGCGAGAATTTAGATTTGCTCGCTCGTATGCGTGCCGGTGAGTTTCCTGATGGTGCGCGTGCGTTGCGCGCCAAGATTGATATGGCTTCACCGAATATGAATCTGCGTGATCCTATTCTGTACCGTATCCGTCATGCTCATCACCACCAAACTGGAGATGCATGGTGCATCTACCCAAGTTATGACTTTACCCACGGCCAGTCAGATGCCATTGAGCGTGTCACACATTCCATTTGCACCTTGGAATTTGAAGACCATCGCCCATTGTATGAGTGGTTTTTAGAGCAATTACCGGTTCCAGCTAAACCACGCCAGTATGAGTTTGCCCGTTTAAATCTCAACTACACAGTGACCAGTAAGCGCAAACTGAAGCTGTTGGTGGATGATAATCATGTCACCGGCTGGGATGATCCACGCATGTCGACCATCAGTGGTTTCCGTCGTCGTGGCTATACCGCTGCCTCCATTCGCAACTTCTGCGACATGATTGGGGTGAACCGCGCCGGTGGTGTAGTTGATTTAGGCATGCTGGAATTTTGCATTCGTGAAGATTTGGATAGCAGTGCATCGCGCGCCATGTGTGTACTCAAGCCGCTTAAAGTCGTGATTACTAACTACCCAGAAGAACAACAACAGACTTTGCACTTGCCGCGTCACCCTAAGCGTGACATTGGCCTGCGCGAGTTGCCTTTTGCCCGTGAAATCTATATTGATGCCAGCGACTATGAAGAAAATCCACCTAAGGGCTATAAGCGTTTAGTGCCAGGTGGTGAAGTACGTTTGCGCGGCAGCTATGTGATTCGCGCCGATGAAGCGATTCGTGATGCTGAAGGCAATATTGTTGAGCTGCATTGTTCGTACGATACTGAAACTTTAGGCAAAAACCCAGAAGGGCGTAAAGTCAAAGGGGTGATTCACTGGGTACCTGCGGCGCAAAGCGTTGAGTGTGAAGTACGTCTGTACGATCGCTTATTTAAAACCGCTAACCCTGATAAAAGTGAGGATGGCGAGACCAGCGGATCCTTCCTCGACAATATCAACCCTGAGTCATTAGTGGTATTAACAGGCTGCCGCGCTGAGCCGTCTTTATTGCAGGCGCAGGTCGGTGAGAATTTCCAATTTGAGCGCGAAGGTTACTTTTGCCTCGACAGCCGTGACAGCAAGCCGGATACATTGGTATTTAACCGTACTGTGACTTTGCGTGATTCGTGGGGGCAAGCATGAGTTTAACTATTTATAACACCCTGACTAAACGTAAAGAGCCGCTGCAGCCGTTAGAAGGCAAGCATGTGCGCATGTATGTCTGCGGCATGACCGTGTATGACTACTGCCATATTGGTCATGCACGGGTGATGGTGGCTTTTGATGTGGTGACGCGCTGGTTACGCCACCGTGGCTACGACGTCACTTATGTGCGCAATATCACGGACATTGACGACAAGATCATTCGCCGTGCGCAAGAAAACAACGAACCATTTGAGCAGTTGGTTGAGCGTATGATTGCCGCGATGCATGAAGATGAAGCCCGTTTAAATGTGCTGCGTCCCGATCAGGAGCCACGTGCCACCGGTCACATTGATGGCATGTTTAAGATGATCCAAACCTTGATTGATAAAGGGTTTGCTTATGCCGCGGAGAATGGTGATGTGTACTATCGTGTGGCTAAGTTTGTCGGTTACGGCAAATTATCACGGCGCAATATCAATGATTTAAAAATTGGTGCGCGCATCGAAATCGATGAGTCGAAAGAAGACCCTCTGGATTTTGTCCTGTGGAAAGCGGCTAAACCCGGTGAGCCAAGCTGGCAGTCACCCTGGGGCGCAGGCCGTCCAGGCTGGCACATTGAATGCTCAGTGATGTCGACCTGCTGCCTAGGCGACAGCTTTGACATCCATGGTGGCGGTCCAGACCTGGTCTTTCCGCACCATGAAAATGAAATCGCACAAAGTGAAGCAGCGACCGGAAAGCAATATGCCACCACTTGGATGCATGCTGGTGCGGTGCGCGTCGATGGCGAGAAGATGTCCAAATCCTTGGGTAATTTCTTCACCATTCGTGATGTCTTGGAAAAGTATCACCCAGAAGTGGTGCGCTATCTTTTAGTGGCGAGCCATTACCGCAGTGCGATTAACTATTCTGAAGATAACTTGCGCGAAGCCAAATCAGCACTCGAGCGTTTTTACCTGACGTTAAAAGGTCTGGAGATCGTTCCAGCAGTTGGTGGTGAAGTCTTTGTTGAGCGCTTTACCAAAGCGATGGATGATGACTTTAATGCGCCTGAAGCCTGTTCAGTACTGTTTGAGATGGCACGTGAAGTGAACCGCCTCGACAAGCAAGATCATGCTGCCGCTGCAGGCTTAGCCGCGCGGATGAAAGAGTTGGCAGCGGTGCTGGGTATTTTACAGCTTGAACCCAACGCCTTCTTACAAGCCGGTGCAGAAAAACGTGTGGATGCTGCACAGGTTGAAGCATTGATCGCTGCACGTTTGGCCGCGCGTCAAAATAAAGAATGGGCTGAATCCGATCACATTCGTGACGAACTGACGGCTTTGGGCATCGTTTTAGAAGATGGCAAAGACGGCACAGGCTGGCGTTTTGCTGATCAGTGATCGCTGAGTTGATGTTGCACGAGATCTATACTGTCGTGCAACATCAGCACATTTATTGTGTATTTAAATGACAAGATTGGAGAGCACTATGCAGCATTTTTTTAATACCTCCGTACGCTGCATGCTAAGCACGATGCTGATAGCAGGATGCTTAAGCCTTTCATATTCAGCTGTGGCCGCGGAGGCTGATAACTACGATGACAGCTGGGAAGATTTTGGGGAAAATGAAGATCCATGGGAAAATGCCAACCGTGCGATTTTCCGTTTCAATGATGCAGTCGATCGCTGGGCTCTAAAGCCTATAGCGCAGGGTTATCAAAAAATCACCCCTGATGTGCTCGAAGACGGCATACATAATGTTTTTCGTAATGTCGGCGAGGTGAAAAATCTGGCTAATAATGTGCTGCAATTGAAGCTGCATGATGCCGGTGTTGATACCGCTCGCTTTATGTTTAACAGCACTTTCGGCGTTTTGGGCTTTTTTGATGTTGCGACGAAAATGGGCTTGCAGCGTAACGATGAAGACTTTGGTCAGACCTTGGGCGCTTGGGGGGTGAAAAGCGGTCCTTATGTGGTATTGCCACTGTTAGGTCCAAGCACTGTACGTGACACTGTGGCTCTGTATCCGGACACTTATGTTAGCACTTACCGTTATGTTAATGATGTGCCTGTGCGTAACAGCATGTTTGCTTTAAATGTTGTCGATACGCGGGCAAAGTTATTATCAGCTGAGCGGTTAATCAGTGGTGACAAGTACCGTTTCATTCGCAATGCGTATTTGCAGAACCGTGAGTTCCGAGTGCTTGACGGTAATGTGGTGGATGATTTTTAGTCTTAGATGATGAGCGCATGTTGCTAGAGCAGAGAACCCTTGAATCAGTGTGGCGATAAGAGTACCTTTTGCGCTTAAACACTATTAATGATTTATAAGTAATGCATTCGACTTCGCAACAGGCCAGTCCGACGACTGCATCTGAGAAGCTGCTTTTATTACAAAAGCAGCACACTTTATTGCTCGACGATCAGCTAGCTGGCCGGCATTTGCAGCAGAAAATACGCCCAACCACACCTTGGGAAGCGCAAGGTATACGTTTTGCACATTGTGTGATCCCTGCTTTGTACTTAACCGGTGATTCGTTGGATTATTTTGTCCTGCCCGATGGCCGGTTATTATTGTATCTGGCTGATGTGTCTGGGCATGGCACTGCTTCTGCGCTGATCAGTATGTTACTGAAAAACACAGTACGCGAATTTATCTTCGGTGCGCATGCGGCGTCGTCTACTGAGCCTGTGAACCCTGCGCAGGTGTTAGCCTATCTTAATCAGCGTTTGCTCACCTACGACTCTGATCGGCATGTCACGCTGATTTGTGCCATTATCGATACTGCTCAAGATCTATTGCTCTGGAGCGTTGCAGGGCATTTACCGTCGCCGATTTTATACAGTGATGGGCAAGCTATATTTTTACGTGGCAAAGGGCAACCGATTGGTTTGTTTGATACTGCAAAATATACAAATGAGCAGCGCGCTCTGCCATCAGCCTTTAGTTTGTGCTTGTTTTCTGATGGTATTTTAGACGTGCTGCCAGAAAAGTATCTGATTACCCGCGAAGCCGCACTGCCCAAGCTGATTAGTGCGGCGCAGGGTGACTATACACAGATTGTCGAGCGTCTAGGGCTGGCTAACTGCAGCAATATGCCTGATGATATCGCCATGCTGGTGCTGAGTAGGAATCTTGCATGAGTGATGGTAAAATTCAGTGTGCTGAATACAGTGATACCTTCGTTTTAAAATGCGTGGGCGATGTGCGCTTAAACTTTTGTTCTGCGCTCAATGAAAAAATCGAAAAAATACTTAAAGAAAACTCACTCAAGTCTATTGTGATTGATTTGACTGAAGTGATCAGTATCGACAGTACAACCTTGGGTTTGTTGGCTAAACTGTCCATTTTATCTCGACGCAAATTTGGCATGCTGCCAACCTTGGCCAGTACTAACCCTGATATCAGTCGCGTGCTGGATTCTATGGGCTTTAATCAGGTGTTTAATATCGTACACACCCCCACGCCATGCCCCGAGTGCCTAGATGACTTACCTGAGCAGGATCAGTCGGAGGCGCTGGTTAAGGCGCGCGTGTTGGAGGCGCATCATATTTTAATGAGTCTGAATGAATCCAATCGCGACGAGTTTCGTGATTTAGTCAGTGCGCTAGAAAGTACGCCATCTTAATCGGTTCGCTAGAGGGTGCGCTGCCGGTGAGTCATACCACCCGCAGCGTTGCGGCGTTTAGCTAAAAAGCTTTTCCAGTTTTTCTTGATCGCGTGCAAAGGCACGGATACCTTCGGCCAGCTTTTCCGTGGCCATCGCATCTTCATTGTGTGCCCAGCGGAAACGCTGTTGATCCACTAAAACACGCTCTTCACCTTGGCTATTTTCGTGTAGTTTGCGCTCTAATGGACCCTGTTCATTGCTGAGCTGCTCTAATAACTCAGGGCTGATGGTGAGGCGGTCACAGCCGGCTAATTGCTCAATTTGGCCAAGATTACGAAAGCTTGCACCCATGACTATGGTGGCGTAATTATTACCTTTGTAATAGTTATAAATACGCGACACAGACTGCACGCCAGGATCGTCACTGCCCGTGTAATCACGGCCCAAGGTTTTTTTATACCAGTCGTAAATACGTCCGACAAAGGGCGAGATTAAAAACACCCCTGCATCGGCACAGGCAGCCGCTTGGGCAAAAGAAAACAGCAGGGTGAGGTTGGTCTGGATATTGAGTTTTTCCAAACGACGCGCGGCTTGAATCCCTTCCCAGGTCGCAGCGATTTTAATCAGCACGCGCTGGCGATCAATACCATGCTGCTCATAGCGATCAATTAAGCGCAGGGCATAGTCATAGCTGGCCTGTTCATCAAAAGATAAACGCGCGTCCACTTCCGTGGAAATACGCCCAGGAATCAGCGATAAAATCTCACGCCCCACCGCCACGGCAAATTGTTCGCAAGCGGCTTGTGGATGACCTGCGTACTCTTTTTGGATGTGCGCCATCAGCTGAGCATAGCGCGGAAAAGTCGCTGCTTTTAACAATAAGGACGGGTTGGTGGTGGCGTCTACTGGCTGTAAACGAGCAATCGCATCCAAATCACCTGTATCGGCAACGACAGTGGTGAAGCGTTTAAGTTGTTCGAGTTTTGAGGTCATAGTATGGGCTACAAAATATGAGGCTAAAAAATAGTGCGTAGAACATAACTGAGCGCTGAATAGGATGCAATTATTTATCGTCGACTAGCGACCATCGAGTACGGCAATCGCTTGATCGTAAACGCGCATGGGTTCATCGGTTTTATAGATATCGGCTGAGAGCAGTTGGCGAAAACGCCGTGCGCCGGGAAAGCTTTGGGCTAAACCGAGGATATGCCGAGTGATATGTGGCGCTTTACCACCTTGGGCGATATGTGCCACGAGGTAAGGACGCAGCTGCTCAAGAATCGCAGTGCGACTGATCTCACGCTGTGCATCAGCAAAGAGCTGATGATCGACCTCACTAAGCAACCAAGGGTTGTGATAGGCCTCGCGCCCAATCATAACCCCATTAAAAGTTTGTAAGTGTTCTGCACATTGCTCAAGGGTTTTAATACCGCCGTTTAAAATAAACTCCAGCCCTGGAAAATCGCTTTTCAGTTGCGCAGCAATGTCATAACGCAAGGGCGGTACGTCGCGGTTTTCTTTGGGCGATAAGCCTTCTAAAATCGCAATGCGTGCATGTACAGTAAAACTCCGGCAGCCTGCCTCTTGCACGGTACCAACAAAGTCACACAGCTCGGTATAGCTGTCACGGCCATTGATACCAATGCGATGTTTGACCGTCACCGGGATTTGCACCGCGTCCTGCATCTGCCGCACACAGTCCGCCACCAGTTGCGGATGCGCCATCAGACAGGCACCAATCATATTATTTTGTACGCGATCACTGGGGCAGCCGATATTCAGATTGACCTCATCAAAGCCGGCGGCCTCAGCCATTTTTGTACAGGCGGCTAACTGCTCAGGATTACTGCCGCCTAATTGCAACGCTATGGGGTGCTCGGTCTCGTCATGACGCAGAAAACGCGCGCTGTCGCCATACAGCAATGCACCGGTGGTCACCATCTCGCTATAGAGCAACGCACGCTTAGAAATAAGCCGTAAAAAGTACCTACAATGGTGATCTGTCCAATCCATCATCGGTGCAACGGAGAAGCGACGGTTAACTCTATTCATGGCATTTTAAGCTCTGTAAGAACGGTTTTGCATAGGCTGCAAGCGTGTTTTGTGCGCATAGTGTATGTCAAACATGCTCCGTTTAGGAGCGCGAAAGGTCTGCTATTTATAAAATGTGTGTGTTAAATCAGACTATTACAAGAGCCTGAGCAAGGCGTTTAAGTGATTGTCGCGATGCATTTAAAGCGTCTACTGGTTATAGAGGAGCAACTGAGTTGTTTTATGAATTTTGCTGATGCATGTATCTTTATTAAGCGCTGTACTTGCTCTTTAAATGAGCTTTAATCACTAGAGGCTCAAGTACACGGCAGCAGCAGGGCAGAATTTCATCGCGGCGCAGATAGGCCAGCGGCGGTTTTTCATAGTCAACGCTACCGGCACGCAGGGTCACGCGGCAAGAACCGCAGTAACCACTGCGGCACTGGTATTCCACTTGATGGCCGGTGCGCTCGAGGCCTTCAAGCAGTGTTTCTGACTCGTCTAACTGGAAAATTAAATCTTCAGTAATGACTTGCATGGACTTGTCCACTTAAAGCTCGAATTCGCCTAAGTCTTCAGCTGATACGGTTGAGTTGATCTGGCCAACCAAGTAAGAGCTGACTTCAACTTCTTGCGGAGCAACCTGTACGTTATCCGACACCAGCCAAGCATTGATCCAAGGGATGGGGTTGTGCGAGGCATTACTGAAGGCTGGCTCAAGCCCCACTGCATGCATACGTAGGTTGGTGATGTACTCAATATATTGATTAAGAATACCCAGATTCAGGCCAATCATTGAGCCGTCTTTAAAGAGGTATTTAGCCCATTCTTTTTCTTGCTGCGCGGCATGCTTAAAGATTTCAACACTTTCGGCATGGCACGAACGTGCTACTTCGGCCATTTCTGGATCATCCTGACCGTCTTGCATGATATTGATGATGTGCTGGGTGCCGGTCAGGTGCAGCGCTTCGTCACGGGCAATCAGGCGAATAATCTTGGCATTACCCTCCATTAAGCGGCGTTCAGCAAAGGCAAAGGAGCAAGCAAAACTGACATAGAAGCGAATCGCTTCCAGCACGTTAACGCTCATCATGCACAAGTAGAGTTTGCGTTTGAGCTCAAACAAGCTCACTTCGTGAGTTATACCATTCAAGGTATGGGTACCGGCGCCACACTTGTTGTACAGCATGCTGTAATGAATCAAGTCATCGTAGTACTTAGAAATATCTCCAGCACGCTCAATAATGTGCTGATTGCGCATAATATCGTCAAACACTAAGGCAGGATCGTTAACGATATTACGAATAATATGCGTATAGGAGCGCGAGTGAATGGTTTCCGAAAACGACCAAGTTTCAATCCACGTTTCCAGCTCTGGGATGGATACCAGTGGCAAGAAGGCCACGTTAGGGCTGCGGCCTTGGATCGAATCCAGCAAGGTTTGATACTTCAGGTTACTGATAAAAATATGCTGCTCATGGTCGGGCAGATTACGATAATCAGTGCGGTCTTGAGACACATCCACTTCTTCTGGGCGCCAGAAAAACGACAGTTGTTTTTCAATCAACTTTTCAAAAATCGGATATTTTTGTTGGTCGTAACGCGCCACGTTAACCGACTGTCCAAAGAACATCGGTTCTTTGAGCTGATCGTTATCAGTTAGTGAAAAAGTACTGTATTTCATAAACATTCACCCTTAAATCTTGCAGGCGCCACCAGCGCAATCATCTTCCATATCGCTTTGGCTATCATCAGCGCCATCACGAGTGTTTTGGTAATACAGTGTTTTTAGGCCGAATTTGTACGCTGTCAGTAAGTCTTTTAACAGCTGCTGCATCGGCACACGACCACCTTCAAAACGCTGAGGATCGTAGTTAGTGTTGGAGGAAATGGCTTGGTCAACGAATTTCTGCATGATGCCAACCAAGTGCAAATAGCCTTCGTTGTTGGGCATGCTCCAAAGCAACTCATATTTATCTTTGAGCTCGTCATAACCGGGCACCACTTGCTTAAGAATGCCGTCTTTAGACTGCTTAATGGTGACTAAACCACGTGGAGGCTCAATACCGTTAGTGGCGTTAGAAATCTGGCTGGAGGTTTCTGACGGCATCAAGGACGACAAGGTTGAGTTACGCAGGCCGTGCTTGACGATATCGGCGCGTAGGGTTTCCCAGTCTAAATGCAGCGGCTCAGTACAGATCGCATCCAAATCCTTTTTATAGGTATCAATGGGCAAAATACCTTGCGCATAGGTGGTTTCATTAAATGCGGTGCAGGGGCCAAACTCTTTGGACAGGTTGTTAGAGGCCTTCAACAGATAGTACTGCATGGCTTCAAAGGTACGGTGCGTCAGCGCATTAGCTGAACCATCAGAGTACTTCAAACCATTTTTAGCCAAGTAGTAGGCATAGTTGATCACGCCAACACCCAGAGTACGACGCTTCATCGTCGCATTACGCGCGGCTTCCAGTGGGTAGTCTTGGTAGGTCAGCAATGAATCCAGCGCGCGTACGGCTAAGTCTGCTAAGTCTTCCAGCTCATCGAGGCTATCAATCGCGCCAAGGTTAAAGGCAGACAAGGTGCACAGCGCAATTTCCTTATCGGTCTCGTTGATATTTTCCAGCGGGCTGGTCGGCAGGGCAATTTCCAAGCACAGATTGGATTGACGAATTGGCGCAACTTTAGGATCAAAGGGGCTGTGCGTATTGCAGTGGTCAACGTTCTGGATGTAAATACGACCCGTGCTGGCACGCTCTTGCATCATCAGTGAAAATAACTCAACGGCAGGCAGGGTGCGTTTACGGATGCTTTCATCTTGCTCGTACTGCACATAAAGGCGCTCGAACTCGACTTGGTCAGCAAAAAACGCTTCGTACAAACCCGGTACTTCATGCGGTGAGAATAAAGTGATATTGCCACCTTTAATCAGGCGCTGGTACATCAGTTTATTCAGCTGTACACCGTAGTCCATATGACGCACACGGTTTTCTTCCACGCCACGGTTGTTTTTCAGAACCAATAAAGATTCAACTTCCAAGTGCCACATCGGGTAGAACAGAGTCGCTGCACCACCGCGTACGCCACCTTGCGAGCAGGATTTAACCGCGGCTTGGAACAGCTTGAAGAAGGGGATGCAACCGGTGTGCTGGGCTTCGCCGCCACGAATCGGGCTGCCAACCGCGCGAATACGACCGGCGTTAATACCGATACCGGCACGCAGTGAGACATACTTAACAATGGCAGAGGTGGTGGCGCTAATGGAATCGAGGCTGTCACCGCACTCAATCAGCACGCACGAGCTGAACTGACGTGAAGGGGTGCGCACACCGGCCATAATGGGCGTCGGTAGCGAGATTTTAAACAGTGAAATGGCATCGTAAAAACGTTTAATGTAGTTAATCCGCGTGTCTTTTGGATAGTCTGCAAACAAGCACATACCGATTAAGATATACAGCATTTGCGGGCTTTCGTAGACTTCTTTGGTCACGCGGTTTTGGACGAGGTATTTGCCTTCCAGCTGCTTGACCGCCGCGTAGGAAAAACTCATATCACGACCATGATCAATGTAGTCATTGAGCTCATCAAATTCAGCTTTATCGTAGTCACGTAAAATATGACTGTCGTAACGCTCTTCTTGGGTCAGTTTAGTGACGTGGTCAAACAAATGTGGCGGCTCAAATTCACCGTAGGCAATTTTGCGCAGGTGGAAAATCGCTAAGCGTGCAGCGAGGTATTGATAGTCTGGGGTGTTTTCAGAAATCAAATCCGCCGCTGCTTTAATAATGGTTTCGTGGATATCTTTAGTGCGGATACCGTTGTAGAACTGAATATGTGATTTCAGCTCGACTTGCGATACCGAGACGTTCTTTAAACCCATAGCAGCCCAATCAAGAACACGATGGATCTTGTCTAATTCGATGGGCTCTTGGCGACCATCGCGCTTGGTTACTTTAATGGCTTTAAAGTCTGTCATAATGAAATCCTTATGGAATTTATGCGCAATAGGGCTTGAATATTTGCGAGTACTATTGTAGAGCGGGATTTGTGTGCAAAACACATCATATAGTGTTTATGCTAAAAGAGAGACGCAATATAGGGTATTGGTTGATTAAGATCAACCTGCTAAAACGGGGTGATTTTGCTTGTTTTGCGCTGTAAGCCTGATGCTCTGTAGGCTTGCTGAGCTGTAAAATTTATACAATTAATTTGCTTGCGTTTTTGATTTTAAGAGGGTAATTCGCGGGCAGAATTGAGTCGTTTAAAAAGTAATCAATTATCGTCTAGCTCTAGCATAATTGTCATATTGAGTGTGTATTTTAAAGGCTATATTTTCTATGCAGCAGCTTGAGTTTTTTGAAATCCCCAGCCCCTGCATTGGTGTCTGTGAAGCCAATAACAGGGGCTATTGTAAAGGCTGTTTTCGTTCCCGTGATGAGCGTCTATACTGGCTTCAGTTCAGTGAAACGGACAAGCGTCAGGTGGTGCGCTTATGTCAGCAACGTAAAGCGCGCGTCCTAAAAGCTAAAGAAGCGGCTTTAGAGGCGGCCAAGCCACAGGATGAGCAGCCTGAACAGCCCAGCATGTTTTAACTGCGCAGATGTCATTGCAGTGCGCGCCGTTCATGGCGAGGATAGATGCAAGCGCTGGGCGTCAGGAATATCCATCTCATGGTGACTGACAATCATCAGAATACCATTGGCTTGGCGCTTGCGTAATGCAGCGAGAACTTGATAGCTACTGGTGCTGTCGAGTCCGGCGAAGGGCTCATCCAGCAATAAAATTGGACGCTGGGCCAGTAACAAGCGGGCTAAGGCAATGCGGCGAGCTTGGCCGCCCGAGATTTGTGCGCCGTATTCGCCGAGTGCCGTGTCTAGGCCGTTTTGCTCCTGAGCCCAATCGGCCAATGCTACATCGGCTAAGACTTGCCACAGCTGCTCATCGCTGGCGTGTGGGTCTGCTAAGCGTAAATTGCTGGCTAAGCTGCGATCGAAGATATCGAGTTGTTGTGGCAAATAACCAATGCACTCATCCAGTTGCCACTGGTCATAAGGGCGCTGATTAATCAGATAATTACCACTGCTGGGCGCTAGAGTGTTGGCGAATACTTTTAATAAGGTGGTTTTACCAATGCCGGATGCGCCAGTAATTAGTAGCACTTGGCCGCTATGTAGAGCAATATTGATGTGTTCTGGGCCATTTAAAGCGCCAGGTATACGGGCGCAAAGCTGCTCAGTTTGCAAATGAAAAGGTGCGCTGGGACGTGGTTTATCAGCCTCTTCGGCGACCTTAAGTTGAGACTGATTAAGTTGCATCAACTGGTTAATCCGATCACGCGCAGCTTGGCTTTGACCTAGGCCAATAAAGCTGCCAGCCAGCGGTACTAAGGCTTCATGAATACCCAATAAAGCCAAAGCTGCGGCCAGTAGCCAAGGCACGCTGAGCATCTCGGCGTAGACCATGGGCACAGCAAACCATAATAGGCTCGCCAAACTGACTGCCAAGGCCAATTGTTGCAGCAGTGCTAGCAGGCTAATCAGTTGTTGCTGTTGATAGTGCTGCTCTTGGTAATGATCATCGGCGCTTAAAGTATCACGCTGCTGCTGTTGCCAGCCTTGCCAGAGCGTTAAAGACGTCAGTAGCGATAAGGATTCTAAAAAGTGTTCACGGCGCAGTTCAGCCGCGAGCACATCACTTAGAGCAAGCTTACGCCCACGCCAAAAACCGAGTGCGGGCACCAGTAACAATGCGGTCAATAAGCCAGCGCTGGCGGCATAGGCCAGTTGTGGCTGCAGCCAGTAAGCAAAAAGAAAATAGGCTGTAACAATTAAGACGGCCCAAAACCAAGGTGCGATAAACTGCAATGGAAAACGGTCAAGGCGGTCAATATCCGCCACTAAGCGGTGCATGGTAGCGGCGGAGCCGGTACTGTCTTGGTGAGCTGGGGCATTGCGCAAGGTCAGGGCGCGAAACACTTGACTGCGTAAGTCTTTCAGCAGCGATAGAGTGGCATGGTGCGAGGTAACACGTTCGCCATAGCGTCCAGCGGTGCGCACAATCGCAAATAAGCGAATCAAGGCCGCAGGACGAAAGTAGTCAAAGGTAAAAGAACTGCTCACCACTAAACCGGCAATTGCCGATGCGGTAATAAACCAACCTGAGGTGGCCAGTAAGGCAATGGCTGAGAATAAGGTGAGCGCGCCTAAGAATAGCGCTAAGCTCCAATGGGCTTGACGGCTGCGTAGCAAGTTACGCAAACGCATGGGCTTTAGCATAAGGGCTGCTCCTGTTGAGTGTGCAGGGCGTGCAAATCAAGATGGCGATCCAGCCATTGCAGACCTTGCCACTGATGGCTGATCAAAATTAAGGTTTTGCCAACACTGAGTTTTTCTAACAAAGCATGAATAATCGCGCTGGTGTCGGGATCAAGGTGCGCGGTGGGCTCATCTAGCAGCCAGACATGCGCGTCACGCAAGAGTAACTGCGCAATTGCTAGACGACTGAGCTGACCACCCGATAAGCCCAGGCCGCGCTCACCCAGTGGCGTGTTTAATCCCTGTGGTAGTTTTTCTACTAAGGCTAATAGATCCACGGCTTGCAAGGCATCATAGAGAGCATGCTCGCTGGCGGTTGGATTGGCTAATCGTAAGTTCTCTGCCAAACTGCCGCGCTTAAAGTTGGGTTGCTGTGATAAATACCCCAGCTGTTGGTGCCAGTCGCTGCGCAAACTGTCCAACAGCGAGCGTTGCTTGACTTGAATACGGCCGCTATAGGGCACAAAACCCAATAAAGCGAGCAATAAGCTGGATTTGCCACTGCCGCTTGCACCATGCAAGCCCACGCGCTCACCGGCAGCAATCTGTAGGCTGGTACTGGGCAGGCGTATCCGTCCATTTTGTGCGGTGATACACACTTGGTGCAGGTTTATGGCTGGGGCTGCAGTTAATTGCAAAGGCTGTTTGCCCGGGTGCTGCCAGGTCTGTTGTTCGAGCAATGGCAGGAGCTCTTCAATGGCTCCTTCGGCTTCAGCTTTGGCGTGGTAGTCACTGCCCAGTTGACGCAAGGGTGCATAAAACTCAGGGGCCAGCAGTAGAATAAATAGCGCGCCGGCATAAGGCACAGGGATCACCCCTTTGGCCCAAGGTAAAACACCGAGTAAGCCTAAGCCTAGATACAAAGCCACAAGGGCAATGGCGAGGGATGAGAACAGCTCCAATACTGCGCCTGATAAAAATGCTAAACGCAGTACTTTCATCGTAGTGTCGCGGTATTTAGACGCTGAGCTGTCCACATCCTGCTGCGCTTGTGAAACGGCTTTAAGGTGTTGCAAGGTCGGCATACCACGCACCCAGTCTAAAAAACGACTGCTGAGTTGACTCATCGCTGCCATTTGCTGCTGACTACTACGGCTCGCAGCGCTGCCAACTAGAATCATAAATAGCGGAACTAACGGTGCGGTCAATAGCATTAAAATCGCAGCCAGCGGGCTGTAGTAAAAAGCTGCGATACTGATCATAAGTGGCGTTATCAGTACCAAGTACAGCTGGACATAATAACGGCTGATATAGCCATCCAACGCATCAACTTGTTCGAGTAATTGCGAGCTTAACGCGCCGTCAGCCCCCAGTGTTTGCCGTTCCGGCCCTAAGCTGGCTAAGGTGCCAAGCAGCTGCTTACGTAAGGACTTGCGCGCTCTTAGGCTGGCGGCTTGCGAGAGACGTTCGCGAATAAATTGAGCGGTTGGACGTAAGATAAAGCACAGTACTAAACCCAAAGCATAGCGCAGCTCAAAGGCGTGTTGAGTCTGGTCCGGGCTGTGCATATGATCCAGCAGACCTACAAAGAGTTGCGCCAACAGCCAGCTTTGCCCAATAAAGAGTAGGGCACCCAGCACTGCAAAAATAAGAGCCCAGCGTAAGCGCTGTGCTTCTGGAGCAATAATCTGCTTTAAATGGCGGCGTAATTTAACTTTCAGCTGTTTCTCGGGGCTTTCTAGCGTTTTATCCACTGATTAACCCATGCCTATAAAATAATGGTTGTAAAGCGGCTGTATATAAGCTGCCTAGCGCGAATGTTTCTCAATAATCGCATATCTAGAGTGATCTGCTGTGCGACATGATGTCCTGTGCTGATTGTGGTCAAGCTAAAAATATCATTAAATCGTATATTATCCATGGTCAATCAGATTCTTTATATAACGCGTTGATCTATACATATAAAAATCAATCGCGTTCTAGAATTGCATAACCTTTAAAAGTGCTTTAATGGCTTGATTTGTTACCTGCTGTAGATGATAATCATTTTCATTCAAAGATCAGATTAATACAAGGAACCTGTATTCATGCAAGCAACAACTTTGCGCTCACTGCTTTTGTATTGCCTGGTGGTGAGTCCTGTTATCAGTGCCGCGACTATAGAGCAGTCACTTAGCGAAAGCGAAACACTCAGCCAGACCGCGCAAAGTTCTCAGAAGCGTGTCGAACGTTTAGATGATGCCAGTCAGGCGATGCTCGAAGAATACAGTAACACCTTAGCTAAAGCTAAAGCCCTAGAAGGCTATAACGCGCAAGTCAGTGAGCTGGTTGTCGCGCAGCATCAAGAATTAGTCAGTTATCAAGAGCAACTGGACGAACTGCAAGACACAGAGGCGGCAGTGATTCCGCAAATGCGGCGTATGGTGGAAGTATTGGCTGAATTTATTGAGGCTGATGTACCCTTCTTACCCCATGAGCGGGCCGATCGCTTAGCCGCGCTGCAAGCGTTAATGCCGCGTGCCGATGTCAGCATGGCCGAAAAGTATCGCCGTATCCTTGAGGCCTACCAAATTGAAAGTGATTACGGCTATACCCTTGAAGCTTGGCGCGGTGAGTTAGGTGCGGGTACAGAGCAGCGCAGTGTCGAGTTTTTGCGTGTCGGCCGGTTGATGCTGTATTACCAAACACCCAATGGTCATGAAAGCGGCTATTGGAATGCACAAACACGCAGCTGGCAAACGCTCGATAATAGTGTGCGTCGTCCTTTGCAAAAAGCCATTGCCATGGCCCGCCAACAAAAAACCGCCGATTGGTTAGAACTGCCGATTAAGACTCTAGCGCTGGAGGTGCAGCCATGAAGCGCTTGTTATGGATCAGCTGTGCGCTGTTGTTTAGCCTGTCCGTACAGGCCAATGTCTTAACCCCCGATCAGTTGCTTGAGCGTATTCGCAGTGAAAAAAGTACTGAAGAACACTTGATGCACGAGCGTGAGCAGCGCTTCTTGGCCTCGCGTAACCAGCAAGCACAGTTGTTAGCTCAAGCAAAAAAAACGCTAGCAGAACAAGAAGCCCGTGCCGCTGCGTTAAAATCGACCTTTACCGCCAATGAACAGGAGTTGGCCAATCAAGAGCAGGTACTGAAGCAGCAAGTGGGCGATTTGGGCGAGCTGTTTACTGTGGTACGGCAAAGTGCTGGTGATTTAGCCGGGCAGTGGCGTAGCAGTGTGTTAAATGTGCAGTTTCCTCAGCGTATCGAGCAGCTTGAGCGCTTAGCCAAAGGCCGAGTGTTGCCAAGCGCGGCACAAGTGGAACGTTTTTGGTTGACAGTGTTGGAAGATATGATCGCCACAGGACGCGTTGAGCGTGTTACCGCGCCGGTGATTGGTATGGATGGTCAGCGTCAAACTGAAAAGGTTTATCGTGTTGGGCCTTTCTCTGCTTACAGTCAGCAAGCGTTTTTAACCTTTAGTGAAGGCGATAATGCTTTCCGTGCGTTACCGAAGCAGCCCTCGGGTATCAGCCAAGTAAAAAAGTGGGCTGATAGCGATGATGCGGTGGTGCGCATTCCTTTGGACCCAACCCGCGGTTCGTTAGTTGAGCAGTTACAGCGTCAACCCTCGATCTTGGATCGCCTTAAGCATGGCGGTTTGGTTGGCTGGATAATTGTCGCCTTGGGTGTCTTTGGTTTTGCTTTAGCCGCTTGGCGCTTGCTCGGATTAATGCAAGTGACGGGGCGTGTTCGTGAGCAAATGCGTCATTTATCGCAGCCCAATAGCAATAACCCATTGGGGCGCGTATTAAGTGTGTTGGGAGCAAATCCACAATTGTCTGACTTGGAGACCCTTGAGCTAAAACTCGATGAAGCGGTAATGCAAGAAGTACCACAGTTAGAGAAGGGCCAAGGCTTGCTTAAACTATTGGCTGCGGTCGCACCTTTGCTGGGTTTGTTGGGCACGGTCACTGGCATGATCATTACCTTCCAAGCCATTACTCAGAGTGGCGGTGGTGATTCACGCTTAATGGCTGATGGTATCTCGCAGGCATTGGTGACTACGGTGGAAGGTTTAGTGGTGGCGATTCCCTTGTTGTTTTTACATAGTATCCTTAGCGCGCGCAGTAAAGCGGTGGTGCAGCTTTTAGAGCAGCAATGTGTGGGGCTGTTAGCCCTGCATATGACAGGACATAAGCGCAGTGAGTAACTGGCACAGCACCTGGTTTTGGCTGATTGATAGCAGCCATGCCTTGCTCGATTTGATGAGTGCTGGCGGCATAGTGATGTGGCTGCTCGCGGCCTTATGTGTACTGTTTTGGACTTTGGTTTTGGAACGCTTTTGGTATATGCATTGCCAGTTTCCACGCTGGGCTCAACAATGCCGTGCTGATTGGCAGGCACTCAATCTGCATGCTGGTACGCACAATGGCTGGCCGCGTGCGGTACGCGCAGCTTGGCTAGCACAAGCGCGTGAGCAATTACTAACGCCTCTATCGGTGACACGCACCTTAGTCGCCATGTTTCCTCTATTAGGGCTGCTGGGTACTGTCACTGGGATGGTTGCCGTATTTGAAGTACTGGCGGTCAGTGGCAGCGGTAACCCGCGCGCTATGGCTGGTGGCGTTTGGCAGGCCACATTACCCACCTTAGCTGGCATGGTGCTAGCCATTGGTGGTTTATTTAGTTTGGCCCGTTTAGAGCGTAATGCACGGCGAGCAATTGGGCAGTTGGCTGACCAACTGCGTCACGAATAAGGATTAGATGATGAGAATGCGCCGCTACAGTCAGCAAGCTGCAGAAGAACCGGGGATTGATTTAACACCCATGTTGGATGTGGTTTTTATTATGCTAATTTTCTTTATTGTTACCAGTTCATTTATTAAAGAGTCAGGTATTGAGGTCAATCGCCCACAAGCCGACTCCGCCAGCGCGCAAGATAAAGGCAATATTTTAATTGCAGTCACGGCGGATGGCCAAGTGTGGCTGGATAAGCAAGTGGTAGATGTACGCAGCGTGCGTGCGCATGTCGAGCGTATGCGTCAAGAACAGCCCGAGGGGGTGGTTGTGGTACAGGCTGATCAAGATGCACGTACCGGTTTGGTGGTTAAAGTGATGGATCAAGCGCGCTTAGCTGGCGTTCAAGACGTGGTGTTAGCTGCGTCTACGGAGTCGCAGTAATGCGTTGGCTGTGGTCTTTTTTAGCGGCTATTGCAGTGGTCTTTGGCAGCTTTGTCTTGATGTTGGTGATGATTTTTCCACCGAAAAATACAATGGATGAGCCCGCTTTGCAGATGGGGCACTTTGTGCCGAAACAGCAGCAAGAGTCCAGTGATCCCAGCCGCTCTCGCCAGCAGATGCCCGACAAGCCTGTGGAGCCGCAGCCGGAAACACCGCCGACCCAACAAGCACCGCAACCACCACGCACGCCACCGATGGCCACACTTGATTTAGCTGTGCCGCAGTTATCAAGCAATAGTAGTGTCGCGACCGCTGCGGCACCCAGTTTACAAGGCTTAATCGCACAGGCGGCGACTCCCGTTGCGCCTTCAGCGTCGGCGGCGGCACCCGCCGCTATGCAAAGTGCACCCAGCAACGATGCGGAAGTGATTCCTTTAAATGAGGTGCTGCCGGTTTACCCTGATAGCGCCCGCCGTCGCGGCATTGAAGGCTACGTGAAACTGGCCTTTACCATCACGGCAGACGGCAAAGTGGAAAATGTACGGGTGCTGGAGTCTTCACCGGCGAACGTGTTTGAGCGTGCAGCCCGTCGCGCAGCGATCCGCTGGCGTTTTTCGCCGCGCAGTGAGGATGGTCGTTTAGTGGCGCGTGATGCGGTAAAAACCTTGCAGTTTCGTCTAGAAAAAAGAGGGCGATAGGATGCGTCTATGGTTATTGGCTGTATGTGTTTGTGCGCTGACTGCTCAAGCCGCGCCCACACAAAGTATCGCGCCACAGGTATTGCGCGCCTTGCAAAGCGCGCAAACAGCGCAGCAAACGGGTAACTATGCTCAAGCAGAGCAGGCGCTGGGTGCCGTGCAGGTTAAGTCTGGCAGTTTAGAACAGGTGCTTATTTGGCGTAGCCAAGGCTATTTAGTCTGGGCGCAAGGCCATAATAAGCATGCCATTGATTTGCTGGATAAAGCTCTGAAAAGTGGTCAGTTGACCGCTGAACAAGTGGCTGAGGATCGTCTTAACTTGGCCAAGCTGAGTTTTGCGGTAAAAAATTACAATCAGGTTTTACAGTACTTAGAAGGTGTTGCGCAGAGCGATGAGATCTTGGAAATGCGTGTGCAGGCTTGGCAAGCTTTAGGGCGTTTAGATAAAGCCTTACCTTTGGCAGAACAGTATTTAAAAGGTCAGCATAGGATCAATGAGAGCTGGTTACAGTTTATGGTAGGCGCCAATGCTGAACTCAAACGTTACGCGCAGGCCCAGCACTGGCAAAAACAACTTTTGCAGCGCAATCCGGATCAATTAATGGCGTGGAAGCAACTGGCAGCCTTGCAGCAGCTGGCCGGACAACCTAGCAAAGCCTTAGCTACCCTGCGTACGGCATACATTAAAGGCATCACTTTTAAAGCTTCTGATTTAGATGATTTAATTGCTCTAGCTGCTGTATCGGATCAGCCTTGGCAAGGTGCACGTCTGCTTGAAGGTATGCTGCACCATAGTTTGCTCAGCACAAGTCCTGCACTGCAAGAACGTCTAGCGCAGCTGCACTGGCAAGCCCGTGACTATCCAAGTGCAGCGCAGGAGTATGCCAATCTGGCCAAGCATAGCGGGAAAGGCCAGCACTGGCTCAATCTCGCCCAGTTAGAAATCCAACAAGGCCGCTGGCAAGCCGGTTTGCAAGCATTGGCGGCCGCCGAAAAAGCCGGTGCAAATCAGCAGCAAGTTGAAGCGTGGCGCGATTGGGCAAAAAAACGTCTAGCGCTCGAACAACAACACAGCACGCAATTGGCAAATAAATAACCGAGTACAGGCAGCGTGTTGTTCCAGATGCCCGTGTCAGCTATTGGGGGTGTTTCTATACCTACCGGCGGCTAGGAGATTGCTGCGTTGGCAGCTGGCGGCACTAAGACTGCGATTGATAGGTACTAATGGCAAGTTATTAACGCTTACACTCTGGTGCGGCCACTTGGGCCTCACGCCGCAAAAGAGAAAGGTATGGCTTTGTGTGTTTTCTCTGCTATAGCCGTTGCGCTGGTTCAATAAGGCTGAGAGGCAGTGTTTTGCTACTGCCTAGGGCTGGCTCTCTAGGTCATTGCGCCAGCGAAGTAATAGCCCACTGCAGCAACAGGTGACCTCAGGTAAAAACTTTCAATAGACAATAAAAAACCCCAGCCGAGGCTGGGGTTTTTGTGCAACACACAGTCAGAGACTGTTAAACCATTCTAACGATTAAACGTTATCGAACTGGCTCATGGTGTTGTCTTCACCGCTTGCTTTCAGTGCTGCGTCACCAGAGAAGTACTCTTTATGACTGTCACCGATATCAGAACCCGCCATGTTTTGGTGACGTACGCACGCAATACCTTGGCGAATTTCTTTACGCTGAACGCCTTCAACGTAAGCCAGCATACCTTCTTCACCGAAGTAGCCTTTAGCCAGGTTGTCAGTCGACAGCGCAGCAGTGTGGTACGTAGGTAGAGTGATCAAGTGGTGGAAGATACCCGCTTCACGCGATGCATCTTTCTGGAAGCTCTGGATACGCGCATCCGCTTCGTTGCACAACTCAGTACCGTCGTAGTCAGCACTCATCAAGCGAGCACGATCGTATGCAGAAACGTCTTTACCTTCCGCAGCCCAATCATCAAACGCTTGTTGACGGAAGTTCAGCGTCCAGTTGAACGATGGGCTGTTGTTGTAAACCAGCTTAGCGTTTGGAACTGCTGCACGAATCTTGTTAACCATTTCTGCGATTTGGCCAACGTGTGGTTTTTCAGTTTCGATCCACAGTAAGTCAGCACCGTTTTGCAGTGAGGTGATGCAGTCAAGGATAACGCGCTCAACACCGGTGTTTTCACGGAACTGGAATAAACCGCTGGCTAAACGTGCTGGCTTCAGCAGTTTACCGTTTGATTTAACAACAACGTCACCGTTTTCGATTTCGCTTGCATCGTTGATGTATGTACCATCAAGGAAGCTGTTGTATTGGTCGCCCAAGTCGCCTGGCTCATTGGTTACTGCGATTTGCTTAGTTAAGCCAGCGCCCAAGGAGTCAGTACGTGCAACGATCACACCGTCGTTAACGCCGAGTTCTAGGAACGCGTAACGTACAGCATTGATTTTTGCTAAGAAGTCAGCGTGTGGCACTGTTACTTTACCGTCTTGGTGTCCACATTGCTTTTCATCAGATACTTGGTTCTCGATCTGAATCGCAGCCGCACCGGCTTCGATCATTTGCTTAGCCATCAAGTAGGTGGCTTCTTCGTTACCGAAACCAGCATCAATGTCAGCAATGATGGGTACAACGTGAGTTTCGAAGTTTTCGATTTGATCCAGCAGTGCTTTTTCTTCAGCAGCGTTGCCCGCTTTGCGTGCTTTGTCTAACGCAGTGAACAGAAGATCCAGTTCGCGTGTGTCAGCTTGACGCAAGAAGGTGTACAGCTCTGAGATTAATGAAGCAACAGAGGTTTTTTCGTGCATTGACTGGTCAGGCAGTGGGCCGAACTCAGAACGCATTGCCGCAACCATCCAACCTGACAGGTAGAGGTAGCGCTTGTTCGTGGTTTTCAGGTGTTTTTTGATAGCGATCAGTTTTTGCTGACCGATGAAACCGTGCCAGCAACCCAGCGACTGGGTGTATACAGATGAGTCGGCATCGTACTCAGCCATATCTTTACGCATAATAGCTGCAGTGTACTTAGCGATGTCCAGACCGGTTTTGAAACGGTTTTGAATGCGCATACGAGCGGCAGACTCGGGGTTAATTGCGCTCCAGCCATTACCGGCTTGTTCTTTAAGAGCGGCAATTGCCTTAATTTCGTTTTGATAAGTTGACATGGTCAATCCTTCAAAGAAGAGTGAAGTGAGTTTGAGCACCGACTGCCCACACACAACCTGCTATCGCTGGAAGTTTAAATTGCGGGTTAGCTTCCGCTTGGAGTGCCGATAATTGACTAGAACACTGTGTCTTTAAAGAATAGGGCGCGATCAGATAAAAATGGCTGCTGCATTAAGTTGTGATATCGTCAACCTAACATCCGCAAACGCGACTCACTGTAGTGAGTTATCTGATGCATCAATGATGCATACTGCTTCCCCGTCCCTCAGGACAACAACGATCCAGTCGCAACCTCGTCACAGCATCTTTTGGATGTTGTTAACACAAAACTACTTAGGAGATACTCTTAAGTAAGCTTTGGAACGCGTATTAAGGCGTTCTGGCTAGCGGGAGCGGGGCTATAATGCACCCTAGAAGCGCGTTCGTCAAATGTTTTGTAGTGTTGTTTTATTTTCACTACATAAAATTGAAAAGAGGGTGAAAGCCGTCCGCTTAATCCAGTACTTCAACTTTTATCTGTAACTGGCTGGTTTCTTGTCCTGTGCTATTACGCTGTTGTAGAAAACCATCTTGATGCTGCTGGTTATCTTGGCTGCTAGCACTGACATTGATCCACTCACCCAAGCGGCCGCTGACACGACTGGAGGTGCTTTGGGTCTCAATCACATTGTTGTATTGCTGACTGCGCCGATCATTTTGGCTGTTGATCTCAAGTTGTACTTGATCGCCGTGCACCGTTGCGGTGACATAAAAGCCTTGATTAACTGAGCGGTACTCGATGTACTCTTGGATGTGCCCATATTGATCGTAGCGGCTTGAGCGCTGTGGGATACTTTGCCCGACTTGAAGCAGAGCGGCAGAGCCTTCGAGGGTTTGCACTGTTTGGAGTGAGGTGTCGCGGCCTTGCGTATTGTTGCGAATAATGCGTATGCGGTCTTGGCCTTGTTGCTCACCTTGACCAAGTGTTATTTCGCCATGGCGCCCGCCAATAGAACCGTCAGTGTGGTAGCCGCGCTCACTGTTATGTTGATTACCTTGGCTGTCGACCGTGATTAATAAGCGGCGAGGCTGGATATCAATACGTTCCAGCACCGAGCGTAACTCAGCTATTTTATCCTGACTGGCATTCACAATCAGTTGATTACCATAGGCGCTTGCTCGACCATCGCTACCTAATACTGATTGAGCTACGGGTAAAATATCTTGTGCCATGCGAAAGTTGAGTTGAATCACCTCACTGGCAGCCTGCGCTAGCGTACTGCTGCACAGCAGCAAGATCAGTGTGCAAAAGCGGGTTAGGGCGCGCATAACGGCATACTCCGTAGATTGACATCGCTATAGTTTTTACTTGCTATCGGACTGATACTCGTGGTGCAAAGCGCGAGCAGTGCCGCTGCACTTGCTCGCATTCTCAGTTATTGCTGCGCTGTTGTAGAGTAAAACCGCTTAGGGATTATTGGCTATTGCGCAGCATCTCAATATGCGGAATACCCGCTTCAAGAAATTCATCACTGACTACAGTAAAGCCTAAGCGCTCATAAAAACCTGCCGCATGCACTTGGGCAGTTAACATTTGCTGGGTTAAGCCTTTACGCTCTGCTTCTTTGACTGCGGCCATTAGCAATTGTTCGCCGATATGCATGCCGCGCCAGTCTTTTAAAACGGATACACGGCCAATACAGCCGTCGGCTAATAAGCGTGCGGTACCGATAGCAAAATCGCCTTCATAGGCAAGAAAGTGGGTCGCGGTGGCATCATCGCTATCCCATTCTTGTTCTGGGGTGACGCCTTGCTCTTGGATAAAAACGCTTTCACGAATACGACGTAAATCTGTATTGTCTTTATGCCAGTCGGCAATGCGAATCTGCAAATCACTCATCGATACACTCCAGGCTTCCTTGTTTAATTAGTTCGCAGAGTAAAGTGCTGGCCTCTGCATCATTGATCCAAGGTTCTAAATTATCCATATGCATGGCATCAGCGTCACAGAGTAGATCTAATAATGGCACTAAATGCTCACTTAAAATACGACTGTTACCACTGACAAAAAATACCACAGCAGGTTCAGTATCGAGCTGTATATGGCTCCAAGCAAAACGTGCTGTTGGATTACGAGTAAATACAGCACCTTGGTTCAGGGTATCTTGCAATTCATCTGCGCTAATGTCACTACCGACCAATAGATCAGGGTAGCGAGGCTCAGTCATATGCTGGCCAAACCAGGTGAGCAACATGCGATCATCATCCAGTTGCTCGCTGATTAACTGACGTAAACGCTGGATATCTTCTGGGCGAATACAGTTAGGATTGCTCACCGGCGACATCGTTGCATCGCCATAGCGTTGCTCATCGGGTAAGAAACGTGCAACAAAATCAGCATAGTGGGTGACAGCTTCAGCGGTTGACGGTGCGCGAAAGCCTACCGACCAAGTCATGCAGTCGGTTTTTGCAATGCCCCAATGTGCTAAACGTGGCGGTAAATAGAGCATATCGCCGGGTTCTAACACCCACTCATCGGTTTGTTCAAATTCTTTTAGAATGCGCAGGTCAGGGTGTTCAAGGATGGCGCTTTGGTTGTCGCACATTTGACCAACTTTCCAGTTGCGCTGGCCTTCAGCTTGCAGCAAAAATACATCGTAATTGTCATAGTGCGGGCCGACACTACCACCTGGAACAGCAAAACTGATCATTACATCATCAACGCGCCAGCTCGGCAGGAACTTAAAGTGCTCAAGCACTTCAGCCACCTCCGGACTAAATTGATCAACGGCCTGGACCAATAATGTCCAGTCACGCTCAGGTAGGGTGCTGTAGGTATCGTCCTCAAACGGGCCTTGCTTTAGCTGCCACGGCGTTTCGCCATGCTCTAAAACAATACGCGACTCAACCAGTTCTTCGAGTGAGAGTCCAGCGAGGTCGTTGCCATCTAGCGGGCTGACAAAGTGAGGTATGGCTTGGCGGATCAATAGCGGCTTTTTTTGCCAATAATCGCGCAGAAAAACGTCGGCACTGATGCCACCTAAAATCTCAAGCGGTGTATTAAATGGGGTAGACACGTGACTGATTCCAAAATAAGCACTGAAAATAAAACGCCCGGGTTTAGCCGGGCGTCAAAACACTGAAATAGCTAAAGAGGATTAAACGCGCTTAGCTTGTGCGCCTGCATTGCCAATGTAATTGGCAGGCGTCAGGGCGCGCAATTGCACTTTGGCTTCTTCAGGCAAATCTAAGGTTTCAATAAAGGTTTGCAGCACTTGCGCGCTGATACCTTTACCGCGGGTCAGATCTTTAAGCTTTTCGTAGGGGTTTTCGATACCGTAGCGACGCATAACAGTCTGTACTGGCTCGGCTAATACTTCCCAGCAATTGTCCAAGTCGTCGGCGATTTTCGCGGCGTTGAGCTCAAGCTTGCTGACACCTTTGAGGGTCGCTTCATACGCAATCACACTGTGCGCCATACCCACACCTAGGTTACGCAAAACCGTAGAGTCAGTCAGGTCACGCTGCCAGCGTGAAATCGGCAGCTTACTGGCTAAGTGTTGGAAGATAGCATTGGCAATGCCTAGGTTTCCTTCCGAGTTTTCAAAGTCGATGGGATTGACTTTATGCGGCATAGTGGATGAACCAATCTCACCGGCAATGGTTTTTTGCTTAAAGTAACCAATAGAAATGTAACCCCAGATATCACGATCAAAGTCGATCAAAATGGTGTTAAAGCGTGCCACCGCATCAAACAGCTCAGCAATATAGTCATGCGGCTCAATTTGCGTGGTGTAAGGGTTAAAGCTTAAACCTAAATCACCTTCAATAAACTCACGCGCATTGGCTTCCCAATCAATCTCAGGGTAGGCCGACAGGTGCGCATTGTAGTTACCGACCGCACCATTCATTTTGCCGAGCAATGGGATCGCCGCCACTTGGGCGATTTGACGCTCCAAGCGGTACACTACGTTGGCAAATTCTTTACCTAAAGTGGTGGGTGAGGCAGGTTGACCGTGAGTGCGCGAGAGCATCGGTACATCAGCAAACTCAACCGAGAGGGTGCGTAAGCTGTCAGCCAGCTTACGCATCAGTGGCAACAAGACATCGTCACGGCCTTCGCGCAGCATTAAAGCGTGCGAGAGGTTATTGATGTCTTCACTGGTGCAAGCAAAATGAATAAATTCAGTCACTTTCGCCAGCTCGGGGAGTTTTTGCGCTTGCTCTTTGAGCAAGTACTCAACCGCTTTAACGTCGTGGTTGGTGGTGCGCTCAAACTCTTTAACACGCTCAGCGTGCTCAAGCTGAAAGTTTTCCGCCAGTTCATTTAACGCAGCATTGGCTGTGTCAGAAAAAGGCGCCACTTCGGTAATGCTGTGATGGGCGGCTAAGCGCTGTAACCAGCGAACTTCAACCAAAACACGGTTACGAATCAGACCGTATTCACTAAAAATAGGGCGCAGTGCGGTAGTTCTGCTGCCGTAACGGCCGTCAACGGGGGAAACCGCGGTAAGCGAGGAAAGCTGCATGGTGCGTTCTCTACCAATCAATGAATAAATAGGGCGCACAGTGTACATCAAAAGCAGCTGAGGTTTTAGTGTTTACGCCAGAATACCGCCAATAGACTGGCAGTAAAGATCAGTGATGCACCGAATACAGAGGTTAAATCAGGCACTTCATCCCAGAGTAATAAGGAGAATATCCCTGCAAAGACAATGGCTAAGTAGGCCACTGGGCCAATAACGCCTGGCGGGGCTAATGAGTAGGCGCGCGACATTATAATTTGCGCCAAGGCGGCGACTAGGCCTGCAGCAAATAACAATAGCAGTTGCTCGTTGCTTAAGGGTTGCCAAGCCCAGAGTAGCGGTACAGCGGAAATTAAACTGCTGAATAAGGCAAAGTAAAACACCATACGGTAGGCCGGTTCGGTATCGCTCATTTCTCGTATTGAGACAAAGGCGGTGGCCGCCAATAGGCTGGCGGCTAAGCCCACCAGGGATAAATTACTAAAGAGTGCATCGCTGGGTTTAGCAACTAAGATCACACCAATCAAACCCACTAATGAGAAGGCGAGCATGCGTTTAGTCAGCGGCTCTTTTAGCCAGAAATAAGCAATAATGGGGGTAAATACCGGTGCTGAATAGGTGAATAGCATCGCATCAGCCAGTGGTAGATGAGCGATAGCATAAAAGAAACAGTACATAGCCGCTAAGCCATAACTGGTGCGCATTAGGTGTGATTTTAGGCGTTTAGTCTTAAAGGGTTGGAGGCCTTTACTAAGTAGCAAAGGTAAAAAGAAAACAACGCCCACGATGTTTCTAAAGAAAACAATGTTTTCATTATTGATCGTGGCTGAGGCCTGATGAATCAGTACGCCCATGCAAGCAAATAATAGCGCCGAGAGGGCCAGTAAGGCCGCTCCTTGCAGGGGGCGTACGCTACGTTGGTTCATGGTCGGCGTGCATTTAACTCGTTGAGCATCGCGCTGCGCTTGGTCAGTAAGTGCCAGCGCCGTCCGCCCAGTTGTCGCCATAGGCGCGCCGAACGAATTCCCGCAAATAGCAGCGCGCGTACTTTGGCCGCGGTGGCGTCTTGCTGCAGAAAACGCATATCACCATGCACCTGAATACGCTGCTTAAAAGTGCTTATGGTGTCTTGATAGAGTGCGCCAAAGGATGAGGCAATAGTATCGCTGGATAGGCCATAGAGTTCGACTTGCTGTTCGATTCTCGGTAAGCGCTGGCCAGCAATCTCGAGCAAGTCATCGCGGCGCGAGAATTGTTTCTCTAAGCTGAGCATAGACACCACGTAGCGTAAGCTTTCGCGCGGCAAGTTATCTGTTTTACGCTCTAAGATGGCTTGCAGTAACTTGTAGCCTTCGCGCAGGCCTAGGTCATCACCGCCATACACATCAAGGGTGGTGTCCGGGTTGCGCACTAGCAGGGTTTTCAGCATATAGGCCAGTGCCGCATCACTGACTTGGCCGCTATGCGCAAGTTTATTGACCAAGGCTGCGGCTTGAAAAACACCGGCCAAAGCGGTCATTTGTTCTTGAAGTGGAGTCATGGTCGTTGAATACTCTCATCCCAAGGGCTACAGGCTTCAATTACGCCACCGCCGAGGCAAACATCATCGGCATAAAACACAATAGATTGGCCTAAGGTCACGGCGCGTTGTGGTTGCTCAAAGGTGACCAAGTAGCCATCAGGCGTCTGCTCAATAGAGCACGCCTGATCGCTTTGGCGGTAGCGTACTTTGGCGGTTAGAGTATTGAGATCATCAAGATTGACTGGGTTGATCCAGTTGACCTCGCGAGTCAGTAAGGTGCGCGAAAATAGCCAAGGGTGATCGTTACCTTGACCCACAATCAATACATTACGCGCGAGGTCTTTGGCTAAGACATACCACGCCTCTTCACTGGCATTTTTTAAGCCGCCAATACCTAAGCCTTGGCGTTGGCCAATGGTGTGATACATCAAGCCATTGTGCTGGCCCAGTTCTGTGCCGTCAGTGGTTTCAATCACACCTGGCTGCGCAGGCAAGTACTGCTTAAGAAAGTCGGTAAAACGCCGTTCCCCAATAAAGCAAATACCGGTGGAGTCTTTTTTCTTGGCGGTAATTAAGCCGTGTTGCTCGGCCAGCTCACGCACCGCAGGTTTTTCATATTCGCCGACCGGGAAGAGTGATTTGTGAATTTGCTCACCACCCACCGCATGCAAGAAATAGCTTTGATCTTTATTGCTATCGACACCCTTAAGCAATTGACTATGGCCATCAATATCACGACGACGCACATAGTGACCGGTGGCAATCAAATGCGCGCCCAGCTGTTCTGCGTAATCGAGAAAGGCTTTAAATTTGATTTCACGATTACACAGAATATCGGGATTAGGCGTACGTCCCGCTTTATATTCTTCAAGGAAGTGCTCAAAGACGTTATCCCAGTACTCGGCAGCAAAATTGGCCGTGTGTAATGTAATCCCTAAGGTATTGCACACCGCTTGGGCATCGGCGAGGTCTTCTTTGGCAGTACAGTATTCAGTACCATCATCCTCCTCCCAGTTTTTCATAAATAACCCTTCCACTTGATAGCCTTGCTGGATCAGCAACAAAGCCGCAACAGAAGAATCAACACCGCCGGACATGCCGACAATTACACGGGTTTCAGAAGGAGTATGCATGGCAATCTAAATAAGCTAATTAAAGAAAAATAGTTTAGCAGACTTGTGCCTCGCTAGGGAGAGCAGTGGCAGAGGGCTTTAGTTTTTAAACAGCTCCAAAGAAAAGCGTACGCCACTTAAATAATCCTCAACGCTGCGCAACACCATCGGGCTGCGCCACAGCTCACGCTGCTCGAGTAATTCTTCATGACTGAGCCAGACTGGGCCAATAATACCTGTGTCCAATGTGTAATTGTCGCGTTGTTGCACTGCGTGACCAGCAAAACACACACGCTGATAGGTGATGTTATTGCTCGGAGCTTTATATAAATAAATACCTAGCAGGTGAGAAATCTCAATATCCCAGCCGGTTTCTTCTAAAGTTTCACGAATTGCTGCCTGAATTAGACTTTCGTCCATTTCTAAGTGGCCGGCAGGCTGGTTTAATACAGTGCGATTTTCAGCATGCTCTTTAACGAACAAAAAACGGCCATCTCTTTCGATAACGGTGGCAACGGTGATGTGCGGAGTAAAGCGAGTCATAAGTAACCTCGGCAGATAGAAAGCTTAGGTAATGTTCGGATTATCGATACATATTTGTGTGAAATGTTCGAGATTGCACGATGTTAGACGTAGAAATAGCGGTAGTGGATGAATAGTTTGACTACAGCAATCTATTCGGCGATCGTTTAAAGAGTGTATGATACGCGCTGCACTGACTGCGCCACAGCGTTAAAAGCGCTCAAGCGAGTCAAATAGATAGCATGTGTGACTTTTTTTATAGTACAGAGGTCATACATGCCGATTAAGTTTGAATTATCGCTGTCAGGCCACACGCGTGACAGCTTTTTAAAGACCACGTAAATGACGGAGTCCAGCATGGGATACCAAAAGATCCAAGTGCCAGCCGGTGACAAAATCACCGTTAATGCAGATATGACTTTAACTGTACCAAACAATCCAATCATTCCTTACATCGAGGGTGATGGTATTGGTTCGGATATCAGTCCAGTAATGATTAAAGTGGTCGATGCCGCTGTAGAAAAAGCTTACGCAGGTAAGCGTAAAATTTCTTGGATGGAAGTTTTCGCCGGTGAGAAAGCTACCCAGGTTTATGATTCAGAAACTTGGTTGCCAGAAGAGACACTTAACGCAGTACGTGACTACGTTGTTTCTATCAAAGGTCCTTTGACTACGCCAGTTGGCGGTGGTATTCGTTCATTGAACGTTGCCCTACGTCAGCAATTAGACCTCTATGTTTGCTTGCGTCCAGTACGCTGGTTTACCGGTGTACCAAGCCCTGTTAAGCGTCCACAAGACGTTGATATGGTGATCTTCCGTGAAAACTCTGAAGACATCTACGCCGGTATTGAGTGGCAAGCAGGTACGCCAGAAGCTACAAAAGTAATCAAGTTCTTCACTGAAGAAATGGGCGTTACCAAAATCCGCTTTACTGAAAACTGCGGTATTGGTGTTAAGCCAGTATCAGAAGAAGGTACTAAGCGTTTAGTCCGTAAAGCACTGCAGTACATTGTGGATAACGATCGTGAGTCACTGACTATCGTACACAAAGGCAACATCATGAAGTTCACCGAAGGTGCCTTCAAAGAGTGGGGCTACGAAGTTGCACGTGATGAGTTCGGTGCTGAGTTGCTAGATGGCGGTCCTTGGATGCAGTTCAAGAACCCTAAAACCGGCAAAAACGTTATCGTTAAAGATGCGATTGCTGATGCAATGCTGCAGCAGATCATCCTGCGCCCATCAGAGTATGACGTCCTTGCTACTTTGAACCTGAATGGCGACTACATCTCTGACGCATTGGCGGCACAGGTCGGTGGTATCGGTATTGCACCGGGCGCTAACTTGTCAGACAACATTGCAATGTTCGAAGCAACGCATGGTACTGCACCTAAGTATGTTGGTCTGGATAAAGTGAACCCAGGTTCACTGATCCTTTCTGCAGAAATGATGCTACGTCATATGGGCTGGTTAGAAGCCGCTGACTTAATCATCGACGGCATCAACGGTGCTATCGCTGCTAAGACTGTGACCTATGACTTTGAGCGCTTGATGGACGACGCTAAATTGTTGTCTTGCTCTGAGTTTGGCGATGCCATGATTGCAAAAATGTAATCAAAGCTGACGCTTAAAAAACGCCCCACTTGCTGGGGCGTTTTTGTTTGTATTTGACCAATGCAGGTACAATGCCTGATAAAAAGAGGAGAGCGTTATGCCTGATGATGAGTTTTCTTTGTTTGCTCAGCAAATGCAGGGCGTGCGCCGTATCCATGTAGACTACGCCGATGTGGGTAAAGCCAAGCCCAATCGAGCAGTGCAGCAAATGAACCGTAAGAATGCTCTGCAATCAACGACTGAACAGTTGGTTGTGGATGGTTTATCTGATCAGTTCGTGTTAGATGTTGGCGCCGAAGAGATACTGTATTGGGCGCGTGACGGTGTGCAAGACAGTCAGTTACGCCGTATGAAAGCTGGGCTTATTGCCTTTGAGGGTAGCCTCGACTTGCATGGCATGAGTGTGGAAAAGGCGCGCACGACCTTGCGTGAGTTTTTAACTGAAGCACTGCGTCTTGAAATACGCTGTGTGCGCGTGACTCATGGTAAAGCGGCACGCTTAGATGGTAAAAAACCTATGATAAAAAGTCATGTTAATACCTGGTTGCGCCAGCATGATAAAGTGCTTGGTTTTACCTCGTGCGCGGCCAAACATGGTGGTGCGGGCGCCCTGTATGTCTTGCTTAAGCGCCATATGTTGGATGGCCGCGATGAGGGTTAGCAGTGGTTATTATCAACAGCACAGGACAGGTCAGTGAGTATGTCTGGGTTAACAACACTGCGTGATTATATCCGCTGGGCGATCAGTCGCTTGAACCAAGCGCAGGTGTTTTTTGCGCAAGACGGGGATAATGTTTTTGAAGAAGCGCGGGCCTTGGTGCTCGGCAGTTTATATTTGCCTGACCAATTGCATGATAAATATTTAGATTGCAACCTGCATGCCGATGAGCAAGTGCTGCTGCAGGCTGTGTTAAAAAAACGCATTGAGCAGCGTATTCCAGCGGCATATTTACTCGGTGAGGCTTGGTTTGCTGGCCTGCTGTTTAAAGTGGATGAGCGGGTCATGATCCCTCGCTCGCCGTTGGCGGAGTTGATTGCACAGCGCTTTTCACCTTGGCTGATTAATATGCCGTTGCGTATTTTAGATTTAGGCACAGGCTCAGGCTGTCTCGGCATCAGTTGTGCGCTGGAGTTTCCAGAGGCTGAGGTGGTCTTGGCGGATATATCTGAGCCCGCCTTGCAGGTTGCAGCGGAGAATATTGCCTTGCATCAGCTTGAGTCGCGTGTACGCATCCAATACAGTGATATGTTTGCCCAGCTGCAGGGGCAACGCTTTGACTTGATTATTTGTAAACCGCCTTATTTGTCTGCAGAGCAATGGGCGCAGCTGCCTCGCGAATTACACTATGAACCAGAAGTTAGCAGCATTGCCAACAACGGCGGCCTTGAGTGTATTGAGTCTGTTTTGCAGCAAGCGGGCCAGCATCTGAACGACAATGGTTTGCTGGTCATTGATGTCGGGCCGCAGCGTTCACGCTTAATGGCGCTGTATCCAGAGATTGATTTTATTTGCTTAGAGCATCCGTACCCAGGTACTGATGTGCTGGCTTTAACGGCGCAGCAATGTGCAGCGTATCAAGCGCTCAATTAATATCACTATTGCTGCCTGGCTGAGCCGGCGAGCCATTGCAGGCGGGCGCTAGATTGGCAAGCTCGCAGCACCTTGCAGTCGATTGCTAGGTGCCAGAAGCGACTGGGTACAGGTATACTCAGTCATTATTTTTAACGATTTCGGAGCAGCGTGTATGTCCGGTAATACTTTTGGCAAGCTTTTTACTGTTACCACCGCTGGAGAAAGCCACGGTCCTGCCTTGGTCGCTATTGTTGACGGTTGCCCGCCAGGCTTGCCATTGTCTGCTGAAGACCTACAAAATGATCTTGATCGGCGCAAGCCAGGCACAAGCCGTCACACTACGCAGCGTCAAGAACCTGATCAGGTGGAAATCCTTTCTGGCGTGTTTGAGGGCTTGACCACTGGCTGCCCGATTGGCTTATTGATTCGCAACACAGATCAAAAATCAAAAGATTATTCAGCGATTAAAGATATCTTTCGTCCCGCGCATGCCGACTACAGTTATCATCATAAATATGGCCTACGTGATTACCGTGGCGGCGGGCGTAGCTCTGCCCGTGAAACAGCCATGCGCGTAGCCGCTGGTGCCATTGCGAAAAAGTACTTAGCCACTCAGGGCATTGTGGTGCGCGGCTATATGAGCCAATTAGGCCCCATCGAAATCCCCTTTAAGAGCTGGGATGCGGTGTATGAGAATGCCTTTTTTAGCCCTGATCCAAGTAAAGTGGCGGAACTTGAGGTCTATATGGATCAATTGCGTCGCGATCAAGATTCCGTCGGTGCAAAAATCACTGTAGTTGCTGAAGGTGTGATGCCAGGCTTAGGTGAACCTGTATTTGATCGTCTTGATGCGGACTTGGCACATGCTTTGATGAGCATTAATGCGGTTAAAGGTGTGGAGATTGGCGCAGGTTTCGCCTGTGTTGCCCAGCGTGGTACTGAGCACCGTGATGAGTTAACCCCCGAAGGCTTTACCTCCAATCATGCTGGCGGTGTGCTCGGTGGTATTTCTTCAGGTCAGCCTATCATTGCCCATTTAGCACTGAAGCCCACCTCGAGTATTACTACGCCCGGTCGCTCGATTAATACGGCGGGTGAGCCGGTTGAAATGATCACTAAAGGTCGGCATGATCCCTGTGTCGGCATTCGTGCAACACCGATTGCCGAAGCGATGATGGCGATTGTCTTGATGGATCATATGTTGCGCCACCGTGGACAAAACGCTGATGTGCAGGTCAGTACGCCTGTGCTTGCCCAGCTTTAAGACGCTGCTTGAAAGACATATGGTTGTCGAAACACAGCCATATGTTGAGGCCGACTGAATCATGCGCACAGATTTGCCATATTGGCGTTTATCCGGTTTCTACTTTTTTTACTTTGCGTTACTGGGTGCTACGGCGCCTTTTCTGGCGTTATATTTCGATCATTTAGGTTTTTCTGCTGCACGTATTGGTGAATTAATCGCCATTCCGATGCTGATGCGCTGTCTTGCACCCAATTTGTGGGCCTGGCTGGCTGATCGCACGCAGCAACGCTTAGCCATTGTGCGCTTTGGTGCACTCTGCACCTTGCTGTCATTTGGCCTTATTTTTATCAGTCAAAGCTTTGCTTGGTTGGCCTTGATTATGGTTTTGCATGCGTTTTTTTGGCATGCGATTCTAGCTCAATTTGAAGTTATCACCTTAGCCCATCTGGGCACTCAGACTGAGCGTTACAGCCAGCTGCGCCTATGGGGTTCAGTCGGCTTTATGCTGGTGGTGATTGGTTTTGGTTATCTGTTTGATCAAGTGGGATTGGATTATTACCCTTGGGCCATTTTAGCGGTGATGAGCGGTATAGTGTTCAGTAGCTTTTGGGTACCCGCGCAGCCCAGTGCGACTGAGGCCAAGAGCGCGGCAATCGAGCAGGGCACCGCGTCGCGGAAAAGCGTACAGCTGCTGCCGATTGTCATTTTCTTAGCCAGCGTCACCTTAATGCAACTATCGCATGGTCCCTATTACACTTTTTTAACCTTGCATTTGATTGATTTAGACTACTCGCGTGCGCTGATTGGTTGGCTATGGGCATTGGGTGTGCTGGCAGAAATTGGCCTATTTGTCATAATGCCTTGGTTGCTACGGCGCGTACGTTTAAAACAGATTATTTTGGTCAGTCTGGTGCTGGCGGTCCTGCGTTGGTGGTTGCTTGGATTTTATGCTGATACCTTATGGGTGCTGTTGTGTGTGCAGGTCTTGCATGCAGCCACTTTTGGCAGCTTCCATGTCGCCGGCATACACTTTGTGCAGCGTTATTTTGCTGCAGATAAGCAAGGGCAGGGACAAGGTTTGTATGTATCGTTTTCCGGTGTTGGTGGTGCTTTGGGCGCGCTGTATGCTGGTTACACATGGCAAACTCTGGGCGCGAGCATGACCTTTACGATCGCCAGTGGCGTGGCCTTAATTGCCGTCTTACTGGTGCTCTTTGGTCTAAGCAGTATCGAGAATACTCCATCCATATTGAAAAAGGGCAGTACTGATGACATTCACTCGTGAGCAGCTCACTGAGCAAATTATTCAAGCCGGACAGTTTTTATATGCCCGCGGCTGGTCGCCAGCAACCAGTAGCAACTACTCGGCGCGGCTGTCGAATAATCAAGTGTTATTAACCGTATCCGGTAAGCATAAAGGGCAGCTGACTGAGGATGATATTCTTGCCACTGACTTGCAAGGGAAAAGCCTTGAACCGCATAAAAAACCCTCTGCAGAAGCCTTATTGCATACTCAGTTGTATAACTGGAGCGGCTCTATTCAAGCTGTTTTGCATACCCATTCAGTCAATGCCACAGTGCTATCGCGGCTGGAGACAACAGCACAGATTGAGTTTACTGACTACGAGCTGCAGAAAGCCTTTAACGGCATCAGCAGCCACGAGCAACCTTTATTGGTGCCTATTTTTGATAATGACCAAGACATGCCGCGATTAGCGCAGCATGTACAACAGTGGCTGGATAGCCATCCAGACTGCCCAGGTTACTTAATTCGTGGACATGGCTTATACACTTGGGGCGCCTCGATGCAGGACGCCTTGCGGCATATTGAAGCCTTTGAGTTTTTGCTTGAGTGTGAGTTAAAAGTCCGCGCCTGTCTTGCGTATTGATAGGCCACGCTTAATCAGGCTATCGCTTTACATTTTTATAGAGAATTATCCCTTATGAGCCAATTGTTTGTGTACCACACCAGTCAGCCCAAGCAGGCGCTGAAAGTGTTAAATCATCTAGAAGATATCAGTAGCACCTTAGCCCAAGTAGGCGTGCGCTTTGAGCATTGGCAGGCCAATCAAGCGATTACTGCACAATCATCCACTGATGAGGTGTTAGCCGCCTATGCTGAGGATATTGCCCGCTTAAAAAAAGAAGGCGGTTATGTCGCGGTCGATGTGATGAGTCTCGACGAGTCGCACCCAGATAAAGTGGCGTTGCGTGCTAAGTTTCTTGATGAGCATGTACACAGTGAAGACGAAGTACGTTTCTTTGTTTCGGGCCGAGGCTTATTTAATTTGCATATTGATCAGCATATCTATGCGGTATTGTGTGAAAAAGGCGCGCTGATCTCTGTTCCTGCCGGCAGCAAGCATTGGTTTGATATGGGAGAGCGCCCACGCTTTACGGCACTGCGTTTATTTAACAATCCTGAGGGCTGGGTGGCTCAATTCAGCGGCGATAAAATTGCTCAGCAGTATCCGACTCTGGACGATTTGCTATGAGTGTTAAAGCGATTTTGACTGATATTGAAGGCACCACCAGCTCCATTGCCTTTGTGTTCGAGGTGTTATTTCCCTACGCAAAACAGCATCTGCCGGATTACATTCGCGCCTGTGCTGAGCACGAGCCCGATTCACCACTCTTGCAAGCTGTACGTGATGAGGCACAAGAGCCACAGGCCGATACACAGCGGGTGATTGCTATTTTGGCGCAGTGGATGGAGCAGGATGTCAAGGCAACGTCGCTAAAGGCCTTGCAAGGTCGTGTCTGGCAGCAAGGCTATGCCAGTGGTGAGATCAAGGGGCACGTGTATCCTGATGCGGTTGCGGCGCTGCAAGCCTGGCAGCAGCAAGGTTATCAACTGTATGTGTATTCATCGGGTTCGGTGCAGGCGCAAAAGTTGATCTTTGGGTATTCTGTTGCTGGGGATTTAACCCCCTTGTTTTCCGGCTACTTTGATACCACCTCAGGGCATAAGCGTGATGCTGCTTCCTATACACGTATTGCGCAAGCACTAGGCTTAGCGGCAGCGCATATTTTATTTTTGTCGGATGTGGTTGAGGAGCTGGATGCGGCACAGGCCAGTGGCATGCAGACCTGTGGTTTAGCCCGTGCACAGGGCTCTTTAGCAGGGCATCGCACAGTTGATAGCTTTGCCCGTATAGACCCAGCCAGTTTTTAGTCGGACGAACAGTGGCATTGAGTAAAGATTTGGCCTTTTTATCTGGTAATTTAACCTGACTGCTTTACTAGGTCTTTATTCGTAGGGGCTAACTAGCGTACACTGCATCCATGATTGCGAGGAGATACCATGAGCACGATTAATATTACAGAAGCAGCACAAGCGTATTTGAGCGACTTATTAAAAGGCCAAGATACACCTGGCATTGGTATTCGCGTTTTTATTACCCAGCCCGGTACCAGCTATGCAGAAACCTGCATTGCCTATTGCAAGCCTGAAGAGCAAAAAGCTGAAGACACCCCTTTAGTCTTGCCAGCCTTTACCGCTTGGATTGATGCGCTGAGTGAGCCTTACCTTGAAGACGCCGTGGTTGATTATGCCACCGACCGCATGGGCGGCCAGCTGACCATTAAAGCACCGAATGCAAAAGTGCCGATGGTCAGTGAAGACAGTCCTTTATCAGAGCGCGTCAATTATTACCTGCAAACAGAAATCAATCCAGGTCTGGCCAGTCATGGCGGTGAAGTGAGCCTGATTGATATTGATAATGGTATTTTGATTTTGAAATTTGGTGGTGGTTGCCAAGGCTGTGGTCAAGCCGATTTCACTCTGAAAGAAGGTATTGAAAAAACCTTAATGGCACGTATTCCTGAAGTTAAAGGGGTGCGTGATGTAACGGATCACAGCGTTACAGAGAATGCTTATTACTAATCAAGTGATTATGCAGGGGACTTTGGTCAAATAGGTTAGGTACGCTATAGGTTATATACTAGTGCGCGAAAAACAAGCTTGAGCATTACCCTGTAAAAGCTTTTTGGTGCAGTTTAACTGCACAGGGTTAAGCTGGATGATCCTGGTTTAATCACAATAACTTCTCTCTATTCTTAGACCGCTATGGCTAAGAATCTTAAAAAAGCCGGTACCAGTCACAAGCTGTTATCGGTTTTTTTGCTTAAAAAGCCAGTCGAACCTCGATTCTTTTCGTATTTCATAGATTGACCCTGTTCAAAGCTCAATAAGCGTGCTAAAAACAGCTAGCTGCTTGATAAGAAAGGGAAAATAATGAATAAGTCCGAATTGATCGAGCGTATTGTTGACCGGCAAGAACAGCTGTCAGTGCGTGATGTTGAGCTGGCAGTGAAAACTATGTTGGAACATATGACGCAAGTATTGTCTTCTGGGGAGCGCATTGAAGTGCGCGGCTTTGGAAGTTTTTCAGTCAATTACCGCGCGCCGCGAGTGGGTCGCAATCCGAAAACTGGTGACACAGTTGAGTTGCCAGGTAAGTATGTACCGCACTTTAAGCCTGGCAAAGAGTTGCGCGATAGAGTAAATGATGACTAAGCTATTACTCAATAATCTGAGTAAGCGCAGAGGGTTCTATGCAAAGTTTTAAACGTCTACTGATCGTTATTGTCGCGCTAGCGCTGGCCGCTGGTGTGGTGTTTTTTACCTTAGAAAACCGTACTGCAACCCAGTTGGTATTTTTTGGTTGGCAAACACCTGAGTTACCGATGGCACTTTATGTGCTGAGTGTTTTTGTTTTAGGTTTGATTCTTGGTCCGCTGTTGTCATGGTGGCCACATCAGCGTTTGCGTATGCGCTACAACAAACAAATTAAACAGCTCAAAGTGTGTGAGCAGCGCATCGCCGAATTGCAAAAAGCGGCTGCAGAGCAGGACGTGCCAGTTTCAGGCGCTGCAGAGCTGCCAAACGTATCCTAAGCGCTACTAAGCAAGGCTAAGTGGCCCTTTTAGTCTCTTAACCTTGTCAGTGCTTACACAGGGCTTGAGCGACCGGTCATTTCTCGAGCCATTTCTGTTGCATAGCTATCGGTCATGCCACCAATAAAGTCAATAATACGCATAAAGGATGTATAGAGCGTCCAGTCGGGCTGGGGTGCAGCCTGTCCAAGTAAATCAAAAATACGTCGATTTTTAAAGGATAAGATGCCGTGGGTATGCTGCTCCAAAGCCGCACCACAAAACGCATTAAGCAAGATTTCTAGCGTTGTATAAGCGCCAATCTCGTGCAGTGTTTTGCGTTTGTCTTGGAAGATTTTTTCCCGTGCTAACGCTTTGGCATTGATTACACAGGTTTTTGCTGGGCCATGCATATGCTCAACTAGATCACCCTGTAAGGTGCCCGCCATTAAAGCCGGCTGCTGCTCAACAAAGGCATGCGCGGCGGCATTGGTAAGATGCTCAATGGCTTTGCCGCGTAAGATGGCGAGCTTTCTGCGCCGGGAATCCTTAGGCCCTAGCTGACGGTAGGTGTCTGGCAGATCATCACCGACTAAGTCGAGCAGCAAGGCTTCAACTTCTTGGTACTGCAGCAACTCCATCTCAATACCGTCTTCTAAATCAATTAAGCCATAGCAAATATCATCGGCGGCTTCGACTAAGTAGACCAGCGGGTGGCGCGCCCAGTGCTCATCACCAAGTTTTGGAATGCCGAGCTTGTTGGCGATTTGCTCCAAGAGTGGCATCTCGCTTTGATAACTACCAAATTTATGTTTTTTATAGCCTTGAGCCGTGGCGTATTTCGAGCTCCAAGGGTATTTAGAAAAGGCACCAAGTGTGGCGTAGGTGAGGCGCATACCACCATCAAACTGGTGGTATTCAAGCTGCGTCAGGACGCGAAAACCTTGTGCATTGCCTTCAAAATTTAAAAAATCTTGGCGCTGTGCTTCGCTCATGCTATCAAGCCAGCCATTGTTGGCGGCTTGCTGAAACCAATGCCGAATCGCGTCTTCGCCTGAGTGGCCGAAGGGCGGATTACCAATATCATGGGCTAAGCAGGCTGACTGTACAATCATGCCGAGGTCGCTGGGTTCACACCATTGTGGCAAAGCAGGGCGGATCATTTCTGCCACGCGCATGGCCAACGAACGACCCACACAGCTGACTTCTAACGAGTGGGTCAGGCGAGTATGAATATGATCGTTACTGGAGACGGGATGGACCTGCGTTTTACGGCCAAGGCGGCGAAAGGCTCCGGAGAAAATAATCCGATCATGGTCCTTATGGAAAGGGCTTCGACCCAGTTCTTCAGCGCTGTGTGCAGTTTTGCCTAAACGTTCACGGTTTAATAATTGATGCCAATCCACTGAGCACTCCCAATCTATTTATTGTGGGGATGCACCGCTAAAATCCAGTGCATTTAATTTAGATTATCAGCTTGTGATGCATCTGTATCAGCTTGTGCTGCGGGACTGGCGATAAATAAAGGCAAGAGACTGGCGGCGATTTTTACTAGAGGCATAAAGCCACTGGCTGAGCGACGGTTGCGCGCCATTAAAAAACTGGCCAAGGTTACGCCAGCCACCATCAGTAAAGGTGTCGAGCCTTGTGTAAAACGCTGCTTATAACCGCGAAGTTTCTCTACAGGCTTCAGCAAGATCAGGCTTTCATGACGAATTTTTTGACGATTTAATTCAAGGCGCATCTCAATCAGTTGTTTGCGCAGCGCTATAGGATCATCTTTTTTAGTCATGGCAAGAGTTGCTCTTTAGTTTTTTTCAGCTCCTGCAAGGAGGCGCTAAAAGGCGCTTGTGCAGTGCGCTGTATGGATTTTATTCGTCCAATGCAGAGCAGACCAGCCAGTGTATAAAAAGCAGACATGGCGACGAGCAGCATATGTTGGTATGGATCCCATAGCACAATGATCAGTAAGCCGTTTAACAGTAAAAACAGCATAAAAGCACAGGCGGCTGTAATGCCCAGCCAAATCAATTGCTGACTGCTGTGATGTTTTTGCTCTTGTAGCTCAAGGGCAAACAACTCAGCGTGGTCGCTGAGTAAATCCAGTGTCGCGGCGCCTAAGCGCCGCGAAGTGTCTGAAAACTTATGATCTGTCATACTTAGCGCTTAGACACGAGTAAACCTAATAAGAAACCGACCCCCGCACCAATAGCTAATGATTGCAGTGGGTGTTCACGCACATATTCTTCGCTGCTATTTATCGCTTCTTTACCGCGCTCAAGCAGTGCGTACTCCGTAGAGCTCAGTGCTTTACGTGCGCGTTGTAAGCTAGAATTAATCTGACCACGCAATTCTTCAGCTTTATCGCCGGTGAGTTCTACAGAATGTTGCAGTAATTGCTCAGTATCCGATACTAAAGCTTTAAACTCTGACAATAGTTGGTCATTGTTATCGTTGCTGATTTTTTTAGCCATGATAAGTGTATCTCCATAAGTAGACTCAAGGTATTGCACAACATTAGAGCTAATGTAACGGTTATAGGTTCATTTTGAAACAAACTAATTTAAAAAATAAACCCGCTTTACTTATCAGCGGGCTTATTGAGTACAGGCGTTGTAGCTTACATCAATGGAATGGTGTAGCTGACGATCAGCCGATTTTCGTCAATTTTTCCAGAAATATCTGAACGCAGAGTTGCATTACGCCATTTAACGCCCAAGTTTTTCATTGGGCCATCTTGGAAGATATAAGCAATATCGGTATCACGCTCCCACTCATTGCCACGTGAAGCGCCAGCACCCATGTAGATGTCGCTACCTTTAACATAACGAGTCATCAGGCTTAAACCTGGCATACCGAGACCGGCAAAGTTGTAGTCATAACGTGCTTGCCAAGATTTCTCATCGGTGGCAGCGAAGTCACGGATTTGGATGTAGTTGGTCAAGAACGGATCAACCAGTTCAATGTAGGCGTAACCCGTATCGCCAGACATTTTCTGATAACCCAAGCCAAAGCTGTTGTAACCTAATTTGTAGGTTAGCATTCCAGAAATAGCTTTGTTATCAATCCCGCTTTTAGCGTCTTCAGAGGTTTTTGCATAACGTAAATCAGTTTTTAATGACTGATTGTTGTCAAGCTGAAGGGTATACACACCATTCACAATGTGCTGCTTGTATGCACCGTCAAAGTTAGCAAAGTTATAACCTGTGCTTAGACCGGTGTCGCCCCACGTGTAATTTACCCCGGCGAAGTCAAACTTGCTGGTTTCTCTTTGGTGTGTGCGTGTTGATTGATTGTTACGCTTACCTTGGTTGCCAGAAAAACCATTTAGAAGAATAGGCGCGTTATCAGTTGAGTTGCGCTGATTCATACGGCCTAAACGACCAATATCAACTGACAGGTTTTCTATTTCTTTACTGTTGACATGTACACCAGTAAAAGTTTGCGGAAGCAGACGACTATCACCAGAGGATACGGTTGGCAGCTTAGGCATTAAAGTGCCCGCTTTTAAAGTGTTTTCAGAGAGGCGTGCTTTAAATGTTGCGCCTAACTCACCGTAGCTGCTTGGGGCTCTTTTATCACTGTCTCGTGGTAGTAATCCTGTATTTGATGTACCGCGACCTGAGTCGAGTTTAAAGCCAGTAAAACCATAGGCATCAACACCAACGCCAACAGTGCCTTCAGTGAAGCCAGATTCATAACGTAGTAAGAAACCTTGTGCCCACTCTTCTGCTTTTGATTGTGTTGCCGTCTCATGACGGAAATCACGATTCATATAGAAGTTGCGCAGCTCCAAGCCTGCTTTGCTGTCCTCAATAAAAGCAGCTTGCGCTGCCATAGGAATGCTTAAGGCTACTGCTAGAGTGCCTAAGCCGATTGAACGTGCTAACGGACTGAATTTCATTATTGTAGTTCTCCGAGATGCGGACAGGGTCGATCAAATTATTAATAGTTGTGACTCATGCACTAAAGCATGCTTAAGACCATGAGGTCATCTAGACAATGGTCGAAAAATTATCGAGTGGTAAAGTGTAGGAGAATATCGATGGTGGCATCATCATCCGTCAGCAGATCTGGCAAGAAGGTGGCACACTATATTAATTACTTGCACAGGATGTCTCAATGTCAGCCAAGCAGCCGCTCCAACCCGGGTTTATTGTTGCGCACAGCAACCATTTAGAAGCGTTACGTGAGCTGGTGGTGCAATGGACCAAAATCAATCCATTGGATGCACTGGAAAATGAACATATTTTGGTGCAAAGCAACGGTATTGCGCAGTGGCTGAAGCTGGCTTTAGCCGCGGATAAGGGCTGCGGCATTGCCGCTGGTTTACAGGTGGGTTTGCCCGCACGTTTCTTATGGCAAATCTACCGTCAAGTGCTGGGCACTGAGACCATTGCTAAAAGCTCGCCTTTTGATAAAGCACCCTTAACTTGGCGTTTAATGCGCCTGTTGCCTCAGGTGGTTGAGCAGCCGGTTTTTGCTCCCTTGCAGCATTTTTTAGACTTTGACCCGGATTTGCGCAAACGTTATCAATTGGCTGAGCGTCTGGCTGACCTCTTTGACCAGTATCAGGTGTACCGCTCAGACTGGCTGAAAGATTGGGCGCTGGGTGAGGATCAATTGCGTCAAATTGATGGCCAGCCACAGCTCAGCGTTGAAAAAGCTCAAGCACGCGAGCCGACAGTGGCGTGGCAAGCGGCGCTGTGGCGTTTGCTGATTGATGATATTGGCGCCGAGGCGATCCATAGCAGTCGTGCGGCGGTGCATCCGCGTTTTATGGCCGCCATGCGTGACATGGCAACAGCGCCCGCTGGCTTGCCGCGGCGGATTATTATTTTTGGTATTTCCTCCTTGCCTGCGCAAATGGTTGAGGCCTTAGCCGCCATCAGTCGCTTTAGCCAAGTGATGCTCTGCGTGCACAACCCTTGTCAGTTTCACTGGGCTGATATTGTTGAAGATAAACAACTCTTACGCCATGAATACCGCCGCCAAAGCCGTAAAGAGGGTTTTCCAGAGGTGTTATCCATTGAACAACTGCATCAGTTTGCCCATCCTTTACTCGCGGCTTGGGGCAAGCAGGGGCGCGACTATATCAACCTATTGGATCAGCATGACGAGCTGGACACTTACCAAAGCCAATTTAACAGTCAGGGTCAGCGCGTTGATATATTTGAAGATGGCGAAACCAGCACCCTCTTAGAGCAGCTGCACAATGATATTTTGCATTTGCGTCCGTTGGCCGATACTCGAGCGACGTGGCCGGCTGTTCATCCGAAGGATACCTCCTTGCGCTTTCATATCACTCACAGCGCCCAGCGTGAAGTTGAAGTACTGCATGATCAGCTGTTGGCTTGTTTTAATGCCGATCCCAGCTTAAAACCGCGCGATATCATTGTGATGGTGCCTGATATCAATAGCTATGCGCCGCATATTCAAGCGGTGTTTGCACAGTACGCCCGCGATGACTTGCGCTATATCCCTTTTACCTTGTCCGACCAGGCCGAGCAAAGCACAGAGCCCTTATTGATTGCCCTGCATGAATTGTTACGCTTGCCTGAATCACGCCTCACGGTCACCGATATTATGAGCCTGCTCGATGTGCCTGCACTGCGTGCGCGTTTTGCCATTGATGAAACGCATTTGCCAATATTGCAGCGCTGGCTGACGGGGGCGGGTGTGCGTTGGGGGCTGAATGCCAAGCACCGTGAGGATTTTGATCTGCCACAAGGTTTGGCGCAGAACACCTGGGACTTTGGCTTGCAACGTATGTTGCTGGGCTATGCCATGGGTGACAGCGATGCCTTTGCTGGCATTCAGCCTTACGATGAAGTAGGCGGCTTGGATGCGGCGCTGATTGGTCCTTTAACGCACTTTCTGGATGGGCTGCAAAACTTGCATCAGCAGCTGAGTGGCGTCCACCCAGTGAGCCAATGGCGCAGTATTTTCTTAGCTATGCTGGATCAGTTCTTCTTGGCTGAAGAGGATGCTGACTTTTTATTGGTGCAGCGCATGCGTGAAGGCTGTGAGCAGTGGTATCAGCTTTGCCTTGAAGCAGAGATGGACGAGCCCTTAACCCTCGCGGTGGCACGTGAAGCTTGGCTGAGTCACGTTGAGGTTGATCATCTGAGCCAGCGCTTTTTAGCCGGTTCAGTGAACGTTTGTACGCTGATGCCGATGCGCGCGATTCCTTTTCGCATGCTGTGCCTGCTGGGTATGAATGATGGCGACTACCCGCGCGTGCAAGCACCGCTCGACTTTGACTTAATGGGCAGTGATTATCGCCCTGGTGATCGCTCGCGCCGTGAAGATGACCGCTATTTGTTACTCGAAGCCTTGCTCTCCGCCCGTGAAAAACTGTATATCAGCTGGGTAGGGCGCAGCGTGCGCGATAACACTGAACGCCCCCCTTCAGTACTGGTGGCGCAGTTACGCGATCATCTCAGCAGTGGCTGGCGGTTAGCCGATGAACAGCCCTTGCTGGAGGCCTTAACCACAGTGCATCCATTGCAGCCCTTCAGTCAGCATTACTTTGCCGCTGAGAGTGAGCTGTTTACCTATGCCGCTGAATGGTCTGCTTTGCATCAAAAGGTCGCCGCGCAAACCAGCAGTGCTTTACCACACTTTGAGCCCAGCAGCGCGCTGACGCCAGAGCTGTTGCAGCGCTTTTTAAGAGATCCAGTGAAGTATTTCTTTAATGAACGCCTTAAGGTGCATTTGGATCATATGGAGCTGGAACTCTTTGAGGATGAACCCTTTGCCCTCGATGGTTTGCAGCGTTACAGTCTGCAATATGAACTGCTCAATGCTGGCCAGCATGCGCCACTGGATGCGGATTTCACTGAGGTTTTAGCGCTGCACAGTGAAAAATTGCAACGCAGTGGTGCCTTGCCCATGTGCGCCTTTGGTGAGCAAGTGCGCGCTGAGTTAATCGAGCCGCTACTGCCACAATTAGAACATTACCGCGCCCTGTGCCACGCCTGGCCGCAGGAAGAAGAGACGGCGCGCATTATTGATATCACTCAAGGAAAGATTCAGCTTGAAGGCTGGTTGGGTGGGCTGCGGACAGCAGCACTGAGCGATCAGCCTGCCACTGAATATGCCCGGATTGAATTGGTCGCCGGCAAAATCAATCGAGGTAAAGAGCGCAGTTGGCACCGTTTATTAAAACCTTGGGTGCAGCATGTGCTGCTCAATGCCAGTGGTGCCCCCACACAAACGCTGATTATTGCTCAAGAAAGCAGTATTGCTTTCGCAAGTCTAAGTGCCGACAAAGCATTGCAAATTGCACTGACTTGGCTTGAATGCTGGCAAAGTGGCTTAAATGCCCCCATTCCAGTGGCGTTAAAAACAGCCATGGATTTCTTGAAAAACCAACAGGATGCGAAAGCCAAAGAGGTTTATGAAGGCAGCTTTAAATCGACCGGCGAGGTGCAACAAAGTGCCGCGCTCGCCCGCCAATACCCGACCTACGCTGATTTAGTTGCCGATGAAACCTTTCCTGAATGGGCGCAACTGCTCTACGGATCATTATTTGAGGCCGATATCATGCAACTGGAACGCTCGGGGGAGGCATTATGAGCCTGTCAAACACTACACTGCGCCCCTTGGCTTTGCAGTTTCCGCTGCATGGCAGCCGCTTGATTGAAGCCAGTGCCGGTACCGGAAAAACCTACACCATTGCTGCACTTTATGTGCGCTTGATCTTGCAACATGGGTTGGCTGACAACGCAGCCTTCAGTCGCCACTTGCTGCCACCTGAGATTCTCGTGGTGACTTTTACCGATGCAGCAACCCAGGAACTGCGTGATCGTATTCGCGCACGCTTGGTTGAAGCAGCGCAAGTGTTTCGTCAGGAGCAGGACCAACCGGACCGCTTATTGCACCGCTTGCGTGAGGAGTATCCGCAGGAACAGTGGGCGGCTTGCGCGCAACGCCTTGATCAAGCGGCACTCTGGATGGATGAAGCGGCCGTCTCCACCATTCACGCCTGGTGTCAGCGTATGCTGCGTGAACACGCCTTTGATAGCGGCAGCTTATTTACTCAAACCTTAGAAACTGACCACAGTGATTTACTCGCTTTGGTGGTCAAAGATTATTGGCGCCAGCAGTGTTACCCCTTGCATGCAACGCATATGCTCTGGGTGCTTGAGCATTGGCAGCAACCGGCTTTTTTGCAAGGTAAAATATCGCCCTTATTAAATACGCAAACGCCAGCACCGCCGCAGGTTGAGCAAGGACTGGCACAGTTACTGGATAAAGGATTGAGTGCGCAAGCGCAAAACCTGGCTGAATTAAAAGCCCAGTGGCCGCAATGGACGCAAGAATTGCGCGCTATATTGGATCGAGCCGTGGCGGCTAAAGCGGTCAATGGGCGCGTGATCCAATCACGCTTTTATACACCTTGGCTGGATAAACTCAAGGCTTGGGCCGAAGACCCTGAGCAAATAAAGCTTGAGATTGGCACAGGTTTTACAAGGCTGACCCCCGATGGTTTACATCAGGCCTGGAAAGACAGCAGTGCTGCCCCTCAGCATCCAGCCCTTGAAGCCATGCGTTATTTGCCGGGACACTTGGATACGCTGACCCGCGCACTGGATGAGCAAGCTTTATGGCATGCCGCGCACTGGATTAAGCAGCGCTTTCACCGTGAAAAGCAGCAGCGCGCGGAAATGGGTTTTGATGACATGCTGACCCGACTTGATCAGGCCTTACAGGGCCCCAGCGGTGAGCGTTTAGCTGAAGTGATTCGTCAGCAATTTCCGATTGCCATGATTGATGAGTTCCAAGACACCGACCCTTTGCAATACCGTATTTTTGATAGCATATACCGCATCGCGGACAACAGTAGCGAGACTGGACTCTTTTTAATTGGCGACCCTAAGCAAGCGATCTATAGCTTCCGTGGTGCTGATATTCATACCTATTTATATGCACGCCGCGCGACCGAGGGACGCCATTACAATCTGCAAACCAACTTTCGCTCAACTGAAAGTATGGTCAGTGCTGTGAATCAATTGTTTAGCTTAGCCGAGCAACGCCAAGTCGGACAAGGCGCTTTCTTGTTTAAGCAAGCGAACAGCAATGACTTACCCTTTTTGCCGGTGCAGGCTCAAGGGCGTGCAGAACGTTGGTGGGTCGAGGGCGAATTCCAGCCGGCTTTAACCCTGTGGCATTTAGCGGCTGATGAGCCAGTGTCGCGCAATCACTATCAAGAAGAGATGGCGGCCAGCAGTGCGACAGAAATCGCACGCTTATTGAATCTTGCTGCAGATCATAAAGCCGGCTTTAAAAGTGCAGATGGCCAACTGCAAGCACTGCAACCCAATGATATTGCTGTATTGGTGCGCAATATGGCCGAGGCGCAAGCCATCCGCAAACAACTGGCGTTACGGCATGTCCGTAGCGTGTACTTGTCAGATAAAGATTCTGTCTTTGCCAGTCAAGAAGCCCAAGATATTATGGCTTGGCTGCAGGCCTGTTTACAGCCCGACAATGAGCGCGCGTTAAAGTCAGCACTGGCTTGCAGCACCTTTGCCTTGCCCTTGAGTGAGTTGGAGCGTATCAATCAAGACGAATTGCTCTGGGAGCAACGCGTTTTACAATTCAAAGACTATCTGGAGCGCTGGCATAAACAAGGTGTGCTGCCGATGTTGCGCAAAATTATGCATGACTTTGAGTTACCGCAACGCTTAGTACAGCGCGCCGATGGTGAGCGTGCCTTAACCAATGTGCTGCATTTGTCTGAATTATTGCAACATGCCGCGCGCGAACTGGATGGTGAATTTGCCGTACTGCGCTATTTGCAAACCGCTTGTGCCGGACAAGTTGAAGGCGCACAAGAGCAGATTTTACGCTTAGAAAGTGATGAGTCCTTGGTGCGGGTGATTACCATCCATAAATCCAAAGGGCTGGAATACCCTTTGGTATTTTTACCCTTTATTTGCGGGTTTCGTGCGCAAGATGGCAAGCAACCTTTTACCATACAAATAGATGGCCAGCGCAGCTTGATGCTGCATGCCGATAAAAACAGTTTGGCCCAGGCTGAGCAAGAACGTCTGGCTGAAGACTTGCGTTTGCTCTATGTGGCCTTAACTCGAGCGCGCCATGCGTGCTGGCTGGGCATGGCTGACTTAAAAAAAGGCCAAGGCAAAACCTCAGTACTGCATCACAGCGCCATGGGGTATTTATTAAATAATGGTCAGCCATTAAACAGCAGTTCAGCTTTGGCAGAGTGGCTGGCACCCTTTGCTCAGGCTGATCAGGCGCCCAGCGCGTTAGTCAGTCATGTCTGTATGCTGCCAGAGAGCACTGCGAACAGGGTCGAGGATCGCACCGGGGCTTTCACAGCAAAATGGCGTATTGCCCAGCGCCGTACACGTGAGCATTGGTGGATTGCCTCATACAGTGCTTTGCGTTTTACTGCACAGGCACCCGACACTGATTTGCAGTCTAAGGAGCGTGTCGAAGACTTAGCGCCGCAATCGGCTTTCGCACAGAATATCAGTGATAATGAGCGTTATGATACGGATCTTGCCGCTATTCATCAGCCTGTGCAGCAGGGGATTCACAGTTTTCCACGTGGTGCTAAACCCGGTACCTTTCTGCATGGCTTGCTTGAATGGGCGGCTGAGCAAGGCTTTGCTGAGGTGCTCAAGGAGCCTGAGCAGGCGCAGCAATTTATCCAAGCACGTTGTGAGGCTTATGGCTTTGAGCAGTATGCAGCGCTGTTGTGGCCTTGGCTCAGTCATTATCTCCAGCAGCCTTTTTTAATCGGTGAGCAGCCGATGGTTTTAGCTGAGTTGACGCAGTATCAAGCAGAAATGGAGTTTTGGTTTGCCACCCATCAGGCCAATACCTTGCAAATGGATCAATTGATCGCTGAATTTGTCTTGCCCGGTGCGGCGCGCCCCTATCTACAGCCCGAGCGCCTGAATGGTATGTTTAAAGGCTTTATTGACTTGGTTCTGGAGCATCAAGGCCGTTATTACGTGATCGACTATAAATCCAATTGGTTGGGGGCAAGTGAGGCTGATTACAGCACTGCGGCAATGGACGAGCGCGTTTTAAGCCACCGTTATGACTTGCAATACACCCTGTATATCTTGGCATTGCATCGCCTGCTCAAATTACGTATCAGTGATTATGATTACGACACTCATATGGGCGGCGCGGTGTATATGTTTTTACGTGGTGCGCAGAGTGACAGTCAAGGCCTTCACCATGCGCGACCTGCGCGTGCCTTGATTGAGCGCTTGGATGCGCTGTTTAAAGACTCAACCCAGGAGGCGCAACAATGATGCAGCAAGGACAACTCTTTGATGAGGATTTTAAACAGACGCCTCGTGATGCTCTGGAGCGCTTAACGGCAAGCACGGCGCTGAACTGCCGTGAGCGCCTATTCGTTTTACTCGATAACTGGCTTGAGGCCGGTTGGATACGTGCGCTGGATCTGGCCTTGGTAAAACTGCTGGCCAAACTGGACCCAGAAGCCGAGCCTTTGGTGTTGCTGGCGATTGCTTTGGTCAGTCATCAGTTGGGGCACGGGCATATTTGCTTAGATATGCACAGTGTCTTGCGTGATCCTGATTTGGCTTTATTATTGCCACCGGAAGGGCGCGTATTGGAGGAACAACCCATTTTACCCTCACAGCTGTTAGCCACAGTGAGCTTTAAGCAGTGGTCGGCGGTGTTAGGCCGCAGTGCTTTACTCTACCAAAAAGAGCAAGCAGAGGGTGCCAAGCCCTTAGTACTGGTCGATGGACGTCTGTATTTGTACCGCTACTGGCACTATGAAAGCAGTGTGGCTCAACGTCTTGTGCAGCGCATTGATACGCAGATGCCGCTGGCGGCTGATTTTGCTAAAGATTTAACTGAGTTATTTAGTGACCCATTGATGGTGGCTGGCGAACGGCACACTGACTGGCAAAAAGTCGCTTGTGCAATGGCAGCGCAAGGCCAGTTGACCCTGATTACTGGCGGCCCAGGCACAGGTAAAACCACCACCGTGGTGCGTCTTTTAGCGCTATTGCAGCAAAGCGCCCTTGAAACGGGGCAAGCCTTGCGTATTCAGTTGGCCGCACCTACAGGTAAAGCTGCAGCACGTTTAACCGAATCCATTGGCCAACAAGTGGCTTCTTTGCCAGCTGAAGCTAAAGTTAAAGCCCATATTCCCACTGACGTCACCACCTTACACCGCTTGCTCGGCAGTTTGCCCCAGACACGTCATTTTCGTCATAACAGCAGCAATCCTTTAGTGGTGGATGTGCTGGTGATTGATGAAGCCTCGATGATTGACTTGGAAATGATGCATAACGTGCTGCAAGCCTTGCCCAAACATGCACGGCTGATTTTACTGGGCGACAAAGATCAGCTGGCGTCAGTGGAGGCGGGCTCAGTGTTGGGTGATTTATGCGCCGATGCTGAATCCGTTTATTACACGCCCGAGACGCAACAGCGCCTTGAGCAGTTATGCAATGAAACACTGGCGGCTGAAGGCTGGTGTGTTGGTGATGCACAGCAGCATCCCTTAGCTCAGCGTACGGTCATGCTGCGTCACTCACGCCGCTTTGGCAGTGACTCAGGGATTGGCCAGCTGGCCCGAGCGGTGAACCAAAGTGAAGCCCAGCGTGCTTGGCAATTGCTGCACAGCGCATCGCCTGATATCAACTATTTACTCCTCAAGCAAAGCAATAGCGCTGAATTAACCCATGTCTTACTTAATTTTGCTGCGCAAGCAAACAATAGCCTAGACAGCGCCGGCTACGCCTATTACTTGCAGATTTTACAACAGCAACGGCCCGGCGCTGAGCAACCCTTGAGTGATCCCGCTTGGCAAACCTGGGCCAGCGAAGTACTCCAAGCCTTTGATCAATTTCGCCTGCTTTGTGCCTTGCGTAAAGGCGAATTTGGCGTCGCTGGCCTAAACGAGCGTATTGCCAATGCCTTGCGCGCTAGAGGTCTAATCAGCAGTGCCGAAGGTTGGTATGAAGGGCGGCCAGTGCTGGTGACCCAGAATGATTACAGTATTGGCTTAATGAATGGTGATATTGGCATTGCTTTGCTGCTGCCCAATGATGCGGCCACTGAGGACAATGCCGAGCCTAAGCAGGTCTTGCGTGTAGCTTTTGCCCGCAATGACGGGCAGGGCGGTGTGCGTTATGTGTTGCCAAGCCGTTTAACCGCGGTGGAAACCGTTTTTGCCATGACGGTGCATAAATCACAAGGCTCAGAGTTTGTGCATACAGCATTGATTTTACCCGATCGCCTGAACCCTGTTTTGACCAAAGAGCTGCTTTATACCGGCATTACTCGGGCTAAAAGTAAGCTCACTTTAATTGAGGGGCATTCAGGTGTTTTTACTGCCGCGGTGCAGCGTAAAGTTGAGCGCATTAGTGGCTTAAATCAAGCCATTCAAGCCGCTGCGACTGAAGCTTATCGCCAGTAAGAATATATTCGGTCGGGGTTACCCCAAGCTGGAACAGCCTGAGCAAAAAGTTGATGACCTACGCGGTGCAAAAGTCTATGTCGAAAACTGCAGTATTTTTTATGCAGATGATGGTGGTCGCTTAGCGCCGCATGAAGAGGTGGTTTTCCCTGCGGTTTGAGGGGATAATTCGTACAGCTGGGGTGCAGATATCGCACGACATTACGGTTATCGTCTTTTATTAAGCACAATATGCGGCTAGGTTGCCCAAACAGCTTGAGTGATCAAGAAGCATGGAATGTGGCCTCTTACATCGACAGTCAAGAGCGTCGACAAGGGCCGCGCTATGCCGCTGATGTGAAAGAGACACGTGAGAAGTGTTTAGAATTCTTCCACAAACACACCCGTTATGGTTTAGAAATAAACGGTAAATTAATGGGTGATTATAACAGTACAGGCGTAAGGACTTTTTACTGTCTGAAATTGTTAAGCCACGCATATTTACAGCTGACTAAGCCTCTGGCCTTAGTTAAAAAGATCGGGGCCATATAAGGCTCCGTTTGTATATTGTTCATCATAGGAATATCGAATGATTTTTTCACCATTGGCACGAGCTATTACCTTAGCAACTGCTGGCAGCATGTTGCTGGCCATTCCATCGTTAGCGTCTGCTGATTTTATCAAGGACAGTAAAGCTAATCTGGGTTTCCGTAACTTATATATGAATCAAGATACGCGTGATGCAGCAAATACGCCGGCCAATAAAACCAAGGCCGAATGGTCACAAGCTTTTATTCTGGACTATAAGTCTGGCTTCACTGAAGGCACCATTGGCGTTGGTCTTGATGTCTACGCAGCAACGGGTATTAAGCTTGATTCAGGCCCAAATCGTACTGCAGATACATTTCCGCAGCGCAGCAATGGTAAGTCAGTTGATAACTTTGGCAAGCTAGGTGGCACGGCTAAAGCAAAACTGTCTGAAACAGTTCTGCAAGTCGGTACTTTAATGCCGCGTCTGCCTTTGCTGCAAGCTAACTTAGAAGGCCGCTTATTACCACAGATGTTCACAGGTGGCATGTTAACCTCCAATGAAATTGACGGCTTAACTGCACGTCTAGGTCATATTGATCGGGTCAATCAGCGGTCATCTACTGACAATGAAAGCATGGGGATGAATCGTCTTGCTAAGAACTTAATCAATAAAAAGACTGGTAATGCAGTTACTAAAAATGACACTAGTGGTTCTTTTGATTTAGCGAGCTTGGACTATAAGTGGAATGATGCTCTGACAACGGGCTATAACTTTGGCCGCTTAGAAGATATGTATAAGCAACATATCGTTACAGCTTTACATGTGTTGCCATTGGGCGATCAGCGCTCACTAAAAACAGATTTACGTGTTTCCAAATCTTCCAGCGACGGTGATATCCGCGTTGATAACAAAGCCTTCTCAGGTATGGTGACTTACGCTTTCGGCTTTAATAAGCTGGGCTTGGGTTATCAGAAAATGACAGGGAATACAGGTTATGCCTATATCCTTGGTACAGATCCATTCTTGGTTAACTATGTAGCTAATCGTGAGTTTGGTGCTAAAGATGAAAAATCTTGGCAGGTACGTCACGACTATAACTTTGCTGGCTTAGGTATTCCTGGTCTCACCATGTTTAACCGTTACGTTAAAGGTACTGGTGCAGACATCGGCAGTGCTACAGAAGGACGTGAGTGGGAGCGTGACTTAGATGTGTCTTACGCATTCCAAGAAGGCTCCTTGAAGAACTTCAACGTACGCTGGAGGAATTCAACTGTGCGTTCAAATGTTAACAAAGATTTGGATGACAATCGTTTGATCCTAGCCTATACCTTACCTTTACTGTAAGTAGTACTTGCCTAGCTCGTTGTCTATAACGGGTTAAATAGGGCAGCTTTGTGCGCATAAAATGCAGTACCTGCACACAAAGTTGCCCTTTATTGCTTGATAAAGTCTTTCTGACGTGCTACTTGCTTTTAAAGGACGACTACTGTATATTCATACCCCTATCCCGACTCAAACGACAATTTGATTGAGTGGCGTGGTACAGAGAAAGACATCACCGGTACGCCTCAGAGCACTTGCTCGCGCATAATCCAAAATGCTATACCAGCGTTTTCGCAAAGAAAACTTGGTTCAATACTGAAATCAATTTCAGTACTGCTTTAATTCTGCAAACCACCTGCTTTTATGATTAGCAATTATATTGCTATGTCTCGTTTTCGGGAGACTTTACAGCGCTTGCTGTACGGACATTATAAAAAGGGGTAAGGATATGGATAATCTAAAAGTATTCAAAAAAATGGGTCGCTACGTTGCAGCGCAAATCAATGCAATTAACAACAGCATGCAAATGACAGAACAGTCCTGCAGTGCTGCAATGGGTTTAGAGAATCGACTGCTTGTCGATGCTTGGAACACAGTCTCTGACCGTGATGCTTTAAGTACAACCAGCACCTGCTAAATAGACGATTGCGCCTGCCGCCTCAGGCGGGCGCAATTCTCAGCATTATTCCGTACAGATATACTCTTGTCTAGACACTGCTTTATCCTGCCCAGTTTTACAGATAACTGAATCCAGCGTCTATTGCGCTTTTTGTAAGAGCTATCAAGAAGACTAAATTCTTCGGTAGTATCCCGCCATGCATTCCTTTGATGATAAAAATTCACTTAGAGTACTGGATTAGTGCGCCTGCATTGTGTACATCTAAGGTGCCGTGCTTTTATACAATTGATAGTATCGGCAGATAAGTATTTAGATTCGTTATAGTCTTAAGTGTTTGATAGGTTCACCCTTGAAACGGTTGCTGGGAGGCTATTATGTGGCTTGATCGCTTTATTGATGCTCTGCGCTCATTGCGAACATTGTTTTTTATTCTTGGCCTGGGCCTTGGTTGGTTGCTGTTTGCAGATCACCAAGATACCGATATTCTTTATGTTATGGTACACAATACCGATGATGTGATGCTTGAGTCTGTGCGTTTTGAGTTCGGCTTTGGACTGACGCAATCTAATATATTGCTGCTACAGATAAAACCAGGCGAGCAACGCTTGGTCGCGCTCAATCACCCATTGCACAAAGGCTATAATGTTGAAGCACGTTTTACCGGAGGAGAGGTCCGCAGTTTTTGTGCGAATCGTACTTATCCCAAGCGTCAACAGTCCTTAGCATTGCACCGTTAAAACACAATATCAAGACCTGCAGTTTTTGTGGTGATGTCATTGCGCTGGCGTGCACCAGAGCAAGTGAGTTCTTTCATACAAATATCTGCAGGTTTCTGTGCGCTTTAGGTGGTTTCTAGTACAAAAAATAATGATTGAACAGAAAACTGACCTCCTGTGGCTTTCTCTAAGCGCTTTTCTGCATTAACCCCTCACCTTTGTATCGATAAACAAAAAACCTCTCTATTTGGTCTGTGGGCCGTCTAAGATCAATTATGGTTTTTAAACGAAAAATAATATTATTATAGTAATTAGCTATCTATTTAGTAATTTCAATTGTTTATATTAACTTTATCAAATGNNCATTTGAACAACTAAAATAGATGCTATTATCAACCGTAAACAGGCTCTGAAGCTGGGCTTTGCTTTATGGCGATGTATAGATCAGTTGTTGTCGCTCGCAGACTTTTTTCTTGTTAGCTGAAGAGCAATTAACAGTTAGGTGAATAAATGGAGCTATTGCACAATTCTCTTTTTAGAGACGGGTGTGTGTCGATAGCGTCAAGTTTGATAATAAAATTTTATTGAGCCGCAAGGTTTATTGATGGGGCGTGCAGTGCTGACAAAAAACGAGGGGCATATTCCAAAAGGAATCATAAGCCTGGAACAAACAACCGGGCTCTTCAATAATCCTGCGGTGGCCTATATCACCCGGTTAAGTTCGCGAGGTAGCAAAAGAACAGTGATGTCTTCGCTGCGTATTGTGGCCAAAATGCTCGGATTTTCAGGTATTGATACCTGTCCTTGGCAAGAGCTTAAGAGGCCGCATATTCTGCAAATACTCTTTAAATTATCCGAAAAGAACTTATCTCCAGCAACGCAGAACAGCTATTTATCCTCCTTAAAAGGGGTTTGCGAAGAAGCGTGGATGCTTGAGTTAATGAGTGCCGATGATTATCAAAAAATCTATAAAATACCTTCAGTAAAAGGCTCGCGTCTTGCTGCAGGCCGGGCGCTGGAGCCAGCAGAAGTGCGTTCTTTAATGAGCGCTTGCACTGTGGCAGGTTGTTCTGCCAGCGCTAGAGATAAAGCTATTCTTGCGTTACTTATCGGTTGCGGCTTGCGTAAAGCTGAGGTAACCAGCTTAAAAGTTGAGGATTTGAATTGGAATGAATCCGCTTTTAATGTCATAGGTAAAGGTAACAAGCAAGCCAAATGCTTTATGCCGGCGCAGACGGTCAAAGCTGTACACGGCTGGCTTAAGCTACGGGGTGAGCAACCGGGGTATCTTTTTAGCCGTATCCTTAAAAATGGCGCTATTCTTAATCAGCCTATTAGCGGGCAAGGTATTACTTATATTTTAAAGAAGCGCGGCTTGGCTGCAGATATTGAAGCATTCGCGCCGCACGATACCCGCCGTACCTTTGCTACGCGAATGTTTGAAAGCGGGGCGGATGCGTTAATTGTTCAAGCAGCCATGCGCCATGCTAATTTAGATACAACACGCCGTTACGATTTCCGTGGTGAGAAAAAACTCAAAGAAGTCAGTCAAAGTGTTAATTTCTTTAGCTGATGTGAAGCTTAGATAAAAAAGGGCTCAGCACCATTCAAACAGTGCTGATGAGACAGTGATGGGATGTCCTTGGCTTGGCGTATTCATCTAAGGCAAGAGCAGGGTGCAAAACATAGGGTTTTCTAGGGTGCTACAAGGCAGCTTAGTGCACTTAAAAAGCAATCCAAGTCAACAGCTTAGTTAGCTGTATATTTGGCCGGACATCAAAAGGGATTGATTGAATGCATCAAACAGAAAGTTTTAAATCTCGATTACTCGGGGTTTTTGCCTCGCTATTCTTTTCTGTTCCAACCGCGGTGTTTATTTGGCTTGGCCTGAATAAACAGCTGGCATACTTTGACGCGGGTTTTCTCAGTCGTGATTACTTGCTGGTCTGCATCAGTGTCTTTGCGGTGCTTGCTTGGCTGCGGCCTAGACTTTTTCCGTCGATACTCGGCGTCCTATGGCGCAGCATACTTAAAGTTCAGCGCTGGTGGGGCTGGTAGAAGGCGGGAGCGGAACCCCCCCTAAGGATGCTTCTGCATTAACCTGAGTTAAAGTTTTTAGGGAGACTGTAATTAAATCTGTGTAACTGTTTATCATTGACCCCTAACGGGAAGGATAGACAGACGATGAACAAAAAAGACCTCGAAGCCTTTGCACGCGAAGCGGCAAAAGGTATCAAAACTGAAAAAGACCTGACAGACATGCGAGCTATGCTCACCAAGGTCATGGTGGAAGCAGCGCTTAGCGTTGAGCTTGATGAACATTTAGGCTATCGCAAGCACGAGCAGTCCAG
>LFRZ01000147.1 GCA_001513025.1 Gammaproteobacteria bacterium DTU037
GCGGTATTGCTGGCTTGGTTAGAGAGCAAGGCGGCCAAGCTGTATGCGCGTAAAGAGCGCTATGGAGATGCGTTGTAATGTCGAGTTGGCGGTTAGCAGCAGAGTATCAAATGCTGCATGCAGATTTTGGCAGCCTAGAAAAGGTCTTTGCTTTAAACGGTGAGCGCATCACCCATGACCCATTATCTGAAGTGATTCGTGTCAATCGTCAGGGCGTTGATTACTATGTGAAGCGTTACCGTAATGCCGGTAAAGGTGTGCGTCGCTACGCTGCACGTCCGCGCATCAAAGCAGAATGGCAAAACCTCAAACGTTTCGCTAAATGGGGTATTGCCACTGCTGAAGTCGTTGCGCAAGGTTTAGAGCGTAAGGGTGGTGCCTTTGTGCGCGGGGCGATGATTACCCGTGAAATTCCCAATAGCCGAGACTTGGCCGACTTAGCCAATCAAAATAGTCCATTACTCGAAGATCCAGCTTGGGTTAAGCAGGTCAGTGCGCAAGTCGCCGCTGCTACGCGGGTGATGCATGCACATAGATTTACCCATAATGATTTAAAGTGGCGTAACTTACTGGTTGATGAGCAGACCAAGGTGTATTTAATTGATTGCCCAGCCGGTACTTTTTGGTGGGGGCCAATGCTGCGCTATCGGATTATTAAAGACTTGGCCTGCCTCGACAAAGTGGCTAAATATCACCTGAGTAACACTCAGCGTTTGCGCTTTTACTTGCAGTACTGTCAACGTGCTCGGCTCAATGCCTACGATAAAAA
>LFRZ01000026.1 GCA_001513025.1 Gammaproteobacteria bacterium DTU037
GGCAAGCCAGAAAAATCCATTGGTGTTATCGAATGCTGCATCTTCAGTTCCCCTGCCCGATCAACTTAATTGCCACCATACAACTGATTGGGCAACCAGGTAATAAGCTCTGGCCACACATAAGCAATCACCAACATGCTCAGCTGAATCCCAATAAAAGGTAAAACGCCACGGTAAATCGTGGTGGTCGGCACAGACGCTGGAGTAACGCTGCGTAAATAGAACAAGGAAAAGCCAAACGGCGGGGTTAAAAATGAGGTTTGCAGATTTAAAGCAATCATCACTCCAAGCCACACCGGATCTAAACCCATCGACAGCAACACTGGGCCAACAATGGGCACCACCACAAAGATGATTTCAATAAAGTCGAGAATAAAGCCCAACAAGAAAATCACTAGCATGACTAAAAAGAAGGCACCCAGTACGCCACCGGGCAGTTGCGCAAATACATTTTCAATCATCACATCGCCGCCAAAGCCGCGAAAGACCAGAGAAAAAAGTGAGGCGCCAATTAAAATCATAAACACCATAGCGCTGATTTCAGCGGTGCCAAAGGCTACTTCACGCAAGCGACTGATCTTCAACTGCCCTTTAAGCAAGGCCAGCACCAATGCACCAATCGCACCTAAAGAGGCCGCCTCAGTTGGCGTGGCGACACCGGCTAAAATTGAGCCCAATACCGAACCCATCAAGACCAAGGGCGGCAGCAAAGCTTTAAATAAACGGCCCCACTCTATCGGTCCTAAAGCCTCTTGCGGTAAGGCAGGCAGTTTTTTTGGCTGAGTCATCGCCACAAAAATCAAATAGGCAATGTACATGCCCACCAGCAAGACACCGGGCAGCAAAGCCCCCATAAATAAGTCGCCGACAGACACGGTTTTCGGAGTAAACACACCCATGCGAATTTGCGCTTGTTGATAGGCACTGGAGAGCACATCGCCGAGCAGCACCAAGATAATCGACGGCGGAATAATCTGCCCCAAGGTGCCTGTCGCAGCTAAGGTACCAGTGGCCACGGCCGGATCATAACCACGACGTAGCATGGTTGGCAGCGCCAGCAAACCTAAGGTCACTACAGTAGCGCCAACCACTCCGGTACTGGCGGCCAATAAAGCACCTACCACGCACACCGAAATCGCCAAACCACCGCGCAAGGTGCCAAATAAGCGCGACATGGATTCCAATAAGTCTTCCGCCACCCGCGATTTTTCCAGCATCACCCCCATAAAGACAAACAAGGGCACTGCCAGCAGGGTTTGGTTGTTCATAATGCCGAATAAACGGTTAGGCAAGGCCTGCAAAAAGACCGGATCAAACACACCGCTCAACATGCCAATCACGGCAAACAACAGGGACACACCACCGAGGACAAAGGCCACCGGATAGCCCATCACTAAAGTCAGGCAAATAGTGATAAATAAGGCAATCGCCAGTACTTCAGTCATGCTGCATATCCTTAACCGCACGTGGCGTGCACAATTGCTGGATCAATAAAACTAAGTCGGCGCACGCCTGCAGCAATAAGCTGCCCACCAAAAGTAAAATAATACTTTTTTGCACATACATAAAACCTAAGCCGCCGGTCTCGCCGGAGGTTTCATGCATCGCCCAAGAGCTGGCCACATAACCCCAGCTGTTCCAACCTAAAAACAAACACATCGGCAGCAGCAACAACAGATGACCACTGCTATCCACTAAAGCTTTTTTGCGCGCAGAAAAATTTTGGTAAAAGATATCCACACGCACATGTGCGCCACGCTGCAGCGCCCACGCCGCGGTACCCATAAAGGTCAGCGCATGGGCATACATCACCGCTTCTTGCAGCGCCGTAGCGCCAATCCCAAAGGCATAGCGTAAGACCACCACACAGGCGGTGCCCAGCACCAGAAATAAGGTCAGCCACGCACAGGCTCGGCCCAACGCAGCATTGGCAGCCTGAATCCACGTAGCAATACGCACCGGCCAAGAGAATAAGGACATAAGAAAGCTTCTAAAACTAAGTGAGTTGCTAATTGTAGGGGCTGTGCACAAAATTGACCATGTACATCTTATCCACCTCTGACGTGCATGGTGCTGTGGATAAGCTGGGGAGACTCAGCGCTAAGCTAGAGCTAGCAAGGCTTACAGCCAAGTGCTCAATAAACGTACAGCTGTTTTAAACTGTACACAATACACTGGGATGGGATTGTGGATAAGCTGTTCACTACTGCCTAGAGAGCACAGTCTGCGGGGCTTACAGCCTGTTGATGTTTTTTTAAGCAACTCCTCGTCGATATCCCCAGCCACCACTTATCCACTGCCCTGTATCTTAGCTAATTCCACGATAAAGACACTTTATCCACACTAGAGAAGCAACGCCCAACATCTTATCCACTTGGAGCGTGCATGGGCTTGTGGATAAGCTGGGGAGACTCAGCGCTAGGCTAGAGCTGGCAAGGGGTACAGCCGAGTGCTCAATAAATGTACAGCTGTTTTAAACTGTGCACAATACACTGGGATGGGATTGTGGATAAGCTGTTCACTACTGCCTAGAGAGCACAGCCTGNNACAGCCTGTTGATGGTTTTTTAAGCAACTCCGCTGGCGCATCCTTAGCCATCACTTATCCACTGCTGGATATCTTAGCCAACATTTTAATCAGCGCTGGGTTATCCACGCCAGAGAGCTAACTCCCAGCCGCTTATCCACCTAGAGCGTGCATGGGCCTGTGGATAAGCTCGGGATACTTAGCTGTACGCTAGTACTGACAAGGCGTGCAGCCAAGTGTTCAATAAATGTACAGCTGTTTTAAACTGTGCACAATACATAGGGATGGTGCTGTGGATAAGCTGTTCATCTTCGCCTAAGCGCTAGAGGGCATGGGGCTTACAGAGAGTTGTCTATTTTTTGAGCAACATTTCATACGATGCACACCTAGATTGCCCAGTCGCCGGTGGCAAGCGCGGGTATGTCTCTATTTTCAAGCGAATATAAATTGACAGCCTGCGCCACTCGCCTAACAATGCGGAAAATTTATACCCACCAACCCACACTCATGGATAAGCACAATGTCACCACGCTTCATGACGTTACTCGGGGTTATTATTATTGCTGTCGCAGTATGGGGGTTGTTGCGCGGTAGAATTCTGGCAGGCGCTCGCGGTCTGCGCAGCAACTACTACTATAAAAATGATAATCCATTTAGTTTCTATGGTTTTGTGCTGATCTATCTATCGATTGGCTCTTTTATTCTCTACCAATCGCTGCTCTAGCGCTGACTCAAGCCAGTCATTCCCGACTTATCCACCCTGCGCGTGCAGCAGTCTGTGGATAAGCTGGGGAGACTCGCCGCTAAGCCTTATCTGACGCGGCTTAGCGGGGCGTGATCAATAAATAACCAGTATTATAAAACTGTCCACAACCCAGTACCAAGAATCTGTGGATAACTTGTTAGTAGAAACCTTAACTCATTGTTTTATAAAGGCTTTAGCCTGTTGATTACTTTTCCGGCAGAGCCTTGCGACCCTGCTTTAAAACGCGCAATGCATCCCAGCTATACAGCGCCAGCGCCGCCCAAATAAAGCCAAAGAAGATAAATGAACTGGCGGCAAAGGGCTCGTTAAACACCAATACTGCTAACAGCAGCAATACTGTCGGGGTGATGTACTGCAAAAAGGCCAAAGACGCATAAGGTAGATTTTTTGCTGCTTCGTTAAAGCACAGCAAGGGCAATAAGGTGACTGGACCTGCAGCGGCCAGCCAAAACATCTGCGTACTCCCCAAAAACTCGCTTTGCATACTGGCCGCTTGCGGATTGATCCACAGCCAAGCTAAAGCCACAGGCACCAGCATCCAGGTTTCTACCGCTAAGCCAGGTAAGGCCGCCACCGGCGCTTGCTTACGAATCAAGCCATAGAAACCAAATGAGCAGGCCAAGGCCAAGGAAATCCAAGGGACTTTACCCAAGCTCCAGACTTGTAAACCAACCCCTATGGCCGCTAAGCCAATCGCTACCCACTGCAAACGACGTAAACGCTCACCCAGAAACAGCATGGCCAATAAGACATTGACCAACGGGTTGATGTAATAGCCTAAACTGGCTTCCACCATACGGTCATAGTGGACAGCCCACACATAAATCAACCAGTTACTGGCAATCAGCGTTCCCGAAGCGGCTAAAACCATAAAGCGTTTAGGATGCTCGTACAGCTCTTGCCACCAACCTTTGTGTCGCCAAATCAACAATAAACCCAAGCTAAACAGCGCCGACCACAACACGCGATGAACTATTACCTCGTCAGCAGGCGTGCCATCGAGGGTTTTAAAGTACAACGGAAACATACCCCACACGCTATAAGCGAGCAGGCCCAGCAGATAACCACGGCGGGGATTGGGTGTAACACTCATATTAGTTAGCCAGCTAACGAAAAATTCAATTCATTCTAAGCTGCATCACTGCAGCTGTCTTGCCCACTGTTAAAATAGCTTTAAATAAGGCTCATCTAAGGCTGCACGCTGTTCACGTAAAATCAAAATCTGCTCGCCCCAATAACGCTCTGTACCAAACCAAGGAAAGCTTTGCGGGAACGCCGGATCATCCCAGCGCTGCGCCAGCCATGCACTGTAATGCAACAAACGTAAGGCCCGTAAACCTTCAATCAAGGGGAGCTCGCGCGGGGAAAAATCATAAAACTCTTGATAGCCATCGACCAACTCCGACAGCTGCGATAAACGCTCTTGATAATCGCCAGCCAACATCATCCATAAATCCTGAATCGCTGGTCCCATGCGGCAGTCATCTAAGTCGACCATAAAAAAACTTTCATCACGGCACAATAAGTTGCCCGGATGACAATCACCGTGTACGCGTATCGCGGTATAGGGATGCTCAGCAAATAAGGCATCCACCTTAATCAGCAGATCACGCACCACTGATTGCCAAGCAGGACGCAAGCTTTTTGGCACATGTTCGCCGCTACACAGGCGCTCGAATGAGGCATGCCCATAGGTTGCAACATTCAGCTCAGGGCGCTCAATAAAGGGCTTACTAGCACCCACCGCATGCAGTCGACCGAGCAACTGGCCGAGACGATACAACTGCTCTAAATTACCCGGCTCAGGTGCACGACCACCACGGCGCTCAAACAGCGCAAAGCGAAAACCAGCATGGCTAAATAGACTCTGACCCTTATGCTGCATGGGTGCCACTAAAGGCACATCGCAGTCCGCGAGCTCAAAGGAAAAGGCGTGTTCTTCGAGGATCTGCGCATCAGTCCAGCGCTCGGGGCGATAAAACTTGGCAATCAGTGGGGTTTTATCTTCAATTCCCACTTGATAGACACGGTTCT
>LFRZ01000131.1:0-1849 GCA_001513025.1 Gammaproteobacteria bacterium DTU037
GCAATGCGTTTGGCGGCTTTGCGCAGTAAGTTGGCCATTTCTTCGCTGTCCGGTACCCGTGGTGAGTGAATGTCGTAGACACCGGGGCCAATGTCGTTGGGGTAATGGAAGGTTTCAAAGGCTTCCAGTAATTCCATATCTGAGCGTGAGGTTTCAATGGTGATCACATCGGCATCCATCGCAGCGATGGAGTCGATGACATCATTGAACTCGCTGTAGCACATGTGGGTGTGAATCTGGGTTTCATCGCGCACGCCGCTGGCGGTCAGGCGGAAGGCTTCGGTAGCCCAATTCAAATAGTTCTGCCACTGGGCTTTGCGCAGCGGTAAACCTTCACGGAAAGCGGCTTCGTCAATTTGAATGATTTTAATCCCAGCGGCTTCCAGATCCACCACTTCATCGCGAATGGCTAAAGCCAATTGCCGCGCTTGTTCTTCGCGTGACACATCTTCACGGGGGAAGGACCACATCAGCATGGTTACTGGGCCGGTGAGCATGCCTTTCATAATTTTATCGGTCTGCTGCTGGGCGTATGTGATCCATTCCACCGTCATCGCCTGTGGACGGCTTAAGTCGCCGTAGATCACTGCAGGTTTTACACAACGTGAACCATAGCTTTGCACCCAACCAAAGCGGGTGAACAAGTAGCCGTCCAGTTGCTCGGCAAAGTACTCGACCATGTCATTGCGCTCGGCTTCGCCGTGTACCAATACATCCAGACCTAAGTCTTCCTGAACTTTAACTGCGTGTTGGATTTCGGCCTGCATGGCTGCTTGGTAATCGGCTTCGCTCAGTTTGCCTTGGCGAAAGGCTAAACGCGCCGCGCGGATCTCCTGAGTCTGGGGGAAAGAACCTATGCTAGTGGTTGGAAACAGAGGTAAATCCAAACGCTCGCGCTGCAGTTTGATGCGCTCGGCAAAGACTGATTGACGCTGGCTGTCCGCTGCGGTGACTGCCGCTAAACGGGCCTGTACTTCGGGTTTATGGATGCGTGGCGAGTTGGCGCGGCTGGCTTGTACCTTACGGCTCTGCTGCAGTGCTGCTTTCACTTTGGCGCTGTCTGGATTGTTTAGCGCTTCAGCTAAGAGGGCCACTTCTGCGGTTTTTTGTACGGCAAAGGCCAGCCAGCTTTTCAGCTCTGCATCGAGCTGATCTTCGCGATCTAAATCCACAGGGCTGTGCAACAGTGAGCAGGATGGCGCGACCCAGAGACGATCACCTAAACGCTCTTGTGCGTGCGCTAGGGTTTCCAATACTTTTTCCAGATCACAACGCCAGACGTTGCGGCCATTGACCACGCCCAGCGATAACACTTTATAGGCAGGTAAGCGGTCAAGAATCGTCGGATACTGTTCGGGCGCGCGTACCAGGTCGATGTGTAAGCCATCAACGGGCAAGGCAGCGGCCAAACCCAGGTTATCTTCTAAGCCTGAGAAGTAAGTGGCCACCAGTTTTTTAACCGGCTCCGCTTGCAGTAAGTTATAAGCGCGCTCAAAGGCGTTTTTCCATTCTTGCGGCAGATCTAGGCTTAGAATCGGCTCATCAATTTGCACCCACTCCACACCCTGCGCCGCTAAACGTTGGAAAATTTCGCCATAGATGGGCAGTAATTTGTCGAGCAAGTCTAACTTGTTAAAGTCTTCACCTTTGACTTTACCCAGCCACAACCAGGTCAGTGGGCCTATGACCACAGGTTTCACTGTATGACCCAAGGCTAAGGCTTCGTCGACTTCTTCAAACAATTGCTCCCAGCTTAATGAGAACTCAAGGTCCGCGGTCAACTCAGGAACAAGGTAGTGGTAGTTGGTATCAAACCATTTGGTCATTTCTTGCGCGTGGGCACCGCCGC
>LFRZ01000131.1:1888-40233 GCA_001513025.1 Gammaproteobacteria bacterium DTU037
AAAGTTAATGAGTGGGTCAGCACTTGGTCATACCAGGCAAAATCACCCACTGGCACTAAATCTAAACCGGCATCTTTTTGCAATTGCCAGTGTTTAGCGCGCAACTCACGGCCCACTTGGCGCAAATTGTCTTCAGTGATGTCGCCTTTCCAGTATGCTTCTACAGCTTGCTTTAATTCGCGATCGCCGCCAATCCGGGGGAAACCTAAGTTATGTGCTACGGCCACGGGCCTTCTCCTCTAAAATGAATGAGGCTATTGTCGGCACTTCTTATGAATGAGACAATTTCAAAATATTATTGATCATCAACAATTTTATTCATGTTGATGCAGTTAAGGATAATGCATGCTGGATATTCGCCATTTAAAAACACTGTGCGCTTTGCGTGATGCGGGCAGTTTAGTCGAGGCTGCAGAACGTCTGCATTTGACCCAGTCCGCCCTCTCCCACCAATTTAAAGAGATGGAAGAACGTCTCGACATGCAGCTCTTTGTGCGCAAAACAAAACCTGTGCGCTTTACCAGTGCTGGCTTACGTTTGCTCAGGCTGGCCGATGAAGTCTTGCCTTTAATGCGCAGCGCTGCCCGTGATATCACCCGTTTACAAGGTGGCTCGGCCGGTCGTTTACATATGGCGATTGAGTGCCACAGCTGTTTTCAGTGGCTGATGCCGACCATTGATCAGTTTCGTGATGCGTGGCCGGAAGTGGAGTTGGATTTAGCTTCGGGCTTTTCTTTTGCTCCGCTGCCAGCGCTGGCGCGGGGTGATTTGGATTTGGTGGTCACCGCTGACCCCATTGAGCTCAGTGGCATCAGTTATATCCCGCTGTTTGCCTATGAAGCTTTATTAGCTGTGGCCAAGCAGCACCCTCTGGCACAGAAGGCTTATGTCGAACCTGAAGATCTACGCAATGAAGTGCTCATCACCTACCCGGTGGAACATGATCGCTTAGATATTTTTAACCACTTTTTAGAACCGGCTGATGTTGAGCCAGCGCACGTGCGCACTGCGGAACTCACAGTGATGATGATGCAATTGGTCGCCAGTGGCCGTGGCGTCTGTTGTTTGCCCAATTGGGCGATGCATGAATACACCTCCAAAGGCTATGTCAGCGCGCGGCGTTTAGGTGAAGAAGGTTTGTTTTCCACGCTCTATGCGGCGGTACGCACCGATATGCTCGATGCGGCTTTTATGAAGGATTTTTTACTGACGGCAAAAGACACCTCCTTTACCACCCTGGCTGGGGTGAGCGCGGTGAAAGAGTAATGCCACACCACGGCACTTAGCCGAGCAAGATAATGGACCAGACCGCAGCAATCATCGTCATACCGACCATTTGTGCGGCGCTGCCCATATCTTTAGCGTTTTTCGATAATGGATGTTTATCCAGAGAAATCCGATCCACCGTGGCTTCAATCGCTGAGTTGAACAACTCAATAATCAGCGAGAGTAAACACACGGCAACCATCAAGGCATGCTCAGCACGAGAGATATCGAGCAAGAAGCTGATGGGAATTAAAATAGCGTTCAGTAGTAATAACTGACGAAACGCAGCCTCGCCAATAAACGCAGCACGCAGGCCAGCGACTGAATAGCCAGCAGCGTTTAGAATGCGGCGTACACCGGATTTACCTTTAAATGGGGACATAGCGACCTAAACAAAGCAGTTAAATAGTGAAATCATCAGCGGCACAGCTATTTAATAACAGTGATGCCGCTGATCTTGGGAGTTATTCGCTCTGTGGAATAGATTCCATTTGCTGCAATAATAAAGCCGCCTGAGTACGAGTGCGTACATTCAGCTTGCGGAAAATGGCGGTGACATGGGCTTTAACCGTGGCTTCTGAAACATTTAGATCATAGGCAATTTGCTTATTGAGCAAACCATCACACACCATGGTTAAGACGCGAAACTGTTGCGGAGTTAAGCTGGCTAAACCTGCGCTGGCGGCTTTTTCTTCCGCTGTGACTGCGGCTGTTGCTGCGGTTTGTGCCGGCCACCACACCTCACCATCAAGCACCACTTGTACCGCTTGCTGGATATCTTCCAGTGGGCTGGACTTTGGAATAAAACCGCTGGCGCCAAACTCACGTGCGCGTGCCATAACGGTGGACTCTTCTTGCGCTGAGATCATCACCACTGGAATCTGTGGGTATTGCCCCCGCAATAACACCAATCCAGAAAAACCATGTGCGCCTGGCATATTTAAATCCAGTAGCACTAAGTCCCAATCTGCTTTCTCTTGAAGGCGGCTTTCTAACTCAGCAATATTTTCCACTTCAACTAAACGTACAGTGTTCCCCAAGCTTAAGGTCAGTGCTTGACGTAAAGCGCTGCGGAATAGCGGGTGGTCATCTGCAATCAGTATTTCATAGGCAGCCATCATTTAGGATCCTGTTTCTTTATTATAGTAGTGCTGTGCATCTTGCCGTTCAGTGGCAGAGCGACCACATATAAGACCATAACTGACCGCCCTCACTTTTATACAAGTAACCACAAGCATATCTGCTGATGTGTTTTGTCTTACAATCTAGGGCTTATAGTACAGAAAACTTAGCCAAAGGTCTTATATTGGTAACAATAATTCACACTTTATTACTGGCTCAGCCCCTCTTGAATGGATCAGTAACGAATAAAGTGTTCGCGATAATACTTTAACTCCGCGATGGAATCTTGAATGTCTGCCAGCGCCAAGTGCACTTCGCCTTTTTTAAAACCCTCACGCAGCTCCGGAGCCCAACGCGCCACCAACTCTTTGATTGTAGAAACATCGAGATTGCGGTAATGGAAATAGGCTTCCAGCTTCGGCATATGTCGGTATAAAAAGCGGCGATCTTGGCAAATACTGTTGCCACAAATCGGCGAAGTATTGGCTGGCAGCCACTTTTCTAAAAAGGCTAGGGTCTGCGCTTCAGCTTCAGCCTCAGTGATGCGACTGTCACGTACACGCTGGGNNCGAGTATTCCACTCATCCATACCGGCTAGCACTTCATCCGACTGATGAATTGCCAGTACAGGGCCTTCTGCAAGGATATTGAGCTGGCTGTCGGTCACGATAGTGGCCATTTCAATGATCAGGTCATTATCGGTATCGAGACCGGTCATTTCCAAATCAATCCAAATTAAATTTTGTGCACTGTACATGGCTCACCTCAAGGTTATGCAACCTGCCGACACCGCGACAGACGGGTGGTTTAAATGCAGCTTTTTAAGGCATCAATTAATTTTTGATTCTGCTCATCAGTGCCGATAGTGATACGCAAAAACTGGTCAATACGCGGCTGCTTAAAGTGACGCACCAGTACACCTTGCTCACGTAATTGCGCAGCCAACTCTTGTGCGTCGCGACTTTTATGCCGCGCAAAAACAAAGTTAGCCGCTGACGGCAACACCTCAAAATCGAGAGCACTTAAGGCCTCAACTACCCACTCACGACTGGCAATGACTTTATTGCGGGTGAAGTGGAAGTGATCAGCATCAGCAAAAGCAGCAGCCGCACCAGCAATCGCAGCACGATCCAACGGATAAGAGTTAAAGCTATTTTTAATCCGCTCCAATCCTTCAATCAAATCAGGGTGACCCACGGCAATCCCGACACGTAAACCGGCTAAGGAGCGTGACTTGGATAAGGTTTGCGTGACCAATAAGTTATCGTATTGTTTAACTAAACTGATCGCCGACTCGCCACCAAAATCAATATAGGCCTCATCCACCAAGACCACTGAATCAGGATTAGCTTTTAAAATTTGCTCAACCTTATCCAACTCCAGCAAGCAGCCTGTGGGCGCATTGGGATTGGGAAAAATAATACCGCCATTCGGTTGTTGGTAGTCTTCCACTCGAATCTGAAAATTTTCATCCAGCGCCACTTGCTGCTGTTTGATGCCATAGAGGCCGCAGTACACGGGATAAAAACTGTAACTGATATCAGGAAACAGTAAAGGCTTGTCGTGCTGAAACAATGCATGAAAAGCATGCGCCAGCACTTCATCCGAGCCATTCCCGACAAATACATACTGCGGACCCACTGAATAGTAATCAGCCACGGCATGTTTAAGCAGATCGCTATTGGGATCAGGATACAGGCGCAGGTCTTCATTGATTTGCGTCTGCATCGCAAGGATGGCCTTAGGCGATGGCCCATACGGGTTTTCATTGGTATTGAGCTTGACTAAACGCTCAATCTTCGGTTGCTCACCCGGTACATAAGGCACCAGATTATTAACAAACGGACTCCAAAACTTGCTCACGTGTTGCGCTCCTAAACTGAGTCAATCGCCACGTCTTACGCAGCGATTTAAATGCTCGATAACCACCATTTGCAGCGATTAGTCTATCGGTCTAATCCGCCTTGATACGGTATTCGGCTGAACGCGCGTGCGCGGTTAACGACTCACCACGCGCTAACACCGAGGCCACTTTACCCAACTCAGAGGCCCCCTCAGGGCTGCAATAAATGATGGATGAGCGCTTTTGGAAATCATATACGCCTAAGGGTGATGAGAAGCGCGCAGTACCTGAAGTGGGCAATACGTGGTTTGGCCCAGCACAATAATCGCCTAAGGCTTCCGCGGTGTAACGGCCCATAAAGATCGCTCCCGCATGACGAATCAGCGGCAGTAATTCCTCAGGATTTTCAACCGATAACTCTAAGTGTTCTGGCGCAATACGGTTGGCCACTGCAATGGCTTGCGCCATATCAGCCACCTGAATCAAAGCACCGCGCTCACGTAATGACACGCGAGCAATGCTTTCACGCTCTAAGGTTGGCAGTAGACGCTGCATGCTTTGCTCAACGCGATCGAGGAAGTCCGCATCAGGACTGAGCAGAATGGATTGGGCGTCTTCATCGTGTTCCGCTTGCGAGAATAGATCCATGGCAATCCAATCCGGATCGGTTTTACCATCGCAGACCACCAAAATCTCTGATGGGCCAGCAATCATATCAATCCCGACTTTACCGAACACATGGCGTTTAGCCGTGGCAACATAGATATTGCCAGGACCGACAATCTTATCTACCGGCGGCACACTTTCGGTACCGTAGGCCAGCGCCGCCACTGCTTGCGCGCCACCAATGGTAAAGACACGGTCAACACCAGCAATCGCCGCCGCCGCCAAAACCAATTCGTTGATCTCACCACGCGGTGTCGGTACCACCATCACCACTTCAGGCACACCCGCGACCTTGGCAGGTATAGCATTCATCAAGACTGAAGACGGATAGGAGGCTTTACCACCGGGCACATAGAGACCTGCGCGATCCAGAGGGGTAATTTTTTGGCCCAGCACGGTGCCATCGGCTTCTTGGTAGCGCCATGAGTCTTGCACTTGGCGCTCGTGGTACAGACGCACACGTTCAGCCGCTGTTTCCAGTGCGCTGCGTTGCTCAGGAGTAATACGGGTCAGGGCCAATTCAAGACGTTCACGCGGCAGAATCAAGTCACTCATCTGCGCCACATCAAGACCATCAAACTGACGGGTGTAATCAATCAGTGCGGCATCACCGCGCGTGCGTACATTATCAATGATATCTAATACGCGCTGATTAATGCTGGCATCAGACACACTTTCCCAACTTAATAGCTGATCAAGTTGGGTAGTAAACGCTGCATCTTGGGCATTTAAACGTCGAACAAACTTCGCTGCAGTCATAGCGGGCCTCAATAGTAAAAAAACATTCGGGCGCCGCCAGACTAGCAAACCTTCTGCGCGGGCACCCGATCAATTCGGCTATGACGCAGATAGGTTGTGTGCATCAGCACACAAGCAGACTTACTATCAGTGTCGTGCGTTAACCGCAGCACTTAAGGTATCAATCAACGCTTGAATATCAGCATGCTTCATTTTCATTGAAGCTCGATTGACAATTAAACGTGAACTGATATGTGCGATCAGCTCTTGCGGCTCCAAACCATTGGCGCGCAAGGTGTTACCAGTATCAACTACGTCAATGATTTTATCAGCCAGCCCGACTAGCGGTGCCAATTCCATTGAACCGTACAGTTTAATGATATCCACCTGACGACCTTGCTCAGCATAGTAACGTTTGGCCACATTGACGAACTTAGTCGCGACACGCAAACGGCCAGTTGGCTCAGGGGCATCCACAGCGCCAGCGGTCATCAACTTGCACTGGGCAATCTGCAAATCGAGCGGTTCGTACAAACCTTGGCCGCCGTACTCAAGCAGCACATCTTTACCCGCTACACCGAGATCCGCTGCGCCTAGCTCAACATAAGTTGGCACATCGGTGGCGCGTACGATCAGTAAACGCACATCATCACGCGTCGTGGGGATGATGAGTTTACGGCTTTTTTCTGGATTTTCGGTCGGTACAATACCCGCCTGCTCTAATAGCGGCAGGGTATCGTCCAGAATCCGACCTTTGGATAATGCAATAGTTAACATAAGACTAGCCTGGTACTCGACGGATTTTCGCACCAAGGAGTTGCATTTTTTCCTCGATACATTCGTAACCGCGATCAATATGATAAATGCGGTCGATTAGGGTATCACCCTCAGCCATTAAAGCAGCAATCACCAAACTGGCTGATGCACGTAAATCAGTGGCCATCACCGGCGCTGCTTTGAGCTGTTGGATGCCAGTGACAATCGCGGTATTGCCTTCTATTTGAATTTTCGCACCCATGCGCTGCATTTCCTGCACATGCATAAAGCGGTTTTCAAAAATCGTTTCAATCACAGTACCTGTGCCTTCTGCCACCGCATTTAAGGCAATAAATTGCGCTTGCATATCGGTTGGGAACGCAGGGTATGGCGCAGTACGCACATTGACTGCTTTAGGTCGTTTGCCATGCATATTCAGCTCAATCCAGTCTTCACCTGTGGTGATTTCTGCACCGGCTTCTTGCAGCTTAGACAGCACCGCCTCAAGAATCGTTGGATCAGTATCTTTTAACTTAACGCGACCACCGGTCACGGCAGCAGCAACCAAATAGGTGCCAGTTTCAATACGGTCAGGCATCACATGGTAGCGCGCGCCACCGAGCTTTTCCACACCATCAATAATAATGGTATCAGTACCTGCGCCTTGGATTTTCGCCCCCATAGCAATCAAGCAATTGGCTAAGTCAACGATCTCTGGCTCACGCGCAGCGTTCTCTAGAGTGGTACGGCCTTTCGCTAAGGTCGCCGCCATCAAAATATTTTCAGTACCTGTCACGCTGACAATATCAAAGAAGAAATTGCCACCGCGCAAACCACCTTCAGGTGCTTTGGCTTTAATGTAACCATTTTCTACGGTAATTTCTGCACCCAGCGCTTCTAAACCGCGAATGTGTAAGTCAACTGGACGTGAACCAATCGCACACCCGCCAGGCAAGGCCACTTCGGCTTGGCCAAAGTGCGCCACCATAGGTCCTAATACTAAGATCGATGCGCGCATGGTTTTGACTAAATCATAGGGTGCAATCAGCGTTTTAATGGTGCGCGGATCCACTTCAACACTGAGTTTTTCGTCAATAACAGGCTCAATGCCCATACGGCCAAACAGCTCAATCATCGTGGTAATATCGTGCAGGTGCGGTAAATTGCACACAGTCACAGGCGCACTGGCTAATAAAGTTGCTGCCAAAATAGGTAACGCCGCGTTTTTTGCACCTGAAATACGAATCTCACCGTCTAAACGATGACCTCCGCTAATAATTAGTTTATCCATTAGAATCTCGTTTGGTTGCTTTAAGAGCGGTCGGCCCAAGCCGTGCGAGTATAAAACTTCATCGTAACCGCATGCATGCTGCCATCAGCAATCCAAGGGTTTATCACTGCGTACACTTGTTGCTGACGCTTGACAGGGCTTAAGACGGCCAAATCGTCACTGATAATATTCAACTGAAAATTACAGCCTTCGCCTTCCACTTCAACCTGGGTGTTTAATAGTTTTTCTTCTAACAGTTGTTTTACTGCTACAGCTTGCATAATTAACCTCATTGACAGCAGCCAGCATCTTTGCGGCCGCTACATTAGCACTTATTTAATTTTTACTGCACAGACAAGGTCAGGGTTCAATCCCGAGAATCTCGGTTAAGCCGCAGACTTGGGCAATTTTGCGCATATCTTCAGGTAGCTCAGACAGCTGCACTGTTTTACCGTATTGCTGGCCATCGCGCATAAAGGCTAATAATAAAGCCAGCCCGACACTACTGGACTTGTCCACCCCTGCACAATTTAACTCTACAGTCGGTACCGCACTGGCACGGATTAAGGCACGTCCTTGCTCACGTAGCAAAGGTCCGGTGCTGTAATCCAACACACCTTTAATGTGCATAACGCCTTGTGCATTCATAGTAACATCGGCCTGCGACTGACTCACGCCTCCTCCTCAGCAGCACGTGTCTTAGCTACTGTGTCGACCCAAGAATCAATCACTCGGTCAAGGTTATGCGCATTGCGCTGCATGGCTTCGGCAAACTGATCTCTAAATAACTTGCCAAGATTAATGCCGTTCAGTACTACGTTACGCATACGCCATTGGTTATCGATTTTAACCATAGTGTAAGAGACGGGGTACACAATACCTTTATGATCCGTGACTTCCATACGTACTTCACTGCGCATATCTCCTTGCGCAAGGCTGCCTGGCAGAACGCGAATACTTTGATTATCGTACTCAAGCAAGGCATTGCCATAAAACTGCATCAAGCTGCGTTTAAAGTTCTCTTGAAAGCGCTGCATTTGTGCAGGTGTTGCCCGCCGTGAGTAACGCACAGTCATTACACTTTTGGAAATACCATCAGCGTCCACCACTGGACCCAAAATTGTGTCCATCGCCGTATAAAAAGCTGCTGGATCAGTACGGTATTTATCTTTATTGGCCTTTAAATCGGCCAACAGGCTATTGGTGGTTTGTTCCACCACCGTATGCGCATCAATGGCTGCGACACTGACGCCGGTGAAGGCCAGCAAGGTGAATAATAAAGCATGACGTAACATGGCCAACATAATGATTATTCCTGATTAACAGTGTTCATTAAAAACTTACCAATCAGCTCTTCAAGGACCAAAGAGGACTGAGTGTCATAAATCACATCACCATCCTTTAAGACCTCATCTTCGCCACCGACACTGAAGCTGATATATTTTTCGCCCAGCAAACCCGCAGTCAGAATCAATGCGGTGCTGTCAATCGGCAGATTATTAACTCTGCGCTGTACTTCCATAGTGACCTTACCAGTGTAGGTTTCTGTGTCGAAATCAATCGCCACCACCTTCCCCACAGTCACCCCAGCCATCGTCACTTTAGCGCGTGTGGTTAAACCAGCGATATTGTCAAAGTGAGCAATTAATTTATAGGTATCGGTGCTACTGGCAACGGTTAAGCCACTGACCCTAAGAGCCAATAACAATAACGCGAGAATACCTGCCAATAAAAACACGCCCACACTAATCTCTACGGCACGGATTCGCATCAGAAATCTCCAAACATTAAAGCAGTCAAAATAAAGTCCAAACCCAACACCGCTAACGAGGCATACACCACCGTACGCGTGGTGGCACGACTGATCCCTTCCGACGTGGGTTCGCAATCATAGCCTTGGAATACCGCAATCCAAGTCACTACAAAAGCAAACACGACACTTTTAATCACGCCATTGAGCACATCATTATAAAAGTCGACACTGTTGGTCATATTGCCCCAGTACGAGCCCTCATACACACCCAACCAATCCACCGCGACCATCGCGCCGCCCCAAATCCCCACCACGGAAAAAATCGCCGCCAGTAAGGGCATTGAGATAAAGCCAGCCCATAAACGCGGGGCAATAATATATTTAAGCGGATCAACCCCGATCATCTCAAGGCTCGACAACTGCTCAGTGGATTTCATATTGCCAATTTCTGCGGTTAAGGCCGAACCGGCGCGCCCAGCAAACAGTAATGCAGTGACCACCGGCCCCAATTCACGCAGCAAGGTCAAAGCAACCATTTGCCCAACCGCTTGTTCAGAGCCAAAGTCAACCAAGATACTATAGCCTTGCAGCGCCAGCACCATGCCAATAAACAGCCCCGAAACAATAATAATCGCCAGCGATAATACGCCAACCGAGTACAACTGTTTAACCAGCAAATGCAGACCTGTACCCGCCCCGCCTCGACCAATCAACACATGCCATAAAAATATCAGCGAACGGCCCAACGCTTGCACCGTGTCTAGGCCTGAGCGGCCCAATAAAGCGATACGCTCGAGTAACGACTTGCGCGCCATTTAGCGACCTCCTAATAAGTCGTTACGATAGTCCGGTGCGTCAAAGTGAAACGGCACCGGTCCATCTGGAATGCCTTGCATAAACTGACGAATGCGTGGGTTCTCTGAATTCATTAATTCGTCTGGCTTACCTTGGCCCAACACCTGACCATCACCTATGACATACAAATAATCAGAAATACTCGCCGTTTCTGCCAGATCATGCGATACCACTACACTGGTAATACCCAAAGCATCGTTGAGTAAGCGAATTAAACGCACCAACACACCTTTAGCAATAGGATCTTGACCAACAAAGGGCTCGTCATACAATAAAATATCTGGGTCTAAGGCAATTGCCCGCGCTAAGGCGACACGGCGTTTCATCCCGCCGGATAACTCGTCAGGCATTAAATCAATCGCCCCGCGCAAACCCACTGCTTGCAACTTCATTAAGACAATATCGCGGATCATTTCATCGGGCAGCTGGGTGTGCACGCGCAATGGAAAGGCGACGTTCTCAAACACATTTAAATCCGTAAACAGCGCACCACTTTGAAATAGCACACCAAACTGCTTGCGCATATCAAATAAATCACTGCGCGATAAGTCTGGCAGGTTTTGCCCGTTGACCCAGACTTCGCCTTGTTCAGGCTTAAGTTGTGCCGCCATCAGGCGTAATAATGTAGTTTTTCCACAACCTGACGGGCCCATCACACCAGTGACTTTGCCACGCGGGAAACGGATATCGACATTATCGAAAATTTTTCGCGAGCCGCGATTAAAGGTCAATCCTTTTAGCTCTACGGCGAAAGCATCGTCAGCCGACATGTAAACTCCCGCTAAATAAAATCAAGTGGCTGAAAGCTAGAGTATTCCTAGATATTTTCAGCATGCAATAAACCACGCAATATAGCACTGTCAGAGCAGACACCCAATAGCGAAGGCCTACAGTGACACAAAACAGTGTGGGGTTTCACAGAATAGTTTTAAGCAAAAAAGGCACTTTAAAAGTGCCTTTTTGTAATTGACGCACTGCGTTAGCAATTAATGCTGATGGCCGCCAGCACCGTGCACGTGACCATGCGCCAGTTCTTCTTCGCTCGCGGCACGCACACTGATGATTTTAACTTTGAAGTTAAGCGTCTGCCCAGCCAGTGGGTGGTTACCATCGATAGTGACCTGATCACCATCAACATCACGAATAGTCACAATTTGCATGCCACCGTCAGGCGCTGAAGCATGAAATTGCATACCCACTTCCAGCTCATCCACACCTTCAAACATTTCACGACCCAAGTTGGTGATCAACTCGGCGCTGTACTCACCGTACGCGTCTTCTGGTGCAATGCTCACTTCTAACTCATCGTCGACAGTTTTGCCGACCAATGCATTTTCTAAACCAGCAATAATGTTGCCTGCACCATGTAAATAAACCAACGGTTCTGCGCCTGCAGAACTGTCAATTACTTCACCAGCGTCGTTACTGAGCGTGTAGTCAATGGCGACAACGTGTTGATTGGCGATCAGCATAAAATAGAAACCTATATCAAAATGAATGTAGGCGAAAGTTTACCTGCACCTGAGCTGTAATGCGACTTTAGATTAAATAGACTAATGCGTACTTGACCTACCTCCCCTCGCGCATGAAGATTAGGAAACCTTATAAATGATCCGGCCTTTATATCTGCAGCACGGGGTCGCATCCAACTGTTTATTTTATGTAGCAAAAGGATCTTCAATGTCGTCTCGAAATGTACTGGTTATCAACAGCGGCAGCTCTTCTATCAAATTCGCACTAGTGAATGAGGACAGCGAACAATTTCTAATCCAAGGCTTAGCAGAGCGTTTAGGCAGCAGCGATGCCGTTTTAAACTGGCAACTGGGCGATGAGAAACATGTCGCACAATTACCCGGAGCAGACCACAAAGAGGCTTTTGCACGCTTATTACCTTTAGTGCAAAAAGCCAGCCATGGCAAACTCAATGGTATTGGTCACCGTGTCGTGCACGGCGGCGCCCACTTTACTGCCGCCTCTGCGCTGAACCGTGAGGTGATTGATGTGATTCGCCGCGCGGCCGTATTGGCACCACTGCATAATCCCGCGGGTTTAATTGGTATTGACGCAGCCATGACGCTGTATCCTGAATTAACCCAAGTGGCTGTGTTTGATACCGCCTTCCACCAAACCATGCCGCCGCACGCTTACCGTTATGCTGTACCTGAGCACCTGTACACAGACCACCATGTGCGTCGTTACGGTTTCCACGGTACCAGCCATATGTATGTCAGCCGTAAAGCTGCGGTGATGACGGGCTTACCTGTTGAAGACAGCTGCTGGTTGACGGCACACCTGGGCAACGGTTGCTCCACCTGCGCCATCGTTAACGGTGAAAGTTTAGACACCAGCATGGGCTTAACGCCGCTGGAAGGTTTAGTGATGGGCACGCGCAGCGGTGATGTTGATCCAAGCTTGCACAACCATTTAGCGCGTACTTTAGGCTGGGATACTCAGCGTATTGAAACAGTACTGACCAAAGAAAGTGGTTTGCTGGGCTTATCTGGTCTATCCAATGATATGCGCACCCTGATCGAAGCCAGCAACAAAGGAGATGAGCGTGCCATTCTAGCGATTGAAGTCTTCTGCTACCGTTTAGCCAAATCACTGGCGGGCATGGCTTGTGCACTACCTAGACTGGATGGTTTGATTTTTACCGGCGGTATTGGTGAAAACGCCAGCTTAGTGCGCAGTAAAACACTGGAACACATGCGCTTATTCAACTTCAAGCTGGATGAAGCAGCAAACCTGAAGTGTATTCGTGGTGAAGAAGGTACTATCAGTGCTGAAAATCATCCGCGTGTATTGGTTATCCCGACCAACGAAGAACGCCAGATCGCTGTTGAAACACTGGCTTTAATCGACGCTAACGCTTAATACAGGACGCTTGATTCATGCACACATTTTTACTTGCTCCAACCGGATTTGGTGTTGGTTTATCATCGGTGAGCTTAGGCGTTGTACAAACCCTATTGCGCTCCGGCTTGAAAGTCGGTTTTTTTAAGCCGATTGCCCAACCGCACCCTGATGATGCGGGCCCCGAGCGCTCCAGCGCGCTGATGGAAGCCACCCACGGTATTCGCCAACCCAAAGCGCTATCGTTAGCCTATGTGGAGCGCATGATCGGCAATGGCCAACTGGATGAGCTGATGGAAGAAATCGTCAGCATGCACCAACAAATCCAAGCTGAGTACGACATTATTATTGTCGAAGGCATGACCCCATCACGCCAAGCCAACTACGCTGAACGGATCAATGTGCACTTAGCAAAAACCATGGACGCTGAAGTGATTCTGGTCAGTGCACAGAGCAGCGATGATCTCAATGAGCTGTCTGATCGCATTGAAATGCAGGCACAGCTGTTTGGCGGTACAAAAGACCCTAAAGTGCTGGGCGTGATTATCAATAAAGTCGCGGATACGCCGATAGGTGGTTTCGTTGAGCGCTTAAAAAGCCATCTGCCCGCGCTGCGCAAAGGCGATTTACATCTGATTGGTTGCATTGCCAAAAACGACGAATTAAACAATGCACGCACCAGTGACTTTGCCCAGCTTATAAAAGCTAAAGTGCACAACGCGGGTGATATTAATCAGCGCCGCGTGCAAAAAGTTATTTTATGCTCTCGCACTGTGGCCAATATCGTGCCCTTGCTGCAACCGGGCGTGTTAGTCGTATGCCCAGGCGACCGTGACGATATTATTTTGGCCACTAGTTTGGCGGAAATGAACGGTGTACTGCTGGCCGGCCTATTACTGACCGGCGACCTGACCCCCAATCCAAGCATTATGGACATTGGCGAACGCGCACTCAAAGGTGGCCTGCCAGTAATGAGCGTACCAACCGGCTCATACGATACCGCCTACAATTTGACGCGCCTATACAAAGGTATTCCAATCAGTGATACCGAGCGCGCCAAAGCCGTCACCGATTACATTGCCGGTCAACTGGATCAAGACTGGCTGGCTGCACGCTGCCAGACTACGCGCCAGCTGCTGTTATCACCGCCGGCCTTCCGCCACCAGCTGGTTAAGCGCGCGCAAGCAGCCAATAAACGTATTGTTCTGCCAGAAGGCAATGAACCACGTACCATTCAAGCTGCCGCGATTTGTCAAAAACGCGGTATTGCCCGCTGCGTACTGCTGGCCAAGCCTGATGAAGTGCATGCGATTGCTAAAGCGCAAGGTATTGAATTACCGGCTGACTTAGAAATCATTGATCCTGAGTCAATCCGTCAACGCTTTATTGCACCTATGGTTGAGCTGCGTAAAAGCAAAGGCCTCACTCCGCAATTGGCTGCTGTACAACTGGAAGACACCGTGGTGCTAGCCACTATGATGTTGGCTGAAGATGAAGTCGATGGCTTAGTCTCCGGCGCCGTACACACCACCGCCAGCACCATTCGTCCGGCTCTGCAGCTGATCAAAACAGCGCCTGAGTACAACTTAGTCTCATCCGTATTCTTTATGCTGCTGCCAGACCAAGTTCTGGTTTACGGTGACTGCGCAGTAAACCCGGATCCTAACGCCACTGAACTGGCAGAAATTGCCTTGCAAAGTGCTGAATCCGCACAAGCCTTTGGTATTGATCCGCGCGTCGCCATGATCAGTTACTCAACCGGTGATTCGGGTACGGGCGCAGAAGTGGAAAAAGTCCGTGAAGCCACCCGTATTGCTCGTGAACGCAATCCCAATATACCGATTGATGGACCACTGCAATATGACGCAGCCAGCATCGAAAGTGTCGGCCGCTCCAAAGCGCCAGACAGCTTGGTCGCTGGTCGTGCGACTGTATTTATCTTTCCTGATCTGAACACCGGTAACACCACCTACAAAGCCGTACAGCGCAGTGCCAACGTGATCAGCGTGGGCCCAATGCTGCAAGGCTTACGCAAGCCGGTCAATGATTTGTCCCGCGGCGCATTGGTTGATGACATTGTCTTCACCATCGCCCTGACTGCTATTCAAGCAGCCAGCATGTCTTAAGCAACACCCTCTCCAGAGTCACTGCAGCCTACCGCGCAGTGACTCTGGAGTCTCACGCAACACTTGCACTCCCTCACAAAAACGATAACCATACCAAGACACCCCTGTCTATTTTTGCTGCGTTAAGCATATTGTCTTGAGGTCTTGCTTTTATGCTACACACTTTCCCGCCCTTATTGCGCGGTATTATTGCCTCATGCTTACTGGCCCTCAATACCCTGTTTTGGTGCTGGCCGCTGTTTGCTCTGGCCTTATTAAAAGTTATTTTGCCCTTTGCCCCCATCCAGCGCGCCTTACGTTTTGCTATGCACTGGATTGCTGAATCATGGATTGCGGTGAACTCGTTTTGGATGCGCCTTGTGCAGCCTATTGAGTGGGATGTGCAAGGCTTAGAAAAGCTCGATCTCACTCATTCATGGCTGGTCACCAGCAACCACCAAAGCTGGGTGGATATTCTGGCCTTACAATATCAATTCAATCGTCGCTTACCTTTTCTTAAGTTCTTTTTAAAAAAAGAGCTGATTTGGGTACCGGTGATTGGTCTCTGTTGGTGGGCGCTGGAGTTTCCCTTTATGAAGCGCTACAGCAAAGCCTATCTGGCCAAGCATCCCGAAAAACAAGGGCAAGATTTAGCCACCACACGTAAAGCCTGCGAGCGTTATAAAACCAATCCTGTCTCCGTGTTTAATTTTCTGGAAGGCACGCGTTTTACTCAAGAAAAACATGATCAGCAAAACGCTCCCTTTAAGTATCTACTCAAACCTAAAGCTGGCGGTATTGCCTTTGTCCTCGATGCGATGGGCGAGCAATTACAAGGTTTAGTCAATGTCACCCTGTATTATCCACAAGGCAAGCCAGGCCTGTGGGATCTGCTCAGCGGGCAGATTAAACGCATTGTTATGCGCATTGACAGCACGCCAATCCCAGAACAATTTATTGGGCAAAGTTACGATCAAAACCTGACCTACCGTGCTGAATTTCAAAACTGGGTCAACCAACTCTGGCAAGAAAAAGATCAACAACTGGCGCAACTTGAGCGCGCTGAACAGGCGCACAGACACCAATAAATCGCGACTGCCACCATAGTCGATAGCGCGTGACTATTCGTTTAGCCATGATGCGCGCTATACTTACCGGCTTATTAAGCACCTGCAGTATACGTTAAGCCTGTTTTAGCGTGCCCATTGCCTGCTCATCTACACCGAGTACGCGGGTTACAAGCACTTGATGTTCCCATCCAATTAGAGGAGCGTTTCATGACCGTTATTAAGCAAGATGATTTGATCCAAAGCGTTGCTGACGCCTTGCAATTTATTTCTTACTACCACCCGCTCGACTTTATTGAAGCCATGCACGAGGCGTATTTGCGTGAAGAATCTGCATCGGCGAAAGATGCCATTGCGCAAATTCTGATTAACTCGCGTATGAGTGCTACCGGACATCGTCCACTGTGCCAAGACACCGGCATCGTGACTATTTTCGTACGTGTTGGTATGGATGTGCGCTGGGATGGCGCGAGCATGAGCCTCGATGACATGATCAACGAAGGCGTGCGCCGTGCTTACGGCCTGCCAGATAACATCCTCCGTGCGTCAATTTTGGCTGATCCAGCCGGCGCGCGACGTAACACTAAAGATAATACTCCAGCAGTGATCCACTACTCCATCGTGCCCGGTAACACGGTTGAATTTGATGTCGCAGCGAAAGGCGGCGGCTCGGAAAATAAAGCCAAAATGGCCATGCTCAACCCGTCTGACTCCATCGTTGATTGGGTGCTGAAAACGGTTCCAGAAATGGGTGCGGGCTGGTGTCCACCAGGCATGCTTGGTATAGGTATTGGCGGCACGGCTGAAAAAGCAGCGCTCATGGCTAAAGAAGTACTGATGGACCCTATTGATATTCATGAGCTGCAAGCGCGCGGTGCACAAAACCGTATTGAAGAGCTGCGCTTAGAGTTGTTTGAAAAAGTTAACCAGTTGGGTATTGGTGCGCAAGGTTTAGGCGGTTTAACCACAGTCCTTGATGTAAAAATCATGGATTATCCAACCCACGCGGCGTCTTTACCGGTGTGCATCATTCCGAACTGTGCAGCAACACGTCACGCACACTTTGTGCTGGATGGTTCAGGCCCTGCAGTACTCGCCGCACCACCCTTGTCGGCCTTCCCTGATATCGTTTGGGAAGCCGGTCCTTCAGCGCGTCGGGTCAATCTCGACACTATTACGCCAGAAGATGTACAAAGCTGGAAGCCAGGTGAAACGGTGTTGCTCAACGGCAAAATGTTGACTGGCCGTGATGCCGCACACAAGCGTATGGTCGATATGCTCAATAACGGTGAAGAATTACCGGTTGATCTTAAAGGCCGTTTTATCTACTACGTTGGCCCAGTTGATCCAGTCCGCGAAGAAGTGGTTGGACCTGCAGGCCCAACCACCGCTACGCGCATGGACAAGTTCACTCGTCAAATCCTCGAAAGCACAGGCTTGCTGGGTATGATCGGCAAATCTGAGCGCGGCCCAATCGCCATTGAAGCGATTAAAGATAACAAAGCCGTATACCTGATGGCCGTCGGTGGTGCCGCCTACTTGGTGGCCCAAGCCATTAAGAAATCACGCGTGGTGGCTTTTGCTGAGCTGGGTATGGAAGCCATCTACGAGTTTGAAGTGGAAGATATGCCAGTCACTGTTGCCGTCGATACTACAGGTGAGTCAGTGCATATCACTGGCCCTGCCCTGTGGCAGAAAAAGATTGCCGACAGCTTAGCGGTTGAGATTAACTAATCCACAACAGCACTGTTGCGCCGTAACCCAGGCCGAGACTCAGTTCTCGGCCTTTTTATTTATCCGTTCTTTTTACCCATACCGAGTCGAGCAGCACTCTCCGCGGCGCGGTACCAACTGAATCTTTTGTGAGCATATCGTGGCCAATCGTCGTTACAGCTGCATCGCCTTAAGCAACCCTAAATCCCCCACCAATGTCGGTTCAATCATGCGTGCAGCCGGCTGTTATGGGGTCAATAGCGTGTTTTATACCGGCACCCGCTACGATCGCGCCAAAGACTTTATTACTGACACCAAGAAAGTCCATCAAGATGTGCCGCTGATCAATATTGATGATCTGCGCAAAATCTTACCGCTGGGCTGCACCCCGGTCGCGATTGAATTGGTCGAGGGCGCTCGCCCCCTGCCGGAATACACCCACCCCGATCGAGCGCTGTATATTTTCGGCCCAGAAGATGGTTCACTGGATAAAGAGATTCGTGACTGGTGTGAAGATGTTGTTTATATACCAACGAACGGCTGTATGAATTTGGCCGCAACAGTCAATGTGGTGCTCTACGACCGCTTAGCTAAAGGCTTACATACTAAGTCAGGTCCATTATTTAAATAGCACAGATGTCGTTCGATACAATGCAAAACGGCCTGAGCCAGGTGCTTTGAACACCCGACTCAAGCCGTTTATTAATCAATAAAAATTACAATTTACGATGAAACTCAGCAATTTCTTCTTCAGCTTGTTCTTTGGTTAAGCCGTAACGCTCTTGCAGCTTGCCGGCTAAGTACAGGCTATGGCCTTCAACCACATCAATATCATCATCGGTGAGTTTGCCCCAACGGGTTTTGACTTGGCCTTTAATCTGCTTCCACTTACCTTCAAAAATATCCTTATTCATACATCACCTTATCTATTAGAAAAATATATTACGCTAAAACTCGCGACACCTAGCGGGTGGCTTTTAAAGCGTCTGCAGCAACACCTTTAACACCTTTAATCTCTTGGGCTTTAGCAATTGCCAAATCACGTTCAACCATTGTTGGTACTTCACCTGACAGCGCAACCACGCCATCGACGGTTTCAACTTTAATATCCAAGCCGCTGATATTAGTATTACTTAAAAAAACTGATTTCACTTTGCTCGTGATCCAGCTATCGGAGACAACATCTTGAACTTCGCTCATAGTTTCGTTGGCGACAGCGTAGGTTAATGGCATGCCCATTAATGCTGTTAAAACCACAAGACCTGTGAATTTGCGAGTTACTTTTTTCATTGTTATGCACTCCGTACATGGGAACAACTAAGGGTGGCTTACAATTGATAAGCACCTTCAGTAGATGTCAGTGCAGCGCTTTAGTTCAACTTAACCGACCAACGGTCAATCGGCTCTTTTTGTAGGCATTGGGAATTTACGCAAACGCCAAGCCGGCCACAGGGCTAATAAAAACGCCAAACCTAAAACGATAAAGGTGCGCTCAAAGGCCAAGGTCTCAGCAGCAAAATCACCACCTAATGACTGATACTGCCACTCGAGAAAAACCGTTAATAAGTTAATCCCAAACGCGCCGCCCAACTGCCTAACAAAGGTCACCGCACCAGCACCATAGGGCAGCTCATCCACGGTGAGACTGTCCAAAGACGCGATACTCAGCGCCGGCATAATCAAGCCAATCCCCATCCGCCCGACTGCAGCAATAATGCACAACCAGAGAAAACCGCTGCTGGCCCCCCAAATACCATACCAAATAGCAGAAAAAGCGAACAAAAACAAACCCGCACATAACAGCCAAACAATAGCAATTCGGTCACAGAGCCAGCCACTGGCAAAGGAAGCTAAGCCCAGCAAAATCCCTGCCGGCAATAATAAAACCCCGGCATGGCCGGCGCTGTAGCCGCTAATGGTTTGTAAAAACAAGGGGATTAAATAGGTGGAGCCATATAAGCCTAAACCCAGCGCCAAAGCCACCCAACTGGCCCGTCGAAACGCAGCCAAGCGCCATAAGCGCAAAGATAAAATAGGTTTTTTACTGTTTAAGGTCCGCCTAAAAAACACCACGCTGCATATCACTGTCGTCAGCGCCAAGGCGGACACGCGCCAATCCCCCCACGCATAACGCTGCGCTTCTGAAATCGCCGCTAAACCTGCAAAAATCGCCACAGTCAGCATCACAAAAGACAAGACGTCCAAGCGTTTAGCATTGGGATTACTCTCGTCAGGCAATAGCCAGTGCCCCGCCACCATCAGCACAAAACATACGGGTAACGGCAACCAAAATGCTGACATCCAGCCAAAATGATCAATCAGATAACCACCCACAGTGGGGCCAATACTGGGCGCAATCATCAAACCAAGGCCATACACGCCCAGCGCTGCACCACGTCCACCACCGGCATACACGCGAAAAATCAATACCGTAGCCAAGGGCTGAATAATCCCCGCAGAGGCACCTTGTAGAATACGCAACACAATCAACTGCCAGCCTGCAGTGGCCATCAGCGCAGCAATTGAACACACCACAAACAAACCAATACTGGCCTGTACCGTTAACCGCGAACCAAACTTCGCTTGTGCCCAAGCGGCCAATAATAGTCCGGCCGTCATAGCGGCTAAAAAACCTGTGGCCAACCACTGCGCCAGCGGTCGCCCCATGGCGAATTCATCCATAATGGCTGGTAATGCGACGTTAATACTGGTGGATGACAGCACCATCACCATACTGCCGAGCATTAATACGCCCAACAACCAAATCCGATACAGTGCACCAAAACGCGCATTTAGACTGGCTAGATCACGCTTCATGGATTTTTTCTAAATTCGTCAGCAGACACGCGTGGACCGCTTGGCAATGTTGGATGTCATGCTCAGACACACCAGCAAAAATCTCCATGCGCAAGCTTGTGGCAATGGTTTCAATGCGTTCAATAAGATTTAGTGCGGCATCAGTTAAAGCAATTTTTTTAACTCGACGATCACTTGGATCAGGATGACGTTTAATCAACTGCTGCGTCTCAAGTGCATCCAGCAGACGCGCTAAGGTTGGATGTTCAATACCGACACTGCAGGCCAGCTCACCTTGTGTCGGCAAAGCTTTATCACGAGCTAGGTGTAATAAAACCAACCAACGCGCTTGCGATAAACCCAGTTCAGCTAAGCGCCTATCCAGTTCGGCGCGCCATGCGCGTGACAAATGCGTGAGTTGCATTCCAAAGCGGTGCTGTTCGTACATGGCTACGCAGTCTCCAAACTAGTCTTTAGCTAGCTAAGTATACCAATATTCAAACAAGCTGCTAGAACAGAACCCCGTCTTATCGCACCCTAGACAGGACGGAATTCTTGTAGGCCTCACTTTACGATGATACGCGCGGTATTCAGATACGCCGGACCCGCTTCTTTAAGTGCCTCACGATTAAAGGTCTCAGAGGCGATATGGACTCGCTCTAAGGTGTTGGCCAGCTCTTCTAAATCAATATTGATTTTCTCTAGGGCATTTTCCAAGGTGTAGGTCAGTTCATGTACTTTAACCAGATCCATATCGGTCATTTCACCACTGAGCACCGCTTCTAAACGCTGATTGTACTCAGACAGATTAGCGACTGCGGTTTGCAAATCGGGGGCCGCTAAGCCTTTAAAGTGACTCGACTCCTCAGAAGCAAGCGCCCCACCGGCAATGACTAAACTAACGGCTAACAACGCACCTTTAACAACATTTTTCATAACAGATCCTGAGTGATAATTGTGGTGAAGGCAAACTTAACAGAGCATCAACTAAATAACAATGATTATCATTAGCATGATAACGCGACAAATTGCCTCAGTCACAGTGAAGCTATAATCCGACTGCCTACGATTTCTAACCACTTCAAAACAGGTTAAACAGGCAAAAAAATACCCCGAACCAGTCGGGGTATTTTAAGCATGATGTTCAGTCCAACATCACAGTGTCACTTTTTAGTGATCTTGCGCACCAGAGCGACCGATACCTGTTTGACTGCGTACAGTCAGTGCAGTAAATGCATCACGCTCTTTAACCGCACGCGCACTCTTATCAGTCACTGAGAAGAACCAGATGGTGAAGAATGCCAATGGAATTGAGAAGATACCAGGGTTAGGGAACGGCGTGATTGGATCCGCGTTACCAAATACATCAACCCAAACAGTCTTACTCAGAACAACCCATAAAGTGGCGAAGGTTAAGCCTAAGAAGCCACCGATCGTTGCGCCACGAGTGGTACAGCCGCGCCATGAGATCGACAACACCAATACTGGGAAGTTGGCACTCGCTGCAATAGCGAAGGCCAAGCCCACCATAAAGGCAACGTTCTGATCTTCAAAAACAATACCCAGCAACACCGCTAAGACACCTAACACAAGAGTAGAAATCTTAGAAATGCGCATTTCTTGTTTTTCAGTTGAACGACCACGAGCAATCACGTTGGCATACAAGTCGTGCGCAATCGCTGCAGCACCCGCTAGCGCCAAACCTGCAACCACTGCAACGATGGTTGCGAAAGTCACTGCCGCCAAGAAGCCTAACAGTAAACTACCACCCACAGCGTTGGACAAGTGCACCGCCGCCATATTGGTACCACCAATCAGGGTGGTCAGCATATTGCTGTTATCGCCAGCCAGACCGGTGTAGAACTCAGGATGACGAACCAACAGAGCAACCGCACCGAAACCGATAATAAAGGTTAGCAGGTAGAAGTAACCAATAAAGCTACTGGCCCAAATCACTGACTTACGTGCTTCTTTTGCACTGGATACGGTGAAGAAGCGCATGAGAATATGCGGCAGACCTGCAGTACCAAATGCCAAGGCTAAACCTAGAGATAGCGCATTCAGCGGATTGCTACTCACGGCAGCACCCGGCGCCATCAACTCTGCACCTGATGGGTGCACGCTAACAGCTTCAGCCAGCATGGCATCAGGGTTCCAGTTAAAGGCCATCAACACCAGCGCAGCCAATAAGGTACCGCCACAGAGCATCAATACCGCTTTAATGATTTGTACCCACGTGGTGGCTGTCATACCACCGAAGAACACGTAAATCATCATCAGCGTGCCAATAATGACCACTGCAATTTTATACTCAAGACCAAACAGCAATACGATTAATTTACCCGCACCAACCATTTGCGCGATCAGGTACAGCGCAATAATTAACAGTGAAGCACTGGCGGCGAGAATACGCATTGGCGTTTGTTCTAAGCGGAACGCAGTCACGTCTGCGAAGTTAAAACGACCCAGGTTACGTAAACGCTCAGCCACTAAGAACATCACCACGGGCCAACCAAAGAGGAAGCCGATGGCATAAATGATACCGTCAAAACCACTGACATAGACCATACCGGCAATACCCAAGAAGGATGCCGCCGAAATATAGTCACCCGCAATGGCTAAACCATTCTGGAAACCTGTAATACCACCACCGGCGGTATAGAAGTCAGATGTGGTTTGTGTTTTACGCGCGGCCCACCAAGTAATCACCATAGTACCGGCGATAAACACCAAGAACATCACGATGGCAGAGGTGTTTGCTTGACCTGTTGCGGCAAAAGCCGGTTGCGCGAACATGGAAAGCAAAGCGGTGCTCAATAGAAATTTTTTCATTCTACGTCCCTCACAATGGCTTCCAGTAATGGATCAAAAATCTTATTTGAAAGGTAGACATAGAGTGAAATCATAATGACCGCACTAAAAATGACTAAAATACCGGTTAAAACGCCAACGCTCATGGTCCAGCCTTCACCTAAAGGCTGGGCAAACACATCAGGCATATAGGCTAAGGTCAAAATAAACCCTGAGTAGATCACTAACGCGATGGTAAAAAAGACCATACTCACCCGCGTGCGGCGCTGAACCAGCTCCGCATATTTTGGATGCTTAAGCACCTTTTCCACAATTGTATCTTGCATTCTTTTTCTCCTGCTCCACCGTGCATGCGCGGCAAGCATGTTTTATTGTTATCACTGACATACAGAACTCAAGACGCTCAGCTTAATCTCTGAGTATTGAATGTATACATTTGTTGTGATTTTTATAGTCTGTCTCTCGCTTCCGGATCAGCTGAAAATCCATATCTCACGCTCAACCCTGAAAGATGCAGTTGGAACACTGTTCCTAGCAAAAGAGTCTATATCCAGCACTGCACAGTAAACTGCCCAGCGCTACATACATAGGGTGCTAATGTAAAGATTGCTACGCAGACGAACAGCCTACCTTGGTCTAAAGGTAGGCTATTTATTTCAATAAAAACAAGACTTTAAGAAAAAAACAGGACTAATCCCACAAAAATCACAAGGAAAAATAAACGATAAGGTCATTACGCCGATTTAGCTGCGTCATAACGTCACGCCTTATCAAAAAAAAGTACCATTTTTACTATTTCAACCAAGAAACCATAGCCTTAGATCAAAAAGAACTTAAAGAAGCCATAAGTCCGACTTGTACGCTATATCGACCTGCACGATAATACGCCTCATCTAAACAACTGTTGGTCGACTATTATTAGCCATGAGCGAACTCCTACTTATTTTGGTCAGTGCCATCTTAGTGAACAATTTCGTATTGGTTCAGTTCCTCGGCCTATGCCCCTTTATGGGCGTCTCCAAAAAGGTCGAAACAGCCATAGGTTTATCACTGGCAACAACCTTTGTTCTGACCTTAGCCTCGATCTGCAGCTATTTAGTGCAGCACTACATTCTTCAGCCCTTTGATCTTGAGTTTTTACGCACCATCAGCTTTATTCTAGTGATTGCGGTGGTGGTGCAGTTCACAGAAATGGTGGTCAATAAAACCAGCCCGATGCTGTACCGAGTACTGGGCATCTTCTTACCCTTGATCACCACTAACTGTATCGTCCTCGGTGTGGCCTTATTAAACGCCAATCGCGGTGAGTACACCTTTATTCAGGCCAGCGTAAATGGTTTTGCTGCAGGTATTGGTTTTTCTTTAGTGCTGGTGCTGTTTGCCGCCATGCGTGAGCGTATTGCGATCGCGGACGTGCCCAAACCTTTCCAAGGCGCAGCCATTGGTATGCTGACCGCAGGCCTGATGTCATTGGCCTTTATGGGCTTTAGTGGTTTGATCAAGCTATGAGCATCGTGTTTATCGCAGTGACGGCACTGGTTGCCTTAAGTTTAATCTTCGGCGCTATTTTAGGTTTTGCCGCAGTGCGCTTTCGCGTCGAAGGCAACCCAATTGCCGAACAAATTAACGCCATACTGCCGCAAACCCAATGCGGCCAGTGCGGTTACCCAGGTTGCAAGCCTTATGCAGAGGCCATTGCCGCCGGTGATAAAATCAACAAATGCCCTCCCGGTGGAGAAGCCACCATTCAGGCACTGGCCGAATTACTCGATGTCGAGCCAGAGCCATTAGATGCGGTCGAAGGCGAAAAACCACAAATGGTGGCCTTTATTCGTGAGGCCGAATGCATCGGCTGTACTAAATGTATTCAAGCCTGCCCAGTGGATGCCATTTTAGGCGCTGCCAAACAGATGCACAGCGTGATTGCCAGTGAGTGCACCGGCTGTGACCTGTGTGTTGAACCTTGCCCTGTGGACTGTATTGATATGATTCCAGTGGCCAGCACCTTGCAAACCTGGAAGTGGGAACACCCCTTACCACCTGGCACTGTGATCGCTACGGATCGGGAGTCTGCTCTATGAGTACTTGGCCTATTCATCCGTTACGTGGCGGAGTGCATCCACCGCAGTGCAAAACACTCTCCAATCAATCGCCCATCCACAGCGTGCCGCTGCCTAAGCAGCTGATTGTGCCACTCCTGCAACATTTAGGGCGCAGCACCGAAGCGTTGGTTAACGTGGGTGATTATGTACTTAAAGGTCAACTGATTGCCGACTCAAGCAGCCCGATCAGCGCTGCAGTACATGCACCCAGTTCCGGCACGGTAAGCTGTATTGGTCCGCAGCCCTATCCGCATGTATCTGGGCAATTACTCGAGGCTATCGTGATTGATACCGATGGCTTAGAGACTTGGTGCCCGCTCGAACCTGTGCCTGATTTTTATGCCGCCTCTGCCACGAAGCTCTTGGATAAAGTACGCCAAGCAGGCATTAGCGGCCTAGGTGGCGCTGGCTTTCCCACCGTGATTAAACTCACGCCGAAAGCCCATCAGCCAATCAAGACCTTGATTATCAATGGTACTGAGTGCGAACCCTATATCACGGCTGATGATCTGCTGATGCGCGAAAAAACTGCGCAACTGATGCTCGGTATTGATATTTTGGTGCACATTTTACAGCCGGAACATGTGCTTATTGCCATTGAAGACAATAAGCCTGAAGCCATCGCTGCCGTACGCCATGCGCTCGATTCGCGCCGCTACCATGTGGTGGCCCTACCGACGATTTACCCCTCCGGTGGTGAGCGCCAGCTGATTCAGATTTTGACTGGACAAGAAGTTCCCTCGGCCAAATTACCCGCAGAACTGGGTATTTTGTGTCAAAACGTGGGCACTGTAGTGGCCGTGCACGATGCCATTATTGAAGGCAAACCCCTGATTTCGAGAATCACCACCCTAACGGGGCAAGCGTTGCAAAGGCCCATGAATGTGGAGTGTTTAATCGGTACACCGGTCGCTCATCTGCTGGAACTGGCAGGCATACAGCAAGCCAAACGGGGTAGATTGATTGCGGGCGGCCCCATGATGGGCTTTACCTTGCCCTCAGCCGCGGCACCTATTATTAAAACCAGCAACTGCATCTTAGCCGCAACCGACGCAGAACTGCCGCCACCGCCACCCGCTCTGCCCTGTATTCGTTGCGGTGATTGCGCTGAAGTGTGCCCCGCTAACTTACTGCCGCAGCAGTTGCATTTTTATGCCTTGGGTGACGATCATCCGCAACTGCAAGCACACAATCTGTTTGATTGCATTGAATGTGGGGCCTGCGCCTATGTGTGTCCATCAAGTATTCCCTTAGTTCAGTATTACCGTGCGGCTAAGGCGGATATTCGCGAGCAAGAGCAAAAACAGATTAAAGCTGAGCACGCCAAAGAGCGCTTTGAATTCCGCCAAGAGCGTTTACGCTTAGAAGACGAGCGTAAAGAAGCTGAACGTGCCGCACGTGCTGAGCGGTTAGCCAAAACCAAAGCCGAGCAAGCGAAAAAAGCAACGCAAGCCGATGCCGCCAGCCATAAAGCCGATGCTGCAGACGATGAGCTTAAGCGCCTAAAAATTGCTGCTAGTATGGCGCAGGTTGCGCTGCGTAAGGCACAAAAGCAATTAGAAGCGCATGATACTGAAGCCCTTAAAGTACAGGTTGAACAGTTGCGTGTGGCAGCAGATTACGCCAAACAGGCATTAGAACTGGCCAGTGCAGCAATGCCCGCGCCAGCCCCTGCGCCGAGCCAGCCTGCAGAGGATGAGCTTAAACGCGTAAAGATTGCCGCCAGCATGGCACAAGTCGCCCTGCGTAAAGCACAAAAACAGCTCGAAGCGCATGGCACTGATGAATTAAAAGTCCAAGTCGAGCAACTGCGTATTAGTGCTGAACAAGCCAAGCAGGCACTGACTGCTGCCACAGCGACAGCAACAACGCCTACTGTGGCAGACAAGCCGGTCAAAACAGAACTGAGCGCCGCTGAACAAGCGCTAAAAAAAGCCAAGATCGATGTGGCGATGAAACGTGCGGCGCTGCGTAAAGCAGAACGCAATGCAGCAGATCCAGAAGCTTTAGCTGCACTGCAAGCGGAACTGACCCACGCTGAGCAAAGCTTAGCTGAACTTAATTAACCCTAAGCTGAGCTTTACGGCGCAGCCTTTGCAACACATTTGGAGTACCGATGACTCTGCCCCGCATGACCTCACCACACGCTAAGGGGGCCAATCGCACTCAGCGCGTTATGCTGTTGGTGATGGCCGCCACTGTGCCAGGCATTCTTGCGCTGAGCTATTTTTTTGCTCTCGGCCCGCTGCTTAATATCATTTTAGCCGGCGGCTTTGCCTTGCTGTTTGAAGCGGCGATTCTAGCCTTGCGTAAACGCCCAGTCACCTTCTTTCTGAAAGACGGCAGCGTATTGGTCACCGGCCTGTTATTAGCCTTAGCACTACCGCCCTACTCGCCGTGGTGGTTGATCGCAGTGGCCACAGGCTTTGCTGTGGTATTTGGCAAACAACTGTTTGGCGGTCTGGGACAAAATCCATTTAACCCTGCGATGCTCGGCTACGTAGTGGTATTGGTGTCTTTCCCAGTGGATATGACCACTTGGCCTGCCGCGCACAGCGTTGATATGGCCGCTGGCTTACAGCATGTCTTTTTCGGCCAAGCGTTTCCCGATGCTTGGAGCCAAGCCACCGTGCTCGATACCCTAAAGACCAACACCAATCTCACCCTGCAAGAACTATGGGACAGCAACCCCGCCTTTGGCTTATTTGCCGGTTACAGCAGCGAATGGGTCAACCTTGCCTTCTTACTTGGCGGCCTATTTTTGCTGCGTAAAAAACTCTTTAGCTGGCACGCACCGCTTGGTATGCTCGCCGCGCTCTTTATTATGAGCCTGCTATTTTGGAATGGCAGCGGCTCAGACTCACATGGCTCACCGCTGTTTCATCTACTCAGTGGCGCCACTATGCTGGGGGCTTTCTTTATTGTCACCGACCCCGTCAGCAGCGCCACCAGCGTGCAGGGCCGCTTGATCTTTGGTGCCGGTGTCGGCGTGTTGATTTACATTATTCGTGCTTGGGGCGGTTATCCAGATGGCGTAGCCTTTGCCATCCTATTGATGAATCTGTGTGCACCAACCATTGATTACTTCACCCGTCCACGTACCTATGGACACAGCACCGCCAAGCGCGGCTTTAAGACGGGAGAATAACGATGCTGCCAGAGCTCAGCCGTTCCATGCTCAAAAACAGCCTTGTGCTTGCCCTCTTTGCTGCTGTCACTGTCGCGGTGGTTGCTATCACCCAGCAATCCACCGAGTCACGTATCGTGGCAGAAGAACGCGCGGCACAAGTACGTGCATTGGGCGAAATTTTACCGGCACACAGCTACGATAACGCGCTACTGGATCACGTCATCTACTTAAATGAATCATTATTAGGTCATCGCAAAGACACTCCAGCTTATCTGGCGAGCCTCAACGGTCAGCCTGCGGCAGTGATTCTGCAAGCCAATGCGCCCGACGGTTACAGTGGCACCATCCAATTGTTGATCGGTATTATGGCCGACGGCACTCTCAGCGGCGTGCGGGTCACCCAACATAAAGAAACACCAGGCTTGGGCGACCGTATTGATCTGGCGAAAAGCCCGTGGATCAAAAACTTTGATGGCAAAAGTCTCAGTAACCCAAAAGACGGTGGTTGGGCAGTAAAAAAAGATCATGGCGAATTTGATCAGTTTGCCGGCGCCACCATCACCCCACGCGCAGTAGTGACTGCAGTACACAAAGCCCTACGGTATTTTGATCAAAACCATACTGAACTCTTTGCTCATTTAAAGACCACCGAGGCGAGCCAATGAACCCATCATTTCGCGACATTACCATCAATGGCTTGTGGAAAAACAATCCAGGTTTAGTGCAACTGCTGGGTTTGTGTCCTTTGCTGGGCACCAGTAACTCAACGGTGAACGCCCTCGGCTTAGGCATTGCCACGGCTCTGGTGTTGATTTGCTCTAACGCTGCAGTCTCACTGATCCGCAATGCGGTCACTAACGCAGTACGCCTGCCCGTCTTTGTGATGATTATTGCTGCGCTGACCACCTGCATTGAATTACTGATGCAAGCCTTCACCTATGAGCTGTTCCAGATTCTCGGTATTTTTATTCCGCTGATTACCACCAACTGCGTGATTCTCGGTCGCGCTGAAGCCTTTGCCGCAAAGAATACGATGCTGCGCGCCAGTTACGACGGCTTAATGATGGGCGTTGGTTTTGCCTTAGTGTTAGTGATTATCGGTGCCAGCCGCGAGCTGCTCGGCACCGGTATGTTGTTTACCAATATGCACCTGTTATTTGGCAGCATTGCTGAACACTGGCAGATTGTTGTGTTTGACGATTACAAAGGCTTCTTGCTAGCAATTTTGCCACCGGGTGCATTTTTAGTGCTGGGCCTATTGATCGCGCTAAAAAACTGGATTGATCAGTACTACGCTGAGCATATTGCCACCACAGTAGAGGCTGCCGCACCGGCAGTAAGCCGTCGCGTACGTGTCACGGGTGTGGTTGACTAAGGCTTTGGGCATGGAGCAACAGGGCATATTACGCAGCTGGAGTGACAATAAAGGCTTTGGCTTTATTCGTGCAGATCAGCATGATTACTTCGTGCATATTTCCAGCGTGCGCGGCGATCACCGTCCACAGTTAGGTGAGACAGTTTATTTTGTGGCCGGCAAAGATGAACAAGGCCGCTTACGTGCCGAACATATGCGCAGCACAGAGCTAAGCATTGACCAGCCGAGGATTCGGCAAAAACTAAGCGCTGCCACGCCGCCTAACACACCGCGCAATCGGCAACGGCGCCAGACCCAGCCGAATATCAAGCGAACCCTGACCTTACTGATCGGCGTCTGTGCTGCACCGGCACTCGGTGCTTGGCAAGTCTTTGAGCGCAGTGGCGTCTTCTGGCCTTTGCTGATTTATCTCGGCATGAGTTTGGTGAGCATCATGCAGTACTGGCACGATAAGCACACTGCGCAAAACGGCGAGTGGCGTACCCCTGAAAAACAGCTGCATACAGTGGAGTTACTCGGCGGCTGGCCCGGCGCACTGTTCGCGCAACAGTGGCTGCGCCACAAAACCAAAAAAGCCTCCTATCAAGCGGTGTTTTGGCTGATTGTGTTAGTGCATCAAGTGTACTGGTTGGATCAGTTGGGCTTTAATAGGCAACTGCTGCATTCTATTTCAATATTTTTTATATAATTTTTGAGTATATGCTGGTTGCTCTAGCATCCATTTAAAACAGTAACGATCAAAGTCTCTATACAGGTTTACGAAATACGCATGCAAAATACTTCATCCAACCACCTCCAGCCCAAAACCAAAGGCATTGTCTTAGCGGGCGGCTCTGGTTCACGTTTACACCCCATCACCCTAGGAACCTCTAAGCAACTGCTGCCAATCTACGATAAGCCCATGATTTACTACCCCTTATCGGTGCTAATGCTCGCTGGTATCCGTGAGATTTTAATTATCTCAACGCCAGATGATCTGCCTAACTTTCGTAAGTTACTCGGCGATGGCCATCAGTTTGGTGTTGAGTTTAGTTATGCTGAACAGCCCTCACCTGAAGGTTTAGCCCAAGCTTTCATTATTGGCGAAAATTTTATCGGAGACAGCAATGTTTGCTTAATTCTAGGGGATAATATTTTTTATGGTTATGGCTTTACTGGCATTTTAAAACAAGCGGTACAACGTCAAACAGGAGCAACCGTCTTTGGCTACCATGTCAGCGACCCTGAGCGTTTTGGTGTAGTTGATTTTGATAAAAACGGTAAAGCGACATCCATCGAAGAAAAGCCTACACAACCTAAATCCAATTATGCGGTCACGGGTTTGTATTTTTACGACAACTCAGTCGTTAAGATTGCCAAACAAGTAAAACCATCCCCACGGGGTGAGTTGGAGATCACCGATATCAATAACGCCTATCTACAGCGCGGCGATTTGCATGTGTCCTTGCTTGGGCGCGGCTTTGCCTGGCTCGATACCGGCACTCATGATTCTTTAATGGAAGCAGGCCATTACGTACAAACTATTGAAACACGGCAAGGTCTGAAAGTAGCCTGTCTTGAGGAAATTGCCTATCGCAATGGCTGGTTAAGCGCAGAACAACTGCAGCAGCAAGCACAAGCATTAAATAAAACAGGTTATGGTCAATATTTATTTAGATTACTCAATGAATCAGACAACGTCAGCGTCTCGCAAACCTCAGGTACTTAAGCCATGCAAATCAAACAAACAGCATTACCCGGTGTGCTCATTATCCAACCAAAAGTATTTGGTGATTCACGTGGTTTTTTCTTAGAAACCTTCCAAGCTGAACGTTATAAATCAATTGGTATTGAACAATCCTTTGTACAAGACAACCACTCTCGCTCACAAAAAGGGGTACTGCGTGGTTTGCACGTACAAAAAACACGACCACAAGGTAAGCTGGTTAGCGTAAGCCGTGGTGCGGTGTATGATGTTGCCGTAGATATTGATCCAAACTCTGCAACTTTTGGCCAGTTTGTGGGCCTAGAGCTCAATGATGAAAACCATCTACAGCTGTGGATTCCACCAGGCTATGCGCATGGTTTTTGCGTGCTCAGTGACGTGGCTGATTTCCAATACAAATGCACTGAGCTGTATGACCCTACAGATGAGAGCGGGGTTATTTGGAACGATGTAGATATCAATATTCCTTGGCCAATAAAGACTCCTTTATTATCCGCCAAAGATCAATTGCTACCAAGTTTGCGTGACGGGCAATAAGCACTGTCTTCTGAGCAGCGGACAGCGCAAGGCCAAAGCCATCAGTTATTCTTTTTCAATGCAATCACGCACCCAAAACAGCTCATGCTTGCGCACCGCTTTGCGTAAAAACTCATTATCACCGGTCTTTGGCCAACGACGCCCGGTGAGTAACTGCTGAATCATTCGGCGCACACGCTGTTTAAACGGCGGCGCTGGCTGCAGATCATGTTGCATTAACAATGCCATAGCTTTATCTAGTTGCTGCTGATCACTGAGGACATAACTAAACAATCCATCAGCGGGCAATTCAAGCATTGCCGGTGGCAGCGCCACACCAGTATGAGCATGACCCATCGGCCAGCGATCATTGTCGTGTAAATGATTGGCATACAAAAACAAACGCTGTGGCCGCCAGTCACTCTGCTCTAGCGCCTGAAACAATGCTTGCGTGGTGGCAATATGATCAGCATGCGGATCAATCTCTGGATGCGGCATCACCACTACATCAGGCTTGAAATACATTAAGCAGGCAGCCAGATCAGCCACTAGATTCTGCCAAGTTGGCACACCCGTAACATCCGCAGGCAGCTGCATCGCATTGTACTGACGCGCGCTACGGATATCTGCTTCACCAGATTGCTTAGAAGCAAAGGGCAGATCGGGCTGCTTGGCCATATTCGGTAACTGCATGCAGTAATAACCGAGCTGCACACAATGAGCCTGCGGCACGCCACCCCACAACGGAATCGCCATGCTATCCCACGTACGCAAACGCCCTTTTAACTGCGCCGCTTGCTGTTGCGATAAGCCTAAGCGCTGATAATGCTCTGCCTCTATTTCACCTTGCGTCAGGGTCACAATACTGACATTTTTAGCGCTGCTATACAGCCCAAAAGCAGCCAACTCAGCATCATCGGCATGTGGCGCAAGAATCATAATATTGTCAATGACGGGGCTGGGCGGCTCAAATATATACAATTGTATATTTGTAGCAATGCTACAAAAACGCCCCTGCACGGGCAGGCCTTCAGCCGCTAACGTGTCAGCCTGACCAGTCAGATTGAGATAACGCACACCTTGCGCGCCGCGCTCAAAGGTTTGCTGATCATTACCGACACAAATATAGGGATCAAACCAGCGCCCCAGCCAAGAGCTCGTGATTTGCACTTTGACAATTACAGTCGCTTGCTGAGGCAATGACTCCATATCCAACTGCCATCGACCATTAACGCTACGCACACTCTGAGGCTGAATATGCTCTGGAAAACGGTATTGATAGTCATCTTGCGGCGAATAAAACAGATGATCAGCAAACCATGCCTCATGCACAATCCACAGCAGCAGTAACACCGGCGGCAACAACCAAAGCGGCGCAGTAAAACCTACTACCACCAAGCTTGCAATAATCACCAACATGACTAGACGTTTAGTGCGGCGATGTTGCTTGAGTAACTGTTGCTTACGCACGGACATCAGGACACCTCATACACAGCAACACGCGTGCACCAACGGTCTTTATACTCACGATCGGCGCGGCCAAAAGAGTAACGCAACGGTTTGCCTAGATCACGCGCATGTTGCCATTCGTTTTGCGTATTAACAAAACTTAAAACACTGCCAGGGCTGAGCGAATTGTAATCCGTATCGACACCGCCATTGATGTATTCAAGACTAATCCACTCTGGCGCTTCGACGCGGTACAGTACTTGGAAGGCGACTGGCACATCATTAATAGTAATAAAGCTGCCGGTCATAAACTCGCCTAATAAACTAAACACATCAGCGAGATACTCTTTACCGGGCACAGCAAAACCCCAGCGCTTCTCAAATAGAGCAGTATACATTTGTGCCTGATCAACAGCTGACAAGGTGTCCACCGGAATAATCACGCCGCCCTGCTCTTCCAATAAGCGCTGTTCGCGACGCTGATTATAGCGAAATTTCTTACTGTACTGCTCTGGCTCACGGGCCAGTGCCAGTCCTTCTTTTTGCTCTTTCAGGGTAGAAATACGTTGTGCGTGTAACTCCGAGATATAACGCGCTTTATGGCGCAAGACGATCGTTGAGTCAGGCGCTTGTGGAAGAATAATTTCAGCATTACCTAAATCGAATACACTACGCTTCTTCTGTTGTTTGAGAACATCTTTGGCTAATGCTAAATGCCTTCCCCACGTGGGTATTGCCGCCTGTAACACACCATTGTCCGAACAGCCCAAATAACCTACAGTAATTCCCGCCAAATCAGATAAGCGTTGCACTACATCAGGGTGTGTCGCGACACTACCGCCCCAGCGTAACCACGCCGCACGATACTCTTCAGCACTGATCGGATGCCAGCCACGCTCACGGTACAGACGAAAATAGCTCAACATAATCCCAGTGGCTCCAGCCGCATAAAAAAGCAATTCTAGCACAGCCAAGCGACGCTCTTTACCCAGATCACCCGCCAACCTAACCCGCACCGATCACAGTCTGTTAAACTGACTGATATTTTTTGCTGCTGACTTGAATGAGCAACATACCCAATCACGAAACAGAGGCTGCATTGTTATGCGAGTTTTAATTACTGGGGCACAAGGCCAAGTTGGCCAGGAGCTGATGCATTTAGCGCCAGCAAGCTGGCAAGTGCATGGCCTTGGCTCAAAAGAATTAGATATCAGTAATGCGCAACAAGTGATGACTGTGGTGCAGACATTACAACCACAATTGATTATCAATGCTGCCGCGTATACTGCTGTGGATAAAGCCGAAAGTGATAGCATGCGCGCGCATGCAGTCAATCACCTCGGCGCCGAAAACCTCGCAAAAGCCGCACAACAGCAGAACTGTCCCCTACTGCATATCTCTACCGATTACGTTTTTTCAGGCCAGCAGACACAACCTTATACGGAGCAAGATACCCCTGCCCCGAATAGTGTATACGGCGCGAGCAAATGGCTTGGCGAACAGGCCATTAATGCGTGCTGTGCACAGCACATCATCTTACGCACCAGCTGGGTATTTGGCCTGCACGGTAATAACTTTGTAAAAACCATGTTACGTCTTGCTCAAGGACGTGATGCGTTGAACATCGTCAGCGACCAAGTTGGCGGCCCCACATCCGCACGCAGCATCGCACAAGCACTATGGCAGATTGCTCAGCAGTACCAGAGCAGTGGCAGTTGTGCGTGGGGCACCTACCATTTCAGCGGAGCACCGACCTGCAGTTGGTACGCATTTGCTGCAGAGATCTTTGCACAAGCGGTCACACTACGCTTAATAGAAAAAGCGCCTAAATTAACGCCTATCAAAACCTGCGACTATCCCACCCCAGCACAACGCCCTGCTTATTCTGTTTTAGACAATAGCAAACTCAACCAGCAATTGAACATTACGCAAAGCGACTGGAAAAACGAGCTTAACCTCATGTTACGTGCACTCAAAGATGCTCAATAATACTGTTTCAGGTAAGATAACCTACTCAATTATTTAAGGTCACGCATGCTCAAACTCGATCACCCTGACTATTTAGCCCTCCGCGAAAACTGCAAAGTCATTGAGCAAGACGGCTTTGGCGATAAAGTCATGATTTTGCAAGACGGCACGTTTTTAAAACTGTTCCGCCGCAAGCGCTTAATTACCTCTGCCACAATCTGGCCCTATGCGCAGCGCTTTGCTGATAACGCGAAAAAGCTCGAAGAACTGGGCATCCCTTGTCCAAAGATTATCCAGGTGTACCGCATCCCCAGTATTGAGCGTGATGGCGTGCATTATCATCCGCTACCTGGCACCACCTTGCGTGACCTACACAGTGGTGACGCCGAGTACCCTGACGATTTGCGCGAACGTTTTTTAAAGTTTGTTGACCACATCCAAGACCTCGGCGTGTACTTTCGCTCCATTCACCTGGGCAATGTCGTCCTTACCCCTGACGACGAACTTGGCTTGATTGATATTTCGGATATGAAAATTTTCCGTAGGCCATTGAGTAAGTGGCAGCGCAAGAGGAATGAAGAGCATATGTTTCGGGACCCAAAAGACACACACTGGCTAAAAAAAATCTAACTCAAAACACATAAAACAAGGTCTATTCAAGGAATGAAAGATAATCAATTAATTTATATTGTTTTTGGTGATGAGAACTATCAAATAGAAGCTTTTTTTAGTATCACAAGCGCTATTGCTAGAAACTTAGAAACACCTGAATTTTGCTTTGATATTAATGTTTACACAGACAACCCAAAATTTTACAAAAACTTACCTGTGCAAGTTCACCCAATAAATAAAGATTGGTATGGCGAAATTAACTATTATTTCAGACTGAAACCAGCTGTTGTGTATGAGACTGCAGACAAGTATAGAAAAACAATATTAATTGATACTGATACATTTTTTAAAAAAAGCCCGAAATATCTGTTTGATAAAATCAAAGAAAACAATCTACTATGCAATAGTAAAAAAACCTTGTCAAAAGACAGCATAAGCGGTGATACACGAGCCGTACTTACTGAACACGACCTATTAAAAGGGAATTTTGTTCATCTTAATTCTGGTGTTATCGGCATAAATAACAAAACAAAATACACTCTACAAGACACAATAAATATAATCGACTCTCTTTACTCGCAACTACCTAATTTATATACATTAGAAGAACTTGCTCTTGCCTTAGCTGTTAGCCAGAAAAACATTGAATCTGTGGAGTGTACAGAGCTCATACATCACTACTGGAGTAGAAAAGAAATATTTCGTAAAAAAGTACAGCATTGGTACAGTAAGCATAAAGAAGCACCCTGTTTTCAAGAAGCTCTTAATGATACGTTTAAAGTAACTGATAAAATCCCTAAGCCTCCAGCAACAACTAGGCTATTTAATAAATTATTTGTTCTTACAGTAGAGAAAAAATATCGTCAATTTATCATTGAACTACTTAATGCGGCTTACAGATATGAAAACGAATTTGATAATGCAGCAAGCTCGGTTTGGGTTGATAAATCTGTAGAAAACCTTAAAGAAAAATATCCCTCTGTAAGCGAAAGAGACATTTCTCATGTACTGAGCAAGTGGAATATCAAATTAAAAATAAAAAATCTTAATATAAACTTAAACCATTAGAATACAATCCCGCATACAATCAAAACTCTGTCCAACTATAATTATAAAAACTATCAGTTCAAAAACCCTTAAAAATCATATCTACAACTCAACTTCTTATTTTTACACAAATAGCAAGTTCACTACTGCTAAATATTTTATTAAACTTATTCTTTAAACTCACTTGCTTTATCTATAAGGTAATCCCCCCGAAAAATAACCGTGCTCATAAGTAGAATTTTCCATAAGCTATATGCAAGGAGATTTTGCATGAAAAAATCACGATTTACCGACAGCCAAATCCTCTCGATCTTAAAGCAAGCCGAAAACGGCGTACCTGTTCCAGAGTTGTGCCGTGAGCATGGCATGAGCAGTGCAACCTTCTACAAGTGGCGTACCAAGTTTGGCGGCATGGATGCTTCAATGATGACGCGTTTAAAGGTAAGCGTAACAGCAACCACACATAGCTAGCACTTTTCCCGTGCCGTAGATTACTCGTTTAAATAATCGAGGTGATTTATGAGTCGTAAATATCGCAACACAGCGCAGTGGTTGGAGCTTATCGAAGTCTTTGAGCAGAGTGGGCAAAGCCAAGTTGAATTCTGTGCAGAGCACAATTTAAATCCTGCCTATTTTAGCAAACGCCGCCGTGAGTTATTGGAGGCTCAGTCTGAGCCTGCTTTTGTTCAAGTGCAGAGTCGGTCGTCCTGCAACTCGGCGGTAAGCTTTGACACATCGTTGACGTTACGCTTTCAGCAAACTGAACTGTCTTTGCCTTTGTCGGTGGATCCTCGCTGGCTTGCTGGTTTAATAAAAACACTGTCGGC